>NZ_CP135990.1:3163700-3796440 GCF_030315915.2 Providencia zhijiangensis | reverse complement strand
GTTGGACTCCCCTAACAAGGTCAATGAAACAAGAATTACGGATTTCGTTAAGAATTTTTTACTGGCAACTATTCCATTAGTCACTTTTCGTGGTCACTAAGAGAATAGGGGGCCAGAGAAGGTGTTTGACTAACTTTTACTCACCATATCTATCCACAGCATATTCCTGATCCTCCGATCAGAAATAGACCTGCGATCATACCGCAAAATTCACTCAAGATCTCCATTCTTTTACACAGTTTTTATGCTTTTTATCCACAGGCAAATGTGATAAGGCGGCTCTGGTAGGGGAGAATTTTGCTGGGTGATCGCGGGCAACGACAAATTTTCCACATGTCTGGGGATAACTTTAGCCTATATATAGAAATAATCTCCCAAGATCAAAAAATATTTTCGGATCCCGCTAAGATCCTTGCGCTTTAGGGAGGAGTCCGTATAATCTTCCTCCCTGTGTACACTGCGAATGTCACTTTTTATGATGAATTTAGGCAGCATGGTTTTATGGGTAACGTCAATAAACGCTTGAGTTGATTGAAAGTTAAACTGTTAGACTTGCCTAAAAGGCAGCATAAATGAGTTCCATACGTAGCTTGTCACGGCACATATCGGCAAACCGGTCAGCCAGGTTTAAATAAAAAGTGGTTTGATTACGTCATTTTATTGACGTGACCCCCTATGTTTTATTACAATCCTGCCTCTTTCTATATTGTTGCGATAGAGGCACAGGTGTAAATCAGTTTCCACTGGTTGCCAACGCGTTTACTGAATCAGTAATAAATTTTAAAGTTAGGTAGAAATCGTTATGAAACGCACTTTTCAACCGTCCGTACTGAAGCGCAACCGTTCACACGGTTTCCGTGCTCGTATGGCCACTAAAAATGGTCGTCAGGTTCTGGCTCGCCGTCGTGCTAAAGGCCGCGCTCGTCTGACCGTTTCATCTAAGTAATAAAGCTAGCCCTCTATAGTGGTTACGCTCGCTTTTACCCGGGAGTTACGTTTGTTAACTCCCAGGCATTTCGACAATGTCTTCAAGCAGCCGCAGAGGGCGAGTTCCCCAGAGATAACAATCCTTGGTCGCCTTAACGAGCTGGGGCATCCCCGCATCGGTCTTACCATCGCCAAAAAAAATGTTAAACGTGCTCATGAGCGTAATCGTATCAAGCGATTAGCCCGTGAATATTTTCGTTTGCATCAACATGAGTTGCCTTCAATGGACTTTGTGGTTCTGGTTCGCAGAGGGGTAGCCGATCTCGACAATCAACAGATTACGGAATCATTGGATAAGTTATGGCGTCGTCACCGTCGCTTGGCTCAAAAGTCCTGATCATGCTGATCAGAGGTTACCAACTGGCTATTAGTCCGTTGTTAGGACCTCGTTGTCGTTTCAATCCCACATGCTCTAATTACGGAATTGAGGCATTGCGCAGGTTTGGTATGCTAAAAGGTAGTTGGTTAACTGCCAAACGCGTATTAAAATGCCACCCTTTACACGCTGGTGGAGATGATCCTGTCCCACCTAGAAAAACTGATGATAATAGAGAATTATAACGATGGATTCCCAACGCAATCTTCTACTCATCGCTTTGTTGTTCGTGTCGTTCTTAGTTTGGCAGGCTTGGGAGAGCGATAAAGTTGCTCAGGAAACCAAGGCTGTTCAAGTTTCTCAGCAAAAGACGGACATGCCGAGCAGTGCAAGCAATGATGGTCAAGCGGTCACAGGTAGTGAACAAGGTAAGCTTATTGCCGTTAAAACCGACGTACTTGATATTCGTATCAATACTCGTGGTGGTGATATCGATGAGGCTGACCTGTTAGCCTATCCAGCAACCCTGAATTCACCAAACCCATTCCGTTTATTGGAAACCACACCAGGTTTTGTTTATCAGGCACAAAGTGGTCTGATCGGTCCTCATGGTCCAGACAACCCAGCGAATAACAATGGTCAACGCCCTCTTTATACATCAGAAGCAGCAAGCTTTGAGTTAAAAGATGGTCAAGACGAATTACGCATTCCGATGTCCTTCACCGATAATAACGGTGTGGTTTATCAGAAAACGTACATTCTGAAGCGTGGCAAATACACTGTTGATGTTGAATACAACATTCAAAACCCAACTGCACAGCCTTTAACGCTTGCGTTCTTCGGGCAATTAAAGCAAACCATCGCTTTACCAGAACAGCGTGATACTGGCAGCAGCAACTTTGCTCTGCACACCTACCGTGGTGCGGCTTACTCTTCTGATGAAAATAACTATAAAAAATATAGTTTCAGTGACATCGAAGATAAAAACTTAAGCCTGACAACCAAAGGTGGTTGGGTCGCGATGCTGCAACAATACTTTGCAACTGCGTGGATCCCAGCTTCTTCTGAGCAAAGCACTTTCTACACCATTGATCTCGATAAGAAATCAGCCATCGTTGGTTATAAGAGTGAACCTCTGACCATCGCATCAAATGGTGCTGCGACCTACTCTTCTACACTGTGGATTGGTCCTGAAATTCAGTCAGAAATGGCGGAAGTTGCTCCTCATTTAGACTTAACCGTAGATTACGGTTGGTTATGGTTTATCTCTCAGCCACTGTTCAAACTGTTGAAATTCATTCACGGTTTCGTCGGTAACTGGGGTATTGCCATCATCGTTATCACCTTTATCGTCCGTGGTATTATGTACCCGCTGACTAAAGCGCAGTACACCTCAATGGCGAAAATGCGTTTACTGCAACCTAAACTGGCTGCAATGCGTGAGCGTATTGGTGACGATAAACAACGTATGAGCCAAGAAATGATGGCGCTGTACAAATCAGAAAAAGTAAACCCACTGGGTGGTTGTTTACCGCTGCTGATTCAAATGCCAATCTTCCTTGCGTTGTACTACATGTTGATGGGTTCTGTTGAACTGCGTCACGCACCGTTCTTTGGTTGGATCCAAGACTTGTCTGCACAAGACCCGTACTACATCCTGCCAGTGCTGATGGGTGTGACGATGTTTGTTATCCAGAAGATGTCACCAACTACCGTGACTGACCCAATGCAGCAGAAGATCATGACTTACATGCCAGTCGTGTTTACCGTGTTCTTCCTGTGGTTCCCATCAGGTCTGGTTCTGTACTATATCGTGAGCAACTTAGTCACCATTATCCAGCAGCAGGTTATTTACCGTGGTCTGGAAAAACGTGGCTTACATAGCCGTGATAAGAAAGCGAAGAAATAATCTAAATTCCAATCGAGTTTAGAGGGCTTCACAAAGCCAGATTCTATAGTAACATTGAGGCGATCCATTTAGGGTCGCCTCAATTTTTTTTAGTCATAGACAGAGAAACATCATGCAAATCAACGATACTATCGTCGCACAGGCAACCGCTCCCGGTCGTGGTGGGGTTGGAATTTTACGTGTATCCGGCCCGCAAGCAGCTCTTGTTGCTGAAACAGTACTCGGAAAGTTACCGAAGCCGCGCTATGCCGATTATCTGCCATTTCGTGATGCAGATGGCTCTGTCCTTGACCAAGGGATTGCTATTTATTTCCCGGGACCTAACTCTTTTACTGGGGAAGATGTTCTTGAACTACAAGGGCATGGTGGTCCTGTTATCCTCGATTTATTACTTAGAAGAATTCTGACTATTGCCAATATTCGTATTGCCAATCCGGGGGAATTTTCTGAGCGTGCATTTTTAAATGACAAACTCGATTTGGCGCAAGCTGAAGCGATTGCCGATCTGATTGATGCGAGTTCAGAGCAAGCGGCGCGTTCAGCGATGAACTCTTTGCAGGGTGCTTTTTCCTCCCATATCCATCAATTGGTGGAAGCACTCACTCACTTGCGCATCTATGTGGAAGCGGCGATTGATTTTCCAGATGAAGAAATTGATTTCCTGTCTGACGGTAAAATTGAAGCCAAATTAAACGAAGTGGTCGCAGACTTAGAAGACGTACGCTCACAGGCTCGCCAAGGGAGTTTGCTGCGCGAAGGTATGAAAGTGGTGATTGCAGGCCGCCCGAATGCGGGTAAATCTAGCTTATTGAATGCATTAGCGGGGCGCGAAGCAGCGATTGTGACGGATATTGCAGGTACCACTCGTGATGTGTTGCGCGAACATATTCATATCGATGGTATGCCGCTGCACATTATTGATACCGCCGGTTTACGTGAAGCCAGCGATGAGGTAGAGCGCATCGGTATCGAACGCGCATGGAAAGAGATCGAGCAAGCCGACCGTGTTCTATTTATGGTAGACAGCACCACGACGGATGCCACTGAGCCACAAGAGATTTGGCCTGAATTTATGGCTCGCTTGCCAGAAACATTGCCAGTCACGGTTATTCGTAATAAAGCAGATAAAACAGGGGAATCTGTAGAATTTGTTGCTGATGCCCGTTACCCACTGATTCGTTTATCTGCCCGTGAAGAAAAAGGTATCGATTTGCTGCGCGATCACCTCAAAGAGACCATGGGCTTTAATAGCAATACAGAAGGCGGTTTCCTTGCCCGTCGTCGCCACTTACAAGCACTGAACAATGCCGCCACTCACCTTGCACAAGGCTATGACCAGTTAGTGAATGCTCGCTCTGGTGAGCTATTGGCTGAAGAGCTACGCTTAGCTCAGCAAGAACTGAGCGAAATCACCGGTGAATTTACCTCCGATGATTTGTTAGGGCGTATTTTCTCGAGTTTCTGTATCGGGAAGTAAAATAGTAAAACGTATCAAACCAAATAAAAACAACATTATGATTTTAAAATAATTTTGTTTTATTGGGTGGGAAGTGATTTGAAGGGTTTTGTCGATTCTTGCGCCACGTGTGCGCCACAGATAAATTCTGGCGCACATATGGCGCACAAGATGAGAAAAACCTATGAAAATCAGCATACATAAACGAGATCCAGATAAGAATGGCCAACGTGCTATCAGGCTTGTGTACTATTACGGTTCAAAGACCTCGGAAGACGGCTCAAGAGCTCAGAAACGCTCATATGAGACGTTAAACCTGTTCCTCTACGCCAAGCCCAAAAACGCAGTTGAGCGCGAGCACAATAAAACTACATTGCAAAAAGCTGAGGCCATTCGAGCCAAGCGTCTACTGGAAATGGAATCAGCCAAACACGGCTTAGATGACCGCACAAAACTCAATGCCAGCTTCTTTGACTACTTCGACCAAATTACAGCGAGTAAAGCATCCGGTAGCAAATCCAACTACTCAATCTGGGTTTCTGCGGGCATCCATCTCCACCGTTATCACCGCCACGCAGAACTCACTTTTGAACAGGTAGATAAATACTTTTTGGAAGGGTTCCGTCATTACCTACAGCATGAGGCAATAACAAAATCAGATACCGGCCTCTCCAGGAATACCGCCTGTAGCTACTTCAATAAAATCCGGGCAGCACTCAACCAAGCGCAACGCGACCGAATCATCAGAGATAACCCTGTTGAACAAGTCAAATCCATCAAAGCAGAGAGGACACAGCGCACTTATCTCACTCTGGATGAGGTAAAGGCCCTTACCAAGGCAGAATGCCGTTACGATGTACTACGGAGAGCATTTCTGTTCTCCTGCACTACGGGTCTACGCTGGTCAGACATTCATAAACTGGTGTGGAGTGAAATTGAACTATTTGCTCAAGGGCACTACCGAATAATCTTTTCCCAGATAAAGCTCAAAAACTCAGGCAATGGCCTGCAATATCTCGACTTACCGGATTCAGCAGTACGTTTGCTCAACTTGGAAAACAGGGGAAAACCGACAGAACGGGTTTTTAAGGGATTGCGTTACGACAGCTATAGCAACGTCGCGCTAGTGCAGTGGGCTGTACGTGCCGGGATCACCAAACACGTGACCTTTCATGCAGGCCGCCACACCTTTGCAGTAAACCAACTTGCCCGAGGGCTAGACATCTATTCCCTTTCCAGATTGCTTGGCCATAGCGAACTCAGAACAACAGAAATCTACGCAGATATTCTGGAAACCCGTCGCACAGAGGCCATGCGGACCTTTCCGGATATCTTCGATGAGTCATCAGACTAAGAGCATTATTACGACCAAACGAATACATCTTTACAAAGAAAAGGGCACCTCGACAGTGCCCTCCATCAACCACATAAGATCGTTAGTTTTTACAGCCATTCTTATCACATGTGATTTTCTCGTGGGAATTAACCCAGTGATCAGCATTTTTCTTTGTGTCAGTACCGCAGCCAGTGGTGCCGCCTTTAGCACCGCTGTGTACAACACCTGTTGGAGTATGTTTTACAGACATATCTAGCTAATGATGTGTTTTTAAAAGCGCATTCGCACGCACATTAAGACTTAGTCATTAAAGCCTGAGCTGTCAATCCAACGAGTAACCGTTACATGTCACAGTTAAAGAACTGTGACATGTAACGCATCCGACCATTCCTATTTATTTTCAAAAGGTTAAACATCAACCTAATATCTCCGGCCATACAATTTTCGGTTAGCAACGAGATGATCAGCAGCGGCTTTATCAATCTCATCAGAAGACGCCACACGATTACTCTGCAACCAAGCCAAGATATCTGCTCGCCTGAAGAACACCCGATTACCATTGGGTTTGAAGAATGGGATCTTGCGTTCGTGAGTCAACCGGTACAAAGTACTTTTCTTTAGCCCCGTCAGCTCAGCACATTCCTCAACGGTGAGGATTTCCTTTGTCGTGTCAGGACGTTGCTCGTTTTTGATATGATCGGTAATCAGTTTTTTAAGCAATGACATATCCATCAGCATGCGCTGAAGCATCTCTTTTTCAGTCATGTTGATACTCCTACCTCAGAATCAAACAGGGAAAAGTGGGAAAGTGGGATATTTGAATTATTCATCATCGACTTGCTCCATCTTCAGCATTGCTTGCCTCACCCTGTCAGGCCAAAGGGCAAAAAAACGATAGTAGCGACCGCTCATCTTTAGCTTATAGGTACCACGGCTGCGTTCATTACTTTCAAGACATTGACGGCGGAAGAGCAGCTCAACATCACGCATATAATGAGTTGGCAAATTTAAGCCTTTCAAAAATTCATCTTTGTGGATGAGCCAAAGCTCCTCACCATCGATAAACCGTCGATATCCTATGCTTGTTGGCCTATATACATCGCCTTCTTTAGCAAGTCGTTTGTCCCACTTAGCGAGAACACCGCCAATCTTTTGTAGTAAGCTATATTCCTCAAGATTCATTAAATGACCGCGACTTCCCAACCAAACCCGATATAAGCTGTGCACTGCTTGCTCTGATTCGTCCTCACTCCAATTAACCAGAAAGTTACGAGAGGCAAGCTGCAAGGCCACTAAAATCAGCGCAAAACGCCGGGTGACTCGCTGCACCTGTGAGGATGAATCCGGCAGTAGCCAGCTATCAACAATGCGTTGTAATTCCTTTGGCACGTATTGATTAAGATCCACTACATCAGTCGTGATCAATTCGATGAATGATCTCAGCAATGATCCGTACGTTCTCGCACTTGCAGACTTCAGATGATCAATGGCCTTTTGAGGTGTGGAAAAGCTGTGAAGATCATTCAGCACCCCATGCTGACCAATTACCGGAAGTTCAATCAAACGAACTTCTTGCCCGGCCATCGGGCTACGACCCAAACTTTCAAATATCTCTGAGAGCCACTTTTCACCTGAACTTAATACCAGCACACGCCAATGCTCAGATTCAGCAAGCTTGCCGGTTTTATCTGCCCGCAATTTCCCAGCACCATTAAAAATTTGATACAAACAGGTATCGATATCTTCCGCTTTGGCCATGCCAATTTCATCAAGCGGTAAAACTAGGTCGTGATGTTCACTTGCGACAGCAGCAATACCATTGGCAGTGCCACTCCAACTTTTCATGAAGTCAGAACCACCACAGACACTTGCACACACTTGGAGAAGTGCGGTTTTACCATCAGCAGAATTGGAAACAATATGAATACCGCCATTCTCCAAACCGGCGGGTTTTAACAGTGGTCCTGTAAGGGCACAGCCAATAGCGAAAATTAAATATGGGTTACCACGACAAAAACGCCCGACTTCTTGTCGCCAATCGTCCAAAGATCCTTTTTGCTGAAAATTTGGGGCAACACGCGGAGATAGATATAGATACGGTTCATCACTCCTACCAGAAATCCAACTGGGCGTAACAAATACCTCACGATGCCAACCAGTCCTTTCCACTATGGTTGCAGTACTCGCTTTGCGCGATTCTTGAACTAAATATTGTTGAATCAGTTTCCACGTATCGATGCCAGTTTCTATCCAAAAACCACTGTCTAATAACCGTTCTCGGATTAACATGGACTGGCTACCATTCAATATCTTCATTAAAAATACCTCCTGGACGGAATAGCCATCCAGATTGAGCCACTCGCACAACACGCCACTACTCCGAATTCGGTCATCACTACGCACTCTAAAAAGCACGCAAATTGGATCGGAAATTTTCCGTTCTTCACCATCCTGTATGCGGAATAAACCATTATTACGTAGTTCAAGCTGCATTTTTCCTCCTACAAACATTGCATCCAAGCCAATACCTCGCTGTGTCGGAAACGGACTGATCGGCCATGAGCATTGAGTTTGATTGGTGAAGGAAATTTTCCACTTTGGACATAACGTCGCAGTGTTGCTGGTGATATTTGAGTGAGAGAACACACCTCTCGATATGTGAGTAGTCTTTCGTCAGTGGTGGGTGTAACTTGATTCATAATGCCTCCTGAAAATTATTGAACCTTCATGCAGCATCATCCTAAAAATCAGTTGTTAAGCAGACCGCTGGAACTGCCCTTTTGGGGAATTTCAATAATAAATTTCAACACGCTAATATTTAATGACATTTATTCAATATATAGATAAAAAACAGCCTCTGAGGAGCAAAAAGCTAAGCCACTAATGAGTTTCTCGACATTAGCGTATCAATTTATGCGCCAGTGAATAACCAGAGAAAACTTTCACATGTGAAAGTTTAGAGACCTGGCGATTTACAACTCTTAAAGCCATGTCCCCCATTAAAAATGGAATCGTTTAGCTCAGGTCTTTTATTGGCGATAAAGCTTGTATGGAATAAATCGTCCAAGGTCCCCCATCAGATAGTTATTGGAAAGGAATTGGCTGGGTCTTCTGGCTAAGGCGTCATACCAAAAGACCTAAGTGCCCAAAAAGGGCATGAAGACAGGCGATGAATTAGATAATGAGACAATAGACTAACTCTGAATTCACAATACAGAGGATTATGTCATGACCAAAAATTATTCATTTTTAGAACAACAAATTGTTGCATTTAGTGCCTCACTAAATGGGGGAAATCAACCACAATCTGAGTACATAAAAGCCTTCTCAAAATCATTAAAAGCACTAGAAACACAGATTAGTATCTGGGAAACCTTTATTGCCAATAGCACAAATGTTAATCAAGACGACGCAATGCTTTTTTCCTTAACCATATCAGAGCAATATCTACACTACACCCATAAATCAACCGAAATAGAACAGCTCCGCTACTTCTACATAGCACAAAAAATTGCAGACTTGTTCTGGCAGAACAACGTTGCACATAGAGGTAAAAACTCACCAGGTTATCCGGGTCATTTTGGTTGTCGTGTAAGGCTAAGAAACAAAAAACTCGAAATTTTTTGGGTTTATAACCAGTTTAAGCCTAAAAAAAATGCTGATGGATTCCAAGTGATCAGCCATTATCTTCCGCGAGATGGGCATTTCCGATACCCCAAAACTACGTTTACCCAAGCACAATACTGGGAAAAACCTGTGATTAACGTAGTAGAGGAAGCTTTTGCCATCATCCGTAGAGCCAATGCCAATCTGATGAGAATTCGCCAGCTATGTAGGTGGAATGACACCAATCTATTCAAAATGACAGGCGATATCGACGATTTTAAGATGGATAATCCTTTATAGTTATCCTCTTACAACGCAGCCCTCAATTCATTCGAAATCAGGGCTGTACTATATCGGCTATTTATCTTTTTTGAGTATAGCCTTGAGTGCTGCAATATTGGCCCGTGAACCTTCAGCTTCTTTCAAACGGCGGCGTTGCTGGGCAAAGCGATCAAACTCTAATTTCGCCTTATCATCTGCGTCTTTCTTGGTAATTTTCCCCGCTCCGCTTAATACGTCCCGATCATTAAAACTTAAAAACTGGTCTAGCTTATCGGCCCAGTCCTTTAGAAATACCTGTTTGCGGCGAAGCGCTTGGTCTTCAGCAAAGTCGAGCCACATATTGACGATGCGGTTAAGCTCTTTGATTTCGTCTTCACGCAGATAGTTTTTGGCGATGGTGACATCGGTCTTACGCACTTCATCGCCTTTATAGCTGGTTAGCCCCATATCTGGCTTACTGGCATCCACACGGCTAGCAATCAGCTCAGCAGCCGTCATGTGCGTACAGGCATAATGCAGCTTGTTCTGAATGGTTTGAAAGAAGCGATTAGTATCTTGGTTGGATGGCTCGTAATCGGCTGCCATGGTAAAGATTTCTTTAACTCGCAGATAAACACGACGCTCACTGGCTCGGATATCGCGAATGCGTTCAAGCATCTCGTCAAAGTAGTCAGGCACCGCAGAGTGACCAACGGGTGGATTTTTGAGGCGCTCGTCATCCATGGCAAATCCCTTGATCAGGTATTCTTTCAGGATTTTCGTTGCCCATTGGCGGAACTGTGTTCCACGTTGCGAACGAACTCTGTAGCCAACAGACAGAATGGCATCGAGATTGTAGTGGTCGATCTTGCGAGATACTTGGCGAGTACCTTCCAATCGAACTATCCGGAATTTCCGGATGGTTGCGTTTTGTACAAGCTCACCTTCGTTGTAGATATTGATTAGATGCTCATTGATTGTGCGAACGTCTTTATCATAAAGCTCAGCCATTGCAGCCTGAGAAAGCCACAACGTGTCCGACTCAAAACGACACTCAACGCGGGTTTGACCGTCAGCACTGGTGAAAAGAACAAACTCACCATGAGGAGCTTGGGGGATATTATCTGTCATGCAATCAACCTTTTTACTTACATAGAGGGAAGTCCAAGCTTGTCAAAGAATGCACGGTTACGTTCCTTTGCGGCCCTCACAAGCTGATTAAAACTTATGACCTCGATATAAGCTTTGTAATTGGGGTTGTACCCGAAGAATCCCATGCCATCCGCAGTCATGGTTAAACTAAAGTTTTTGCAGCGCGTTACCATTGTTGAGGTCAGGTCGCACACAATATAGCAGTATGCGGGGATATCATGATTTCTAGGGATAAGTAGTCCTGATTTTGTTTTCGCTTGCCCATCACGAATTCTCTCTACATAACCGAGGGCTTGAGCTATTGGGTCTTTATCTTCACCTTCGCGCATGTCATTGCGCATTGGCCGTTTGATTTCGACAACGGTGATAGATGCTAAGGGAAAGCTGGTTTGATCATTAACCAGTAGTGGGTTATCAAATACCCTCAGGCTGAGCAAATCGGGCTCTTTTGTCGAATCATTACCAGTAATCGGCATTGCATTCAGCGTTTTGTCGGAAGCCAAATAGTTGTGAAATGCCAAACGTTCATCGATCAACCAAAGGTTGCAAGAGTCCAGTAAAACCTCACTAGAATCTTTGCGCATCGGCATGATTAGCTCATGAATTATATCCTCACGGGCATACTTGCCATCATCCAGTCGCTCGATGGATTTTTGCAGCAGGTCAATAATAACCTTGCGATGCGATACGTAATTAGCGAGGTCTGATTGTTTAAGGTCTTCAGCTTTTTTCAGATACTCACTCAGCCGTCCCTTGTACTCCTCTACGTGCTCCTCATTTTGAGGTTGCATGATGTCATGACCCTCACTGACTAACTGTCGTTCGACCTCATACCACTGAGCATGCAGGTGTAACTCTAAGTCTTTGTCCGACTTTTCTGGGTCAACAATGAGCTGTTCTTCTGCAACATAGTGAGCAATAGGCCGGTATCGGGGGGCATGGCTATTAATAAAATCATCTACACGTTTACGACCTGCTGAGACATTTTCTGCCAAAACATCTTGCAGATATTCTTTCGTTCGTGCGAGCACTGCATCGCGAATATCTTTAAAGCTTACCTCATTGAGCATGTCCTCTACGTTTTCGGCAATATCAAAAGAGGTTCGCTCGCTACGTACACGCTCATCTAGGTAGCCTGAAGACACGTAACAGGTATAGGTAAATTCCCCAGATTCGTCAGATATTTTGCCGTACAAGCCGGGAATTTTTCCTTGAATGGATTCTTCTTTAACCAAACGATTTGCGGCGCACAAGGCTAACTGATGCTTTTTATTTACTGATGCTCGAAACTTGATGTGAGTAAGATCGAATGAGAAGTCACCTATGGTAATCGTTTCAGGAAACGAACTCGCGTGCATATGCTCTGTAAGCAAGTCATCAAGATCGAATACTTCATCTGCATCCTCTACCAGTATCTTGGGAGCACTGCCTTGACGAACAAAGTACCAGAGCACATGTTCAAGTAGCTGATTAGCCACTGTTAGCCCTTTGGTTGGTACCTGCTTTCGATAACTTTCATCAAATCCCACCAGTTTGATTTGAGTACCTGGTTGCTGTTCGGTAGCTACCTGAACATTTTCACTGTGAACACCTGATTTATCGTTAAAGCGAAATACACGTTTTTTAAGCTGGCCATCCCCATCGAAAAAATGGCTTTCCACCTCGACTAGGTCAAATACCTTCAACCACATCAAACGACCTACACCTCGGCAGCCTTTGTCAATTTTGTGGTCGGAATCCAGTGTTTCAAATGACTTAAAGTTGGTTTCATTAAAACCACAACCATTATCAGTGATTGTGAAACCCAAGATAGGGGGTAGCGATTTGGCATCGAAATCTAGACTCTCCTGAGTCGCGCGATCGATCCGAAGAACAACCTTACCGTTATCGCTATTCCCTTTTTCTTCAATCGAGTGAATAGAGTTTACCACCGCCTCAAAGACCGGCATTAAGCCGTGGCTTTTGGATAGAGAAGTGTTGCGTAAGCGACCTTTGAGATTGGTTTGTAAACTCATACTCCCTCCTTAGAGCTCGCCTTTAAAGGCGGAATCGAGAATTGATGCTTTTAGTTGCTGCATCATTGTTATTTTTTCAGAAATTTCAGCTTTGCTCTTTCTTGCTTTGGATATCAAAGCATTGCAATCAGCAACCGCTTTAGCAATGGCCTCGTCATTAACCGGTAAAGGAAGCGTGAGGTTCTTAAGGTCTGTTATTGATAAATTCGGCTGATTCAGGGACTTAGATTTTTCCAGCACATAATTTTTAGTGCGGGATGACTGCAAGTAAAGATAAATGAAATCTAATACGTGTTTGTTGTGTGAAGTTATTGCAGCGACACGCTGATTCACTAGCGCTCCGCTATAAGCTTCAGGTACTCGGCAGACTTTCAACCCGCCATTAATTATCGGACGAGTTAATGCGATTACGATATCGTTCGTCTTTGCTGCAAATCTCTGATATTCAGTTTCATAGCTAGCTGGCAGAAACTCTTCTGCATTTTCAGAAAACTCATTAACACCAACGTTGGTTATTTTAATCGGCTTAATTCCGGATTCCGATTTGAAGTCACCGCTTTTGAATGCATAACCAGATATAAAATCAGCTAACTTTGACAAGGTTAACTCGGGGTTTGTTTCTGTGAGTTCAGCAAAATAGACATCAAGCCCATTCTGAGATAGCGCATCAGCCAATGTGACACTTTCCTGCAAATGCTCAATGGCGGTGTCGATACGGGTGAGCAGTGCACCGAGCTTTTCCACGATGCGTTTTTGTTCGCCTTGAGGAGCCACCGGTACAATAAACTCTGAAAGCTTTGTGCCGTTGATGTTGGGCTGAGCTGCGCCTGCGGCATTCTGACCAACAACCTCCCAGTAAGCAGGTGTTAGAAAGAAATAACTTAAATATTCTGGAATAATGTACTTTTTGTTTGGAACAATTCTAATTAAGTAAGATGCGAATACGGCATCCTTTGGCGCATTCTTGATTAGAATAGATTTTCCCGCAGTTGCACCACTACGGGCAAAGATCAAGTCATCATCATTCAACGCGTACTTGTTGATTTCTTTTTTTTCTAGGGATACGGTTGGAACTCCCTGCCAGTCGATCTTTCCATCTTGAATATCAGTAATACGCAAGAACTTTGCGTTACCGTTACTTTCTGCTTTAGCCGTGTGCCCATACTGAATGTTATGGCTAAGCTTCTTGACTGAATGCCACTCCCACCCATCCGGTAGTTTATATAAAACCTGTTCCATGATTATTTCTCCGCCAACAGGTCTTCAATTTCATCCAACAGGCCTGATACCAGTTTTTCTTTGGTGCGGATCTGCTTAAGAATATCGCTGGGCGCTAAGTGCTCGGCATCTTTTTGTTTGGCAGGGTTTTTAGCAGAGAGATCATAGTCTTCTGCCAGTTTGCTGGCGGAAACCGTCCACGACCGCTCTGTGGTTTCGCGGCTGCTATACAGCTCAACAAACTCTTTTAAGTGTTCATCGGTGATCGGTTTGTTTTTGGTGAGCTTTTGCTCAGGCTCACATTCGTAGTACCACACATCGCTGGTGCCGCCGCTGCGCTCAAAAAACAGCACGTTGGTTTTAACACCTGAATATGGCAAAAATACCCCGGCGGGCAGGCTTAATATAGTGTGCAGGTTAAAGTTTTCCAGCAGTTCCTGTTTGACCTGTTTAAACGCACTATTGGTTTGGAACAGCACGCCTTCTGGTACTACGATGGCAGCTTTGCCGCCACTTTTCAGGGTTTTCATAAAATGCTGTAAAAACAGCAATTCGGTAGCGTTACTTTGGATAGGGAAGTTTTGCTGAATTTGCGACTTTTCTTTACCACCAAATGGCGGGTTAGCCAGAATAATGTCGTAACGGTCTTTTTCCTGAATATCACGGATATTCTGGGTCAGCGTATTACCCCTGAACAGGTTTGGGGATTCGATGCCATGCAAAATCATGTTCATCATACCCATCACGTACGCCAGCGAGGTTTTCTCGTAACCGAAGAAGGTGTCACGCTGGATAAAGTCCCATTGCTCGGTTGAAAGCGCACTCTTTTTAGCTTTTAGGTGGTCAAAGGCTTCGACTAGGAATCCGCATGAGCCAGCAGCTGCATCGTAAATGGTTTGCCCTGCTTGTGGATCAACAGCCTTAATCATGGCTCGTACCACTGGGCGTGGGGTATAAAACTCGCCCGCATAGCCCCCGGCATCGCCCATGTTTTGCAATAGGCCTTCATACACCAACGAGAGTTCAAACAGATCAGACTCAGATTGGAAGTTCAGGCTATCCACAATATCCAACACTTCACGCAAGGTATGGCCAGACGCCACCTTGTTGTCTAAATACTGGAAAATGGCACCAATTTTATAGGCAAAGGACTTTGGGTCTGCTGCTGCACCAGTGATAGCCGAGTTGGCAAAGCTCTTTAAGTACGGAAACAACTCGTTATTAACATAATCCGTCAAGTCATCGCCCGTGCGAACTTTGTTGATATCTAGCTTGCCATCGACATTTTTCGGGCAGGCCCAATTTGACCAACGGTGCTCTTCATCCAATACAGGTTGATAGTCTTTACCTGACAGTACTGCTTCATCTTCTTTTTCAGACTCGTAATCATCCAAAAACTTTAAGAACAGTACCCACGAGGTTTGCTCGGTATAGTGCATAGCACCACTAATGCCATCGTCGCGGCGCAGTATGTCGGTTATGCGGTCAATTTTTTGTTGTAATGACATGGCTTATAGTTTTCCGATAATAAAATTGTACATATTAGTGATATCTTCGCTGATTTCTGCGGGCGGAATCAGATCGATATAGGCTTGGAGCTTGGCAATGTCTTGCCCAACCCCCTTCGTGTTTATCAGAGGGTCGATGACATCTTTTGCGTTCAAACGGCGAATATCGTCGTTATCACCTGGGTTATTTGGTTGTAAATGATTTCGCAGTGCAATATCAGCGTTATTGATTGCAGCGAGTACGTTGTGATGCGATAGCGCTGTATGTGAAAGCAGATAATTTTTGATTTCGCGGCGTTTCCAAGTCAGTAAATAGCAGTTTATCCTCTCTGGACAAGGCAAGCCTAAGTCAAATTTGTCAGGGTAATCAACTCCAATCACCTTGACACCACTTTGTGCGTGAATGTTAGCTTCTGGCAGTTCGTCTCGATCGCATATCAAGAACACATTTGTTATTTTGCGTGGATGAAGAGCTTTATCTTTTTTGTGCACTTCAGCTTTGCACACTCTGAGATATTCCTTCATGTCTCTCAACTCATGCAGCCACTTGATCTTGGAAGCACCAAAGCTGTCACCCGCCGAATTGTAACCAGATGACTTGGCTATAGGATTTATTGAGGACAGAGGCCTCCAGTCAAGCCCTTTCTGCTTTGCTAATAACTCAAAAATCTTCCAATCATTGTAGTAATCAATCAAGCAAATGTTGTTCAATTTGGAGGCTATTTCTAACTCGACGACTTTACTTTTGGATAAAACCTTCAATCTTTCCAATAACTTTTGAGATTTTTGCTCATTTTTTATCTGCCCATTTTCAACCAAAAACAATGATTCGAAGTCATTCTCAGCGATTGAGTCGACTAAATGAGTTGTGGTTATGACCTTACCCTTAGTTTTGCTTAGGATGTCCCAAAGGAGCTCAACGTTTTTATGGTGCAGGTGTGAGTCAACTTCATCAAACATGAAAAGAGAAGAAGTGCTATCAAATAGATCAATTAGTGAAGCAACGAATAGAAACTGATACTCACCATCACTGAGCAATGAAAATTCAATATTATCAGTTAGGTAAAGCAAACTTTCAGAAGCTGAAAAGAAATATTCGTTGTATGAGCCTTCGATTAGAAATTTTATAGCATCAACTCTAGAGCCATCAAAAACATCAAAAAATTTCTCATTAGTTACCTCGACTTCGGTTGACTTAAAGCCTTTGCCTTTTTCTAGCAGAGCATCAAGGTCTGGAAGTGTTTCTATCTTCTCGAGAAAAGCATCAAGTCGCTGATTAAAAGGTCTTTTTCTTATCGATGGGTGTTCATAGTCTTTAGCTTCAGCTATCTGGTCTTGTTGTACATTCTTTATGTAAGTATCAGGAACAGATATTTTCAGTCTCAATTTAACTGAAACTTGATCCTTGAATGCCTTGTGGTTGTTAACAAAATTAAAAACTAAGCCGTTACTCTTGAATGTGTAGGCGAGAAACGTAAGGAATCGAACATCTTTCTGAGTAAAGAAAAGGCTAGAAAAATCAATGTCACTTATATCTTTTCTTGATCGTAAAGAGGCTAGTCTTCGTTCGAAAAAGGAAGAAAAGTTTTCATTTTGTCCTGAAGTAGCACAGATCAGCTGAAGCGCTTCACTAGGTTCCTCAATCTGCTTTCTAAAGATCGAATGTAAGATACTGGATTTTCCGCTGCCATTTTCACCAATTAAAGTAGCAACCTTATTGATATTTAAGGTTTGTGGCTGGTCGTACAGCGGGTTAGGTGCGAGTGTTAATTCCATTTCAGTTCACGTGATAAAGCTGTTGTTGTAATTGTTTAAAAGCCGCCAGCAAATAGGCTGGTTTTCCACCGAATGCTGTTGAGGCATCTTTGACAGTACCCAACCCTGATAGCTCGATAAGCGCTGGCAAGCGCTCGCGTGATAACTCCGTGCTGCCGGTTTGCTCATATCGGTTAAGCACAAAGTGCAAAAATTGCTGTGCCTTTTCTTGTTGGTACTGATTAAAGAAGGTGCTGTTAGTACGTACTTGATCGGCACGAGCTTTACGGGTTGCCATGGGCTGTTCAAAGGCTAAAAAAGCCAGCAGATCGAAGATATCGCACTCTTCTGCTTCAAACATGCGTCGTAGTGTGGCGAGTTGCTCTTTATCAAAACCTGCTTGTACGAGTTTACCGAGCAAAGTTTCGCGCTCGTCTGGGTCTGACCATATCTGCCGCAGTTCATCAACCGTTCTAAACAACCCAGGTAATTGAGTAATTAGACGCTCAACAAATTCTTGCACCGTGAGAGGTTTACCGTTTTCATCGATATAACGAGTTTCAACGTCAATGACTTTCAGTTCACGGTGTTTGCCTAACTTTACTTTTAGCCGAGGTTTTGGCTCTCTCGGTTCAGGCTCTGGGCCATCTGTTCCTCCGGGAGGCTCTGGTGTGTAAGGTGGTGGTGTTGGCTCCCCAGTGCCACCGGGCTCCGGTGCTTCAGGTTCGCCATCCCAATCTTTGTCGTAAAACTTATTGGTTGCACCGCGAAAATCGACGATGGTGAAATAGTCTTTTCCATCAAAAACACGGGTACCGCGACCGACTATTTGTTTAAACTCCACCATTGAGCCGACGGTTCTATCCAACACTACGTTACGCACATTGCGGGCATCTACCCCGGTGGTTAACATTTGCGATGAGGTAATGATAGTGGGAATGTCTTTGTCGTTATCTTGGAATTTTTCCAGTAGCTCGCGGCCGACTTTGCCCTCATCACTGGTCACGCGCACACAGTAGTGCGGGTCTTTCACTTTTTTGTGTTTGTTGATCATGTCACGCATGGTCAGTGCATGATTTTGGTTTTCGCAAAATACGATGGTTTTTTCTAGTGGATTGATATTGTCCAAAATGGCTTTGGCGACCAGTTCGGTACGATCATCCACGATGATTTTTTTGTCGTAATCTTCAACCTGATAGACGTCTTGCCCAGATTCACCTTCGATCACTTGGTCATCTTTGGTTAGCACTAGCTCGTCTAAGTTGGTGCGCACCCGTTTGACACGGTATGGCGTTAAGAAGCCATCATTAATGCCTGCTTTTAGAGAATATTCAAAAGCTGGTTGTCCAAAATAATCATAAGTATCAATATTATCTTCTCGTTTGGGTGTAGCAGTTAAACCAATGTGAACAGCACTTCCAAAGTGGTCCAGAATTGCACGCCATGAACCAGTGTCATTGGCGCTACCTCGGTGACACTCATCAATCATTACTAAATCAAAAAAGTCGGTTGGATAAGACTTGTAATACCCTTCAATATTTTCTTTTTCTCTATCCGTTCGATCTGCGATAGCTTGATAAATTGCAAAAAAGATATGAGCATTCGTAGGCACAACACCATTACGCTTTCGAACCTCCTCCCCATTAATTTTAATAAGATCTTTTTCGTACGGATTAAATGTATTAATCGCTTGGTCGGCCAAAATATTGCGATCAGCTAAAAACAAGATTCGAGGCCTACGTGTACCCGGAGATTCTTTGTTCCAACGGGACTGGAACAGTTTATGGACGATTTGAAAGGCAATAAATGTTTTACCTGTACCAGTAGCCAGCGTTAACAACACTCGTGGCTTACCTTTACCAATAGCATCTGTGGCGGCATGTACCGCTAATTCTTGGTAATAACGCGGCTGCATTGCGCCTTCTAAATGAAAGGGCACATTACGAAGCTGCTGGCCTAGATCCGAATTAACACCTGCGTAGCGGCTTTCAAGCTCTTGTGGTGTTGGGTAAAACTCGATGTAGTCGCCTTTACCAGTTTCTAAGTCGAACTCATAGGTTTGTTTGCCGTTGCTTGAATAGACAAAGCGAACGAGTAGCTTCTTGGCATAGTCGATGGCTTGTTGAAGGCCTTTGGTTGGATGTTCAGATTCTTTTTTTGCTTCAACAACTGCAAGGTAACGATTGTCTTTGTGGAGCAGATAATCGACGAAACAACGACGGCCACGGACACCGCCAGCAAGCTTACGGCCATCGGTAAAGTAATGTTCCCGAATGATGTTGCCCAGTTGCCAATGTGCGGCTTTTAACGCTGGGTCGATGTAGTTTGCTCTGGTATCTGCTTCTGACGACATGTCGTCACTCCTTGATAATTTTTAGCACTGTCTATCGCTTGGTATTTTTTCCAATATGTCGCTCAATGGGCAGTTAAATAAATCGCATAGCTTATCGAGCGCTTCTAAATCCACCTTGATCGCGGTTTCTTTGTAAAGTAGCGTCACGGTGGTACGGCTGAGGCCAGTTTCTCGCATCACGTCGCTAATGCGCATTTTTTGTTCACCCATTAAGCGGGCAAGGTGGCAGCGGATCATGCTTTCTCCACGGTGTTTTAACTATAAACTCTGGATGTTATCACTGTTGCATACCCTATCACTATTATGATTTTTCTCAACTTATTTGAGTTGAAACCAAATTTTTAGAGAAGTGAGAACAGATTGTCAATGTGAGGAAGTTAGATTGCCGTAATCAAGAAAATGATACGGCAGAAAGTCGTGGAATTACTGCTCTGTACTACCGATATTCTTCGAGATAGTTGCAATCAGGTGCCGCGAACATCCCAACATGTCCTGAATGTCACTATAGCTATGCCCAGTCTTCAATAGACTGGCTATGTGCTGATGACGTTTCAGATCTGGTTGACGCCCATTATATTTACCATCGGATTTCGCCTTTGCGATCCCCTGTGATTGGCGGCGTCGCCGGTCATCATAATCTTTACGAGCAACGGCAGCGAGCATGTCCAACATCATGGCATTCACCGCCTGTAAAATAGCACCGGTAAAGTCAGTTTCGCTATGTTGTTGTAAAGCCAGCCAACTGGTAGGAAGTTCCGGTGAAACAATGGCTAGGCGTTTGCTGGCCAGCTTTTGTTTCAACGTATCCCAATCACTTTGCTTAAGCCGCGCCAGACGGTCGATTTGTTCAACTAACACAATGTCACCCTCACCTGACTCGGCAATCAAACGCATCAACTCAGGTCGGTGCAACGTGGCGCCAGAAACATTCTCGATATAAAAGGCAGCAATTCGCTGGCCATGCTGAGCAGCAAACTGGATGAGTGATTCGCGTGCCCGTTCAGCATTTTGTTCTTTGGTTGATGCGCGAAGGTAAGCTCGAATGAACATCTAAGTCTCCACAGTCTGTTATAAGTGGTGCTTTATCTCTGGTCTGGTTTAGGTGGTTCTATTGGTAGTAAAACCAGTCTGATGGCTAGTTCCGTTGATGTGTACTCAAAAGGAACCAGCTAAGTGCCAAAATCAATCATCAAACCCAATATAGTTTCTATAGTCGTAATCAAAACTATCCTTGAAAACGGAACTATCTGGTTTCATTCGTTTATGACGACTTGGTATTGGGTAGGTTTGATTTAACTTCATCATATTTCTGACAAACGCAACGAATAGATAGCCAGCCCAAAGTGCCAAGGACATTTGCCAACACAAATAAGTGAGCGCACACCAAAAAGGAACGGCTAACCACCATCTGCGTTGGATAAATGCGAAAGCTTTAAAGCACCAAATGACCAATGGCAAACCTGCGAGCAAGAATCCCCATCCAGAGTCTTGAGCTAGCATAAATCCCAGTAGCAAAACACCAAGCAACACTATATTTACTAAATCATTTTTGAGATTTTGACTCATGTTTCCCCTCCAACTCTTCGGTTTGAGGTTTGTCTTGGCCTGACAATTTCTGATTGGCGCTATAGCTGTAAAGACACCAGAAGGTGACCAAACTAAAAAATAGGAATAGCGCAAGCATTCCCCAGTCAAATGCAGTCATAACGACCTCCGCTCACTCGAATATCCATTCCCTGTAAACTGAATAACTTGGAAAACATAGAATCAGTCATTTCATCGAGTTCAGATAATTCGAATTCAGGGACTATAAGAGGCATGCCAAAATACTGAAGGTCACGATAGGATGATGGCTCAAAAATGCCGTGCGGATAGCTGTCTAATGTGTTGAAAGTCTGATTCAGTCTGAGATCAATAATCCAACCGCCAGGAAGCTCAATCCAACTATGTGGATAGACTAATTCTCCCGTGCTCTTGCATTTGACACATCCCACTCTAGGTTGATGAAACACCGAATCTCTCGTCAGTAGATGACTGATCAGGTAGGTAATAATTATGGGGTTAGTTTGGAGTTCATCCATCGCCAGAACAATATTGTCTAGATCCTGATATTCACTATTCATAAAGCAGGCTCCTTAAACAACAGTTGTTTTCCTTGTTCATACAGCACTGGATATGGGAGAGATTGGCCATCCTGAACCACAAGGTTAGGTGGGTAATAGATCACCATCCACGATGGCAATGCAGCACTGACGGCTCTATAAAACTCATCAACTGGAAAGTCTTGTTGGCCTGACTGGCGGAAAACAAAGCGAGAATAGTTCTTCGAGTGATTGGCGACGATGTTATAGCTTTCGGACTCACCACCTTTAATATAGAGCGGGCTTTTCCAGAGATAAGGAGTCGTAATGTTGTAAGCAACCACACATTGACCAATACCGCATCCATGCTCAGCGCTTTCAACAGACCAAAGAATCATGGGATGGCCATCAATTTCCGGTGTTTCTACATTACTCAGTTTAGTGACATTCAACGCCATATCATCGGCCACATGCTGGATAGCCTGGTCGACAAGATGCACGTATTTCTCATAAGCCTGAGATTCTGAAGTAGCAGCAGATGCGGGCATCCATCCCATTAGACTTGGTCTAGCCGAGGGATTGTCTGGTGTCATCATTATATCGGTAGCGTTAAACGCGAACGTCTGCGTACCAGAAAGACGCCTAAGCGGATCATCAAATGAAGTCGTTAGCCTGGCGAGATCAAGCAATGGAACCAACATACCCTTGCTATAAGAGTGGACACCATCGTGGGAATCTCTCAAATCCAAATCGTAGATGCCCCCGGCTCGCGCTAGATTTAAAGCCCGAGATTCATCTTGAGCATAATGACGGGGTCCAGTTACGCAACCAGACAAGGACACACATAAAGCGATTAATGATAAAGATGGGTATTTTTTCATGATTACCTCCTGCTTTATAAAGATTCGCATGGAGGTAGTAAAATGCAAGCTATTTTGATAAATAATTATTAAAAATCAATAGTTTGTACTGATAATACAAACTTCAAAATGGGTAACAATAGCAGTTTATATTCTTTTCCCACTTTCCCAGATATCCCACTTTAAAAATATTGAGAATCCCCTAGAATAGATACTTCCATGACAAAACCCGACAAATGAGTTGCACTCCACATGTGCGCCAATATTCTTCTAACAATTTGAATAGTTTTACATTTTTAGTTTCTGTATTGGTAAGTAATTAAGTGAAATAAAAAACAAAAACCATTTTCCTGACATCGGGAAAATGGTTTGAGTCCACAGAAATTGCTAGTGAATTCATTTAAGCGGTGAGTAGATATAGGCTAGTCAATCACCCGGCTCGGATGGGTAAATACAGTGGCTTTACCTTGGCGGCAAAAACCCACTAGCGTTAAATTGGCTTTTTCGGCGACTTCAATTGCCAATGACGTCGCGGCTGAAACCGCAAACAGAATTTCCGCACCGCAGCTTGCGGCTTTTTGTACCATCTCATAACTTGCGCGGCTGGAGACTAAAATTGCCCCTTGCTGCCAGTCTGAACGGCTTTTCATTCCGAGCAATTTATCTAGCGCAACATGGCGACCCACATCTTCACATCCGCCCACTAATCGACCTTCTGGGGAGATCCACGCAGCGGCATGAGTGCAACCCGTTAATGCGCCAATTTCTTGAACTGTCTTCAATTCTTGTAGGGCGTTATCGAGATAAGATAATGAGAATGTTTGAGTGAATGGCAGCGGAGTGATAGGCTTAAATATCTCATCGAGCTGTTCTGTACCACAAATACCGCAGCCAGTTCGCCCAGTCAGATTACGACGACGCTCTTTGAGCGCCATAAAACGGCGGCTTGATAACTCGATATGAACTTCAATGCCTCGGTGACAACCTTGCACAATATCAATTCCGCGAATTTCATCACGGGATTGTATGATCCCTTCTGATAATGAAAAACCGACAGCAAAATCATCCAGATCTTTGGGTGTCGCCATCATTACCACATGAGATATCCCGTTATAAACGAGAGCGATAGGGATTTCCTCTGCAACGAAATCATTAACCAGCGAACCGAGGTTATTTTTTTGTTGCACGATTGTGGATTGAGCGCCGATCATTTTAGATAATTTGGGGTTATTTGTAGTATTTGTTTCATACATTAGATGAATTCCTATCACTAATGATACATAATATTCGATATGGGTAAAAAGAATTTACACCATTCATCAGGCAATGAACCTGAATACGTAAGGAAGACGTTGAATAAGAACAGTTTACCTCAAATTTTATAACGAAGTTAGGTAAACATGAGCAATGTATATGAGGAGATCCCCCATGCAAGTCAGCAGAAGGCAGTTCTTTAAGATCTGCGCTGGCGGTATGGCAGGTACAACGGCAGCAGCGCTGGGTTTTGCTCCAGCAACTGCATTAGCCTCTACACGTCAGTATAAATTACTGCGTGCTAAAGAGACTCGAAATACCTGTACCTACTGTTCTGTCGGCTGTGGGCTGTTAATGTACAGCCTAGGTGATGGCGCGAAGAATGCGAAAGAAAGCATTTTTCATATCGAAGGGGACCCGGATCATCCGGTAAACCGTGGTGCACTTTGTCCTAAAGGTGCAGGATTAATCGACTTTATCCACAGTGAGAGTCGACTCAAGTATCCAGAAGTTCGCGAACCAGGCACTAACGAATGGAAACGCATTACTTGGAACGACGCGTTTGACCGCATCGCCAAGTTAATGAAAGAAGACCGTGATGCAAACTTCATTAAACAGAATAAAGATGGTGTAACGGTCAACCGTTGGTTAACCACCGGTATGCTGTGTGCATCAGCGGCAAGTAACGAAACAGGTTTTGTCACCCAAAAATTTAGTCGCGCCCTCGGCATGCTTGCCGTGGATAACCAAGCGCGTGTCTGACACGGACCAACGGTAGCAAGTCTTGCTCCAACATTTGGTCGCGGTGCGATGACCAACCACTGGGTTGACATTAAAAACGCAAACCTGATCGTCGTTATGGGCGGTAATGCGGCAGAAGCGCATCCAGTCGGTTTCCGCTGGGCGATGGAAGCGAAAATCCACAATAAAGCAAAATTAATCGTTATCGATCCACGCTTTACCCGTACTGCGGCTGTGGCGGATTTTTACACGCCTATCCGTTCAGGTACCGATATTGCCTTCCTGTCAGGTGTTATCAAATACTTGCTGGATAACGAAAAAATTCAACGTGAATACGTTGAGGCGTACACCAACGCTAGCTTAGTTATCCGTGAAGACTTTGGTTTTGATGACGGTCTGTTCACCGGTTACGATGCAGAAAAACGTCAATACGACAAGACCACGTGGAACTACGAGATGGATGAGAACGGCTTAGCGCTGCGCGATCCGACTCTGAAAAACCCACGTTGTGTTCTGAACTTATTGAAAGAGCACGTGAGCCGTTATACCCCAGAAGTGGTTAACAACATCTGTGGTACGCCAATCAAAGACTTCTTACAAGTCTGCGAATACATTGCAGAAACTAGCGCGAAAGACAAAACAGCGTCCTTCTTATATGCGCTGGGTTGGACTCAACACACCGTTGGTGCGCAGAACATTCGTACCATGGCGATGATCCAGTTACTGCTTGGTAACATGGGTATGTTAGGTGGTGGTGTGAACGCACTGCGTGGACACTCCAACATCCAAGGTCTGACTGACTTAGGTCTGTTATCTCAGAGCTTACCGGGTTACCTGACATTACCATCAGAAAAACAAACAACTTTAGAAAGCTATTTAGCGGCGAATACACCAAAAGCGACCGTTGCTGGTCAGGTGAACTATTGGGGTAACTACCCTAAATTCTTCGTCAGCTTAATGAAAACTTTCTATGGTGATAAAGCGCAGAAAGAGAATAACTGGGGCTTCGACCTGTTACCTAAGTGGGATCAGGGCTACGACGTTCTACGTTATTTCGAAATGATGGATAAGGGCGAAGTTAACGGCTATATCTGCCAAGGCTTTAACCCATTAGCCTCATTCCCGAACAAGAATAAAGTCTCGAAATCGCTTTCTAAGCTGAAATTCTTAATTACTATCGACCCGCTGAACACAGAAACTGCAAACTTCTGGCAAAACCACGGCGAAATGAACGATGTGAAACCGGAAGAGATTCAAACCACCGTGTTCCGTCTGCCATCTTGCTGTTTCGCTGAAGAAAACGGTTCAATTGTTAACTCAGCACGTTGGTTACAGTGGCACTGGAAAGGTGCGGACGCCCCGGGTGAAGCTATCAGTGATGGTGAAATCCTGTCGGGTATCTACCATCGCCTGCGTCAAATGTATGAAACCGAAGGCGGCGCAGCACCTGAACAGGTTCTGAGCATGACTTGGGATTACCTCGACCGCGATAATCCAACACCGGAAGAAGTGGCTCAAGAAAGTAACGGTTACGCATTAGAAGACCTGAAAGATGCCGACGGTAACGTAATTGTGAAAAAAGGCGAACTGCTTAGCTCGTTTGCTCAATTACGTGATGACGGTACGACGGCAAGTGGTTGCTGGATCTTCTCTGGTAGCTGGACGCCGAAAGGTAACCAAATGGCTAACCGTGATAACTCCGACCCAACCGGTCTGGGTAACACATTAGGTTGGGCATGGGCATGGCCACTGAACCGTCGTGTGATTTATAACCGTGCATCTGCTGATCCAATGGGTAAACCATGGGATCCGAAGCGCCAAATCCTTGAGTGGAATGGTAGCAAGTGGGTAGGTATGGATATTCCAGACTACAGCACAGCAGCGCCGGGAAGTGGTGTCGGTCCATTTATCATGCAGCCTGAAGGTATGGGCCGTTTATTTGCACTGGATAAGATGGCAGAAGGTCCATTCCCAGAGCATTACGAACCAATCGAAACGCCGCTGGATACTAACCCGCTGCATCCAAATGTGGTGTCAAACCCTGCAGCTCGTGTGTTTAAAGACGACTGGGCGCAAATGGGTAAAGCGACTGAGTTCCCATACGTGGGTACCACTTACCGCTTAACTGAGCACTTCCACTATTGGACGAAGCACGCGCTGTTAAATGCCATTATCCAACCTCAACAGTTCATTGAAATTGGTGAACGTTTAGCGAAAGAAAAAGGCATCGAGCAAGGCGATACGGTTAAAGTCAGTTCTAAACGTGGTTACATCAAAGCGAAAGCCGTGGTCACTAAACGCATTAAAACCCTGCAAGTGGATGGAAAAGACATCGATACCATCGGTATTCCAATTCACTGGGGCTTTGAAGGTGTTGCAGTGAAAGGCTTTATCACCAACACATTAACGCCATATGTGGGTGATGCGAATACTCAGACGCCGGAATTTAAATCATTCCTTGTCAACGTGGAAAAGGTGTAAGGAGATAAATTATGTCAATGCAATCTCAGGACATTATTCGTCGCTCTGCCACCAATTCCCTGACGCCCGCACCTCAGGTGCGGGACTATAAGGAAGAAGTTGCAAAGCTGATTGACGTCACAACCTGTATCGGCTGTAAAGCGTGTCAGGTTGCGTGTTCCGAATGGAACGATATCCGTGACAAAATCGGAACAAACGTTGGGGTGTATGACAACCCAACGGATTTAACCGATAAGTCATGGACAGTCATGCGCTTCTCTGAAGTGGAAGAGAACGATAAATTTGAATGGCTGATCCGTAAAGATGGCTGTATGCACTGTGCTGATCCGGGTTGCCTGAAGGCATGTCCGTCAGAAGGCGCAATCGTCCAGTACAAAAACGGTATCGTGGATTTCCAATCTGAACACTGTATCGGCTGTGGTTACTGTATCGCGGGTTGCCCGTTCAACGTGCCACGCATCAACAAAGAAGACAACCGCGCATACAAATGTACGCTGTGTGTTGACCGTGTTGAAGTCGGTCAAGAGCCTGCTTGTGTGAAAACATGTCCAACTGGCGCTATCCATTTTGGTAGCAAAGAAGACATGATTGGCATGGCTGGCGAACGTGTTGAAGAGCTGAAAACTCGTGGTTATGCAAACGCAGGTTTATACGATCCACAAGGTGTGGGCGGTACGCACGTTATGTACGTATTGCACCATGCGGATAAGCCGCAGTTGTATCACGGATTACCAGAAAACCCGACCATCAGCCCAACAGTTACCTTCTGGAAAGGTATCTGGAAGCCGATTGCTGCGGTTGGTTTTGCGGCAACATTTGCGGCGGCAATTTTCCACTATGTGGGAATTGGTCCAAACCGCGTCTCCAAGAAAGATGAAGAAGAGGCTCTAGAAGATTTGCACAACGCAATGTCGTCTGACACTTCGAAATCAAAAGAAGGGGAGGATCAGAAATGATGCCAGATGATAACGACAAAATTATTCGCCACAAACCGATTGAAAGGATCAATCACTGGGCGGTTGTAATTTGCTTCTTGTTCACGGCTATCAGCGGACTGGGCTTTTTCTTCCCATCGCTGAACTGGTTTATGAACATTTTAGGCACGCCACAACTGTCTCGAATTTTGCATCCATTCGTGGGTACGGCGATGTTCTTGCTGTTCGTCTTTATGTTCTTCCGTTATTTCCACCATAACTTCATTAATAAAGAAGATATCAAATGGGGGAAAAATATCGGTAAGGTATTGAAAAACGAAGAAGCTGGCGACGTGGGCCAATATAACCTCGGTCAGAAAGGGGTGTATTGGGTGGTCACTATCTGCTTACTGGCATTGGTTGTCACTGGCGTGATTATGTGGCGTCCATTCTTCGCGGACTACTTCCCAATTCCAGTGTACCGCGCAGCGATTCTGATTCACTCGCTGTCAGCCATTGGCTTGATCCTGATGATTGTTGTGCATGCGTATGCGGCAATTTGGGTCAAAGGCTCTGTGCGTGCGATGGTTGAAGGTTGGGTAACACGAGGTTGGGCGAGAAAGCATCATCCACGCTGGTACCGCGAGCTAGTTGCTAAAGAGAAACAGCAACAAGAGCAGCAAGAGAAAAACTAAGCGTTTTTGTCTCGATGAATCAAGCCCACAACATTAGTTGTGGGTTTTTTTATGGCGAAGGCTAAGTTAATCAATCACGGATTGTGAAGCTGTAAATTAGCGCACATCCCAAGAGAACTAATACAGCAGAAAACCCGACATACTGGTAATTCACCGATAAAATCCCGCCCGCTAATCCCCCCGTAATAAAAGAGAGTACCGCTAAGAGTAAAACTTTTTTGCTACTGTCCCCAGGCACATTTTTTAAAAAGGCATTAATGCAGGATGTGGTCATGCCGGTGACATAGGTGGAATGGATCCCAACCGTGCCCGCCTTATTAAAATAACCATTTTGAATGCCCATTGATAAGCTGATCAGCAAAATGGCTAAATCAGGTGAATACAAAGGCTGGATGAAAAAATAAATAGTGAAAACACCACTAAATATTAAAAATACCAGACCTAGAACAAAGCGATATAACACAATTGCGCTATGCTTGAGCCGAATCCAAGAACCTAAAAATGTTCCTGCAAAAAATCCTAATATGGAAATTGCAGAGAGTAGCAACATGCCAATATTCATTTTGGCGAGGTAAATCATACTTAAAATGCTATTTCCTGTCAGATGGCCAGTAAACACCTCAAAGATGACAAATGAGCAGGCATCGACAAATCCGCCAATAAAGGCAAGCAATAAAAAGAAGGGTGTGTGAGACTTCGCTTCGAAGTGAAATAATGACGACATATTATTGCCCTTTATACGGATAGAGAGCACACCATTATAGGTGCCAATTGGATTAACATCATGGGAATAACAGTATTTATATCAAATAAAAATGCCTTAGTACCAATTTGTTATTTCCACAGACAAACTAGGGTTAACAACGGTGAATATTCGGAGGGCTAGAGTAGCCTATCAGTGACTTTTGTTTTATCCTGACGGGTACAACGGCAAGACTTGCTGGTTAATCGAATATTTTCTTAGAGGCTTGCGGGGAAATGCGAATAGGCAATTTCTCGGGGTAAGTTGTTATAAAAAATATAAAAGAGAGAGAGCAATGGGTATTCGTATCGTCCCGAAAGAAGAATTAGGTCAAGAGAGATTAAAAGAGAAAGGCATCGGTTTTATTCCGCCTGTTTTATTCCCGAATTTAAAAAGCCTTTATCAACGTCGTGCAGAAAGATTAAAAGAGTTAGGCGTTGGTGAACATCCTTTTGCAGATTATCTGAACTTCGCTGCGGAAGTGGCAACGGCGCAAAATAATGCGCAGCATGACAATCCATTAGAGATGGATATGGAAGCGGTTTTAGCACGTTCAATGGCAACGAATACCGCACCATTAGATGCAAAAACATTCCCACGCACTGGTCACTGGCACAAATTATTACGTTCAATCATCGCCGAATTGATGCCGATCGTGCCAGATTCTGTTCGTACTGCCCTCGAAAACTTAGAAAAAGCCTCAGAAGCTGAACTCGAAGAGATGGCAACTGCGCTGTTAAACGAACAGTTTGAAAAAGTCCCTGCGGATAAATCCATGTTCATTTGGGCGGCATTGTCTGTCTATTGGGCACAAATGGCGGCCAATATCCCAGGTAAAGCTCGCGCAGAGCACGGCGATCACCGTCATTACTGCCCAGTGTGCAACAGCATGCCAGTCTCCAGCATTGTACAAATTGGGACTAGCCAAGGTTTACGCTATTTACACTGCACACTGTGTGAAACAGAGTGGCACATGGTTCGTGTGAAATGCAGTAACTGCGAACAAACTCGCGATCTTAACTACTGGTCACTGGATGATGAAAATGCGGCAGTGAAAGCGGAAAGCTGTGGTGACTGCGGTAGCTATCTGAAAGTGTTATACCAAGAGAAAGAAGCCAAAGTGGAAGCGGTAGCGGATGATTTAGCTTCGATCATTTTAGATGCGCGTATGGAAGAAGAAGGTTTTGCTCGTAGCAGCATTAACCCATTCTTATTCCCGGGCGAAAAATAATCTGTTAGCTGCACAGTAAGAAAAGAGAAGAGTGACTATGGATGAATCGAATGTCGCGCTATACCGCCAGTTACCTGCCATCGACAAGCTTTTACAATGCGATGAAGCACAGATATTGGTGGAAAAATCGGGTCTGCATTGGGTAACAGAATGCCTACGTGAAATGCAGGAACAAGCGCGAGCGTCTATTGCACAAGACGGATGTTTACCGGATTGGCACGGTGATTGGTTAGCAGAACTTTCTGTTCGCCATGATGAGTTGCAACACAGTGCGTTAAAAAACGTCTTTAATTTGACGGGGACTGTGTTGCACACCAACCTAGGGCGTGCAGTGATGTCCAACTCTGCTATTCATGCTGTTTCGCAAGTGATGAGTTCACCAGTCACGTTAGAATATTCTCTTGATGGCGCAACGCGAGGGCATCGCGACCGCGCCATTGCTGATTTACTGTGCCAACTCACAGGGGCAGAAGATGCCTGTATTGTGAATAACAATGCGGCGGCGGTTTTACTGCTATTAGCCACGGTCGCCCCGCAGCGCGAGGTGATTGTCTCTCGCGGTGAGCTGGTGGAAATTGGGGGCGCATTTCGTGTTCCCGATGTAATGGCACAGGCAGGCTGTAAATTGGTTGAAGTGGGCACTACTAACCGAACCCATTTACGGGATTATGAAAATGCCATTAATGACCAAACAGGGTTGTTAATGAAGGTACATACCAGTAACTACAGCATTGAAGGCTTTACCGCGGAAGTTGAAGGGGAAGAGCTGGCTGTTTTAGGGCAAAAATACCAATTACCGACAGCGATTGATTTAGGCAGTGGGTCGATGATTGATATGACCGCGTATGGATTGCCAGCGGAGCCGATGCCACAAGCATATTTATCTCAAGGCATTGATTTGGTCTCTATTTCAGGAGACAAATTACTGGGAGGGCCTCAAGCGGGGATCATTCTCGGTAAGAAAAAATGGATTGATGCCATTCAAAAACACCCTTTAAAACGCGCCCTTCGCGTAGATAAAATGGTGCTTGCTGCGTTAGAAGCGACGCTAAAACTCTATTTAACTCCAGAAAAACTCACCACTGAACTGCCGACATTACGTTGGCTAACACGTTCCCAAGAAGAAATTAGGCAGAGTGCCGAGAATATCCTCGTGAAGCTGCAAGCCTATTATGGGGATCGCTTCTTTGTCGAGGCTGAGCCTTGCTTATCGCAAATCGGTAGTGGCTCTCTTCCCGTTGACCGATTACCCAGCTATGCGATTACATTCGCGCCTCTTGATGGAAAAGGCGGTAATTTAGAGCGCCTTGCCAGCCACTGGCGTCAATTACCTCAGCCTGTTATCGGGCGTTTAAAAGAGGGCAAACTGTGGCTAGACCTACGTTGCCTTGAGAATGAACACGAATTAGTGCAGGCGTTATTGTCATGATTTTTGCGACAGCCGGTCATGTTGACCATGGTAAAACATCGTTAATTCAAGCGCTGACTGGCGTGAACACCGCGCATCTTCCAGAAGAGAAGAAACGTGGAATGACTATCGACCTCGGCTATGCGTATTGGCCGCAATCTGATGGTAGCTCAATTGGTTTTATTGATGTCCCTGGACACGAAAAATTCCTCGCGAACATGTTGGCGGGGATCGGTGGGGTTAATCATGCCCTACTGGTAGTGGCGTGCGACGATGGAATCATGGCGCAAACCCTTGAGCATTTGTCGATTTTACGACTTGCGGGTTGCCAAGATGTCTCTGTGATTTTAACTAAAGCCGACCGTGTTGATGAGCAGCGAGTGACAGAGGTCACTCAACAGGTTCACACTGAACTGCGTCGCCAAGGCTGGTTGAATGCGCCATTATTTATCACTTCAGCAAGTACAGGGCTGGGCATTGGTGCACTGCGCCAATACTTGCAGCAACTGCACCAACAACAAAATTCTTCTACTGATCTGCAACAGCGTTTTCGTTTAGCCATCGACCGTATTTTCCATGTGAAAGGAGCGGGAATTGTGGTTACGGGAACGGCGCTTGCGGGTAAAGTGAGTGTGGGTGAATCCTTATGGGTTACAGGAGCTGATACTTCGGTTCGTATTCGTGGTATTCATCGCCAAAATCAAGTCGCTGAGTTTGCTCAAGCGGGGGATCGCGTCGCGCTGAATTTAACGGGAAACATCGATAAAGAATCGATAACCCGCGGTGATTGGCTGCTGGCGGAGCAACCTGCTTTTATCGCTTCTCGAGTGATAGTGGAGTTGACCTGCGATGCGCCACTCAAGCATTGGCAACCCGTGCATCTTTACCACGGTGCAAGTCACATTACAGGGCGGGTCTCTTTGCTGACGGAATCAGGCGAAACGCCGATGTTGGCCGAGCTGATTTTAGATACGCCACTGTGGCTGGTGGATAATGACCGATTAATTATTCGCGATATTAGTGCGCGACACACCTTGGCTGGTGCGCGTGTTATTCGCTTAGTCTCTCCGCGTCGTGGTAAGAGACAGCCTGAGTTCCTCGATTGGTTATCTCGTTTATGTGCAACGGATGATGAGCTGACACAGCTTAACCTACAGTTACCCAGCGGTGAGCTAGACTTAAACAGTTACGGTTGGTCGCGTCAGTTAACTCAGTTGGCATTAGATTCCTTGCTGGAACAAGTTGATATCGTCCGTGTCGGCGATGTCGTACTTTCTGCGTTTAAGGCGCAGGTTGCCAAGGATAAATTGATTCAATCCCTCGAAAACTTCAATGAAGTTCATAGCGACCAGATAGGTGTAGGTAAAGCGCGATTGAAACGAATGGCGCTACCCACGATGGATGAAATCTTGGTATTCAAATTGATTAATGATTTGATTGCCGAGGGGGCGATTAAGCAGACTCGTGGCTGGCTGCATATGCCGCAGCATGGGCTAGTGTTTGATGCCAAGCAGCAAGGTATTTGGCAACAAGTGGAAGGGCTGTTCACGCATCCTGAAGCTCGTTGGGTACGCGATATTGCCGTAGAAACGGGTCACGATGAAGATACTATTCGCCGTATATTGAAAAAAGCTGCACAAATGGGGCTGATCGTGGCGATTGTGCGTGATAGGTATTATAGCAGCGAACAGATCCGTCAATTTGCCCAAATTATTTCGTGCCACTGTGCTGAGCACGAGGTGATTTTTGCCGCTGATTTTCGTAATGAATTGGGTATTGGTCGCAAACTGGCGATTCAAATTCTCGAGTTCTTTGATAAAAGCGGCTTTACTCGTCGTAAAGAAGATGGGCATTATTTACGAGACAAAGGCATTTTTGTTGAATAAATTGTAGGGTTTCCGCCATTATAATGCTGGCAGTTTTATTAACCTCGATACCTTTTTGTGAATTGTGGAAGTCAAATGAATAAAAAACTAATTGCGAGTATTTATCTGGCGCTGATTTTTATTGGCTCGCTATTTTTAGTCTTTGAAAAAAGCGGCGTTATTTATCCTGGTCTGATTTCCATTTGTGTTTACGCTGTCATATTTGGTGTTTTATTTACAGTTACTGCTCGCTGGGTTTTCTCTGCAATTATTACGAGTACCCTGTTTATTATCATCAAAATCTTTAACCAGTTGAAAGTTCACTATTATAAAGAGCAACTTTTCTTTACTGATATTAATTTGATGACGGATACCTCCAACTTAGGGACATTAGGCCACTATTGGTTGGCGGGGGTGGCGGTACTTGCGTTATTTATTCTGCTTATCATCAACGGTGTGATCAGTTGGCGTTTATCTACACCATGTAAACGCAAGGTATCACGCGTGGTTAGTGTGCTCATGGTCATCGTGGGCTACTTCGGGGCGGATTGGGCAAGTGCGCATTACTTTGATAAATGGTCACAAACCTTGCCGAAAGGCCGCGGTACAGTGACTAACTTGGTGATGTCTGCACAGAATGCGAAATACAAATCACCGCATTTTGTCGGTGATGCGAGCTATTTTGAGCAAAAGGCTGAGAATGTTTCTTTAGCAAACAATGTTTCTGTGGCAAATAATGTACAAACCGAAAAGCCTGACATTCTGCTGTTATTACAAGAATCTACGGTTGACCCAAAAGTTTATGATTTACCTGCGGGAACGAAACTGCCAGAGTTATTTATGTTCCAGCAAGATGCCAATTTAACTGCACATAGTCCGATGCGCGTACAAACCTTTGGTGGTGGAACATGGTTATCTGAGTTTTCCGCATTAACGGGGTTAAATAGCGATGATTTCGGGGCACAAAAAAGTGGTGTGTTCTATTTTGTGGTCGATCATTTAAATAACAGCTTATTTAAAGAGATGAAAGCCAACGGTTATTATACAGTCGTCCTAACGCCGTTTAATAAAGGGGCTTATCATTCTGGTCACGCTTATGAAACGCTGGGCGTTGACCGTATCATTCAGCCTCAAGAGTTAGGCTATCCCGGTAAGTTGCAAGATAATTTATGGACGATCAGCACGGAAGATATGCTGAAGTACGTGAAAGAAATTTTGGCAACGGAAACGGATAAGCCCGTCTTTATTTTTGCACTAACCATGTATGAACACGGGCCTTATAAAGAAGGGCACAGTGATGATTACGGAATTAAAGATAAGCTAGATAATAAAGATTCTGCGGGCGAATTTAGTCATTATATGGAAAAAATCGTCCACTCCGACGATGCGATCCGTGACTTTGTTTCGTTTATGGAAAAACGCCAGCGTCCAATGATGTTCCTCTATTTTGGAGACCATCAACCGGGGATCAGCTTAGATAAATATCAGTCCACATTATCGTCCCCTGCTTATGCGACGCAGTTTACCCTAAGAGATAATCTCAAAGCGGGTACCGAAATTAAAACGGGTGAGTTAACGGATATTTCATTCCTTGGCGGCATGTTATTGGAACGCGCGAACTTAAAAGTTTCGCCATTCTATGAAGCAAATATTAAGATGCGCCATTTATGCGACGGTAAACTGAATGACTGTGAAGATAAGCAGTTACTCGATGGTTATCGCCACTATATTTATCATGTGCTCGGTGTCGCCAATAAAGATGAGACCAAGTAGTTTATCTCTAATTAGTGCTAGAATGTTGATAAACCATCATTTAATAACGTAAGAAGATAACGAATATGAAATATTTGGTCACGGGAAGTGCCGGGTTTATTGGTTTTAGATTGTGTCAAAGACTGTTAGAAAGTGGGCATGAAGTTATCGGTATCGATAATATGAACGCCTATTATGATCAGGGATTGAAACAGTCTCGACTGCATATTCTTGAACAATATCCGCAGTTCCGGTTTATTCCTCTTGATATCACTGACCGCGAAAAAGTGCTGGTGCTGTGTACTCAAGAGAATTTTGACCGCGTTATCCACCTTGCCGCACAGGCAGGGGTGCGTTACTCATTACAAAACCCATTTGCCTATGCTGATAGCAATCTGAATGGGCATTTGGCGATTTTAGAAGGCTGCCGCCAAGCGAAAGTGAAACACTTGGTGTATGCCTCTTCAAGTTCGGTGTATGGCGTAACCGACAAAATGCCATTCACCACCGACATGTCCACCGATCACCCTATCTCATTGTACGCCGCGACCAAAAAGGCCAATGAGTTAATGGCGCACTCTTATTCGCATCTTTATCAGCTGCCGACGACAGGCTTACGCTTTTTCACTGTGTATGGTCCGTGGGGACGCCCGGATATGGCGCTGTTTAAATTCACCAAAGCTATCTTAGCGGGTGAACCTATCGATGTTTATAATAACGGCGATCTTAGCCGTGATTTCACTTTCATTGATGATATTGTCGAAGGTGTTATCCGTGTTTCAGATATAATTCCGCAAGCAGACCCGCAAAATCGTTCTGATTCGCCAGCGCAAAGCAGCGCACCTTACCGCATTTATAATATTGGTAATGGGCAGCCAGTGAAGCTGATTGATTTTATTTCTGCATTGGAAAATGCGTTAGGAAAAGAAGCCATTAAGAACTTCTTACCGATGCAAGCGGGAGATGTTTATACAACATGGGCAGACACCGAAGACCTGTTTAACGTCACCGGCTATCGCCCACAAGTTTCTATTGAACAGGGTGTTCAGGCATTTGTTGACTGGTATAAATCGTATTATCACCGTTAATACTGACCATCGATATCATAAACCACCTGAAATATCCGCAGAAGGATTTGAGAGGCAAGTTTGAAAATAGCAATCGCAGGTACCGGCTACGTCGGTCTGTCTAACGCCATGTTACTGTCCCAACACCACGAAGTGGTGGCGGTCGATATCATCCCTGAAAAAGTGGCGATGCTTAACAATAAGCAATCCCCGATTATCGATACCGAAATCGAACAGTTTTTAACGGAAAAACAGCTTAATTTCCGTGCAACCGAAGATAAAGTCGAAGCCTATACTGGCGCGCAATACGTGATTGTGGCGACCCCAACAGACTACGACCCAAAAACTAACTACTTCAACACCAATTCAGTGGAATCCGTTATTCATGATGTGAACAAACTGAACCCTGAAGCGACTATTATCGTCAAATCTACTATTCCAGTGGGCTTTACAGAGCGTCTGCGTGAAGAGTTCGGTTACACCAACGTGATTTTCTCCCCAGAATTCTTACGTGAAGGGCGTGCGCTGTGGGATAACCTGTACCCGTCCCGTATCGTGGTGGGAGAACGTTCTGAACGTGCGCAGATTTTCGCTGACTTGCTGTTAGAAGGCGCGATTAAGAAAGATGTACCGGTGCTGTTTACAGACGGGACTGAAGCCGAAGCGGTTAAACTGTTCGCCAACACCTTCTTAGCCATGCGTGTGGCATACTTCAACGAATTAGACACTTACGCAGAAAGCCGTGGTTTGAATGCGCGTCAAATCATTGAAGGGGTTTCTTTAGACCCACGTATCGGCAGCCACTACAATAACCCATCCTTCGGTTATGGCGGCTACTGCTTACCAAAAGACACCAAGCAGTTACTGGCGAACTACGACGATGTACCGAACAACCTAATTAACGCAATTGTCGAATCTAACCGCACGCGTAAAGACTTTATCTCGGATGCGATTATTGCTAAAGCACCGCGTAAAGTGGGTGTGTATCGCTTAGTGATGAAAGCGGGCTCTGATAACTTCCGTGCCTCTGCGGTGCAGGGCGTAATGAAGCGTATCAAAGCCAAAGGGATTGAAGTGGTGGTTTACGAGCCAGTACTCAAAGAAGAGGAGTTCTTCCGCTCGAAAGTTATCCGTGATTTAGAGACCTTCAAAGCAGAAAGCGACATTATTCTGGCAAACCGTATGGTGCCTGAACTGGATGATGTGGCGGACAAAGTCTATACCCGTGACCTGTTTGGTAATGACTAAAGCTTGGTAATGACTAAGATTAAAATAGTCACCGGTGATTTATAATGAAAATGCCCCACAAGTTGGGGCATTTTTTATTTGAATCCATCGTCACTCAGAGAGATAGCTTTCCATCACCATCCCACCTGCACCTTGAGCGACGATTTCATAAGAATCATTAGCTGGGTAAATGCGCGGTTTGATATGCGGGAAAATCGAGAGTTTTTGCTCAATGGATTTTTTGGTCATTTCAAAGAAATGGTTTTTTGGGGTAAGGGTTCCCCCGCAAACCACCACATCCGCTTGGGTAATTAATACCGCGTTGGCAATGGCGATACCGTAGTAATACGCGGCTTCTTCCAAGGCTTTAAGACACACCTCATCGTTCTGGGCAAGCGCCTGAAAAATCGTGTGATAGTTAATTTCATCCTCAGATTTGACGAGCTGGTTAATCACCGATGGCTTGCCAAGTCTTAGATGCTGAATCACGCGAGATTTAATGGCGTGCAAGGAACTGTACTGTTTCAAACAACCAAATGAACCGCATTCACAACGCTGACCGTTGATGTCGATAGTCGTATGGCCGAACGCTTGTGCGGTGCTGATTGGCGTTGGGGCATATTGGTTATTGATAATAGTCGAGCTGCGAATGTCTGTGTCACAAGTGGTGAGTAAGAATCGTTGGCTATCAGAGGCGTAGCGTAAACGGTACTCCGCAAAGGCCGCGAAGCTGATGCCACTTCCTAACAGAACAAAGCAGGGAACGCGCTGAGTAATGTACTGATATAGCGCTTGAATTCGTGCGCTGTAGTCAGAGTAAGGCACTTTATCACGCTCTAAAATATGGTCGATGGCAATGCCGATACCCAGTATTTTTTGAGTATCTAACTGATGCTCAGCAAGCAGGTCATCGACGTTGTCCAATAGATGGTCGAGCATGTTTTCAGCGGTTTCGAGGTGCTCATACTTGATTTTGACTTTGCCAAGAATGTCTAACTTCAGATTTTGCAGAACAATCGTAGAGTAGATATCACTCATCTCAATGCCAATTAAGTAGCCATCAGCCGGGTTGACGCTGTACAAAATGGGTTTGCGTCCTCCCGTTGATTCCCCAAGTTCTGACGTGGAGAGTAACTGGCATTTACTTAGTTCATCGAGGAGCCTGGCACAGGTCGCGGGTTTCATGTTCGCGAGGGAGGTTAGCGCTTCTGCCCGAATTGGTCCGTGGTTGAGGATCAGCCGATACAGCGTTTTGAGTTTTTGAGTTTTGGAATTTTTGGATGTGCGAAATTCGTTCAATAAACGGTGTAACAATGGCTCCCCCTCCTGTTTTCGCTAGTGGAATATCCAGTTATAAAGCTAATCATTCAAGATTAACAGATTCACATGGCGAGTACTTTAACAGATGTCATGTTTATTAACATTTTCTCAAAATGAGATTAAGATCGCTGTTAGATTTTCTAATTACGTTATTATCCCAATCATCTTCTTTATTTGATTTGATTGCGGAGCGCATTATGCACAACACCAAAGATATCTTAGAAAGCCTGAATTTTATCCAATCTCGTACGGATATGAAGCCCACTGTTGGGATCATTTTAGGGTCTGGATTAGGCCCATTTGCTGATACGTTAGAAAATGCGGTGCATATTCCTTATAGCGAAGTGCCACATTTTGCGAAGTCTGAAGCGGTAGGTCACGCGAACGAATTAGTGATCGGGACGATTGCAGGCAAAACGGTAGTGGCGATGAAAGGTCGTTTTCACTATTACGAAGGTTTTTCGCTGGATCAAGTGACGTTCCCTGTGCGTTTAATGAAAGCGCTGGGTGTGGAAAAGTTGATCATCACCAACGCCTGCGGAGCGGTGAATACTGACTTTAATCCGGGCGACCTGATGGTTATCACTGACCATATTAACCTGACGGCGAATAACCCATTAATGGGACCAAACAACCCAGAACTGGGTGTACGTTTCCTGGATGTCAGCGAAGTGTACAACAAAGAGCTGCGCCAAACGATTTTGGATGTCGCGAAGGAGCAAGGTGTGTCTCTGCGCCAAGGCGTGTATGCATGGTGGACAGGCCCAACCTATGAAACGCCAGCCGAAATTCGCATGATCAGAACTCTTGGCGCTGATGCGGTGGGAATGTCTACCGTACCTGAAGCGCTGGTCGCTCACCATTCTCAGATTAAAACAGTCGGTATTTCCTGCCTGACCAACATGGCGTGCGGCATTTTAGAACAGCCTTTAAGCCATGATGAAGTGATTGAAACCGCAGAAAAAGTGAAGGCAACCTTCTTAAAATTAGTGACGGGTGTGATTGAGCGTTTCTAGCTTTTTATCAAATTAAGCTTTTTATCAAATTAATAGAAAGACAGTGCGGGAGCGGTTTTCCTTTGGGGTATTATTGCCGAGCTGAGAATGTTACCCGCCAAATTCACTCCAAACGGAGCCTAGTATGAATATTAAGTCTCGTTTAAAGGTCATGCTTTTTCTGCAATATTTTGTTTGGGGAAGTTGGCTGGTGACATTGGGTGCCTACATGATGAAAACCTTGGATTTCTCCGGGGCTGAAGTCGGTATGGTGTACAGCTCGAAAGGGATTGCCGCTATTTTGATGCCCGGATTAATCGGCATCATTGCGGATAAATATATTCCTGCAAACCGCCTGTATATGCTTTGCCATATTATTTGTGCGGGTTCGTTGTTTTACGCTGCGACGGTGGCGGATCCTTCAGTGATGTTCTGGGCAATGTTAATTAATGCGATGGCATTTATGCCGACTATTGCCCTGTCGAACACTATTAGCTACTCATCGCTAAGTCAGTATCAGCTAGACTCTGTTGCTAATTTCCCACCAATTCGTGTATTTGGAACGGTTGGGTTTATCGCCGCGATGTGGAGCATTAGTTTACTGAAGTTTGAGTTGAGTAGTATGCAGCTGTATGTGGCGGGAAGTTGCTCGCTGCTGCTCGCGATGTATTCCCTGACATTACCAAAAATGGCAGTGAATAAGCAGGCGATTACCACCAGTTGGATGAGCAAGCTTGGGTTAGATGCCTTAGTGTTGTTCAAAAAGCCGATTATGGCGGTATTTTTCCTATTTGCGATGCTACTGGGCGCGGTTCTGCAAATTACCAATACGTTTGGTAGCCCGTTCTTGCATGATTTTGCGCGTAACCCGCTGTATCAAGACAGTTTGATTGTTCAGTATCCATCGATTTTGCTGTCAGTTTCCCAAATGGCCGAAGTGGCATTTATTCTTGCTATTCCATTCTTTTTAAAGCGTTATGGCATTAAAACCGTCATGCTGCTCAGTATGTTGGCATGGACATTACGATTTGGTTTCTTTGCATTCGGTGACCCATCGACTATCGGTTTGATGTTCTTAATTATGTCGATGATTGTGTATGGCTGTGCGTTTGACTTCTTTAATATTTCCGGCTCTATTTTTATTGAGCAGGAAGTGGATCACCGTATGCGTGCCAGTGCTCAAGGGTTGTTCATGACCATGGTGAATGGTGTGGGCGCCTATTTTGGGGCGATATTGAGCGGATTGGTCGTCGACTACTTTAGTGTGGATGGCGTGAAGGATTGGCAGTCAATTTGGCTGGTGTTCTCGTCCTACACCGTAATATTGGCCGTGATCTTCTACTTCTCTTTCCATTATAAGCATCAACATGAGAAACCGTTGGAAATGGCAAAAGTGGGTTGATGGTTTAAAGAAAGGTCTTTTGAATATAGTGAATGCCCCGTCTTGTATCGGGGCTTTTATATGGAGGCTTCAAAATAAAGTGTGCATTTTTGATTAAATGTTACTTATTAAGCTTTTTCTTCTCGATAGCTTCTAATTGTTTAATGCTTTTTTCTGGAGACGGCAAATCTTCTGGCATTGTGCCTCCTAGCTCGTGGATAGTCTCTCTTACTTTTCGCCCAACATCAAAATGGGTTTGGTTTGCATGTACTTTATTTAGTACGTTATCTCGTTTTAGTTTTTCTTCTGCTTGCGTGGTTCTAAACAAGTTTGCTGCGAGCTCTGTTGAACCCATAAAATCTAAAATTTTTTGTGACTTTTTTAAACCTTTACGCTGATGAATGCCTTTTTGATCTAATCCGCCATATAAGCCTTTATATCCGTGATTTTGGAAGATGGCGAAATCAATATTTGTTTCTACTCCAGCCTGCTGAGCTGTTTCGACTAGCAGCTTGTTATGTTCTTTCAATTCATTACGAAGATATAGGCGTTTTTCATTCTCACGTAATTTTTTGAATGCTTTATTATCTGATAATTCTTGTCGTCTTGTTTGAATCGCAAAATAGGTTTGCCCAACTGCTATGACTGGTTTGCTCGGATCGCCATTTTGAACAACCAGGTAGCAAGCATAGCGTGACAGTATGACGCCTTTGAGTTTTCGTTGAGCTCCTGAGCCAATGTTAACCATATCGAGGACATCCTCGAAATGGTCATCAATGCTATGTCCACTGTGTAAACATGCTTCTTTAGCTCTTTTTAATACGGGGATAAAGTGACGGTATTCCGAATATTCTAATAGCTTAGAAAGCTCTCGAGCAGACCAATATTCTATACCGGAGTCGTCAAACTTTTTTATTTGATCAAAAGGCTGGTCATGATGATTCATATCGCATTTCCCATCGTGGTTTGATATTGAGGGAAATACTCTATCGGCAAGTCACGTTGGTTACTATTACACCAAATTGTAGCAACGGGCTTTTTTATTTTCCAGTAACAAAAAAGCCAGCAAATTCAGTGAATAAGCTGGCTTGAAGTTACTCTGAAAAGTGAGTTTTATTCGATGTTCTGAATCTGTTCGCGCATTTGCTCGATCAGCACTTTAAGTTCAACAGCAGAGTTAGTCACTTCACTATTAATAGACTTAGAGGCAAGGGTGTTTGATTCACGGTTAAATTCTTGCATCATGAAATCAAGACGACGACCGCTAGCTTCTTTTTTCTTCAGAATATTGCGTGTCTCTTTAACGTGCGCTTCCAGTCGGTCTAACTCTTCAGCGACATCAACGCGCTGAGCCAGTAAAATCAGCTCTTGCTCTAAACGATTACTGTCTACTTGGATTTGTGCGTCGTCTAGCTTGCTTTGTAGACGGTCACGCTGCCATTGTAGGATTTCAGGCATATGTTGGCGAACTTTGGCAACTTCAACCAAAACACCATCCAGACGTTGCTCGATAAGGCTTTGTAGCGCTGCACCTTCTGCTTCACGGCTTTGGATAAAGGCATCGATAGTTTCATCTAAGCCTGCCATTAGTTGTTCACTAATCGCGTCTAAATCTTGTTCACCAGCGGACATCACACCCGGCCAGCGTAAGATTTCTAATGGGTTAATTTCACCTTCGTGGCTGTAATTTTTTACCCAGTTTGCTGCGCTAATCAGCTGGCGAGCTAAATCTTCATTGAGTAGTAACTCACCACGGTGAGCACCATTTAAGTCAAAACGCAGATTACATTCGACTTTACCACGGGTTAGGCGGGAACGAAGGCGTTCACGGATAACTGGCTCTAAGCTGCGAAATTGCTCGGGTAAACGGATATAGGTTTCTAAATAACGCTGGTTTACGGAACGCAGCTCCCAAGCCGCATTCCCCCATTCACCCTTGATATCACGACGGGCAAAAGCAGTCATACTACGGATCATAATTCGTTCCTATCATTCATTGAGATAACAGGATTATAGCGCTATGACGGATGACAGGATAGGCATTATCCGATTAACAACGTATAATACGTGCCAATTTGAGTTGATAACGGAGATAACACCATGCGCCCAGCAGGTAGATTAGCAGACCAGATGCGTCCAATAAAAATTACGCGTAATTATACAAAGCACGCAGAAGGCTCTGTTCTTATTGAGTTTGGCGACACTAAGGTGTTATGTAACGCGACCGTTGAAGAGGGTGTTCCTCGTTTCTTAAAAGGTCAGGGACAAGGTTGGGTAACCGCAGAATATGGCATGTTACCTCGCGCTACAAACTCCCGTAACCAACGTGAAGCGGCAAAAGGGAAACAAACCGGTCGTACTATGGAAATTCAACGACTGATCGCGCGTTCATTACGTGCGGCGGTTGACCTGAAAAAACTTGGCGAACACACCATTACGTTAGACTGCGATGTTATCCAAGCAGATGGCGGTACACGTACTGCGGCGATTTCCGGCGCGTGTGTTGCATTGGTTGATGCACTGAACAACATGGTTGCTCAGGGTAAATTAGCAAAAAGCCCTCTGAAATCCATGGTTGCTGCGGTGTCTGTGGGTATCGTTAACCAAGAAGCGCTGTGTGACCTTGAGTATGTTGAAGATTCTGCTGCAGAAACGGATATGAACGTCGTGATGATGGATGATGGTCGAATGATTGAGGTACAAGGTACCGCAGAAGGTGAACCATTCAGCCATGAAGAGCTTTTAGCTCTTTTAGCATTAGCGAAAACGGGGCTAGATACCATTTTCGAAGCTCAGCGAGAAGCGCTGAAATAAATTTATTATTAAATAGGCGGCTGAAAAGTCGCCTTTTTTATGCCCGCAGTTTATTGATGAAGTTGTTTACTGATGAAGATAAGCCGCGAAAGTCGTTTCAAAAAAAGACCAATACAAATTAATGAGGAGAATGACCAATGAAAGCCTATCAGCGCGATTTTATTGAACTTGCCATGAAAAAACAGGTACTGAAATTTGGTGAGTTTACGCTGAAATCAGGTCGTAAGAGTCCCTATTTCTTTAATGCGGGGCTGTTTAATACAGGGCGTGACTTGGCTCTTGTCGGTCGTTTTTATGCACAAGCGTTAAAAGAAAGTGCAATTGAGTGTGATGTGATTTTTGGTCCAGCCTATAAAGGTATTCCGATTGCGACTACAACAGCAGTCGCATTGGCAGAACATCATGATATCGATATGCCATATTGCTTTAATCGTAAAGAAGCGAAAGACCACGGGGAAGGCGGCACATTAGTGGGTAGCCCACTGCAAGGACGTGTTGTGGTTGTTGATGATGTGATTACGGCAGGTACGGCAATTCGTGAGTCGATGGAAATTATCAAACAGCAAAAAGCAACGTTGAGTGGTGTCTTGCTGTGTTTAGATCGCCAAGAAAAAGGAAAAGGTGAAATTTCGGCAGTTCAGGAAGTGGAACGTGATTATGGCTGCAAAGTGTATTCGATCATCACAATGAGCGACTTAATTACTTACCTTGCAGAGAAAGAAGATATGCAACAGCATCTTGCTGCGATGAAAGCGTATCGTGAGCAGTACGGGATTTAATTGAAAAAAAAGCCCTCGCCCAATAATGGGCGGGGTGAGTAGTATAAATAAGCGGTTATTGTAGCTGAGCCAAAATTAAAGGCCAGCGAGCTTCAAATTCTACCGTTGGGCGGTAACGAAACTCAGAACGTACAAAGCGCGACAACATACCTTCACAAAAGGCTAATAATTGAGAGGCTAATAATGATTCGTCATGGGTAAAGCCTTGACCATCACGGATTTTTTTCTCTTTTAGGACTTGTCGTAGCTGTGATTCAATACGTTCAAATAATTGGTTAATACGTCCTTGCAGCCTATCTTGCTCGAACATTAGCGCATGACCCGTCATTATACGCGTTAATCCTGGGTTTTTCTCAGAGAAACCTAAAATTAGCGCTAAAACCAATTTAATTCGGACAAGTGTATCTTTTTCGTCCGCTAAAATCAGGTTGATGCGGGAAACAAGTGAATCTTCAATAAATTCAATTAAGCTGTCGAACATCTTCATTTTGCTTGGAAAATGACGATATAGCGCAGCTTCTGAGACACCCACTGTTGCAGCGAGTTTTGCCGTTGTAATACGCTGGCTACCATCGCTACTTTCTAACATTAACGCAAGAGCCTGTAAAATCTCATCACGTCTGTTACGTTTTTGTATTGTATTCTCTGCCATGTCTGATAAGACCCCTGCTAAAACAGCAAGACAAACTATCCAAAATTTCGCTCTGAGTAAAGTCACACTCAGAATAAAACAGGTTTAAAATATGTAGAGATTATAACCAAATCTAATCCATTCACGAGGTACAAAAATACCGTACTGATTGTTTTTATTCATAAATATAGACGCTTGTAGGGCGCCTATATTCGGTATTTCAACGTGAATAGGTTCGATTTATTGGAGGCCTATTATTGGCGACCAGAGTGACCGAAACCACCTTCACCGCGTTCAGTCGCGTCAAAGTCATCCACAATATTGAATTGCGCTTGAACAACAGGAACAAAGACCATTTGTGCCATACGTTCACCCGGTTCAACAGTGAATGTTTTATCGCCACGGTTCCATACAGACACCATCAGCTGGCCTTGGTAGTCAGAGTCGATTAAACCGACTAAGTTACCCAGTACAACGCCATGCTTATGACCTAAACCTGAACGTGGCAGGATCACTGCGGCAAGTTGCTCGTCTGCAATATGGATAGCTAGACCCGTTGGGATCAATTCAGTTTGACCCGGCGCTAAATCGATAGGTGCATCAAGACATGCACGTAAATCTAAACCCGCAGAGCCAGTGGTCGCGTAAGTTGGCAGTGGAAACTCGTTCCCAATACGGGCATCAAGAATTTTCAGATCGATTTTTTTCATAACGTTGGAGTATCTCGTCAAGTAAATGGTGGCTTAATTCAATTTTACTACTGTGTGGTAATCGAACATCACCGTGGGCATCAAATAGATGTAGTGCATTGTTATCACTATTAAAACCATTATCCGCTAAGGAAACGTCATTCGCACAAATTAAATCAAGTTGCTTTTGTTGGCGCTTTTGTCGTGCATATTCTTCGACATTTTGGGTCTCTGCCGCGAAACCGACTACATAAGGACGATTTTGCGTCAGTTTTCCTACACTTGCCACAATGTCAGGATTTTGTACAAGAGTAATGGAAACTTCATCCCCTTGTTTCTTAATTTTATTTTCAGCGACAGTTTTAGCTCGGTAATCTGCAACCGCAGCACAGCCGATAAAAATATCTTGCTCAGTAATAGACTGGTGTACTTGTTCATACATCTCAAGGGCACTCGTCACGTTAATGCGGTTTACACCATTCGGTGTTGCCAGATTAACAGGGCCAGCAACGAGAGTGACATTCGCTCCGCGTTCACTTGCGGCTTGCGCGATAGCAAAACCCATTTTTCCAGAACTGTGATTACTGATAAAGCGTACAGGGTCTAAATCTTCACGGGTTGGGCCTGCCGTGACCATGATTGAAATCCCGTCTAGATCTAAACGGGATTGCTGACCTAAACATGATTGAAAATGCTGGCTAGCTAATTTCACAATCGCTAATGGGTCAATCATGCGCCCGGGACCGACATCACCACATGCTTGACTGCCTTCATCAGGGCCCCAAATCATACACTGGCGTTGTTGCAGTCTGATTAAATTATCCTGTGTTGCCGCTGCGCGATACATTTGTTGATTCATCGCAGGCACGATGGCAATAGGCGCCGCAGATGCAAGACAAACAGTCGTGAGTAAATCATTCGCCATGCCAGCGCTTAATCGTGCGATTAAATCGGCAGTTGCTGGCGCTAAAATAATTATATCAGCCCATTTTGCCAATTCAATGTGACCCATTGCGGCTTCCGCTGCGGGGTCTAGCAAATCATCAGCGACCGGATAACCGGAAACAGCTTGCAGAGTGAGAGGTGTAATGAACGCTTTTGCCGCAGGTGTCATGACAACACGTACAGATGCCCCTTCATCACGCAGTCGGCGAGTGAGTTCAGGAATTTTATAAGCGGCTATTCCACCACTGATACCAAGAACAATTCGCTTACCTAATAATGAGTTAACTGAAGTTTGTTGAGTCATGGTCTCTGTCCGATTTGGTCAACATGGGGGGCATCTTACCATATCAATGAGCTTGGTGAGAGAGCCGATTTTGTATCCCGATGCTATTTTTGCGAAGCGCTACGCAAAGGCTAGTTTAGATGATTGCCCTGAGCATGTTGGTTGGCTACAAAGAGGGCAACGACGCGAAAGAGGGTGAGTCGATGCACGAATATATGGAGCTTTTACCACGAGAAAAAATGTTGGCGTATGGGGCTGTATCATTATCAGATGCAGAATTATTAGCGATTTTTCTGCGCACTGGAACACGGGGTGAACCCGTTTTACAACTTGCTCAGCGCTTACTTCATGAGTTTGGTTCACTCTATTTATTAGTGCAAGCTGACTACGCAAAGCTGATTGAATGTAAAGGGTTGGGGGCTTGTAAATTAAGCCAATTGCAAGCAGCTAGTGAGCTCGCAAGGCGTTGTTTCTCTGCGCAAGTGCTTTGTGATGATGTGATGGATAATCCCAATACATTGAAATCGAGGTTGCTTGAATTATTTTCAGGGCAGGAACGAGAAGTTTTCATGGTGCTATTTTTGAATAATCAGCATCAGGTGATTTGCCATGAAGAGATGTTTAAAGGCACAATCAATCGTGTTGAAGTGCATCCAAGAGAAATTATCCGGTTTGCCATGAAAATGAATGCCAGAGCGATAGTGCTTGCCCATAATCACCCATCGGGAAACCCTGAGCCAAGCATGGCAGATAAGTACGTTACTGAGAAAATTCAGAGCGCTTGTGACATGATGGGGATTAAATTACTTGATCATTTTGTGGTTGGACACAAATCTTGTACCTCATTTGCCGAGCGCGGATGGCTGTAAAATCATTTTTTTGACTAAAAAATGACAACTTTTGCTGTGTTGGGCTTGAGTGAAAACGATTGAAAGCGTATACTACGCCACCTTTAAGGATCTCGGGTTTGACGAGAAGAGCCTATCTCAGTAAATTTTTTTGCTAAGATAAAGATATTTTGTTGATCACTTAAAAGTTTGCTGAGATGGGCTCCTAAGCCTGACGAGGCAGTCAAGCCCAGAACAAAAAAGCTCGAGCTGATTAGATTTTTGGAGAATAGACATGTCACGAGTCTGCCAAGTTACCGGCAAGCGTCCAATGAGCGGTAACAACCGTTCACACGCATTAAACGCGACCAAACGTCGTTTTTTGCCAAACCTGCACTCTCACCGTTTCTGGGTTGAGTCTGAGAAACGTTTCGTAACACTGCGTGTATCTGCTAAAGGTATGCGTGTTATCGATAAAAAGGGTATTGATGCTGTTCTTGCTGAACTGCGTACCCGCGGTGAGAAGTACTAAGGAGCTAAAAAATGGCTAAAGGTATTCGCGAGAAAATCAAGCTGGTTTCTTCTGAAGGTACAGGTCACTTCTATACCACTACGAAGAACAAGCGCACAATGCCAGAAAAACTGGAACTGAAAAAATTCGATCCAGTTGTTCGTAAGCATGTGATCTACAAAGAAGCAAAAATCAAATAATTTTGCTTTCTGCGTACGAAGAACCCAGCTTAGGCTGGGTTTTTTTATGTCAAAAATTAGCCATAAAGTGGCTATCCACTGGGATATTGATTAAAAACTATAACCATTAATCTGAACGTAGTAACATATTCAGTATTCATGGAATTAATAACGCATTTTATTGTCAAATATCCATATCAATTTATCTACTAGACCTGATTAAGAGCTCCTGGTGAAAAAACAGTATAAAAAAATTCTTGTAATCAAGATGCGGTTTCATGGTGACATGCTACTGACGACGCCTGTTATCAGCTCATTAAAGCAAAATTATCCTGATGCCCAGATTGATGTTTTGCTTTATCAGGACACCATTCCCATTTTGTCGGAAAACCAAGAGATCCATACACTATATGGTATGAAAGGTAAGAAAAGTGGTGGTTTGAGCAAAGCCTGCAACTTTTTAAGTCTGCTGTTTAAATTACGTCGTAATCAATATGATTTGGTCGTTAACCTTGCTGACCAATGGATGGTTTCGTTACTTGTTCGTGCCATTCCTGCAGAAACTAAGATTTCGCACGATTTCGGTCATCGAGATTCGAAATTTTGGCGAAATAGCTTTACGCATCTCACTCCCCCTGAAGGGGAACATGTTGTTTTAAATAATCTTTCTGTATTAAAGCCGTTAGGGATCCAAGAATTCAAAACAGACCTAACCATGTCTTATGCGGAAGATGATTGGAAAAAAATTGATCAGAGGCTGTTAGATCTTGGCGTTCACAGTAGCTACGTTGTGATCCAGCCAACCGCCCGACAAATTTTTAAATGTTGGGATAATGAAAAGTTCTCAGCTGTCATTGATGCATTGCAGTCTCGTGGTTATCAAGTGGTATTAACATCGGGCCCAAGCAAAGAAGACTTAGCGTGTGTGAATGAAATTGCGGAGAATTGCCAAACCAAGCCAACGACTGAGCTTGCAGGAAAAACATCCTTCCCTGAATTAGGTGCATTAATTGCGCATGCCGCTCTTTTTATTGGCGTCGATTCTGCACCTATGCATATTGCTGCCGCGGTGAAAACTCCCATCGTGTGCCTATTTGGCGCCACAAACCATATTTTCTGGCGACCATGGAGCGATAATGTGGTGAAATTCTGGGCAGGAGATTATGAAAATATGCCACCTAGAGATGAACTAGACCGCAATAAGAAATACCTCTCCGTGATCCCTGCTAGTGATGTGATTGAAGCAACGGAGCAAATGCTACCGATGAATATGCGCTCAATGATGGGAAGGTACTAAGATGGTATTGGCATTTTGTCTGTATAAATATTTTCCATTTGGTGGGCTACAACGCGACTTTTTACGTATTGCGATGGCTTGCCAAGCTCGTGGACACCATATTCGTGTTTATACCCAATCATGGGAAGGTGAACGTCCGGAACAGTTTGAAATTATTATTGTTCCTACCAGTTCAGGCACTAACCATGGACGAAATGCCCAATACTGTGAATGGGTCATGGCACATCTGAAGCAACATCCCGCAGATAGAATCATTGGCTTTAATAAAATGCCTGATCTGGATGTATATTTTGCTGCGGATGTTTGTTATGCGCAAAAAGTGGCTGAAGAAAAAGGTTTTTTCTATAAGCTGACTCCGCGCTATAAACATTATGCTGCTTTTGAAAAAGCCGTCTTCCAAAAAGAAAAGGCAACGCAGCTAATGATGCTCACGCCTCATCAAATTGCTCATTTTGAAAAGCACTATGGAACGGAAAGTGACCGTTTTCATATGCTGCCTCCGGGTATCGCCGTTGACCGAAAATATGACCAACAGATTGCGGATGCTAAGCGTATCTATCGAGAAAAGAATCAAATTCCCGAGTCTGCATTTTTGCTGCTTCAAGTTGGGTCCGATTTTAAACGCAAGGGCGTTGATAGAACTCTCAAAGCGATGGCTGCATTACCTGAAAGCATCAGAAACAACACATTATTGATGGTGGTAGGACAAGACAAACCCGCTAAATATCAACGCTTAGCGGGAGCGTTGGGGATTGATAAACAAGTTTCATTTTTTAGCGGGCGCAATGATATTGCGGAGCTAATGGCCGCTGCGGATATTTTGATGCATCCGGCGTACCAAGAAGCAGCTGGAATTGTCCTGCTTGAAGCGATTGTTGCGGGACTGCCGATTATCGTCACGGAAGTGTGTGGTTACGCGTCGTTTATCGACAAAGCCCAGTGTGGCGTGGTGGTCAATGAGCCTTTTGAACAGGCAGTTTTAAATCAGGCGCTATGCGATAGCCTGCAAGATACACAAAAACGAGCTCAATGGGTAAACAATGCTAAATACTATGCAGACACAGAAGATCTGTACAGTTTACCGGAAAAAGCGGCCGATATTATTTTAGGATGCTCTAATGGTTGAGTTAAAAGCGCCTTTTAATGAATTGTGGAAAGATAAAGACCCATTTGTTGAAACAGATAAATTGGATGGTGAAGTTTTTCGTGCATTGGAAACGCGCAGAACATTGCGTTTTCAGCTTGATGATAAAAGCTATTTTATTAAGATTCACTATGGCACGACGCTAAAAGAGGTTTTGAAGAATTTATTCTCATTCCGTTTACCTGTTTTAGGTGCAGATCGTGAATGGAATGCAATTCATCGATTGACTGAAGCTGGCGTTGATACCATGAACGGGCGCGCTTTCGGGCAAAAAGGGTGGAACCCACTTCGACGTCATTCATTTATTATTACTGAAGACCTCACTCCAACAGTGAGTTTAGAAGATTACTGCGCTAATTGGGCCACTCAGCCACCTAAATTCAAAACTAAGCAAATGTTGATCCGGCGAGTTGCCGAGATGGTACGTAAGATGCATCGCATCGGTATTAACCATCGCGACTGTTATATTTGCCATTTCTTACTGCATCTACCGTTCACAGAAAATCTGCAAGATTTAAAAATCTCAGTCATCGATTTGCATCGCGCACAGCTACGGTCATCAGTTCCTACCCGCTGGCGAAATAAGGACTTAATTGGTTTATACTTTTCATCATTAGAAATCGGTTTAACTCAGAGAGATATTTTCCGGTTTATGAAGGTTTATTTTGAAATGCCGTTAAAAGAGATACTGAGTCAAGAATCTAGTTTGATGGCAGATGCGAAAAGCAAAGCTGACAAAATTAAAGCGCGTACGATCAGAAAGTCGCTATAAAGAAAAAGAGAGACTAAACATGTTTTTTAATAAGGAAAGTGCAATCACAAAGCAAATTGATCTTACAGCCAAAAATGTGGTTGCTAGAGATGATTGTTTACATATTTCTTACGGTATTGACCGTAATTTTTTATATGGTTGTGGAATTTCTATTGCCTCTCTCTTAAAAAATAACGAGGACATATTATTCTATTTTCATGTTTTTACCGATTATTTTGATTCGGAACAAGAGGCTCTTTTTCGTGAATTAGCTGAGCAATATAAAACAAGCATAAAAATATATTTAGTTGATTGTGAACAGTTAAAGTCGTTACCAAGCACCAAAAATTGGTCTTACGCAACGTATTTTAGATTTATCATTGCAGACTACTTTTCTGAGCAACTAGAGCGCATCATTTATATGGATGCGGATATTATGTGTCAAGGCTCATTAAGTGAATTATTAGAGCTCGAATTTACAGAAAACCAAGTAGTCGCGGCTGTTCCTGAAAGAGATTCTGATTGGTGGAAAAAAAGAGCAGATGCATTGGGGATCCCGAGTATTGCTAATGGGTATTTTAATGCTGGCTTCTTAGTTTTAAATTTAGTGAGTTGGAAGGAAAATGATATATCCCTAAAGGCGATGAATCTGTTATCTCAAGATGAAGTTAAAGCCAAGATTTCCTATCTTGACCAAGATATATTGAACATGTTGTTAACGGGTAAAATTGTCTACTTAGACCAAAAATATAACACGCAATATAGCATCAATTATGAATTACAAGATGGTCGAAAAGAGAATCCAATAACATCGAGTACAATTTTGATTCATTATATAGGCCCAACGAAACCATGGCATGAATGGGCTAATTACCCAACTGCAAAATCTTTTCTAGAAGCTAAAAATGCTTCACCGTGGAAAAATATTCCTTTATTGAAAGCTAAAAGTAGCAACCACCTGCGCTACTGTGCAAAGCATTTATTTAAACAAAAATTATATTGGCTTGGCATTAAGTCACAGGCTCAGTATTTTTTAGCAAAAATTACCAAATAATTTTACGGTTGAGAAAAATATGTCCTTTTTAGATAAACATCAAAACCTACTATCTAAATATAATAGAATATTGATTTTTCTATTTTTTATACTTTTTTTTGTTGAAGATGTAACCCGATATAAACATATTCTATTTTATCTAATGATTGCTACAGCGCTATGTTATTTATGCTTAGATTCAAAAAAAGTTATTGATAGGCTAAAGCATAAAGAAATTTATCTCATGATATTATTTTCTGTTGCTTTGTATGTGTCGGTTTCTTACTCTTTAGATACAAAGGCAACGCTAAAATTTATCAATAATAATTTATTGAATTATGGTATTTTATCTTTAGGTTTACTTTTTCCTATCATCCTTTATAGAGAAAAATTAACAGATATATCAAAACTAGTCTTAGTTGGTTATTTAGCTGCGATAGTTCTATTATTATTAATTGAATTAGTGCGTTATATCATAGCGTATCAGCATGGAATACTTCCATTTACGACATATAATTTTAGAAATATATCTGATTCGCTAACATTCTTCTTTCCAATTTTACCGATTCTTTGGTACATACTGCCTAAAAATAAGTTAATTTACTTTTATATTCTTTGTGTTGTGTTTTTATTTATATTACTTGGAACTCTATCTAGAGGGGCTTGGTTAGCTATTGCTGCATCTGGTGGGGTTTTCTTGTGTTTTAAACGCCCTTGGAAATTAATTGCATCAGTCATAGGAATTGCTCTTATTGGGTTGATTTCATTGAAAATGATATACCCAGAGACGACAAATAAACTCTTTTTTAAATTAGAGCAGACAGATAGTTCTTATCGATATACGAATGGTACCCAGGGTACAGCTTTTGAGTTAATTATGGAAAAGCCATTAGTAGGATATGGAATTGGCGATAAAATCTTCCATGAAAAATACAATAGTGTAGTTGCCCAACATCCGGACTGGACATTCAGAACGTCAATTGGTCCTCATAACATATGGTTATTAGTATGGTTTGGCGCGGGTATATTTGGATTAGCTTCTTTTACACTTTTGACTCTGTCTATGGGGTACACTTCTTATCAAGGAATTCGCCGTAGTGTAGAAAATCCATTAGTTTACTTTTCATTTTTGGCTTTGTTTATCAGTTTGATTAGTTTCTATGTAGTTCGAGGTATGTTTGAACAAGTGGATTTAAAACCTCTGGGGCTTATCCTTGGATTCTTGATTGCGATGATCAACGCGATTCCTACGAAGCGTATAAGTGAAAATAATGGATAATTTAATTATTAATAAATATCAATTAATAGGTAGTAAAGTTGATCCGTTATCTGAAGGTTTCGATATCATTTATGGTTCCGACGAAAACTACCAATTTGGTGTAGGGGTATCTGCGGTTTCATTACTGGTGAATAATCCTTCCAATTTTTTTAGATTCCATCTATTCCTAGATGTGGTTAAGCCAGATTTTCTAGGTAAATTGAGCGCAATTGCTGAGCAATTTTCTGCTGAATTTAATGTTTATGAGCTTGATAATACATTGCTTAAAACTTTACCGGCGTCAGAGGTTTGGTCATCTGCGATGTATTTTCGCTTGATTGCATTTGAATATCTATCAAGTGATTATGATTATGCACTTTACTTAGATGCTGATGTTGTTTGTCAGAATGCCTTAAATTTATCTACTGATATTATTAAGGATGTTGTGGCGGGCGTAGTCGCAGACGAAATTGGTGTTCGTAAAAAAAGTGGTGTAAGGTTGAATGTAGCAGAGCTTAGCGAAACCTACTTCAATTCAGGTGTGATGTTTGTCAATCTCAAGGAATGGCATAGTCACCAAGTGACAAAAAAATGCTTTGAATTTCTATCGTTGCCGAATGCTAAAGATTTGTACAAATACCCTGACCAAGATGTACTGAATTTAATTTTAAGAGAGTAGCTCGTTTTGTTAGCTCAACGTTTTAATACTATTTATACCCTCAAAAATGAGCTTAGTGATTCAACTCATCAAAAATATAAGTGTGTTATTACGTCAGATACAGCTTTAATCCATTATACCGGGGTAACAAAGCCATGGCATACATGGGCGAAATATCCTTCTGCAAAACCATTTTATGATGCTTTAGCTTCTTCGCCGTGGACTGAAAATGATTTAAAGCCAGCAATTAAATTTGCAGAGAAAAAGAAAGAATATAAGCATCTTTTAAAACAAGGTGCATTTTTTGCAGGGTGTATTTCAGGCATTAAATACTTATTTCAGAAGGTTAGAGGTAAAAAAAGATAATCTATGATCACAAAAGCCATTTTTACTGTGACACCTATCTATTCTATACCGCCAAAAAGTGCAGCAGCAGTAGAGTCGTGGATGTATAACGTTGCAAAGAGATTAGATATAGAAAGCCGTATTATCTGCATTCAGAATGAAGGATATTCAGCTCATTCAGTCGTTAACAAAAATTGTGCTATTGACCGCATAAAGTTTGGAAGAATTTATACGAGACTATTTAAAAAATGGACAAGAATAGACCCATATTCTTATGCGGATAGGATCGTTAAATTGAAACGGAATTTCGCAAAAAATTCCGAAGAAAGCATCACATTTGTGCATAACAATATAAAATTATTTAAAAAAATTATTAAAAAGGAAGGGCATAATAACGTTGTACTTCATATGCATAATTTTTTTGAACCTAAGGATATTCCAGAAGATATTAAATTGATTGTTCCTAGTCGTTGCATGGAAGGCTGGTTTAGGGAACGCTTACCAAAGGCTCAGATTAAAGTTGTGAGAAATGGCTTTGATGGCGATATTTATAATCAACCGCCTGAAGTAAAGCGTGAAGACTTTGGACTGGATAAATCAGATAAAATTATCTTATTCGCAGGAAGAATTGCTAGGGATAAAGGCTTGCTTGAATTAATGCAAGCATGTAGCACATTTTTTAATGGCGACGACCGTTATAAATTGGTCATTGTGGGTGACCCTAATGCCGCTAAAAAAGGTGAACTAGTTGATTACCAAAATGAAGTAAAAGATTTTGCTAAGCATTTAGATAAGCAATGTATTTTCTTGGGGGGCGTGCACCCAGATAAAATTAGACATTACTACTCATTGGCAGATGTTATTGCTGTACCCTCGATCACTGATGAGGCATTTTGCATGGTTGCTCTTGAAGCTATGGCATCAGGTCTTCCTGTCATTGCTAGCCAGCGTGGGGCTATGGTTGAATTCATTACGCATAGTGAAACAGGTTTTATTTTCAAAGAACCACTTTCCCCCGAAAATATGGCAGAAGATATACAGTATGCATTAAACCATCCCCATGCAGTGGAAATTGCGAATAATGCCAAAACCCATGCTTATGAGAACTTTACATGGGAAATAGTTACTGAAGAGCTCCAAAATGTTATTCGTAAATGGTTCCCATAATTTTAAAGAGATCTGTGATGCCAGAACTGCCCGAAGTTGAAACCAGTCGCCGAGGTATTGAACCACATTTAGTTGGCAATACAATTAGTTATGCCATTGTGCGTAATGAACGGCTACGCTGGCCAGTAAGTGAACAAATCATGCGTTTATCTGATGAAACCGTGATAAGTGTTCAACGCCGGGCAAAATACCTGCTTATTGAACTGCGAAAAGGGTGGATTATTGTCCATTTAGGAATGTCTGGCAGTGTGCGAATTTTGACGGAAGAATTACCAGAAGGGAAACATGACCATGTAGACCTTATCTTGCGTGATGGTAAAGTACTGCGCTACACCGACCCTCGACGTTTTGGCGCATGGCTTTGGTGCGATGATTTAGCGTCCAGCTCCGTTCTCGCTCATTTAGGCCCTGAACCTCTTTCCGATGAATTCAATCCTAAATATCTCTTTGATTTAGCAACTAAACGTAAGGTTGCGGTCAAACCTTGGTTGATGGACAACAAAATCGTTGTTGGGGTAGGGAATATCTATGCGAATGAAGCACTTTTTGCATCAAGGATCTCCCCAGAAAAGCTAACTAACACCCTGACACTTGATGAGATTACAGAACTCGTCACACAGATTAAAAAAGTGCTTCAACGTTCAATAGAACAAGGTGGAACGACTCTTAAAGATTTTTTACAGTCAGACGGAAAACCAGGTTACTTTGCTCAAGAGCTGTTTGTGTATGGAAAAAAAGGCGAGCCGTGTTCTGTGTGCGGAACCCAGATTGAAAGCATCAAACAAGGACAGAGGACAACCTTTTATTGCCCTCAATGTCAGAAGTAATTGCTAGATTTTGTTGAGTTTTTTCAACATAGCATCCGCAACAACAGGCGGTAAAAACGACGAAATATCTCCATCATGAAGCGCGACATCTTTAATTAATGAGGATGAAACGAAAGATAAGCTTTGTGATGGAAGTAAAAATACCGTTTCTAGCTCGGGAACAAAATGGCGGTTCATATTAGCCAGCTGCCACTCATATTCAAAATCCGCCACTGAACGTACGCCACGAATTAAAATATTTGCATTATTTTTCTGTGCAAAATTCGCCATTAACTCAGAAAAACCAACTACTTCAACATTTCCTAAGTGAGCGGTAACTTGTTTTGCTAGCTCAACACGCTCTTCCAAATTAAACATAGGGCTTTTGCGTTGACTGTTTGCGATAGCGAGTAAAACGTGGTCAAACATCGCTGCGGCACGGGTGACGATATCGACGTGTCCAGAGGTAATCGGGTCAAAGGTTCCCGGATAAATAGCTTTATGGGTCATGATATTGCTATCTCTTTGTTTATTATTGTTTATCCTAATATATCGATAGGAATAAGTGACGGTGAAATCCACATTAACGGCAATTGCGCTCTCTTGCAACAATCACTGATAGGTATGCATTTATTTTAAGTCTCATTTTAGGCACAGATTCTACACACTTTCAGTAATGGTTTATGGTAAGATACCGCCAATTTTGGTAAGTGAATCAGATCGAATGTTATTGCGTGTATATCAGGTACTTCTTTATCTCATCCAGCCATTAATTTGGATACGCTTATTATTGCGTAGCCGTAAAGCTCCTGCGTATCGCAAACGCTGGGGGGAACGCTATGGTTTTTGTGGTGGTAAAGTTGTTCCTAAAGGCATTTTATTACACTCAGTTTCTGTGGGCGAAACCCTTGCGGCAGTACCGTTAGTACGTGCACTGCGCCATCACTACCCATCACTCCCTATTACCGTGACCACAATGACTCCAACCGGGTCAGAACGTGTTCAGTCAGCATTTGGTGACGATATTAGTCACGTTTATCTCCCTTATGATTTACCTGGCTCCATGAGCCGTTTCCTTAATCAAGTTGATCCTAAACTGGTGATTATTATGGAAACGGAACTCTGGCCAAATATGATCAACCAGCTGCATAAGCGTAATATTCCATTAGTTATTGCGAATGCTCGGTTATCTGAACGCTCCGCTGCGGGTTATCAAAAGCTCGGTAGTTTTGTGAAGCGTATGCTACAGAATGTCACGATGGTGGCTGCTCAGCATCAAGAAGATGGTGAACGTTTTATTCAATTAGGGTTAAGACGTAAGCAGTTAGAAGTGACGGGAAGCTTAAAATTTGATATTTCCGTTACCCCTGAACTGGCCGTTAAAGCGATTACGTTACGTAGGCAGTGGGCTGCACATCGTCCAGTATGGATTGCGACAAGTACCCACGAAGGTGAAGAAGCGATTGTTTTGCAAACTCACCAACAGTTGCTGAAAAAATTTCCTAATTTATTACTCATTTTAGTCCCAAGGCACCCAGAACGTTTTGCAAAAGCGGAAGAACTGACACAAAAAGCAGGGCTAAGCTTTATTCGTCGTAGTAGCGGCGTTATCCCATCTCTAGAAACCCAAGTGGTTATTGGCGATACGATGGGGGAATTGATGTTGCTGTACGGAATTGCAGATATAGCTTTCGTTGGTGGGAGCTTAGTTGAAACCGGTGGTCATAATCCACTTGAAGCAGCTGCGCATGCATTGCCTGTTTTGATGGGGCCTCATACCTTTAATTTTAAAGATATTTGTGCGAAGTTAACCCAAGCTGATGGGTTGATCACTGTGACAGATAGCGAATCGTTGGCTCAAGCCGTGACGAGTTTACTGTCTGATGAAGATTATCGACTGTATTATGGTCGTCATGCAGCGGAAGTATTGCATGAAAACCAAGGCGCATTACAGCGTTTACTTAAGTTATTGCAACCTTATTTACCTCCAAGAGAACAGTAATATTCAGCAAAAATATTGATAACTTGAATATTACTACAATGAGTAATGACAATTTCTCTCATTTCTGATTATTTCGTTTAAACTATAGTAAACTACCCAGTCACGTTTTTGCATACTCAGCCGAGCGAGGGGTAACCCTCTATAAGCTCGACGTAAAATAATGCGTATTTCCCTTTAACTTTATTGATAAATTTCGCTGAAAAAAGAATGCCAACAACCAATCAACCAACTTCAAATAAGTATGTGTATCTTTGGATCATTGGCTATGCCATTGCCTGGATCCTTGCGAGTTTCTTTTTTGACCCAACTGTTCCTTACGATACGGTCGAAGCCGTTAACTGGGGAATGAATGGTGAATGGGGATCGCCAAAAAATCCGTGGTTTGTCGGTACCATGATGTGGCCTGCAATCCATTTGGGGATTTCTTATAGTTTCTATTGGTATTTGAGCCATTTTATCGGTATTGGTTTTGGGTTACTTGGGGTATGGAAACTTGCCTACCGATTAACCGGTCGTCGCGATCTTGCATGGTTTGCGATGCTGATGATGAATTTATCTGGTGTTATTAATTTCGATATCATTCCTTATAATGATAACTATATTTTAGTGACATTTTGGCCTTGGGTGATTTATTTCTTCCTGCGTGCTGTCGAAGATAACCCACTGTGGTGGCTGCCTTTTGCTTTAGTTGCCGGTCTGGCAACCATGGGGAAATACTCCACGCTCGCCTTAGTTGGCTCTGTCTTTTTGCTCACTCTTTTTGTGAAACAAGCGCGCCAAAGCTATCGCCATCCGGTGTTTTATCTGGCGATAGCGCTGTGGTTTTCGATGATCTTGCCAAACTTCTTCTGGTTGATGGCGAGTGATTTTTCTGCCTTTAAATGGGTAGATTCACAAATTGACCCAGGCTTTAACTTACATACCACCGAAGCCGCTCTGAGCGTGTTTTACCCGCTGATTATCGCAGCGATTATCTTATATTGCTGTGGCGGAAAAATCGGTTGGCCGAAAACCTTATCGAATCGCATGGCAAACTTTATTATTTTATTTCCACTCGCGGTGATTTACGGTTGGTTCTCGTTCCATGATGGCGGGCGAATTACGGAGTGGTTACAGCCATTTATGATGGTATGTGCGCCTTTGTTTGTTGGCTCAATCACCGTAATGCCGAAAAAGTCACTGAAAAAACCATTAATTGGCTTAGCGGTAGTTGGTGTCTTAATGGTATCCGGCTATCTGATTGTTCAAGCAGGAAATATTCGCGGAGCGGGTCAGAAATTTATTGGTGTGAAAACCTTAATTGCAGAAGGTGAGCAGCGTTGGTATCAACGTTACGGAACACCAGTTAAATATGTGGGCGGTGAAGATAATCTACATCAATGGTTTATTATCTATGCTCAAGACAGGCCGCATGTTATCCAACCTTGGACGCTAGAAAACCATATGCCACCGAATGTGTATAACCGTGATATTACTGAAGCAGAAATTCGTGAGCACGGTGCCATTTTATTAGGGCGTAAATATGACGATTGTGCCCACGAAGATTTCGCCAAAGTACGCAAATTCTGGCCACAATTTAAAATTGAAAAAGAAGATGTGATTTACCGCTCTGAGCCGGATGCTGAGCCGAAAACCATGTGTTTTGGGTTTATTGCCCCAGAGAAATTGTAGTAATAAACAGTTTGAATTTTTCGTAGGAATGCTCATCTATTTGATGGGCATTCATTTTTTGAGTCTCAATAAAATAGCAAGACGCATCAGGTAATTTACTTTAGAGCTTTCATGAAATAGCCTAAAAACGTTAAACCATTCCATATAGCCCAAATAATGTAACTTAACTAATTTAGGTTCCTTACTTGCACAAATCAAAAAAATACCTTGGTCATCATCAATAATGCCTGATGATAAAAAGTTTTTTTGCACTTCAGTCGCTAAGTGATAAAGCTGAGTCCATTTCTCTTTTGTGGCAACAATGACACCACCAATAATATAGGTGTCATTTTCAATAACCTTTTTCATTACTCCATCTTTATCGGCCAGATCTAATCCATTTTTTATTGAAAAGAAGTGAATTTTTTCTTTATCAAACGGATGGTTCCATTCAGTTAATCCATCGAGTGTTTTTTCCTTACGGATGTACCCGAAATCTATCCATGCAATAAGTTCATTGTTAGTAAGCCCAAGTTGAACCGCTTTATTCACAAAATAGGCTTTAAGGTTAGTGACTAATACATACTCTGAAGACCAGTATTCTGGGTTTTCCAGTTGTTCAGGCTTTATTAGTTTTTTAAATGAATCACTATTTTGTATGGTAGAAATTTTTTTGATAACAGATTTAAACTTTTTATGGAGGTCGATAGTAATAATGTGAGTTGGTTTTCCTTTTCTAATCGCTAATATTTTTTCTTTAAAATTAGAAGAAGTAAAAACAACCATTTTATTATTCAGCTTTGCCAACTTACTGAAATAGTTGAAATAGGTATCTGTTGTTCTTTCTAAACGATCAGAATATCCGTGAGAGCTATTCCAGTCTCCTCTTCCAATGTCAAAAAAAGCAGTCACTATTGTTGTGGATTGATTCATTGCTTATGGCTACCACCTAAGTTGGGAAAAATAGAGCTTAATCGCTTATAAACGTCAGAAGCACTAATTTGCTCCATCATATTATTTGTGGATTTTATCTCATTTTGGTCTTTTCCATAACCACCAATTAAACCGGGGTTTGTTGGGCCAAACAGCGTAAAATTCGGTTTATCCAACGCAGCGGTTAAATGGCTTAAGCCGGTATCGACAGAAACCACTGCTTTTGCATCCGCAATCTGTTGCGCGACTTGTGCCAGCGTTAATTTTGGTAAAACTTCAACAAAATCAAAACCCTCGGCTAATCTTATTGCTCGCTGATGCTCATGCTCTGCACCCCAAGGGAGCTTCACTCTCAGCCCGGTTTCCTTCATTAACTGAATCAGTTCACGCCAATGAGACTCCGGCCAATGCTTATCATCGCGTGTTGTGGAGTGCAAAAACAGCACATAGGGCGCTTCGGTTTCGTCGGTTGATTGCAAGAAATGGCGAGCAATCGCGTAATCGCCTTGCGTTCTAGGGCAAGTATACCCGAGGCTTTTAGCAAATAATTGGCGAATACGTTCTACCGCATGTTGCTGTTTACTAATGGAATAACGATGATCGTAAAAGAAGCTGGCAATCGGCTCGCGGATACTATGGCGGTCATAACCATGTTTAGAACCGTGAGCGAGGCGAGTGACTAGCAATGCACTCTTAAGTAACCCTTGCGCATCGATAACGGCATCGTAGTGGGTTTCCTGTAATTGGCGACGAAACTCTGCACGTTCGGCACGAATTGGTGCAGAAAACCAATTTTTTCGCCAGCGACGGATTGCAACAGGGATCACTTTATTCACAGCGCTATGCCATGTAGGGATTTGAGAAAATCCCTCTTCAACCACCCAATCAAATTGAATATTCGGTATTGCTGCCTGTGCATCAGTTAATGCAGGTAGAGAGTGCAAAACATCTCCCATAGATGATGTTTTTACTAATAACACTCTCATTATTTAATACCTATATTTAAACGCGTGAGGGCATCGAGTACCATTTGCGGTTGAATATCAATCAGACTTTGGTGATAGCCGCTTTCACCGTCACCTTTGCGCACTTTGTGGTAACCCGTGATCAGGCGGATGACTTCCGCTTTATCAGACAGTGGTGGGGTAAAATCAGGGCTGCTTGGGCCATATAGCGCGACTAACGGTTTATCGAGAGCGGCAGCCACATGCATTAAACCTGAATCATTACTGACAATGGTTTGGCAAGCGTCGATAAGATTAACAGCTTGTTCTAACGAGGTTTTTCCTGCGAAATTAAGGCAGTAATTGCGAGCGTCGTCAGTCAAACTTTGACGGATTTCTTCACCCGCTTCATGGTCTTTTTGAGAACCAAATAATAGGACTTGGTAGCCTTGCTCGCTAATTAATTTCTGGGCGAGCGCTGCATAGTGATAGTGCGGCCAACGTTTTGCAGGGCCAAATTCAGCTCCTGGGCAAAAACCAATAATTGGGCGAGAAAAATCAATATTAAATTGACTAACAGTATCGCTAACTTGCTGTTTATCAGTGACTAATTTAGGCCATAAAATCGGGGTGGGAATATCATCGGCAGATTTGATGAGCTGCTTGTTATACGCCAATGCGACGTAGCGTTGCACCATCAGCGGAAATGCTTGTTTATCCAATGAGCGTAAATCATTGAGCAGCCCATAACGCATTTCACCGCGCCATCCCGTTCTTTTGGCGATTTTAGCAAAGAATGGCACCAGTGCAGACTTCAATGAATTAGGCAAAACAATCGCTTGGTCGTACCCATTTTTCCGCAAATTGATGCCTAATTGACGACGTTCGCCAATTTCTAGCTTTCCATGCCCTAATGGCATGGAAATCGCTTCAGACACTTCAGGCATTTTCGCCAATAACGGACGGCACCAATCGGGTGCCATCACATCAATTTGAGCATGAGGATGCAGTGCCTTGATCGTGCGATAAAGGCTCTGAGACATCATCATATCCCCTACCCATGAGGGGCCAATCACTAGTATCTTCATAGGTATTGTTTTCATAGGCGTGGTTTTCATAGGAACGGTTTTCATAAAAGACAATTACGCGTCTTTATTCAGCCATTGCATATATTCGGTTACGCCTTCAGCAACAGTTTTAAACGGCGCTGTGTAACCTGCGGCACGTAATTTAGTCAGATCCGCCTGCGTGAAGCTCTGGTAGCGGCCTTTTAATTTTTCAGGAAATTCAATGTATTCGATAGAGACATTTTTATCTTTATGGAATTCAGTGACGGCATCGGCAACCGCTTGGAATGATTCCGCGCGACCTGTACCACAGTTGAAAATACCAGAAACGTTATTTTCCCAGAACCATAAATTCACTGCAGCCACATCGCCAACGTAGATGAAATCGCGGCGGAAAGTGTCGCTACCTTCAAACAGTTTCGGAGTTTGCCCTTCATTAATCTGTTTGTTTAAGTGGTAAGCCACGCTCGCCATGCTGCCTTTATGGTTCTCGTTTGGCCCATAAACGTTGAAATAGCGGAATCCACACACTTGAGATTGCGCTTCAGGCATGATGTTGCGGACATATTGGTCAAATTGGAACTTAGAGTAGCCGTACACGTTCAGTGGTTTTTCAAATTCACGTTCTTCGATGAAATTATCGCTACGTCCGCCGTATGTCGCTGCGGAGGAAGCATACAGGAAAGGAATTTCACGTTCTAAACAGTAATGCAGCAGCTCTTTAGAAAATTGATAGTTATTATCCATCATGTACTTACCATCCCACTCAGTGGTGGATGAGCAAGCACCTTCATGGAAAACAGCGTCAATATCACCAAAATCATCACCCGCAATCACGCTTACGATAAAGTCTTCTTTATCCATGTAATCGGCGATATCGAGGTCAACAAGGTTGGCAAACTTAGTACCATCTTTCAGGTTATCCACCACCAGAATATCGGTGCGACCCATTTCATTCAGGGCTTTAATAATATTGCTGCCAATAAAACCAGCTCCGCCAGTGACTACGATCATCGTGAATACCTCAAGTGGGTTAAGAATAAATGGATATAAAATTGGGGTCTATAATAACACCTCTTTGTACAGACAACAGTATATCGACCAGATAATTGTCCTAGTTGTCATACCTCTTCAAAGGGCATTATCGTGATCTTGCCTACAAACTTAACTTATTTGCTCCGCAGATATCGCTAGTTCCAGTGACTATTATTAAACTCTGTAAACAACTTCTTTACAGGAACAAATCATGTCAGAACAATTTTACCAGCAGATTAAACAACAATTGGTGCAAATAGAAGCTGAAGGCTTGTTTAAACATGAGCGCATTATTACGACCTCTCAAGACGCGGATATTGAAATCCAAGGTGGGCAGCGCGTTATTAACTTTTGTGCAAATAACTATTTAGGATTAGCCAATCACCCCGCGCTGATTGAAGCGGCAAAACAGGGTATGGATAGCCATGGCTTTGGAATGGCATCGGTTCGCTTTATTTGCGGTACCCAAGACAGCCATAAAATTCTTGAAAAGAAAATCGCGGATTTCCTTGGAATGGAAGATGCGATCCTTTATTCCTCTTGCTTTGACGCCAATGGCGGACTTTTTGAAACCCTATTAGGCCCTGAAGACGCCATTATTTCCGATGCGTTAAACCATGCTTCCATTATTGACGGTGTTCGCCTGTGTAAAGCCCAGCGCTACCGTTACAGCAATAACAATATGACGGAATTAAAACAGCGTCTTGAAGAAGCCAAAGCGGCGGGTGCGCGTCATATTCTGATTGCGACGGATGGTGTGTTTTCGATGGATGGCGTGATTGCTGACCTGAAAACGGTTTGTGACCTTGCGGATGAATATAACGCTCTGGTCATGGTTGATGACTCTCATGCTGTTGGTTTTGTTGGTGAAAATGGCCGTGGTAGCCATGAGTATTGCAACGTGATGGGTCGCGTTGACATCATTACCGGTACACTCGGGAAAGCATTAGGTGGCGCATCGGGTGGTTATACTGCCGCCAAGAAAGAAGTCGTCGAGTGGTTACGTCAACGCTCTCGCCCTTATTTATTCTCCAACTCTCTGGCACCCGCCATCGTTGCTGCGTCCATCAAGGTGATCGATATGATGACCGAAGGGAAAGAACGCCGTGAAAAATTATGGTCTAACGCAGTGTTATTCAGAAACAAAATGACTGCCGCAGGATTTACATTGGCCGGAGCCGATCACGCCATTATTCCGGTGATGTTAGGGGATGCCAAAATTGCTCAGCAATTCGCTTCAGAACTATTAAAAGAAGGTATTTATGTCACTGGATTTTTCTATCCGGTGGTTCCGCAAGGACAAGCGCGAATTCGCACGCAAATGTCCGCTGCACACAGTGAAGCCGATATTTTACACGCGGTTGATGCATTCACCCGTATTGGTAAAAAGCTTCAATTAATTTAGTTATTAAGTTGATTTTCTTATTAAATTAATACAGTTATGAAATTAAAGTGGTCATGAAATTAATGTAATCATAAATAAAAGGTCGCCTATGAAAGCACTGTCCAAATTAAAAGCAGAACCAGGTATATGGATGACAGACGTTCCGAAACCGGAACTGGGACACAATGATGTGATGATTAAAATCCGTAAAACCGCGATTTGTGGAACGGATGTTCATATCTACAACTGGGATGAATGGTCGCAAAAAACTATCCCCGTTCCGATGGTGGTGGGTCATGAATATATAGGGGAAATTGTTGAGATTGGGCAGGAAGTTAAAGGGTTTAAAATTGGTGACCGAGTTTCTGGTGAAGGGCATATTACCTGCGGTCATTGTCGTAATTGCCGAGGTGGGCGCACTCACCTATGCCGTAATACCATTGGCGTTGGCGTAAATCGCCCGGGATGCTTTGCTGAATATCTAGTGATCCCCGCGTTTAACGCCTTTAAAATCCCAGACAATATTCCCGATGAAATTGCGGCAATTTTCGACCCATTTGGTAATGCGGTGCATACGGCATTATCGTTTGATTTAGTGGGCGAAGATGTGTTGGTTTCGGGCGCAGGCCCTATCGGTATTATGGCGGCAGCGGTTTGCCGACATGTTGGTGCCCGCCATGTGGTGATCACGGACGTGAATGATTATCGCCTTGAATTAGCGAAAAAAATGGGTGTAACCCGCGCGGTGAATGTGAGCCGTGAAAACCTTAAAGACGTCATGAATGAACTGGGCATGAAAGAAGGTTTTGATGTGGCTTTAGAGGTTTCAGGAGCGCCCGCCGCTTTCCAGACCATGTTAGATACCATGAATCATGGTGGCAGAATTGCGCTATTAGGTATTCCGCCAGCTTCAATGGCAACAGACTGGAGCCAAGTTATATTTAAAGGTCTGTTTATCAAGGGAATTTATGGGCGTGAAATGTTTGAAACTTGGTATAAGATGGCGACATTAGTGCAATCGGGTCTCGATTTATCACCAATCATCACGCATGAGTTTTCTATTGATGATTTCCAGAAAGGCTTTGATGTGATGTGCTCAGGGCAGTCAGGAAAAGTAATTTTAAACTGGGATTAATGCTGAATTAATTTATGAGTTTAAAGGGTTTATGGGCAAGTGCCTGTAAACCCTTTTTATTTTTAGCCTTACCTGCTATGGCATTTTCTTTTCTGTAATTAGGGGCTGTAGGGTTTTATCTTGATAAATGGCCTCGACCACAAACATGAGTAGCTCAATGCCTTGCAGGCGGGTTGATGGCAGTTCGATATCGCATATACCTAACTCTGCGGGACTGACTACGTTTTCAGGTTGCTGCTCTGTAGCATTGTTGGTCAGTTCTGGCTCTGCAAGAGTTGGCGTAGCATCATCAGAACTTGTGGTTGGTTTGGCTGATTCATGAGGTTTTACCTCTGATTTGCTTGGCGTTTTGGTCTCAGGCTTTGTCGCAGGCAGTGTTGAATTAACGCCTTCAGGCTGCATTCTGAGAGTTTTGCGTGGTTCGCCAGTTGCTGGCTGATAGCCAACCAGTGTACTGACAGGCACAAGTTCAACATCCGCAGGAACTAATGGAATAAATTTTTGTAAGGCGCGTACGGTTGATGGGTGCGGGTGACCAATAGCAACCGCGCTGCCATGTTTACGTGCGTAAGCAATGGCTTTATTCAGCTGTGTACGGGTTTCTTCTTCAGATTGGTGATTATCAATAAAAATATTGCGCTTCGTAGAGGGAACACCGAATTCTTTAGCGGCATTCAACGCTTGTGTATTGCCAATCGTGACGCTATCTAAGAAAAAGAGGTTCGATTGCGACAGCGAGCGCATTACATTGCGCATTCCTGAAAGACTGGAGGTCATCTCGCTGCCCATATGGTTATTCATTCCTTTAGCGTGAGGAACTCGACTAATGGCATTTTTGATGATGCGATCAACCTCTTCAGCACTCATCGAGGGTGCCAAAGTGTCTTTTTCAAGAGGCTGTTTGCTCAATGGTTTCATGGGCATATGGATTAAAATATCCCGCCCTTGCTGGTAGGCCGTGGCCGCGACTTCAGCACCATGAGGTGAGTTAGGTAAAATAGCAATGCTAATGGCCGCCGGTAACGCTAGGATTTGATTATCTTCTTTGGCTCGGTAACCGAAATCATCAATGACAATAGCGAGCTTAGCAGCACTCGCCTGAGCGCCGACCATAATAAGGAGTAGGCTAATCAGTAATTTCATCGGCGAGTGTCTTAACATAATTATTTTCCTAACTTTTTATAGCTTAGTATTTGAAAACTTAGCATTTATAGGTAGTGCGAAAGGAGATTGCGCTATCTTCCTAGCCACGGGCGAGGGTTGACGGTTTTACCTTGTCGGCGAATTTCAAAGTAAAGTGCAGGGCGTTCTTGGCCGCCACTACTTCCTACTAAGGCAATTGGTTGACCAGCGCGGACTTCTTGTCCCACATTTACCAGTGCACTTTGGTTATAGCCGTATAGGCTCATATCCCCTTTACCATGCTCAACGACAACAACTAAACCGTAACCTTGAAGCCAGTCAGCGAGTAGTACGCGACCATCCGCAATAGCCTTAACTTGGGTGCCTTCATTTGCGGCGATCACCATACCTTTCCAACGTAATTCGCTGGAGATCACATCCCCATAATTATGTAAGGTGGAGCCGCGTACCGGCCAGATAGCTTGACCAGCAGGACGACCTAAACCACCCGTTCGAGACATAAGTGATTGCTCACTTTCAGATGGCTTATACGTGGCACCTTTCTGTTTGGCTTTTCGCTCTTTTTCAGCAACTTGAGCACGAATTCGCGCGGCTTCACGAGCTTCACGCTCAGCGCGCGCTTTAGCTTCACGTTCTGCTTTAGCAATTTTGTCGCGTAGTCTGGCTTCGTTTTGCTTTAAGACCGCGAGGTTTTTTTGATCTTCTTTTAATGAGCTTTCTAATACGGTTAAGGTTTTTTGCCGTGACGCTTGCGCATTATCGAGCTTTTGTTTTTCTTGTTGTTGGCGTGTGAGCGTTGTTTTTTGCTCAGCTTGCTTTTTTTGCTCTAACTGCTTCTGTTCGTGCAACTCTTTGGTGGTTTCTTCTAGATCAAGAATGTTCTTTTCACGGGCTTGGTTGAGGTAACCATAATACGCAAGAATTCGTTCTTCCCGTTGACCTTCTTCACCCTTTAAGAGTAGTGATAAACCTTGGTGTTTACCAAGTCGGAATGCGGCATCTAACTGCTCAGCAAGCAATTTTTCTTGTTCATTTTTTTTCTTTTGCAGTCGACTGATATTGCTAGATAAGGAGGATATTTCTTTATCTAGCTGTTTTAATTGGTTTTGTGTTAGGTGCAAATCACGGCTTGCTGCAGAAATACTTTGCTCTTGCTCTTTGAGCTGTTGAAGAAGATTACTTTTTTTAGTTTGCTGTTCTTTAACGCTTTTTTCTTTTTCAGCAATACTTTTTAGCAGGTCATTTAATTGACCTTTATTTTCAGTGATCTGATTCGCGAGCGCGACGTGAGAAGGCGCCAAAGTAAATAACCCCAAACCAAGCAGGGCAGGGATCATTGCCTGACGAACAAAAAATGTCTTTATTCGATGGGATGTATGGGCCATTGTGATAGATCACCTCAATTAAATGCAATAACTGATTATTTCATCTGCAAGTCGTGCTTTCCAGTGTTCTCTTAAAAATAGTCATAAAAACGCTTAAAAATTAAGAATATTGCTATTATACCATTTGATACTAAGTCAAATTATAGGCGTATTATCACTGAATTTTACTGTATATACTCTATTTAGATGGGAATTAATTTAGCGTCAAAGTCGAGTCTGAGCATGTTTATGTTAAAATGCCTGCGTACAGCTTTGAGAAAAAATTCTTTTTTTCAGAAAAAAGGTGTTAATTCTGCGAGTGTTTTCGCAAAAAAGACCTTCTAGTTTGCGCTAACTGGCTGTAATTAGCTCAGCACAAAGGTATACTCTGAACCCTTTGATATTCGTTTTTAACTAACGGGAGTAATTGCCCCCCATGATCCAAGAAATCATGCAATTTGTCGGTCGTAACACGTTTGTTAGTCTGACTTGGATAGTGTTATTTGTTGCCGTGGTCGTGATGACCTTCAGAAGCCTATTCTCTAAAACTAAAGTCATTGCCCGCACTCAAGCGATTACAATGATCAATAAAGAAGAAGCAGTTGTTGTGGACTTACGTACTCGCGAAGAGTTCCGCAAAGGGCATATTATTGATTCTATTAACTTAACACCATCTGAAATTAAAGATAATAATTTGGGTGAGCTGGAAAAACATAAACAGAAATCTGTAATTATGGTTTCTGCAAGTGGAATGGAAGCAACTAAACCTGCTGAACAGCTTGCTCATCATGGCTTTGAAAAAGTCTTTGTCCTGAAAGAAGGGATCGCTGGTTGGGCAGGTGAAAACCTACCACTGGCTCGTGGTAAGAAGTAATTATCCGGTACTGTAAAAATGTGCCGGCAACTGAATATATCTCGAAACTCTAATATGGAAGTAAGGTAATTATTATGTCAGAACAAAACAACTCAGAAATGGTATTTCAAATTCAACGTATCTACGCAAAAGACGTTTCATTTGAAGCACCTAATGCACCTCAAATCTTTCAAAAAGAGTGGCAGCCAGAGATCAAATTAGATTTAGATACTTCTTCAACTCAGCTAGCTGAAGGCGTGTATGAGGTTGTTCTGCGAGTGACAACTACCGCAACTCTGGGCGAAGAAACTGCATTTCTGTGTGAAGTTCAACAAGCGGGTGTGTTCTCCATTGATGGCATCGAAGGCACTCAAATGGCACATTGCTTAGGTGCATACTGCCCGAATATCCTGTTCCCATATGCGCGTGAAACTATCACGAACATGGTGGGTCGTGGTACTTTCCCACAATTGAACTTAGCGCCAGTTAACTTTGATGCACTGTTCATGAATTACTTACAGCAGCAACAAGGTGAACAAGCGCAGAACCCAGAAGTTCAATAAGGTCGCTTAATGAATACTGCTTCAATGACAGTGATCGGTGCCGGCTCGTACGGCACCGCTTTAGCCATTACCCTTGCACGTAATGGCCATCAGGTGGTGTTGTGGGGGCATGACCCAGCACACATCCGTAAATTAAACCAAGAACGTAGCAATCAGGCATTTTTACCTGGTGTTTCTTTCCCTGATAGTTTATCTCTCGAAACGGACTTAAAAAGCGCCGTTGAAGCGAGCCTGAATATCTTGATTGTGGTACCTAGCCATGTATTTGGTGATGTACTCAAGCAAATCAAACCGTATCTAAAAGCGGGCTCCCGCATTATTTGGGCAACCAAAGGGTTAGAGAGAGATACCGGACGTTTGTTGCAAGATGTAGCGCGTGAGGTATTAGGAAACGAAATTCCTCTGGCGGTGCTTTCTGGGCCTACTTTCGCAAAAGAGCTTGCGGCAGGTCTCCCTACGGCTATTTCAGTCGCGGCATCAGATAGCCAATTTGGTGATGATTTACAAAAATTATTCCATTGCGGCAAAAGTTTCCGTGTCTATAAAAACCCTGACATGATTGGTGTGCAACTTGGTGGCGCAGTGAAAAACGTCATTGCGATTGGCGCTGGGATCTCCGATGGTATGGGCTTCGGTGCAAACGCACGTACAGCGTTGATCACCCGAGGCTTAGCTGAAATGAGTCGCTTAGGTGTATCACTGGGCGCGGATCCATCCACATTTATGGGTATGGCAGGACTTGGCGACCTAGTGTTAACCTGCACTGACAACCAATCCCGTAACCGCCGTTTCGGTATGATGCTGGGAAATGGTGTCAGTGTGGAAGAGGCGGAAAAAGAGATTGGGCAAGTGGTTGAAGGTTATCGCAATACCAAAGAGGTGAAAGCCCTTGCGGAGCGTGCCGGTGTTGAAATGCCAATCACGGAACAGATTTATCAAATTCTCTACTGCAATAAAAATGTGTTAGAAGCCTCCCAAGCCTTGCTCGGGCGCGCAACTAAAGATGAAATTGCAGATATGCCTAAATTACCAAGCTAATAATAATCAAGCTAATAATAATATAGAAGAGAGCCATTATGTCGCGTGAAGAACTGGATAGAATTTGGGGTTACATTAAGGAAGAAGCCAAGGCGCTTGCTGACTGTGAGCCTTTACTTGCCAGTTTTTTTAACGCGACATTACTGAAGCATGACAATCTCGGCAGTGCGCTTAGCTATATGTTGGCGAATAAGTTGAGTTCGCCAATTATGCCCGCAATGGAAGTCCGCGAAATTGTGGAAGAAGCCTATCGTAATGATGAGCAGATGATTTTCTCTGCGGCGATGGATCTTTCTGCTGTTCGTTTACGAGACCCTGCGGTTGATAAATATTCCACGCCACTGCTGTATTTGAAAGGTTTTCACGCCCTACAAGCCTATCGTATTGGGCATTGGTTATGGGGTGAAGGGCGTAAAGCGTTGGCCGTTTATCTGCAAAACCAAATTTCTGTCTCTTTTGGGGTCGATATCCACCCTGCTGCTCGTATTGGCTGCGGGATTATGCTCGACCACGCGACGGGGATCGTGATTGGTGAGACGGCGATTGTCGAAAATGATGTGTCTATTCTTCAGTCTGTTACGCTAGGCGGTACTGGTAAAACCTGTGGCGACCGTCATCCTAAAGTACGTGAAGGGGTGATGATTGGCGCTGGTGCTAAAATTCTGGGCAATATTGAAATTGGTCGCGGCGCAAAAATTGGTGCGGGCTCTGTAGTGCTGCACCCAGTTCCTCCTCATACGACAGTGGCGGGAGTTCCTGCGCGTATTGTCGGTAAGCCAACAAGCGATAAGCCATCGCTGGAGATGGATCAAAACTTTAATGGTAACGTTGATGGTTTTGAAGGCGGGGATGGGATTTAAATAAAGTTAGTAGTGATAGCGGCAGGCAATGATAACTAATGCGGTATTTTCGATTGCATAAACTAGCCTGTTTGTTTCATCTATTCTACGAGACCAGAAGCCAGCTAAGTTTTCTTTTAGTGGCTCTGGTTTACCTATACCGCTGAATGGCGTTCTTTTCGTGTCTTCAATGAGTTTATTTATCCGCTTTAATGTCTTTTTATCTTGGCTTTGCCAGTATAGATAATCTTCCCAAGCTTGATCCGTCCATGTTAGTAGTCTACTCATTGATTAGCTTTCTCTCTGAAATCTTACCCGCTTTAAATTGCTCGATAGACTTGTTGAGATGCTCTGCATTTGCAGGAGAGCGCAATAGATAGATGGTTTCCATTAAACTATTGTAGTATTCCAAGGACATAACTACAGCCGCTTCAGAATCACGGCGGGTTATAATCGTCGTATCCATATCATCAACAACTCTATCAAGCACTGCTTTCAAATTGCTTCTAGCATCGCTAAAGGAAATGGTTTTCATTGTATGATACCTGTCTTGTACTATTTATTGTACAAGTCTAGCAGCAACTTAAAAGATGTTCAAGATTTGTTCTAAATCTAGCAAGCGGGATAAGCAAGCTAAGCTAGTCTTTCAGCAGCGCACCCGGGTACCCAAGCTGGCGCCAAGTTTCGAAAACCACAACGGCGACCGAGTTAGATAGGTTCATGCTGCGGCTTTCAGCCAGCATCGGGATACGAATTTTCTGCTCGATTGGCATATTATCGAGAACATACGGCGGTAGGCCGCGGGTTTCTGGTCCAAACATCAAATAATCATCTTCCCGATAGCTCACATTGCTATGGCTTGGTTTGCCTTTGGTAGTTAACGCAAACACACGAGCGCCTGTTGGCGATTGATTATTATCAGGATTTAACCCTTCACTTTCTAAGAATGCGCAATAGTTATGATGATGTTTGATATCCACAAACTCGCTGTAATCTAACCCTGCACGACGTAAGCGTTTGTCATCCCAAGTAAAACCGAGGGGATGGATCAGGTGCAGACTAAAGCCTGTATTGGCGCATAAGCGGATGATATTCCCAGTATTGGGTGGGATTTCAGGTTCGAATAAAACAATATGTGGCATAACGTTAACGGCTATTGGTCGGGATGAAAAAAGATGATGCAGAGTTTACGCGCAAATTTGGAAAGATGCATTAGTTGTGTCGATATGAGAATGAAAGGCGAGCGGGTGGCTCACCATTCTATTAATATTGGTAGACATAATGATAGTCGTCAGACTTTTCATCAATGCCATTAAGAATGGCGCCAGTAATTTCAATGTTATTTTGCTTGAAATGTTTCAGTGCGCGTTCAATTTCTTTCACGGTATTCACGCCATAATAGGCAACTAAGAGCGATGTACCAGCATATTTCCCGATGATAGCCGGATCGGTAATCGCAAAAATGGGCGCAGTATCCAGCAGAACCATGTCATATTGATGTTTAACTGAGTCCAATAAATGCTTAAATTGCTCGCTCATCAGCAGTTCTGAAGAGTGCATGCTACTTTTTCCTCGACTAATAACATCCAAATTTTCAATAACTTGATGATGCTTTGAGACTGAATCTCCACTGTGTTGAGATAAAAACTCTGAAAGCCCGGATTTATTTTCTAATCCAAATGTTTTATGGATATGCCCTTTGCGTAAATCAGTATCGATAAGCAGAATTTTTTTACCTGCATTGGCGAGGACGACCGCCATATTCGCAGTGATAAAACTTTTTCCTACATTTGGGGATGAGCTTGTCACCATCACAATATTGTTGTCTTGATTCATTACAGAGAAATAGACACTTGTTCTTAATGAACGAATGGATTCTATTGCCATATCTGCTGGATTTTCAATGGATAGGGGCTTTTTATTCTCGCGATACCGTGATTTTTTTTCATCCAACGAGAATGGCACAGTGGCATAAACGCGGAGGCCTAGTACCTCGAGATCTTCCGTGTTCTTAATTTTATTATTGAGAAGCTCTTTCCCGATCACAAAGGCGCAACCCATCATGAGACCCAATAAGGAGGCCAGCACCATGATTAAGTTTTTCTTGGGAGCGATGGCCATGGGGTAAGACTCCGCAGAGTCAATAATTCGCACATCGGCAGTGATCCCTGAATTTAATACGCTGAGTTCGCGCTGCTTGGCCACCAACTGATTATAAATAGCTTGCTCGGATTCAACATCGCGAGTTAAACGAATAATTTGCTGCTGGGTGTTTGGCAGTTGTTGAATGTTTTTACCGGCTTTTTCTTTCTCGAGTAACAACTTTTGGCGTTTATCGAGTAAGGATTGATAAGTCGGGTGGCTACGGGTATATCGTTGTTGAAGCTCCACTTCTTTAAAAGTCAGCTCATTTAGCTTTTCTTCTATATGCAGTGCACTCTCAAGCGCGGATTTGGCCTCTAGTGTTAGGTCAATAGACTCATTTTGTTTACGAAACGTATTTAACTGATTTTCATAATGGTCGAGTTTATTTTTTACTTTTGGTATGTAGTTATCTAGAAAAATCAACGTATTGTTTGTGGCTTGTTTTCGATGTTCTCTATTCTGGTTAATATAATTTTGAATTACATTATCCAAAATCTCGATATTTTCTCGCTGATTTGTCCCTTTAATGGTTAAGTTAATGATGCCAGAGCCTTTACTGGCTTCATTCATACTGAGACGGTGTCGCAAATTTTCGATAGCAGAATAACGATCATTTTTTATTAAGCTCAGTTTTTCCCCACTTTGAGCTGTAAATGAATCAATTAATAAGTGAATTTCTCCTTGCTTTAACGTGGTACCAATTTGCCCATGATAAATTTGGTCGGCAAGAGCCAACGTATATTGGTGATCATCTAAAAAGGTTAAAGTGGCGGGTTGGCCGATTAAATCTGGGGGTAATTGGTACTCTGTAATATGAACAACGGGAGCACCACTTAGAAATCTGGAGAATATCTTTGAAGGCAAAATTTGAATATCTAAATTCAAGTCTGACACTGTTTTGCCTAACACCATTCTGGATTTAATGACTTCAATTTCTGAATCGATTTGCCCGTTATTGCCGCCAAAAAGTATTCCATCATTCATTTTTTCTAATAGTGATGCTTGATTGACCTTATCGTATTGCAATGTGGCATTTGCTTGGTAAATAGGGGAAGCGAGCCAGCAATACACTCCGGCACTTAAAATGGTGACAATGGTAAACGCCGCTATCGTTAGCGCGTTAGATTTCAGTGTTTTTAATATGGCGAGTAAGTCGATTTCATCGGTGTTCGGCGAATGTTTTTTTTCTGTATTGTTCATATAAATAATTGGTTCATAGGGTTAGTTTTTAAATAAGCTCAAATAGAGGCTAAATCTTTCCTTGCCATGAGCCAGCTGCTTTTTCCATAAGCTGATAAACATGCTCAAACATCTCTTCGCTATGTTTATAAGGATCGGGGATTTCGGTTTTATCTAGCCATTCACCAAATAGCATGACTTTGCCTCGGGTTTGCGGAAACTGCCGATAAAGTTTTTGGGTATGGTCGTTTTCCATTACGAGGATCAAGTCTGCCATCTGGCATAAATGCTCGCTCAAACGACGAGAACGATTTTCCTCCAAAGAGAGGTGATGGTTGTTTGCTATATGGCGAGCTTGAGCATCAACAGGTTGATTTTCCTGTGCAATCAGGCCTGCGGAGTGGATCTTTTTTTGGGGGAAAAGCCCTTGCATTAAACGCTCTGCGGTGGGTGACCTGCAGATGTTTCCCATGCACACGATAAGAATATTATTGAACATAAGCATTTGATTAAAAATAAAATTACCATGCATAAATACGCTTAGTCCCTTCGGCAAGCTGGTTGTATGAGGCGATGGTTGGCAGCAATTGGGTGATTAAACGGTTCCACCGAACAACGGGCGCGGCTGTCACATAAACAAGGTCATAAGGTTGTAATTTAAATTCAGTTCCCATCACGAGTGACGTCGCATCGGAGAGGTCAAGCTGATAAATTGCTGCCATTTTGGCGGGGGATTGTTCGTCTTCAGAACCGACCATTGGTACGGGTTTATGCGTTGAGCGGATGACAAAAATCCCTGTCGCACTTGCGGTAGTTTGGCTGAGTCCATTGGTTTTACTTAGCGCTTCAGTGATGCTCATGCCTGCACGGTCGATAGTCAATGTTGATGGCTGCCCAACTTCCCCCATCACAAAGACCTTTTGCGCATCATTACGGGGAACATAGAGAACATCGCCGGATAGCATTAAGTAGTTTTGGGTTAAATCGCCGTATTGGATTAACGATTGCAGCGAGATTTTTATCTCTTTCCCCCCGCGGGTGAGGATCACATTATCCCAGTCCGCCTTTTGGGTTAACCCGCCTGCGGTATTAAAGGCTTCCAAAATAGTGAGAGGGACATTGGTGATGGGCAAGGAACCTGGTTTGGCAATTTCGCCAGACACATAGATTTTTTGTGAGCGAAAGGCAGCAATGCTAACATCGATTTGTGGTGCTTCAAGGTAGGCGGCCAGTCGGGTGCTGACCAATCTCCTGATTTCACTTATTGTTTTACCGAGAACGGGGACTTTTCCAATATAGGGATAATAAATGGTGCCATCCGCGTGAACCCAGTTTCCTGAATCCGCAGCGCTGCGATAGGCGCCCGCAGGAATAGTGAGTTCAGGGTGATTCCATACGGTAATCGCCAGCACATCACCCACGCCAACACGGTAGTCATAACCGGCTAGCTGCGCTTCAAGCTGGGAATTAGATTTGGCGATTACAGGGGCAACCTGCATTTCACTTAGCAGCTTAGGGGAGATAGGGTAAATATCCACAAGTTGGTTGATATCTTGCTTACCAGTATCAATAACCCTTTTTCCTGATGTGGAAATATAGGTTCCCGGGGTGAGATGGCATCCAGAAACGAGGATGCTCATTGTGATAGTCATGAGGAATTTACTGAACATGATAATAGCCCTACATCAGGATGGATAATGGTAATTTTTAGCAATCGAAGTTACGCAATACAAAGTTTGTGCGGGATAATAGTTTAGTTTTAAATAAAAAACCAAATAATTCATCCAAAAATCGATGTTATATTAAAATATAATAAAACAAAAAATGATATTGATGTGGGGAATGTTTTGTGAATGATAGAAGGGGGCTATAGGGGTAGAGAGCGAGTCAGGGAGTGAGTAGGTTAATAGTGCGGTGAGAATAGAGTTTGAGGATGTAAAAAATAAAAAAGCGAGCCGGTGGCTCGCCTAATTGATGCTATATAAAGAATGATTTAGCTTTGATAACCGTTAGGATTCATAGATTGCCAGCGCCATACATCATCGGCCATATCCTGAATGTTATATTTGGCTTTCCAACCAAGCTCGCGCTCTGCTTTTGCTGGAGTTGACCAATATTCAGCAATATCTCCTGCACGACGTTCAGCAATCTTATAAGGGATTGGCTTGCCAACGGCTTTTTCAAAAGCAGCGATCACTTCCAGCACGCTGGTTCCGGTACCTGTACCCAGATTATAGATATAAAGCCCTGAGCCTTTGTTCATGTGATTTAACGCAGCAATATGCCCATCAGCTAAGTCCATCACATGGATATAATCGCGGACGCCTGTACCGTCTTTGGTGGCATAGTCCCCGCCGAATACAGCGAGTTCTTTACGGCGACCGACAGCCACTTGTGCAATAAACGGGGTCAGGTTATTTGGAATACCATTCGGGTCTTCACCCATCAATCCGGAATTATGTGCACCAACTGGGTTGAAGTAGCGTAGTAAGGAAATTGACCATTCGCTATCAGAGATACTGAGGTCAGTTAAAATACGCTCAACCATATATTTGCTCGTGCCATATGGGCTATTGGTATTTCCGACAGAGGATTCTTCAGTTAACGGGGTATGTTCAGGTTCACCATACACTGTCGCAGAGGAGCTAAAAATTAAGCTTTTAACACCCGCCTGACGCATGCTTTGCACTAAAACCAAAGTGCCATTCACATTCACATCATAGTATTCAATCGGTTTTTCAACAGATTCACCTACTGCTTTTAAGCCCGCAAAGTGGATCACCGAGCTAATGGAATGCTGAGCAAAAATGGTGTCCAAAATGCTTTTGTCGCGCACATCACCTTGATAAAACGTCGGTTTAGTTCCCGTGATAGTTTCAATGCGATTAAGCACTTCAAGGTTGGCATTATGAAGATTATCTAAAATAATCGGCTGAATACCTTGTTGGATCATTTGCACACAGGTATGGCTGCCGATATAGCCAAGACCGCCAGTGACTAATACATAATTGTTGCTCATTTATTTACCTTGATATTTGGCTATCAGTACAGTATCTATTTTAAGAAATCACATATCTCATCTTTAGGTGTAAAATCTAAAGGAGATGCTATCAATAAATCTCTAAGAGCTGATAAATTATTTGATTGGCAATTTAATTGTAACTCGCTGATTATTTTTTCTAACTCTTCCCATACGAGGTATTTTTCATTTGCACTCATAATTAATGGATGAGTTGTCTTTAATATATTGTCTGTAATTAAAAGTTCTTCATAAAGTTTTTCACCAGGTCGTAGCCCTGTAACCTTAATTTCAATATCACCATCTTGGTGTAATTCGTCTTTTAAAGTCAGACCAGAAAGTTTTACCATTTTTGTTGCTAAATCAAATATTCTTACAGGCTCGCCCATATCAAGAACAAAAACATCACCATTTTTACCCATGGCACCTGCTTGGATAACTAATGATGCAGCTTCCGGTATAGTCATAAAATATCGCGTGATATTTTTATGGGTTAATGTAATAGGGCCACCATTAGCAATTTGTTTTTCAAATAAAGGAACAACTGAACCTGAAGAGCCTAAAACATTACCAAACCTAACCATTGAATATTGAGTATTTGATCCTCGATCTGCAAGAGCTTGCAGTATTAGCTCTGCAAAACGTTTTGTTGCTCCCATGATATTTGTAGGACGTACCGCTTTATCAGTTGAGATTAAAACGAATTTCTCAACATTACACTCATTTGCAGCTTCAGCTACAGATAATGTACCGAAGATATTATTTTTAATTCCTTCAATAATATTGTATTCGACTAAAGGAACGTGTTTATATGCAGCCGCATGATAAATTGTATTAATGTTATACTTTGAAATTAGTTGGATTATTTTACTTTTGTTTTTAACATCACCCAAAATAGGAATGATAACTGTATTTGTATTAACAATAGCGGATAATTCTTTATGTATGGAATATAAAGCGAACTCAGACATCTCATAAAGAACCATTAAGTTAGGGCTCTGTGACTTAATCTTCCTGCAAAGCTCAGAACCAATGGAACCACCAGCACCTGTTATTAATATATTCTTCTCAAGAATATTTTTTTCTAATAACTCTGGAATAGGGGATACTTGCTTTCTACCGAGCAAATCTGTAATAGATACACGCTTTAGTGAACTAAGTTTAGCTACACCATTTACGATATCATTAAAATCAGGAGTGCTGAGGATCTCGCAATTAGATTCTTCGAGTCTTTGTAAAATTTCTTTTTTTCTATGCGGATTAATTCTAGGCATAGCAAGTAATATTTTTTTGACATGATATCTAGAAATTAATTTCTCAATATCATCAATGGAATGAACTTTAATCCCTTGAATAATGTGTTTTTTCTTTATAGGAGCATCATCTATATAGCAAACTGGATTTAATTCTCTATGCTCTTTTAAGATAGGAACTAATTGGCGTCCTGTTTCACCGGCACCATAGATAATAACAGGAATTCCTTTGTTCTTGAAATGATGAAGAAAATTACGATAGAAAATACGTGAGCCTGCTAATAATACAGCTAGAAGAAAAAAGTAAAGTATTGGAACAGTTCTTGGTAAGAAAGCTTGATGATACCAAGATAATATAATTAATAAAAATGAAGACGCGAAAGCTCCAACAATAGCCCATCGTAATATGCTTATATTAACATATCGTATTACGGCGCGATAAAAACCAATGCGAATAAAGAATAAAATAGAGATACATGCAATAATGGTAATTATTAACCAGTGACTATAGCTAGTAATAGGAGTTTCTCTATCCAGTCTTAACCAGAATGCAGCCCAATATGAAAAATAAATTATAGCAATGTCAAAGAGCATTAAGATAATTGATTTTACAAGTCTATTAGGTGTTAATTTTTTTATTGTCATGATGGTAATTTTAACTTTTAAATATTTTCAATATGGTTAAAAGAATAATTTTAATATCTAAAAATATGGAGTTTTTCTTAGCATAGTCTAGATAATAGCTAGCTTTAATAGGCATGATGACGTCAATGTATGCTTGGTGAGGATCTGCATATTTGGCTAAGATATCATTCTCATTTATCATAGCAATTGATGCTAAGTCCTGAGAGATCCCCTCATAATTTCCCCAAAGCGTAACCATGTGTGAATAAATTTTGAGCTAGTAGGGTTGCAGCCACGAGTAAGTCTTCCCTTGTTATTGTGTAGCCAGAATGCCGCAAAACTTCCATGCCTAAGCGAACTGTTGAGAGTACGTTTCGATTTCTGACTGTGTTAGCCTGGAAGTGCTTGTCCCAACCTTGTTTCTGAGCATGAACGCCCGCAAGCCAACATGTTAGTTGAAGCATCAGGGCGATTAGCAGCATGATATCAAAACGCTCTGAGCTGCTCGTTCGGCTATGGCGTAGGCCTAGTCCGTAGGCAGGACTTTTCAAGTCTCGGAAGGTTTCTTCAATCTGCATTCGCTTCGAATAGATATTAACAAGTTGTTTGGGTGTTCGAATTTCAACAGGTAAGTTAGTTGCTAGAACCCATGGCTCCTTTGCCGACGCTGAGTAGATTTTAGGTGACGGGTGGTGACAATGAGTCCGTGTCGAGCGCTGATTTTTTCGGCCTTTAGAGCGAGATTTATACAATAGAATTTGGCATGAGATTGGATTGCTTTTAGTCAGCCTCTTATAGCCTAAAGTCTTTGAGTGACTAGATGACATATCATGTAAGTTGCTGATAGGTTTCCAGTTTTCCGCTCCTAGGTCTGCATATTGTACTTTTCCTCTTACTCGACTTAACCAGTACCAACCCAGCTTCTCAACGGATTTATACCATGGCACTTTAAAGCCAGCATCACTGACAATGAGCGGTGTGGTGTTACTCGGTAGAATGCTCGCAAGGTCGGCTAGAAATTGGTCATGAGCTTTCTTTGAACATTGCTCTGAAAGCGGGAACGCTTTCTCATAAAGAGTAACAGAACGACCGTGTAGTGCGACTGAAGCTCGCAATACCATAAGTCGTTTTTGCTCACGAATATCAGACCAGTCAACAAGTACAATGGGCATCGTATTGCCCGAACAGATAAAGCTAGCATGCCAACGGTATACAGCGAGTCGCTCTTTGTGGAGGTGACGATTACCTAACAATCGGTCGATTCGTTTGATGTTATGTTTTGTTCTCGCTTTGGTTGGCAGGTTACGGCCAAGTTCGGTAAGAGTGAGAGTTTTACAGTCAAGTAATGCGTGGCAAGCCAACGTTAAGCTGTTGAGTCGTTTTAAGTGTAATTCGGGGCAGAATTGGTAAAGAGAGTCGTGTAAAATATCGAGTTCGCACATCTTGTTGTCTGATTATTGATTTTTCGCGAAACCATTTGATCATATGACAAGATGTGTATCCACCTTAACTTAATGATTTTTACCAAAATCATTAGGGGATTCATCAGTGCTAAGTCAGTAATTCCAGGTTTAATGGATAAAATTATTTTTCTTGTTTCAATGGGGTATTGTTCCATGTATTTAGGTACTTCAGGTCGAGGTCCCACAAGGCTCATATCACCATACAAAACATCGATAAGTTGTGCGAGTTCATCAAGCTTGTATTTACGGATAAATTTCCCTGAACGAGTAATTCTTTCATCATTTCCAATAGTGAGTTGGCTTACTTTTTCAGTATCTACTCTCATACTTCTGAATTTATGTATGAAAAATGTTTTTCCATGAAGGCCTACTCGTTCTTGTCTAAAAAATATAGGACCAATTGAATCTTTTTTTATCCATAGAGCAATAAATAAAAAAAGTGGTGATAATATAATTAGCCCCAAAACTGAGGCTAAAATATCTAATAATCTTTTTGTAGTAAAATAGATTATTTTCATTAATTCAGAATCTCTTTAATTGCATTGATGACTCTATATTGATCATCTTGAGTCATTGCGGTGTATAAAGGGATTGAAACTATCTTATTGAATGCTTTCTCTGCAATAGGGAAATTTTCTGCTTTCAGATTATACTTTTCCTTCCAAACTGGATGGCGATGTAATGGGATAAAGTGTACAGAGCACCCAATATCTCGCTTTGACATCTCCAGAATGAAGTCATCTCGAGAAATTTTAACAGAATCATCTAGTCGAATGGTGAACAAATGCCATGCATGTTGGTCATTATCAGGCGCTTTTTCTGGTAATATAATAGGTAACTCTTTTAATTCATTAAAATAAATTTCAGCCATAGCTTCGCGTTTAGCTTGGAATATATTTATTTTTTTCAATTGATGTATACCAATTGCCGCTGAAATATCAGGCATATTATATTTAAAACCAGGCTCAATGACTTCATAAAACCAAGCTGGTGTTTTTGATTGATAACGATCAAAAGCATCTCGGCTTATACCGTGAAGTCTCATAACTTTCGCTCGATTAATAATATCTACGTTATGAGATACCAACATTCCACCTTCAGCCGTAGTCATTGTTTTATTTGCATAAAAGCTGAATACAGTAGCATCTGTATCTAATGTACCAATATATTTACCATTATAGATAGTTGGGAAAGAGTGCGCTGCATCTTCAATAACTTTAATATTATTTTTACGTGCGATTGCTATTATTTCGCTCATATTACAGGCTAGACCTGCAAAATGGACAGGAATAACTGCTTTGGTTTTATTGGTAATTGCTTGCTTGAATGCTTCAGGATCCATATTAAGGGTATCTTCGCACGAGTCGATAAATACCGGATCTGCACCTAAATAGCGAACCACTTCTGCAGTTGTAGTAAATGTATATGTAGGGACAATAACTTCATCTCCAGGGCCAATACCAATTGCTTCTAAGGCAAGGTGTAAACCCGCAGTAGCTGAATTTATTGCGATTGCATGTACATTATCACCAAGATATTCAGCGAAGTCTTGCTCAAACTGTTTTGCTTTGGGACCAGTAGTTATCCAACCACTTTTTAGTGAATCTACAACTTCATCGATTTCTTCTTGACCTAATTCTGGAAAAGAGAATGGTAAAAATTTTGATGACATAATTTGTCCTTATAATCTATCGAAGGTATCTGTACATTATTTTTTTCACGAAGGTTGGTGAAAGCGCTAATAATGCATATAAAAATGCATAAATATTAGAACTCATTCCATAACCTAGTTCTTTATTTATTTTGAATACTCTATATTTCAATAATTTCATCGTTTTTTCTTTATTTGCTCGGCGGAAATAAAAATCCGATGTTCTTCTAAATTTGACACCAATACTTGGAATGTTAGCGAACTTACAATTATTTTTAAAACCGTAAAACCAGAGGGCTGTGTCTTCTCCCATGGGGATAATTGTTGGATATTCACCTGATTTAGTAAAAAATCGTTTTCTAAACATGACTGTAGGATGAGCCAAGGGATCACGTTTACTAAAGAAAGAAAATAATTCAGAATGTAATAGAGGAAATTTAACACAAGGCCTAATTTCCTGATTATTTTCGTCAATTTCTGTTATCCAAGTGCCAACAACATCTACATCATTATTTTTTTCTAGAAAGTCAATTTGAGCTTGAAAGCGGTTTGGGGTACAAATATCATCAGTATCCATTCTTGCTATATAGTCATATTGGCAATGTTTGAGCCCTGCATTTAATGCTCTAGCTAGCCCTTGATTTTCTTTCAATGGGATAACCTTTATCGGTAAAATGTTAATCCATTTATCGATGATGTTTTGTAAACTTGCAGTGATAGGTCCATCTAACACTAGAATAATTTCTTTAGCAGGATATACTTGGTTATATAAACTTTTAATCGCAAGGTCGAAATAATCAGCTGATTCCTTTTCATATAAGGACATTAATACTGATATGTTTTCCATTTTTAGTTTTCTTCAACAGTTATTAATTATAAACCACAAGCAAGATAGTTGGTTTAATCATTACCAAACAGGTCACGGGTATAGACTTTATCCGCCACATCATCCAATTCAGGCACCATACGGTTTGCCAGAATAATGTCGCTTTCTGCTTTGAAGGTCTCTAAATCACGGATAACTTTCGAGCGGAAGAACTCTTCTTCTTTGAGTACTGGCTCGTAAACCACCACTTCAATCCCTTTGGCTTTGATACGCTTCATTACGCCCTGCACCGCAGAGGCACGGAAGTTATCAGAGCCCGCTTTCATCACTAAGCGATACACACCCACTTTACGCGGTGCTTTAGCAATAATCGCATCCGAGATAAAGTCTTTACGCGTGCGGTTAGATTCGACAATTGCGTTAATTAGGTTGTTCGGTACATCGTCGTAGTTCGCCAGTAACTGCTTGGTGTCTTTTGGTAAGCAGTAGCCGCCATAACCGAAGGATGGGTTATTGTAGTGGCTGCCGATACGTGGGTCTAAAGAAACCCCTTCAATGATTTGACGCGCATTCAAACCACGGCTTTCTGCGTAAGTGTCTAATTCGTTGAAGTATGCCACACGCATGGCTAAGAAGGTGTTGGCGAACAGTTTAACCGCTTCGGCTTCAGTCCCGTCTGTAAACAGCACCGGTACATCTTTCTTAATCGCGCCTTCTAACAGCAAGTCAGCGAAAATCTGCGCACGTTCAGAACGTTCTCCCACCACGATACGGGACGGGTACAGGTTATCCCACAGCGCACGCCCTTCACGTAAGAATTCTGGGGAGAAAATCACGTTGGTGTAACCGAACTCTTCACGCAGACGCTCTGTAAAGCCCACTGGAATAGTAGATTTGACGATAATAGTCGCTTCAGGGTTCAGTTTGTTCACATCATGAATAACGGATTCCACTGAATTGGTGTTGAAGTAGTTAGTTTTTGGGTCGTAGTCTGTTGGGGTCGCCACAATCACGTATTGCGCGCCAGTATAGGCTTCGACTTTATCTTCGGTTGCACGGAAATTAAGCTGTTTTTCCGTTAAAAACTGTTCGATTTCGGTATCGATAATCGGGGATTGCTTATTGTTAAGCATCGCCACTTTTTCAGGGATGATATCGACCGCCACCACTTCGTGGTGTTGGGACAGTAACATGGCGTTAGACAGACCGACGTAGCCGGTACCTGCGATTGCTATTTTCAAACTTGCCTCTCAAATCCTTCTGCGGATATTTCAGGTGGTTTATGATATCGATGGTCAGTATTAACGGTGATAATACGATTTATACCAGTCAACAAATGCCTGAACACCCTGTTCAATAGAAACTTGTGGGCGATAGCCGGTGACGTTAAACAGGTCTTCGGTGTCTGCCCATGTTGTATAAACATCTCCCGCTTGCATCGGTAAGAAGTTCTTAATGGCTTCTTTTCCTAACGCATTTTCCAATGCAGAAATAAAATCAATCAGCTTCACTGGCTGCCCATTACCAATATTATAAATGCGGTAAGGTGCGCTGCTTTGCGCTGGCGAATCAGAACGATTTTGCGGGTCTGCTTGCGGAATTATATCTGAAACACGGATAACACCTTCGACAATATCATCAATGAAAGTGAAATCACGGCTAAGATCGCCGTTATTATAAACATCGATAGGTTCACCCGCTAAGATAGCTTTGGTGAATTTAAACAGCGCCATATCCGGGCGTCCCCACGGACCATACACAGTGAAAAAGCGTAAGCCTGTCGTCGGCAGCTGATAAAGATGCGAATAAGAGTGCGCCATTAACTCATTGGCCTTTTTGGTCGCGGCGTACAATGAGATAGGGTGATCGGTGGACATGTCGGTGGTGAATGGCATTTTGTCGGTTACGCCATACACCGAACTTGAAGAGGCATACACCAAGTGTTTCACTTTCGCTTGGCGGCAGCCTTCTAAAATCGCCAAATGCCCATTCAGATTGCTATCAGCATAGGCAAATGGGTTTTGTAATGAGTAACGCACCCCTGCCTGTGCGGCAAGGTGGATAACGCGGTCGAAATTCTCTTGAGTACACAGCACCAGCACTTTTTCGCGGTCAGTGATATCAAGAGGAATAAACCGGAACTGCGGATATTGTTCAAGAATATGCAGTCGAGACTGTTTCAATCCTCTATCATAATAGGCATTCATATTATCGATACCGATAACTTCATGCCCACTTTCTAACAGTCTTTGACACAATCTAAAACCAATAAACCCGGCACTTCCCGTGACTAAATATTTCATATTAAACTCAAACTTTTTTAATTAGTGATATGTAGCATTCTATAACTGTATTGACATGAAAGTCAGCTATGGAGTTATATAATGAATTTGATTTCAATTTTCGTAATGTTTTTATATTGAGTGTTTGGGCTAATAATTTATAATCATAGATTGGAATAATAAATCCATTTACTCCCTCTTTTATAATCTCAGTTGGTCCCGATTTACAGTTATAGCTGACACAAGGAGTTCCATGTGAGATAGACTCTAATAAGACATTAGGTAGTCCCTCATAATGGGATGTTAGTATTGTAGCATCAGCCCATAAATAATATTTTGCAATATTATTCTTAGAACCTAATAGAATCACATTTCTACTTAGGTCGTTGATGGATATTAAATTTTTCAACATCTCTTTTTCTTCACCATCTCCAATAATTGTAAATATGAACTTTATATCTCTTAGCTTCAGTTCATTTGCTATTAGAATTATATGCTGAAGATTTTTCTGTTTACTTAGTCGTCCTACAAATAATAATCTAAGGATGTTATCATTTCTTATTTTACAAGTAAGGTTCGATGCCTTATAGACAGGGTTATATATTCTGACTAATCGTTCCTTTGGGAAATTAAACTTAAGTAAAAGGGTTTCTAACATAGAGTCTGATTGACATAAAATTACATCGGATTTTTTTAAAACAAAAAAAAGTAGGCGTTTTTTTATTCTACTAAACTTACCAGTAGAAACTTCTTTTGTTGGATTATTAATAAATCGGCAAATGATTTTGTTTTTTATTAAACCTAGTTTTTTTAATAAAACACAATAGAATGATAGATCCAAAGAAAACGATAGTATAGTCGCTGGAGATTCGTTGAAGAATTTATACAAAAGGATGATTTTTTTTATAGGACTAACATTATTGTGCGTGGATAAGAATACTTTTTTAACATCTGATTGATAAAAATCTATATTACACATGGAGACAATTTGATTATTTACACTTTTGGCATCTAAAGCTTTAGATACATTGATAGCAACTTTTTCAGCACCACCTTGAGTTAGGCTATCAATAAGAATGTTAGCATCGGGAAAAAAATTATTCATTTAGAATACCTTTTAATAAAAATTAAGCTCGTGATCATGTAAGTTAGAGACGAAAATATTAAGCAAAATGACATCAAAGTATTTGCTGGAAATAAGTGTAGAGATAAAAAAAAGCAAGGAGCGATAAAGGCAATAAATGAAATTAAACTGGAAATAAATATTGGCTTTGTTTTCTTCATTGAAGATAAGAAAAGCTTAATAATATTATTCACTGAGAAAAAAGTTGCGGATAACAGTATCAAGATAAGTAGGGCGATATTTTCCTTATATTCATTAAAATTAAATTCCATGAAAAACAAATATGATGAGATAGATAGCGGAATTATTGAAATTATACAAATAAATAATACTCTTGCTAAAGTTATGAGAAAATCTCTCATATTGTTGTTTAACGAAGAAAGTATCACACTCTTATAAATTCGGCTTACATAGCCAGCATCTATAATAGCTTGAAATGCATTAGATATGCTAACGAAAAATGTGTAAACTCCTACGTTTGCTAAAGATGTAAAATAACTGAGAATTAACTTGTCTAATGTGACGGTGATTCTAATTAAAATAGCACCTGAAAATAAAGGGATTGCATGGGGAATACAATTTCTTAGAAAATTAAAACGGATATGGTGATATGAAAATATCAATCCTTGTTTACTTTTTAAATACTTTAAAAAAATTACCACTCCAATAACATCAAATATAAACCAAGAAACTAAAATTAGAAAAAGAGGGTCATTAAATGAGTATATATAAATACATATGAGTGAAAAAAAAGCCCATGAGCCAGATTTAATAAATTCTAATACATTTGATGCAAATGCCTTTCCATTAATTAATAAAAGCCTGTAAATCTCTTGGGAAATTACTTCTACCAAAGCAACAAGGAATATTGTAAAGAGATAAAAATCTTTTTCAATGAATAAAATAGAACAAGTGAAAATTATTAAACAAGATAAGACAGAAAAACAAAGTTGATTAGAAAAATAGAAGTTATCTTTCTTTATATTTTTCCCATATCTAGGGATGAGTACTGAATATAGTTCAGCTCCAGATAAATAAACGATAAAGCTAATTGATGAAATAATTATTCCATATTTCCCTATTACATCTAATCCATACTCCTTGCTTAAATAGATCATCAAGATAAATTTTGATGTGATAGATAACCCTCTCATTAGTATATTATATAAGCTTATCATTTCTGTATAAAAATCTTTCTTTATTGTAAATCATGAATAATAATAGATTGAATATAAAAAACCATATTACTAATGATGTATATTCATCCCAAAAACTACCTCTGAAAAAATGTCTTAAATTTATTGCCATGATGATAAAAAAGAAAAAGCCAGTGACTACATATTTCCTATTGTTATGTATTATAATTATACAGGAAATTATAATCGGGTATAGCAAAGTGCCAATTGTTCCATAATAATAGTATGATTCAGTTAGTATATTACCGGCGAAGCCAAAGCTTCGTCCAATTTTTTGTGATATGCTATCTGCATACCAAGGAAAAGAATAACTATTCTCGAAAAAATCCAGTAAGGGCTTAATAAATTTGAATATTGGGTTTATTGTATAATAAAAAGCATTATGATAATCATGTAGTTGATATTCTATAGCATAACTTGTTGTAAATGCAGTATGGTAAAATTCAGCTAGATAACTATATATATGGTATTCTATATCTTTTTGATTGCTATCATTAGTTAACAAGTATCGTACAGTTAATAGTATTATCATTAAGATAAAAACAAAAAAGCTGTGCAACCTTATTCTTCTATCATCATGCTTAATAGAGCCAAATATAAATATAAATAGTATGTAGGTAAATGTAAGGTCACGACCTCCGGATAGTGACTCACATAAAATTCCTATCAATGGAGTGAATTTTAGTATTCGTTTAAAACCTGAAAAAAAATCTCTAAGTGAAAGTAAATAAATACAATATAGATTAAGATAAAATACAACGATAATTTTAAACTCTGTTTCATATACCGAGTATATAGCATGAGCGGCAACACGATTTGTGTAGTTCTCTATCAATTGAGGTGCAGTATTTGAAATTATATAAATATAAACTAATGTGCAAAAAAAAATTAATAGTACAAGTATAAATGTAGGTGGTAAGGATAAGTATTTTTCTTTATTTATTGCTATATTCTTGTTCCGACCCCTAAGAAAAAGATATAGCAATAAAAATATAAATAAAGCATTTATACTATATACTCTAGATTCAACTAAAGATTCTGAGGTTATTTTTATATGAAAATAATCATATAAAAACTCTATATTTATAAATGGAATCCCGTAGTAAAAGGTTGCGTATAATAGAGAATAGCTAGATAGATTATATATTACTTGTTTGGGTTTTTTGAAAAAATCATAGCATAGTATTGAAATTGAAAATATTACGAGGAAAGTTATTAGTATTTTCATTGGAAATATCTCTTTGCTGTTCTAATAATATAAATAGCAAAGGGTGATAGGGTTCGGTATATTAGCATATAAAAAGAACATAAAATTAATGCGCTATATGGACTAGTGTTATTAATTAATGCAGCAACTAGTAAGAAAACACATAGAAGAAAGTAATATAAGGCTCTAAAGGATGCTCTATATGTTACTAATTTAATCAATAGGTTGAAATCAAATCGCTTTTCTCCACTACGTTCGATTAGGTTTAGTAAAGGGAAGAGCAAAATAATCTGGAATATTACTTCTAATGATATTGAGTTTAGAGATAGTAAAATAGGGGAAGAGTATCTCATGATGACCAAAAAAAAGTGGAATAACAAATTAAAGCGATTTCTAATATTATTATATATAAGGTAAAGTAATATTATCAAATAAGGGAAAAATATTAACGAGAGACATAATTCATATACATTATAGAGTATTATAGATATAAGTATAGATAATGAAATCCGGAATGAATAAATATAATACTTATTATCTTTATAAAAATTGAGTTTTGGGGGGGATAAGCGTATGGTAGGCGATTTTTCCTTTTTTATGGTTTCAGCGTCATTCTGAATGTATCCCACTTCATATAGATTGTAGGTCAATATGATTGAAAGTAAGAAAACTTGCCAATGTGACTGCGATGTTGTAGAAAAAAGATATAAAGCTAAAAGTGATGGGTAAATAAAGAACCAAGATATTAAAGCGGAAAAGCTTTTTAATCTGGTTAAATATGTATATAAAAATGGTATGAAAAACAATAGCATTAGGAATGTCTCTTTATAAGATTTACTTCTTTGTTCAACCAATACATATCTGATTTCTTACTTCTGGATACAGCGAATGTAATAGTACATTTTTTAGAGAGAGCATAATCACCATAATTGTCTGTGATTAAACAAGTTAAATTCTTTGGGTTTATTATATCTGATTCTATATGTTTTTCTTTCATATCTAAGACATCTCTTGATAATTTTCCTGTGCATATGGAATTTTCATATTCAAGTTTGCTTGATATGATTCCATTAGCATTAAATTTTTTTGAAAGAGCCGATGTAATATTATCTAGTGTGGCAGAAATAAATATTAAATGGAAATTGGCGGAATTAAGATAGCTTACATATTTAAGTATGGTATCATCTAGTTCAAGGTTCTCGATGTATTTCTCTGCTAAGTCAGATAATTCATCTTGGGAATATCCAGCTAACATTTTTATATATTGGCGTCGTAAATAGTCATTCTTAAATAAACGCCATAAAATCCTACCATATAATACTTTGCTCCAATGAAGATCTTTCCCTAAAGACTGTATAAAATCAATTGTCGTATTTTTTTTTGTTATAGTTCCACATATATCAAGTAGTAAAATTTTTCGCATGATGAATATTTTAACCCATAGCTACCGCACTGGGTTATCGGGTCCCAGAGCGCCATTGAATTTCAAAATTTAGTGTTTATTAATTGAAAACACTGCATTTTTTGTAAAAATGCTCAATTGATAAACACTGCTTATGATAGTCTTCCCTTATCGGTTGACTCGTGCCGTAAGCACAATCAATCAAAAGCCCTTAATAATAGCACTAAAGTTTCGGGGTGACTATCGGTGTGAGACGCCTAAAAATCACGACTTTGCCTGTAATCTTCTGATCACTTTTTTGAAACCATTAAGTGACTTCTTAATATATAGCTCTATCAAAAATCATTAATTTCACATTTGGCGGTATATTGCTTTGGTTGGTATCTATACTTAGCGGATAACCTGATAGTCAAGAAAAAGCATCCATACGGCTAGATAGTATAAAAAATAATGATAATCAACAGTCGTAACTTGATGTATGTTATTAATATATAAATAGAACACGCACTTGTGGTGTAGAAAAAGGTAATTACTCGAATAACGATATAATCACTGAAATATAATATTTATAAGAATTGTCTGAGCTATTTCTGACTTACAAGTATATGTGGTAAACCCGTAGGGGCAAATATCGAAAAATGTTTGAGATACTAATTTCATTACTGTTTGTGAATATGAATAAGTTAATTATCTGTCAGATTGAGTAGGGAAGTGGATATTAGGCGAAATAGAATAGGAATATATGGCTGATATATAAAAAGGTCTTTGGCACATGGGTACCAAAGACCTTCATAATGTAAGATTAGCGTCCGTGTTCTGGCAGCCAAATCTGTAGGCGTAATCCACCTAGTGGGCTATCGTCAGCTTTCACCCAGCCTTTATGTTGGGAAATTGCTGTTTCAACAATCGCTAAGCCAAGCCCTGTACCACCGGTTTCTCTGTCGCGAGCTTCATCGGTGCGATAGAACGGTCGGAAGATATGCTCACGGTCAGCAGGACTAACCCCCGGGCCATCATCGTCAACAGTGATCAAAATACCGTTATTTTCTTCTTTGAAATCAACCGCAATATGGGTGTTTGAGTAACGTAGCGCGTTACGCACGATGTTTTCAAATGCACTACCAATGGCGGATGGATTGCAATATAACGGCCATGAACCTGGGTGCGAGGTGACATCCAGCGTTTTGTTCATCTGCTCCGCTTCGAAGCTTGCATCATCCAGAATATCTCCCCACAACTCATCGGCTTTGATGTGTTCGCGAAGAATTTCATTTTTATGCTGACTGCGAGAGAGCACCAGCAAATCATTGATCATGCTATCTAAACGGTGAGTTTCTGTTTCGATGCGCTCCAGCTCTTTACTCTCACCATGACGGCGGCGTAATAATGCCGTTGCTAGCTGTAATCGCGTGAGCGGGGTGCGCAGCTCATGGGAAATATCAGAAATCAATCGCTGCTGGGCGGTAACCATACCATCTAACGCACTGATCATCTGGTTAAAACTGTTACCCGTTGATAAAAATTCTTGGGGACCAGATTCAAGCTCAGGGTGTGGGCGCAAGTTACCTTTTGCCACATCGTCCGCCGCCATTTTTAATTTACGGGCAGGGCGAGCTAAGCTCCATGATAGCCATAACAACAATGGTGCGCTGATTAGCATGGTGGCAATCAAGAGTAAAAACGGTCGGTCAAACAAGAGGTTAATAAAGTCTGATTGTGGGCTGCTTGCCGGGCGAACTAAATAGAGTTGGTAGTGATCTTCACCGTCTCGAATGGAAAATGGACCCAGAATTTCTGCGCGTCCGTACTTTTTCTTCTTCGGATGGTCGGCATTATCAGATTGACCAATAAAGTTGCGGATCACCTGCATTTCACTCGGCATCGCACCAATCACTCGGCCTTCACTGGTCACGATAATCAGCCGTTGCCCTGGGGGCGCCCATTTTTTGATGGCGTTGGAAATCCGTCGCCACCAAAGCAGGTCGTTCATCGGTGCTTGCGCAAGTTCGGCTTCGATGTGTTGCTCAAGCATCTCCCCTTGGCGTTGCTCACTTTCCATGAGGACGGTGAGCTGCCGAGAGTCGAGCTTGGGCACCATCAGCACTAGCATTAATACTAGTGCGAGGGTAAACCAGAAAATCGCAAATATTCGAGCTGTTAAGCTGTTGATCATGTGGCAGAAACCATCAAGTAACCGCGTCCACGCAAGGTTTTAAACCAAGGTTGGCCATCGGTGCGTTCTGGAAGTTTGCGGCGCAAGTTTGAAATATGCATATCAATAGCGCGGTCAAATGGCGTGAGGCGCTTACCCAAAACTTCTTGGCTTAAATGCTCTCTTGAAACCACTTGCCCTAAATGCTGGGCTAATAGATAGAGCAAAGTAAACTCGGTGCCAGTTAAATCAAGGATTTCGTTATCGAAGCTGGCTTCTTGACGACCCGGATTGAGCTGTAATTTATCCACTTGTAAGGTTGGGGTGTTGCTGTTGTCCCCTTGAGTTTGCTCGCTCCAGTTTGAGCGGCGCAGTAACGCACGAATTCGCGCTACTAACTCCCTATCGTTAAATGGTTTTGGTAAATAGTCATCTGCGCCGAGCTCTAAGCCCAGCACTTTATCTAATTCACTGCCGCGCGCCGTTAACATAATGACTGGCGTTTGGTGAATTTGGCGTAGCTCTTTTAATGTCTCAATACCGTTTTTCTTCGGCATCATGACATCGAGTAATAATAGGTCAATGGATGAATCGATTTGCTGTAATGCTTGTTCACCGTCATAAGCGATGACAACATTGAAACCTTCCATTTCCAGCAGTTCTTTTAAAAGCGACGTGAGTTCACGGTCGTCATCAACTAATAGGATTTTATGCATTAATTAAGTCCTCCAACTGCCAAAATACGATAACAATCTTCACGTTTCCATGACTTTACGTTCTTTTACATGCTCTGACGCTAGTTTGCAGCCGACCGCGTATATTTAACTCCATTGAATCACGAGCATCGTTCGGAGACAAGGTATCTAAATGCAAAGAATAGTACACAGAACAAAACACAGTTCAGTACATAAAACAGCCGCATACGTTTTAGCTTCTGCATTTGTTTTCGGGCCAGTCGCTGCGTTTGGTGAAGCATCTGAAAGTAGTGTTAATGATGAACCATCATTAGTGCTTCAAATGCAACCGGACCAGCCACTACAAACCACACATATTGCTATTCAGTTTCAGATCCCTGAATCATTAAATAGCGACGAACGTGCCAGTGAATTTATGTTTAATGGTATCACGTTGAGTGAGAAACAGCGCCAACAGCTTCGTGATTTGATGGCTACCCAGCGCCACCGTCATGGTGAAAATGTTGCCTCAATACAAGAACGTGAGTCATTACACAAACTTATTATAGCGGATCGCTTTGATGATAAAGCTGTCCGAGCGCAACTTGAGAAACAATTGCAAAAAGAACTGGATGAACGCGTTGAGATGGCTCGTATCCATCACGAGCTTTACCAGTTACTGACGCCAGAGCAGAAGGCGCAGCTTGAGCAAATTAATCAGCATAAGTTCGTTGAATATCAAGTTATGCAGTAGAGATTCCTAGTAGTGAGTGTAGTTGAGTTTTTAAAGCCTGTAGTTGAGTTTCTAAGCTGTATCGTTGAGTTTCGAAGTAAGTAGTGAAGTAGCAATAACTGAAGTTTTTCCTTGCCATAGACACCATCCCTGTCTTTATAGCCCCTTTTAGGGGCTTTTTTTTATGCTAAGCGCATTGGTGTTAACTACAGTTGACATCCTAAGTGTGATAGCATTAGTTAGTTTTTCGTGAAATTGAAGGTGATCTATGAATATTAAAATAAAAGAGTATGACATTGCTGAGCATTTAACGAACGAAGAAGAAATTCAGCTGTATCTTAATGAAATACTAGAAGAAGGCGATACGGCACTCATTCTTGCTGCGTTAGGCGATATTGCTAGAGCGAGAAATATGACCCAATTGGCAAAGGAAGTAGGAATGAGTCGAGAAGGGCTATATAAGGCACTATCTGGTGAAGGTAACCCTGCATTTACCACTATCTTGAAGATAGTTCATTCACTAGGACTAAAGCTGCAATTTAAGAGCGCAAGATAACCCTCTTTGTACTCTTCTATTACTATCAGTAATATTTTTATTACTGATATGTTGTCTATACATTCACTTTCCACGTACTATCTTTATTTCCACCGATTATTCTGAACACTTGCAAAATAGATTTTCACACATCCAAAGAGGTCATACTGCGCCATGATCCAGAAACTGACTGCTCAAGATTATAAAAAAATGCCTTGGAAAAATGGGCAAGGATTTACGTTAGAACTGGCGAGAAGCCACGGGGAAGGACTCGAAAATTTTGACTGGCGAGTGTCGATTGCAGACGTAAAATCCGCGGGTTCATTCTCTTTTTTCCCAAATAAACAACGTATCATTGGCGTGCTGGAAGGCACCGGGATTGTGCTGCAGATAGATAAAAACCCGCCTGTTTCTTTATTACAAAAGCAATTTCACGCCTTTAATGGTGAAAGTGATGTGTATGCCGAATTAATCAATGAAGCCATCCGCGATTTTAATTTGATTTACAACCCTGAAAAGTATTCAGCTCGGCTGCAGTGGGTATCTTGTAAGTCGGCAAACTCGTGGTTCAGTAATGGAAACTGTGTGCTGATTTTTAACTTACAGGGCAAGCTAGAGTTGCAAGTAGATGGGCAGCTCTCAGTCTTAAATGATTTTGAAACCCTATTGGTCGAAAAAACAGGTTCCCCTACGCAATATATTGCTTCTCCTGAGCATCATGGAGACTTTTGTGTGATTGAGTTATTTGAAAGATAACGCTACAAAGCCATTTAAGTCATTTTGGAGTGATTTAACTCAGTCAAATCGCGACTATTTAGTTAGCGGATAATTCTGATAATTTCACTCTTTGGATAAAATTGTTATCAAATTCATAGATTGCTTATTTAATGGCTTTATTCTTATTGTGATTTTAAACAGAATCTTTAGGCTGTATCTCCGAATCGTTATTAGAACGAGAATGGTTTATTAAAAACAGTAATATAATTTTTGTAGCAAGGAAAAAAAGAAGATGAAAATGAAGGCGCTTGTTGCGGTCGCAGTTTCTGCGGTCATTATGACTGGCTGTAAGAGTATGGACACTGGGCTGATGACCAACTCTGGAATGCAATTATTCCAAGCTGCGACATTATCTGATGCAGATGTTAAAAAATTCAGCGATGACGCTTGTAAAGAGATGGACGCAGAAAACAAAATTGCTCCAGCTTCAAGCAAATACACTCAACGCTTAAACAAAATTGCTAAAGCACTGGGTAACGAAGTTGACGGTACTCCGGTTAACTATAAAGTTTACATGACCAAAGATGTGAACGCATGGGCAATGGCAAATGGCTGTGTACGTGTATACAGCGGTCTGATGGACATCATGAATGACAACGAAGTTGAAGGCGTTCTGGGTCACGAAATGGGTCACGTTGCTTTAGGTCATACCCGTAAAGCAATGCAAGTTGCTTATGCGGCAGTTGCAGCACGTACTGCGGCAGCAGCATCAGGTAACGATGTTGCGACTCAATTAAGCTCTTCACAGTTAGGTGAGCTGGGTCAAAAACTGGTTAACTCTCAGTTCTCTCAACACCAAGAAAGCCAAGCGGATGATTTCTCTTATGATCTGCTGAAAAAACGTGGTGTGGATACTAAAGGTTTAGTGACTGGTTTTGACAAATTAGCAAAACTGGGTAGCAAAGAAACCAGCATGTTTGATTCTCACCCACCGTCAGATGAGCGTGCGCAACATATCCGTGACCGTATCGCGGCAGATAAAAAATAATTTTTATCTTGAATGATATTAATGGGGAAGCTAAGGCTTCCCTATTTTTTATCTAACATCTGAGTTTTTCATATAGTTTGCATTTTATCTTAATTCTGGTGGTGAAAATAAAGTCACAAATCAGAACTTATCCTGTTGTGCTCTTGTTCGACGCTGCATATCTTATTAAGCAAATACGATTAAGAATTTTTTTTATCATTGTTTTATTTGTGCTCGATAAGAGAGCAAGGAAAAAAGATGGAAAAAACACAGCGAGTTTCTCTACTGGCAAAAGGAATGGGAATGCTGTTGTCCGGTACTTGCCGCTTATTAACGGGAGTCCGTACACGTTGGGTCGGATGCCAACCGGCCATTACCCCCCGCATCTACTATGCCAACCACTCAAGCCACCTCGACGGGTTAGTTATTTGGTCAGGGTTGCCACCTTTAATGCGCCATTTTGTTCACCCTGTTGCCGCGAAAGATTATTGGGATGGCACGCCATTTCGTCGCTATCTCGTCAATAACGTGTTTCGAGCCGTATTGGTGGATAGAAAAGGGGACAAACCTGCCAAAGAGTCTGTCCTTGGGCCACTAGAAGCGGTGCTTGCTGCTAACCATTCATTAATTTTATTTCCCGAGGGAACTCGAGGAGATGGCGAGGAACTGGGTAGCTTCAAAAGCGGAATTTATCATTTAGCGAAAAAATACCCCAATGTTGAAGTCGTCCCGGTGTATTTGGAAAACTTAAATCGCGTGTTGCCGAAAGGAACAAAGCTTGTGGTTCCGGTTATCTGTTCAGCAACGGTTGGAAAGCCACTATCTCCACTTACTGAAGATGAAAATAAGGCGGATTTTTTGCAAAGAGCGAAAGTTGCACTTGAGGAGATGATGCCATGAGTCTTTGGGATCGTGAATTAGCACTGCTGTTATCCGGTGTCTTCGGTATTTTGATGGTCGCCAGCGTAATAGGCGGCATTCTGGCATACCGTTATTCAGGGGAAAAAAGTAACCCAACCATCGATAACCTAAATGCGCGTATTCGTGCTTGGTGGGTGATGTGTATCGTCTGCGTTTTGGCGGTGGTACTTGGGAATATCGGGGTCGTGATCCTGTTTGCGCTGATTTCTTTCTTTGCATTAAGGGAATTTATTACGCTAGCGCCGACGCGCCGTAGCGACCATGAAGCGTTATTTTGGTGTTTTTTCGTCTTCCTTCCCCTGCAATATGTGCTGGTTGGGGTTGAGTGGTATGGGATGTTCTCGATTTTTGTACCCGTGTTTGTCTTCTTGTTTTTACCGACACGAATCGCGTTGGCGGGGGATACTTATCACTTCCTCGAACGCACGGCAAAAATACAGTGGGGCATGTTGGTCACTGTATTCTGCTTGAGCCACGTACCGGCATTGTTGATGCTAAACATTGAAGGCTACCAAGGGGAAAACGTTAAGCTGCTGCTGTTCTTAATTGTAGTCACACAAATCTCAGATGTGCTGCAATATGTCTTTGGTAAGTTACTGGGCAAACATCCTATTGTGCCTAAGCTTAGCCCAAATAAAACCGTCGAAGGATTTATTGGCGGAATATTAACATCAGTGCTGATTGGTATCTGTTTGTATTGGGTGACGCCATTTAGTTGGTGGGCGGCAGGGTTAATGTCATTGGCGATTACGTTAATGGGCTTTGTCGGTGGTCTGTGTATGTCTGCAATTAAACGCGACAGTGGGATCAAAGACTTTGGGGCCATTATCGAAGGACATGGCGGAATGTTAGATAGAATTGATTCCCTATGTTTTGCCGCGCCAATTTTCTTCCACCTAACGCGTTATTTTTATACCTAATTAGCTGTTGTAAATAGATTTACCTATTTTTTCAACCGCAGAAGCACCTTAGGGTGCTTTTTTTATAGGAAAATGCTCCGTATCTTGCAATGATGGGGTTGCACTGAGATTAACATGCTATCATCGAGACTTAATTTGTACTTCGAAGTAAGATGATTACGTTGAGTGGGTTGGTTTTCGTCATTTGAGCTAAAATTATGTAATCGAGATCACAAGAAAACATAAAAGTTGGCGAGAAAACCCATGCATAATCCTTGCTTTGTCGTATTATTTCGCTTGTTGAATCAATTCAGCAAAATTATTGGCTGAATTTTAGCGGTTAATCCGTTAGCGAGTTGCAGTGAATATCAGTGCAGTGCGGTGGTTTTTTCATAGATTTGCAATTTATGTTCATTAATCAGAGGTCATCATGGTCAAGCAGATTAAAAGAATTGGAGTGTTAACGAGCGGTGGAGATGCACCGGGTATGAACGCAGCGATCCGCGGCGTAGTACGTGCAGCTCTTGCGGAAGGTTTAGAAGTGATGGGTATTTTTGATGGATACCTCGGCCTTTATGAAAACCGCATGAAGCAGTTAGACCGTTATAGCGTTTCGGACATGATCAACCGTGGCGGTACATTCTTAGGCTCTGCTCGCTTCCCTCAATTCCGTGATGAAAAAGTCCGCGCGGTAGCGGTTGAAAACCTGAAGAAAAACCACATCGATGCACTGGTTGTCATTGGTGGTGACGGTTCTTATCTTGGTGCTAAATGCCTAACTGAATTAGGTTTCCCATGCATTGGTTTACCGGGCACGATTGACAACGACGTTGCTGGAACAGATTACACCATCGGTTATTTCACTGCGTTAGAAACTGTGGTTGAAGCAATTGACCGCTTACGTGATACATCGACTTCTCACAAACGTATCTCTATCGTTGAAGTGATGGGGCGTTATTGTGGCGATCTCACTCTCTCTGCGGCAATTGCAGGTGGCTGTGAGTTTTTAGTTCTGCCAGAACAAGAAATGCCATTTAACCGTGAAGAGTTACTGTCGGAAATCAAACGTGGGATTGAAAAAGGCAAGCGCCATGCGATTGTCGCGATCACCGAGCACGTTTGCGATGTGGATGAGCTAGCAAAATACATTGAAGCAGAAACTCATCATGAAACTCGCGCAACGGTATTAGGACATATTCAGCGCGGCGGTTCTCCGGTTGCTTATGACCGTATTTTGGCTTCTCGCATGGGTGCATACTCTATCCAACTGCTGCTTGAAGGCTACGGCGGGCGTTGTGTGGGGATCCAAAATGAAAAATTAGTTCACCATGATATTGTTGATGCGGTTATGAACATGAAGCGTGTCTTCAAGAAAGATTGGCTGGAAACCGCGAAAAAACTGTACTAATTTTTTACCTCTATTATTGCAAATCTCACCGGTATGGTTGGCCTTAGGCTGGCCATATCGGCGAAGATTGCCCTTTTTTTCCTCGATATTCCTCTTATTTATAAGATTTACCTTTTCGGTATTTCCCGTTGCCGTGGGTATCTGTCAGCCTGATTCCGTATTCAATTAATGGAGAAAAGGATGATGGTACGTTTCTGGCAAAGTTCACGCTATCCCATAGCGGCATTTTCTTTATTGTTATTAACAGCGGGAGCATGGGCGAAAGATATCCAAATTTTAAATGTCTCTTATGACCCGACTCGCGAATTTTACCGCCAATATAATCAAGAATTTGGTGATTACTGGAAAGCAAAAACGGGGGATACGGTGACTGTTCGCCAGTCTCATGGCGGTTCCGGTAAACAAGCCACTTCGGTGATTAACGGGTTAGAGGCAGATGTAGTGACGCTAGCCTTGGCATACGATGTGGATGCGATTGCACAAAGTGGCAAAATTAATCCGGGCTGGCTGAAAAAACTCCCTGATAATTCTGCACCCTATACTTCAACCATTGTCTTTTTAGTGCGTAAAGATAACCCGAAAAATATCCATGATTGGGATGATTTGATCCGTAAAGATGTCTCTGTGGTGACGCCGAACCCAAAAACATCGGGCGGCGCCCGCTGGAATTATTTGGCGGCATGGGGATATGGATTAGAAAAAAATCAGAATGACCCAGAAAAGGCCAAACAGTTTGTGAAGCAGCTTTATCAAAATGTTGAAGTGCTAGATTCTGGCGCGAGAGGGGCAACTAACAGCTTTGTAGAGCGTGGAATTGGCGATGTGTTGATCGCGTGGGAAAATGAAGCGTTGTTAGCCATTAATGAGTTAGGCGCGAAGGGGGATTTTGAAATTGTTACCCCGAGCATTTCTATTTTAGCAGAGCCGACCGTTGCTGTTGTCGACAAAACGGTGGATAAGCGGGATCACCGTGAAGTGGCACAAGCCTATCTGGAATTTTTGTATTCACCGAAAGGGCAAGAAATTGCCGCGAAAAACTATTATCGTCCCCGAGATGCTCAAGTCGCCAAAGCGTATCAAAGCCAGTTTCCACAATTGAAATTACTCACCGTGGATGAAAATTTTGGTGGTTGGCAACAAGCGCAGAAAACGCATTTTGCGAATGGTGGGATCTTTGATGAAATCATTCGACGCTAATCACTAATGATTTAAAGACAAAATTAAACGCCTAACCGTCCGCTATCATGGCGGAACGGCTAGGAATTTATGACTGCTAGCTGGTTATCGCTACCAGCTATATTTCACGCCTAACTGACCGAGATACATCGTTTGTTTATTACTGTTCCCTGATGTTTTTTCACTGCCTTTTGGGTATTTCCATTTAGTGGGTTCATAAGCCACACCGCCCCACAATGCTAACTTCGGTGTCACTTTGTATTCCACTTGAGTGCCGAGACGGTAGCCACTGCGTAACTGCTGAGTGAGATGACCTCGATTGTTGTACTCGTTGTCATTAATGAGATAGCGGAAATAAGGGGAAATGCTCCAATCTTGGTTAATAGTTACTGGTAAGCCAAGACGAATTTGGCGTTGTAAGGATTGGGTGGTGAACTCATTATCCCATGCTTTGTCACTGTAATAGCTGACCTTGGCTTTAATGCTATCGGTGAGTTTATAGCTCACGCCAACTTCAGATTCAAATTCGTAGCTATTGGCCTCATAGAAATTACTGTAGTAGTAAAGCGCACCCCAATAATTAAATGTCCATCGTTCATCAAGGTTGATTGAACCTGAAGGCATGATCCAATAAAGGCTATTGGAGGAGCGGGCTTTAGAGCCTGGTGTTCCATCATTGGATTCTTTGCGGTAAGTGAAATTGACATCGAGGTTGGAAATTTTATCTTTAATAAACTGCTTGGTCACACCGATTTGGGTTCGATTGCGAATGTAAGAATCTCGGGAATTGGGGAAGTTTTTTCCGTGATTTCTTAAGGTTTCTCGGTGTTCGAGATCAAACGACCAAGTAGATGCCAGATTACTCAGCGATAACTTACCTACCATGCTGGCTTTATCATACACTTTGTTATTCTGTGAATCCCGCTGGCCTTGGTACTCTTCCAGTTCGACATACACATTGGTTTTAACACGCCAATGGTCATCGCTAGACGGAGATTGACTGGATTGAGAATAACTGGCGATAGGGAAAATAATTGCTGTGCTAAGAATTGCAGTATTAAGAATTAAACCCATTATAGACTTCATATTCATCCTTTATAGAATGCTTTAATTATTTAATGATTGAAAATCAATGGGCTCATAGATTAATTACAATAAGCAAGAAGCTGTCGAACTCATTGAAGATGGACGTCACCATAATTAATAAGGAGCCATTGATTTTTATTACGTTACTAATTTAAAGAGAACAGAATAAAAAATATCAATAATGAAAAGTCGGCGAGCCGACGCAAGCAATCTAAATGAATTATCTCACTGTTGTCTATTGTTATTTTTTGATGCTATGGATAGTTAAATTAGTGGGCTAGCTAATTTAAAGTGATCTAATTGGTTGTGTTTATTCGATTTTTATTTCTGTTTTTAATAGGATTGAAGTTTGTCTTATATTTATATAATCATTTATTTTCAATGTGAGAATAAATAAATTTAGATGGGTTATGTTTTTAATTGATGGTTTTTTAAATTCTTTTATTATTATTTTATTTTTAGGTTTTTCTGTAACGAAGATAAAATAAACCGCCTATTTAAAAATAAGTTAAATAGACGGTTAAATTGAATAATCAAATAGAGTATTTAATTATTTTGCTTTTTTTGCTTCTGCTGCTGCTTTAACAATCACAGCGAAAGCATCAGCTTTTAAGGACGCGCCGCCCACTAAAGCACCATCGATATCTGGTTGAGTGAATAACTCAGCCGCGTTGCCTGCGTTAACAGAACCGCCGTATTGAATGATCACTTGCTCAGCGACAGCTGCATCTTTTTTCGCAATGTGGCTACGAATAAATTTATGCACTGCTTGTGCTTGTGCTGGAGTTGCTGATTTACCGGTTCCGATTGCCCAGATTGGCTCATAAGCGATAACTGCACCTTGGAATGCTTCCGCACCTAATGTATTCAGAACTGCATCGATTTGACGAGCACAAACTTCTTCAGTCTTGCCAGCTTCGTTTTCAGCTTCGCTTTCACCGATACACAGAACTGGGATTAAACCTTGTTCTTTCAGCACTGCAAATTGTTTTGCAACGAACTCATCACTTTCTTTGTGATAAGTACGGCGCTCTGAGTGACCGATGATGATGTATTTTGCACCGACATCTTTCAGCATTTCAGCAGAAATTTCGCCAGTGAATGCGCCAGACAGGTTGACGTCAACGTTTTGTGCGCCTAATGCAATGCGGCTGCCTGCGATAGCGTGTTTAGCTTGAGTTAAGTACATCGCTGGTGGCGCAATTGCTACGTCACAGCCATCAACGCTGCTCAGTTCGTTACGCAGGCCAGCAATCAGTTCATTGACCATCTGGGTACTGCCGTTCAGTTTCCAGTTACCCATTACCAATGGATGTCGCATGTTATTTCCTCCAACCAAAAAGTTTGAATGATTTATCGATTAGTTTTTCATCACGCGATCAAGGTATTACGCGCAACGAGACGTTTCTGTCGCTGTTCCTGCATTATAGGAACAATGGATAATAATAGCTTTGCTTTTCATCATGCTTATTGCCAGAGCGTGATCATCATCCATTTAGCGTATTTGTTGCTCTCAATTATTGACGGTTTTCACTTGCTTGTTGTTCTAGCTTAATCGGTTCAACAGCAAAAGTAAGCACATTATTGTCACTTTTTACCAAAATATATCGCAATGCACCTAATCTTGCTTCTTCCGCGCGGGTTGGGTTTTTATTGGCCATAAACTTGTTCAGCGCAGCGGTCAGCTCTGGGGCTTTATCCAGAGAAACACTAGGGTCAAATTGATGAATAATAGCAATAATATAGCGCTCGATTAATTGGCGATTTTCTTGAGCGTCAGTTTCGTTGTCCGTGGGTAATAATGTGATTTGTAAGCTTTTAATTTTCTCACTACCTCGTTCGAGGACGGCAGATGAGTATATTTGTTGATTAATACGTGATGCGGCACGAATGTAGGGCGCGGATATATCTTGGCTAGCAATCACTTTGTATTCGTGAAGATACAAATCTTTATAGGTTTGATTAAATTGACTACGTAGCTCTGGGATCGTGAGATTAAAGGTTGGCGCATCAGGTGCTAAATACGCGACGCTTAAGTCGGTATCAGGTAACGTCGGTACCTTTTGGGAAAGTGCCATTTGTGGAAAATAGCACACAAAAGCGGTTATGATGATGGACATGGAACGGAATATTGGTTGAGCCATTTTTTCTGCCACTTATTCTTCAGAGATTAATATTGTATCAGGATTACACACAATGACATTACTACAATGGGCTTTTTCCTTTAAAGGCAGAATTGGACGGCGACCATTTTGGGCGGGTGTAGCAGGCTGTTTTATTTTAATGACCCTGATTTCTCTCTTCCAAAACGCGTTTTCATTACCGGATGTCGTTGTGGTGGTGTTGTTTATTTTGTTGCTGTATCCCCTTGCGGCGATTTTCACCAAGCGTCTTCATGATAGAGGTAAACCGGGGGGATGGTTTGCTTTAGTCGTGTTAGCTTTTGCCCTTTTTTCCTTCGATGTCAGTCAATTGGCAGAAATTTGGCAATGGGGAATTGGACGCTTTCTTCCACTACTGATCACGATGATGATGCTGATTGATTGCGGCGTTTTTGTGGGAATGGAAGGTGAGAATCCGTATGGGAAAAAGACAGATAAAGTGGATTATCTGTCTTAATCGTTAGGTTATTACCAGTACTGTTCGCTGGTGATATGCCCCGGTTTACGGCGTAAATGTTTAACTAACCCGTGGGTTTCTTTGAGTTTATCCCGTGTATCTCGCACCATTTCTGGGTTGCCGCACAACATAATGTGGCAATTTTCTGCATCAATCGGCAACCCAACAAATTTTTCCAATTGATGATCTTCAATTAATGCGGGAACCCGCCCATATAGAGAGCCGGGGGCATGTTCACGACTCACGACGGTGACAATGCGTAATTTCCCTTGGAATTGCTGCTCTAATTGCTGCATGAGCGGCAGGTAGCTCAGATCTTTTTGGTAACGCACGGCATGCAGTAAGACGATTTTTTCGAAGCGCTCTAGCCCTTTATTCTCTTGTAAAATAGAGAGAAATGGACCAATAGCCGTACCTGTCGAAAGCATCCAAAGATGTTTGCATTCAGGAATTTCATCCAGTACAAAGAAGCCAGAAGCCTCATCGGTGATTTGCAGTGTATCGCCGACTTGTAGCTCAGCGAGCTTCGGGCTCAGTTTTCCATTGGGAACGATGACGAAATAGAATTCAAGGCGGTTGTCGCTGGGAGCATTCACATAAGAGTAGGCGCGGGCAACGCGTTCCCCATTAACTTCAAGGGCGAGTTTAGCAAATTGTCCTGCAATAAACGGTTGAATAGGCGCATCTACCACTAAACTAAACAAGGTTTCTGTCCAATATTTGGCTTCAACCACCCGACCTGTTACCCAATTCGCCATAAATTTGTCCCTCTTATCGAAAAAACCTCAGAGAAAGTATTCAACAGTGTGAATTATTTAAGATATACATTGCTGAACTTAATAGGATTTCATACTAGATCAGTTCATTGTTTATGCTTATCGATAAAGTGTTTTAGTGGATTGTTCTGCAAATGGGGAGTTTGGTAATTTTAATGTACATTTAAGTTGACAGAGGTGGCGAATATTACTGCCAACGCGAAGTAAATTAAAATGGTGTTCTACCTCGAAAAATTCATAAATTTTGTTATCTTTATCACACAAGAACAACATCAATTGTTTGCTAGTTATATAATTCCAATGTAATGGGCAAAACAACGAACAAAAATCTATTATTTAATCCTAAGTGCAAGCGTTCGTGTTATTAAACTTTAATAATACGGCGCTATTGTGTGCTCAGGAATTGTGAGTGTCTGAGAGCAAAATGAGAAAGCTTGAAAATTTTAATCTGTTATTAATGTTGATTGCCCTCGCTGCGGTTGGGCAAATGACTCAAACTGTTTATGTCCCTGTTATTGCTGAAATTGCGGTGTATTTCGGCGAGCCTTCGGGTGCCGTACAGCGCGTTATGGCGGCGTATCTGTTTTCTTATGGTTTCTCTCAGCTACTATATGGTCCGTTATCTGACCAAATTGGTCGCCGTCCGGTGATTTTAGCTGGGTTATCTATCTTCTTAGTTTCAACGATTGTCGCCATTTTTGCCCCAACATTGACTGTATTGACAGTTGCGAGTGGTTTACAAGGTTTAGGTACAGGGGTTGCGGGAGTGATGGTGAGAACCATGCCGCGCGACCTGTATAAAGGCACCGCGCTACGTTACGCCAATAGTCTGCTCAATATGGGGGTGTTAGTGAGCCCACTGTTAGCGCCTATGTTTGGTGGGATACTGGCGCACTTCTTTGGCTGGCACGCTTGTTATATTTTCTTATTCCTATTGGGTGGCGGGGTGTTGTTCAGTATGTATCGCTGGATGCCGGAAACTCGTCCTATTTCACCTGAAAAGCATAATTTAGTGGCGTCATACCGTGAATTATTATCTAACGGTTCGTTTCTGTCGTATTTGACGATGCTGATTGGTGCACTTGCTGGGATCGCAGTTTTCGAAGCCTGTAGTGGTGTATTGATGGGCGGCGTGTTAGGGCTAAGCAGTATTACCGTCAGTATTCTGTTTATTCTGCCTATTCCTGCGGCGTTCTTTGGTGCTTGGTATGCGGGGCGTGAAGGTAAGAATTTCTCCACCTTGATGTGGCAGTCGGTACTCATTTGTTTGGCTGCGGGCATCATGATGTGGGTGCCGGGTTGGTTTGGCATCATGAACACATGGACATTATTAGTGCCTGCTGCGCTTTTCTTCTTTGGTGCAGGGATGTTATTCCCGTTGGCGACTACTGGTGCGATGGAACCTTTCCCCTATTTAGCGGGGGCTGCGGGGGCATTAGTGGGTGGTTTACAGAACGTGGGTTCTGGTGTGGCAACGTGGGTTTCCGCATTGATGCCACAAAATGGCCAGTTTAGCCTTGGCTTGCTGATGTTCTTGATGTCGATGTTGGTGGTGCTGTGTTGGTTACCGCTGGCACGCCGAATGAGCCATACCGAGCGTATGGTTTAATATTCATGTTCAGGGGGCAAATAAGCCCCCTGATTTATTATGCAACTAATGGAATAAATTGCGTAGCTTCAACCCATTGGGCTGCATTCTGTTGTGCATGGATAGCGTCTTCTTTCATTCCCACCATCTGTGAAATCAGTGCATTAAATTCCACGGGACGGTCATAATTGAGAAATTCTCGGTTTTCTGCAAGAGTGCCTTGGTCATTTTGCTGTATCCATACAGAGCTAGCTTCAACATCGTCCTGCAAATGTCGGTCGATATACACTTTGATCCCTGCAATATGTAAATCTGGGGTACTGTCTAGCGTGCCTTTTACCGTCAAAATGCCATCTTGATCTGAAAGATACCAAGGCTCTATAGGTGCATATTCTTGAATTTTACCTTGCTCATCGTAAAGGCAGATGGCTACCCAGTAGGTATTGCTCGATGATGCTAATTTGCCAATATCAATTTGTTGATTCAGTTGCACATCAGACAGTAACTGAACATCGGATAGGACTGCCAGTTGAGGGAATGATGTGGATGAGTTTTCCTCATATAAATCAAAATGATTGAGAGGGATAAATGTTGCTTTAGTATCCACAAGGGGCTGCGATGGGTCTAATGAAAAGTATTGCAGGTTTAATCGCCCATTTTCGACCCATTTTGCACACAAAGCTTGGTTATCTTCACTCACCGACCAAAACAGTTTGCTGCCGCGCCAATAATTATCCATCTGTAAGTTTTCTGGTATTGTTTTTCCATCCCCATAAATAAATAAGCGATTTGCCAGCGATTCTGGATTTTTATACTGATAAACCGTGGTTTCTGTGCCATTTTCAGTTTTGAGGATATCTAGGCTAACTAACTCCCCTTTATTGGCGATACTGAGGTTGATTTCATTACCTTTCAGTGAAACCTTGAGGGTTTCAGTGAGTAATCCGGATGGCGTGACATAAGTGATCGTCAAACTATGCGGGGAATCGAAATGATCTTTTTGGATCACATGTCCGATGGTTTGAGTGATGGTTAGGTAGCTATAGGGGTGTAATTTTCCGTCCGATAGTGGCAAAAAAATCCCCGTTAGTTGATAGACGGGTTGGTATTTACGCTCTACCGCGTTTTCATCAATATTGGCCAGAAAGTCCTGCGCCTGCTGGGTCAAATAATCTGAATGGGCGAGAAAAGCATCATACTGATCGGTGTAATGTGGGTAATCGGCGGGGTACATCGCAGGGATGATTTCATCAGTTTGATTTTGTTGGCGATACGTCGTGTATTGCTGACGATATTGATCAAATGCCATATTTTCACCATGATTTTCAGGGTGATAGGGATAACCTTCTTTTGTGGTATGTCCTAAACTTAGCCCATGTCCAAAAACTTCATGCCACAGAATGCTGGGTTTGGTGATCCCCCCTCCAAAGTTGTGAGTTGCGAGCCCAATGGTTCGCGCGGTTCCCCCTGACATGGCTAAATGTTCAATGGAAGAGTAGAAAAATTCGGAATAGAGCAGAGTGCGTCGTGCGGCTCTTTGGCTATCCGAATAGGCCCAATCAATTTGGGACATCGATGCTTCTGGAATGTTTTTAGGGGCATCATACTGAGGGTGCACTAACGTTGAGGTGTCTATATAGCCTTTTTTATCCTTAACAATATAAGGATAAAGTCCCATATTCTGGCTCAGTGATGGGTAGCTAAATAGTGTGAATTCGTGGGTTGGCAGCTTGGCGGTGGCCTCTAATCCCCAACTCAGTGGCGAATAATTATAAATCCCATGCCCGTCACGATATAAGCTTGTATGCGTGACGTGAGTCGTCATCGGGGTAACAGACTTTATCGTCGGTGAAAAAAGCCCTTCAGCATTGGTGTATGGTTGAATGATGGGTTGATCTCCAGCCATTATCTGGATTTGCATGCCTGGTTGTACCCATTTGCCTTTTATGGGGGCGGTGTAACTTTGGTGATGAAAATGTTGAGCATTAATACTCGGTGTCGTCGGTTTCTCGTTTAGTTGCGAGGGAAGCATTATTGGGCCTGTCAAAACAATACGCTCCAGTTCGTCACCTTGTTTATTGCGAATTATCGCGACAATATCAGGGGCATTTCTGGCGGTTTGGCTGGTGATATCGACTTTGAGTAATGCCCAGCGATTGGCGGTTAAACCAAAATAAGGGGAATTTGGCGATAATAAATGCGTCTGCGCTAACTGGATACCATGAACCTGCATATCATTCGGAACTGGCTGGTGACGGCGTTGGGGCTGGTGGTAAATGGGGTCGGGTAGTGAAAATGTACGTTGCCCAGGAATAGAAAGTTGGGGGGCATCTTCGGCTTGCAATTGAATCGACATGGGGGCAGAAATAGCGCCATTTTTCATCACTGCCACAACATCAAACTGGTCATGTCCTTTAAACGCTTGGTGGCTATTTGGTTGATATTGCCACTCGCCTGTATCTTTATTAAGTTCAACTTCCCCAAATAACGGTGCTTCAATCAATTGGAAATAGTCGATTTCTTCGTGATGTGGAAGGTTGCCAATTATTGCTCCAATGACGAATTGGTTGGTGACGCCATTTGGGTTTTTAGCAATGAGAATTGGGTGAGTAGATTGATTTTTCAGCTGAAACTGTGAAACCTGCATACCATTACAATCAATGACTAGCTGGTGGTTTGCATAACGCATGGAAATAGATGGCAATTCAAGACGGGCCAGCTGTTGATTAACATGGAGCTCGATTTCTGAGGCGAGCGCATCCCAAGAATCTTGGCGGGAAAGTTCGATATCATCCAGACGTAGGGCGATAGTTTCTCGTGAGCTGTTGAGTATCATCGAAAAATAGTGGCTATTTTGCAACGTCTCTTCGGTTAATGTCAGTGTATTTATTGATAAAGCGGGTAGTGAAACACGCTGTTGAAAACCGTGGGCGTTAAATGTCGTTTGCAGCTTAGGTAATGGTGCTAATGAGGGCAAACTCGACGTTGTTTGCGGAGCGTGATGAATAGCATGGTCAGGGATAAATTGGATTTCATCATCATCTGGGAAGCCCCAACCTAAACGTATTTCTGGCGGCAGTCCCCCGGTTGTCGTGGTGATTTTAAACGGTATTTGCTGATCAGCTTTCGACTTTGCGATAATAATTTCAGCAAATTCATCATCTTGAGTCATTTTTCGAGTCTGTTGGTTGACCTCGAAGGTAAAATCTTCACTGTGGTACAACGTGTCCAGATAAATGCGAATATTTTCAGATTTAGGTACAGTGAGAGTTCCTTCATAGACCCAAACGGTGAATGATGAGCTTTCAGGTAAGCCGCTAGCATAGTGAGTCAAGTTAGAGATGGTGAAGGTATTTTTTTCTATTCCATGGGATGTGGATTGGTAGGCTGTTACCTGCATACCTGGCTTTTGGAGCGAGGAGTAGGTTGGCTGAGAAACGTTATTAATATCGATATTTTCTACTTCGTTAAGTAGCTGCTGAATGGGCAGTGAAACCGTTTTCTCGTCATCCTCAATAATAATGACACTGCCGCCGGTTAGCTCCAGCCAGTGGCGAATAATGTCAACTTGTTGGTCATTGGCATCGCTGGCAAGAATGACGGTATCGTAGTGGCGATTCCACTGCCCACTAGGTAGAAGTGCATCGGCAAGTTGCGCTTGGGAACGAGGTTCACCATCACGCCATTGATGAGAGGAATGGAAGCTATCTACCCATAGGCCATGCTGTGGGTGGAAGGAGAAACCGGAAAAATCATTTTTATCCAAGGTACTTAGTAAGTAATTTTGGCGCTGCTCACCAAATAATCGAGGCTTATCCATTAACCAATTTGTCAGTTCAAATGCAGCTCGCCCTGAGTGAGTTTGTTGAGGATTGGCACTTAATCCATCAAGAAAAAAGCTGTCTGTATGAATTCTGACGACACGCCCTCGTGCGTTGTAGTTACCAAATTGGAGATGTCCTTGTTGTTGGGCATGAGAGATAAGTTGTACAGTGCGCGAATTGGTGGTGTTAAAAGGGTATTTTTTGCGGTTATCCATAACCAAAGCTCCAAAAAATGAAAATGGTTGTTTATGAACGAATTTGTTCATAAAAAGTTATTGCGGGAGTGAATTCTAGATAAGTGGGTGACTTCTTTCTAATTTATTATTCGTCTGATAATTGCCTTTTTATTTATTAGCTAATTACCGGTGTGGTTTGATGGGAAAACCTCATAAAAAAAGCAGTGCCGGAGCACTGCTTTGACTGTTTGTTTCGCAATATATTTTGTTTAGCAATATATGTCGTGATACCGAAAAATTAAGCGCGATCTTCCCACTCTTGAGCACGAGCGACCGCTTTTTTCCAACCCTCGTATTTATAGTTACGTTCGGTAGTTTCAATACCCGGTTTAAAGACACGCTCAATGTTGGCTTTACTTTGCAGCTCATCCAAGCTTTCCCAGAATCCAACGGCGATACCCGCTAAGTAAGCCGCACCCAGCGCGGTGCTTTCGCGTACTTCAGGACGCTCGACAGAGGTGCCGAGAATGTCAGATTGGAACTGCATCAGGAAGTTATTCGCAACGGCGCCACCGTCCACACGCAATGCTTTTAGGCGTTCACCAGAATCGGCTTGCATCGCATCGAGGACATCGCGAGTTTGATACGCGATAGATTCCAATGTTGCACGAATAATGTGGTTGCGGTTTGCCCCACGCGTTAAACCAAAGATAGCGCCGCGCGCATACGGATCCCAATATGGAGCGCCTAAACCTGTAAAGGCAGGCACAACATATACGCCGTTGCTGTCTTTAACCTTTGTCGCAAAATATTCGGAGTCGGTGGATTCATCAATCAGTTTCAGTTCATCACGTAGCCACTGAATAGAAGCTCCGCCCACAAATACCGCACCTTCAAGGGCATAGTTCACTTCGCCTTTAGGGCCGCAAGCGATGGTGGTTAATAGGCCATGATTGGAACGAACGGCGGTATCCCCAGTATTCATTAATAAGAAGCAGCCAGTTCCATAGGTATTTTTTGCCATGCCGGATTTTACACACAATTGACCATACAGTGCCGCTTGTTGGTCACCCGCAATACCCGAAATTGGGATACGCGTACCGCCTTTACCCCCAATGTTGGTTTGTCCGTAAACTTCAGAAGAAGGGCGGACTTCTGGCAGCATGTTACGAGGAATATTTAATGCTTTAAGAATTTTGTCATCCCACTCTAAATTACGAATGTTGAATAACATGGTACGAGAGGCATTGGTATAGTCAGTGACGTGGACGCGACCTTGAGTCATTTTCCAAACTAACCAAGTATCGACAGTACCGAACAGTAATTCACCTTTTTCTGCGCGTTCACGAGCACCTTCGACGTTATCGAGGATCCATTTCACTTTGGTTCCGGAGAAGTAAGGGTCGACCACTAAACCTGTGTTTTGGCGAATATACTCTTCAAGTTCTTTATCGTTCGTTTTTAAATGAGTACAAAAGTCAGCGGTACGGCGGCATTGCCAAACAATCGCATTATAGACGGGTTTACCTGTCGCTTTTTCCCAAACAATTGTGGTTTCACGTTGGTTGGTGATACCGATACCCGCTACTTCATCGGTGCGAATATCGGCTTTAGCGAGAACTTCAATTAAAGTCGAACTTTGTGTTGCCCAAATTTCCATTGGGTCATGTTCTACCCAGCCTGGTTTTGGGTAAATTTGCGTGAATTCGCGCTGGGAAATACTGACGATATTTGCATCATGGTCGAGAACGACAGCTCGCGAACTGGTTGTGCCTTGATCAAGAGCGACAATATATTTTTTAACGATATTGGTTTCTGTTGTCATAATTTAAACCTGTTCAGCAATGGGTTAATCTGGTTTTAAGTAAACCCAGTTTTGGAAATAAGAAACGGTATTAAGAGGATTTTTTCTCTTCTTCATCAGACTCGCAAGTCATGCAAGGCAGATGGCGACCAATTAATTTGCGATAACCGAATGCCCCTAGCAAACCACCAACAATCGGTGCAGTCAATGGGACAAGGAAATAAGGAATATCACGTCCACCTGTCAGGGCAATATCACCCCATCCGGCTAAATAAGCCACGACTTTCGGGCCAAAGTCACGCGCTGGGTTTAAGGCGAATCCAGTCAATGGACCAAAAGAGCCGCCGATAACCGCAATTAAGATACCAATCAATAATGGCGCTAATGGACCTTTAGGAACACCGTTACCATCATCGGTTAAACCTAAAATTAAGCAGACTAAAATGGCGGCAATCACCACTTCAATAAAGAATGCGTGGAGCACGCTGATTTGTGGCGCAGGGTAAGTTGAGAAGACACCCGCAGTAAATAAACTTTCTTGCGTGCCACGAACAATATGGTGAACTTGTTCGTAATCGAAAAAGACAGGGGAATACATGGAGTAAACTAGGGCAGCAGCACAAAAGCCCCCGAGCATTTGAGCGATAATGTAAGGAACTACTTTTCGCTTATCGAAACACGCGAATAACCATAATGCTAATGTGACGGCAGGGTTTAAGTGAGCGCCAGAGATGCCCGCAGTTAGGTAAACTGCCAGCGCGACGCCGAAGCCCCAAATCACACTAATTTCCCAAAGGCCTAACTGGGCACCCGCAATACGTACAGCTGCGACACATCCTAAACCAAAAAAAACCAACAGAGCAGTTCCAAGAAACTCCGATATACACTGACCTGTCAGTGTTGAAGGTGTCATTTTGCTCATAATTATTCATCCTGCAATAGTCAATATAGGGGGCGTTTTGCACGAGTAAAATTTTCTTCGCGAAAATTTATTCTGTTAATTTAGCGAGAAAAAAGATAATCGAATATTGCGATTTGTGAAAACTGTGTGTCAAATCACCAAAAAACGAAAACAAACAATCATTTTTAAGGTCGAATTCAAACATTTGAATAGTCACGGTCGAAACAATTAAAAGAATAATGTTTGTAATCAAGTGTAAGTCACTGGACACAGAGGATCATGCTACTTACAATCGGGGGAAAGCGCTTATAAAGGGAGATCCGAACATGTCATTTGAAGTATTTGAGAAACTAGAATCCAAAGTTCAGCAAGCCATCGATACCATCGCATTAATGCAGATGGAAATTGATGAACTGAAAGAACAAAACAGTGCATTAAGCCAAGAGTTACAAACCAACAAATCAGGTACTGAATCACTGGTTCGTGAAAATGAACAGCTGAAGCAAGAGCAGGCAACTTGGCAGGAGAGGTTACGGACGCTTCTCGGCAAGATGGAAGAAGTTTAATTCCCTTCATACTTCAAGCCACAGGGGTGTTGGCTTCGTTTGGATACCCGAATCACATACTTATGTATGCTCATCGGGATATCCTCCACTCGCCGCCTACCTGTGACTCGAATTATTTTGGGAATGTAGGGGTATGTAGAAGTGTTTTCTGAAAGAAGTGAAAAACGGAAAACAGAAAAGAAAAAGGCAGATAGTGATATCTGCCTTTTTTATGGAATTTGGTGGGGATTATTCGTCGATGGCTTCGTCGAAATCGTCGTTAGCTGCTTGGGTCAGTGGTTCTTCGGATAAAATCATACCCGTGTTATCGGCATATAGATAATCGCCAGAGAAGAACGTCACGCCGCCAAAATTAACGCGGATATCGCTTTCGCCGATACCTTCGTCAGGGCAACCCGCAGGGATTGCAGCAACAGCTTGGATGCCGAGATCTAACTCCATTAATGCATCCACTTGACGGACGGCACCGTAAACCACAATACCTTCCCAGCCATTGTCTACCGCTAATCGAGCGAGTTCAGCGTCAATCAGTGCTTTACGCACTGAACCACCGCCATCCACCAGCAAGATGCGCCCATGGCCGTCTTCTTCCAGCAAATCATACAGAATGCCATTATCTTCAAAGCATTTTACTGTAATGATTTGACCGCCAAATGAAGTACGTCCACCAAAGTTGGAGAATAAAGGTTCTACTACATTAACGCTTTCTTGGTAGATGTCGCAGAGTTCGGAAGTATCATATTTCATAGGATTTAGGTCTTTTTTGCTGCAAGAGGAAGGTCAGTATATCCCTTTTAGTCACTGATTGGCAAAATTCCCGCCAGAAAATAAGCGGGAAAAGTCAAAAAAACAGCAAATAATTGAGACTATTTACTCAGGATAACCCCGAGGGAGAATAAAACGTTGGTGACTAAAGCGATTTTCACCATGTTTTCTAGCATTGGGCGCATCCCTTCAGGGGTAGGATCAGAAAGGACTTTGCGCACATGGTTCATCAGCATTGGCACCGCCAATAAGAATAACCAGCCCGCCCAACCTGTTAAATAGAGTAAATTGAAAAATACCAAACATAAGATGGAAACGATGATGATAATGGCGTGGTACATGCGCGCGCCTTGTGGGCCTAAGCGCACTGCCAACGTATTTTTACCTGCTTTAATGTCGTTTTCAATATCACGCATATTGTTGATATTTAAAACAGCCACAGACAGTAAACCGCAAGCTGTTGCTGGCAGGACAGTGATGATATTAAAGCTGTTCGCTTGTAGGTAAAAAGTACCAATCACACTTAACCAGCCAAAGAAAATGAGAACGGAAATATCCCCAAGGCCAAGGTAGCCATAAGGTTTTTTACCGACGGTATAAGTGATGGCAGCCACGATAGCCACTAACCCTAAGCCAAGGAATCCGATGGCATCTTCTGGTTTTTCGCACGCGACAATAATCAACAATAGGCCAGAAAGGCAAGCCGCGAAGATATTCAGCTTCAGCGCTTTTTTCATATCTTCTTTGGTGATAACGCCTTTTTGCATTCCGCGCAGAGGCCCGATGCGTTCAGCGGTGTCTGAACCTTTAATCGCATCGCCATAGTCATTGGCGAGGTTAGATAAAATTTGTAATAAGCCCGCTGTGATAATAGAAAGCAGAGCGACTGGCCACTTAAAGTTACCCGTGAAATAGGTCAATGCGGATCCAGTGACGATGGCAATCACCCCTAATGGCAGGGTTTTTGGTCGTAAACTTTCTAGCCAAGCTTGTTTGCGGCTGATTGAAGATGAGTTCATGTAATTTATTCACCGTACTCGTGATATTTCAATGGGTAACGTGGCTTTGCTGCTGAGTGACCGTTTGAATTATTGGGAGTAAATGTTCTTATTAAGTTGGATTTTATATGTCAAAAGTGCAGCAAGATTGCTGCACTTTAGCTAACATCCATTAAGGATACATGAAAACCTGATAATTAATAAGATTATAAAATAAATCTACTCAGGTCTTCGTCTGCTACCAGTTCGTCTAAGTGCTGGCGAACATACTCTGCATCGATTGTAATGCTTTGTCCGTCACGCTCGCTGGCGTCGAAAGAGATATCTTCCATCAGGCGTTCTAGCACAGTATGTAAACGACGCGCACCGATATTCTCAGTTGATTCATTCACTTGCCATGCAGACTCTGCAATTTTGCGAATACCATCCGCGGTGAATTCGACGCTAACACCTTCTGTTGCCATCAGCGCTTTGTACTGTTCAGTCAAAGATGCATTAGGCTCAGTTAAGATGCGTTCGAAATCTTCAGTCGTTAGAGCCTGGAGCTCAACTCGAATTGGCAGACGACCTTGCAATTCTGGGATCAAATCAGATGGGCTAGAGACTTGGAATGCCCCAGATGCGATAAACAGGATGTGGTCAGTTTTCACCATACCGTGCTTAGTTGAGATGGTGCAGCCTTCGATTAATGGCAGCAGGTCACGTTGTACCCCTTCACGGGACACATCAGGGCCTGAACTTTGACCGCCACGTTTACAGATTTTATCGAACTCATCAATAAACACGATACCGTTTTGTTCAACGGCTTCAATGGCTTGTTCTTTCAGCTCTTCAGGATTAACCAGTTTTGCCGCTTCTTCTTCCACCAGCAGTTTAAAAGCTTCTTTGATTTTCATCTTACGAGGCTTCTGCTTTTGACCTGCTAAGTTTTGGAACATAGATTGCAGTTGGTTGGTCATCTCTTCCATGCCCGGAGGAGCCATGATTTCAACGCCCATTGGTGCTGCGGAAACTTCAATTTCAATTTCTTTATCGTCTAATTGGCCTTCACGTAATTTCTTACGGAATGCTTGGCGTGCTGGTGATTGCTCATCAACAGGTTCTGCTTGTCCCCAGTTATTTTTTGCTGGTGGGATCAACACATCAAGAATGCGTTCTTCCGCCATCTCTTCGGCACGATAACGGTTTTTCTCGATAGACTGTAAACGCACCATTTTTACCGCAGAATCGGTAAGATCGCGGATGATAGAGTCAACTTCTTTACCTACATAGCCCACTTCCGTGAACTTAGTAGCTTCAACCTTGATGAATGGCGCATTTGCCAGTTTGGCTAAACGGCGTGCGATTTCGGTTTTACCTACCCCGGTAGGACCAATCATCAGAATGTTTTTTGGAGTCACTTCATGGCGTAAATGCTCATTTAACTGCATACGGCGCCAGCGGTTACGCAGGGCAATAGCAACAGAACGTTTAGCTTTATGTTGGCCAATAATATGGTTGTCGAGTTCGCTGACAATTTCGCGTGGAGTCATTTCGGACATGCTAGCAATCCTTATGATTTTGAAGAAATTTCTTCAAAGTTGACATTATGGTTGGTGTAAATACAGATATCTCCCGCTATCGCGAGGGCTTTTTCCGCGATTTCGCGAGCGCTTAAGTCTGTATTTTCGAGAAGGGCGCGTGCTGCGGATTGTGCATATGGGCCACCGGAGCCAATCGCAATCAGGTCGTTTTCAGGCTGAACGACGTCACCATTACCCGTAATAATTAATGAAGTGTGTTCATCAGCGACGGCAAGCAGCGCTTCTAATTTGCGCAGCATGCGGTCGGTACGCCAATCTTTGGCTAATTCCACCGCCGCTTTAGTGAGGTGTCCTTGATGGAGTTCAAGCTTGCGCTCGAACAGTTCAAAGAGAGTGAATGCGTCTGCGGTGCCACCGGCAAATCCTGCAATGACTTTGTCGTTATATAAACGGCGTACTTTGCGGACATTGCCTTTCATGACGGTATTACCCATCGTCGCCTGTCCATCACCACCGATTACAACTTGGCCATTACGGCGAACACTTACGATTGTTGTCATGAGTTAGCCCCTGGTTGTATTACAAAAAGAATGCAGTTGATTTCATTTTTTGATAGATAAATTTCAAGTGATAGTGGTCTATTCACTATCACTTGAAAGAGATTGAACTCAAAAATAACTGCTTACGAGTACGTTAAAACAGTAGATGGGGGGGACGGGGGGATTTTTCAACCCCCAGAAGCACGAAGAATACAACCGCTCACACCAACGCCTGCTGCACGGTCACGCATGCTTTCAGCGGTGGACTTAGAATATGGGCCTAATACGATACGATGCCAGCCACCACCTGCGGTGACGCGACTTTCGATACCCGCAAATGCGAGAGTGGCACGTACTGACTCAGCCTGTTCTGCCGTTTTAAATGAACCGCATTGCACGAGCATATTCTGCATTTTATTTACAGGCGCTGTTTCAGGTTTAGGCTCAGGTTTTACTTCCGGTTTTGTGGCAGGCTGAACTGGCGCAACTGGGCGTGTTTCAGGTTTTGGCTCAATAATCGACGGTTTGCGTTGGGTCGGAGTTTCGACCGGCTTAGCAGGTTCGTTGATCACGACTTGTGAACGCGGTACCGGCTTACCATTAAATGGTACTTCTTGCAGGTTGGTCACAGGTTGACGACGATCAGAATCCATTTGTTCTAACAACTGGCGCTGTTCGGTAGTGAGATCAGACTGACGAATATTGCCACTATTTGTGCTAGGTTGCGATGGCGAAGTATAATCTTGCCAAGGCTCTTCCAGCTCTCTTTTATAGCGCCAAGGTTCTTCAGGTTTAGGTGGCAGCGTGCTACCCGGTTTTGCAGCTTGAGTGGGGAGTGCAGTTTGAGGCGCTTCTTTTTTATTATGAGTAATAAAAAATAGGCCACCCACGAATAACACCACAATAGCGACCGCCACAATTAATGTGGTTAGTGGTAGCCCTTGGGCTTTCTTCGATTTGCCTTTGCCTTTTTTACGAGCGGACGACCGTCCTCGAGCTACATAATCTTTTTGTGCCACGCTATTAATTCACTAGTTGTCAGTTGTTAATCGTTATTTAGGTCATATGTTACTTAACCTTAACGATTTTGCCTAGCATTTAGGCGCTTTTGTACTCTCTCTCACGATTAAATCAGAATCTAGGAGACGAGAACCTGCGGTGACACTATTTCCGTGTAGCTGTTCTAGCAATAATAGCATCGCGTGGCGACCAATTTCCCTGCGAGGGTGATTGATGGTCGTCAGTGCGGGTAAGGTGTATTTGGCTTGCTCGAGGTTATCAAAACCGACAAAAGAGATATCGTCGGGAATTTTTAGCACCATTTTCTTCGCTTGCCACATTGCACCGAATGCCATGATATCAGTATGGCAGAAAACGGCTGTCGGTGGCTCAGGCAATGAAAGTAATGTTTTTAATGCTTCAGCACCACTTTCATGAGAGAAATCCCCACGCACAATATAGCTCTCTTTTAGCCCTTCGCCAGTACGTAACATCGCTTTTTTATATCCTTCTAAACGGTATTGGCTATGTGGCATTTCCTCAGGACCTGCGATACAAGCAATACGTTTATGACCTTGTTTTAGCAGGTAGTGGGTAGCATTGAATGCCGCGGTGAGGTTATCAATATGCACCGTTGGAAGTTTTAATTCCGGCGCGAATTCGTTGGCCATCACAATTGGCGGTAGGTTTTTTTGTTCTTCGGTTGAAACATCAAACGGTAAGTTAGATCCCAACAGAACCATGCCATCAATCTGTTTGGTAATTATTAGGTTAATAAAGGCATTTTCTTGTTTCTGCTGATGTTTACAGTCGCCAATCAGCACAAAGTAACCTTCGTGGGCTGCCACTTCTTCAATGCCGCAGATCACATCGCTGAAGAAGGGATCGCTAATGTCTGGGACGATCGCGAGAATAGTTTTGGATTCATTGCGTTTATAGCTGCGGGCGAGGTTATGAGGATAATAGCCAACGTCTAAGACGGCTTGCTCAACTTTTTGACGTGTTTGTAGGGAGACTTTTTCAGGGTTCATCAATGTCCGAGAAACGGTGGCTGTTGATACGCCTGCTGCGTTCGCGACATCTTTCATGGTCGCCGTATTATTGTGCTTTTTACTTTCCACAACGCCTTCCTTTGTCTATTTAATCGATTGCTTTTTTTTGAATGGCGCAAACACGTCAATTTGCTAATTAAAAGACATTCTAAAGAGTTTCACAATAATATCTGTTACCTAGTTTGCATAAAAAGTGTGACTTGCATCATTTTTTAGAGCTGCCTCGCAAATTTTGAAAATAGTTATAGTGATAACCACTTAATCCAAATTCTTAATCCATGCGTTTATGGAAAAAATGATGGTTTAGTTATTGGAGTCAGTGAGTTACAGTACCCGTTTTTAGGGTAAGTTAGTGCTGTTAACCGTCCGTAGGATCCACATCAATATTCCATTTTACCTTACGGCTTTCCGGTTGTTTTAGTAACTCAGGTAATAATTGCGCCATAAACTGTTGCAGATAGGCGCGTGATGGATGCTGCAATAAAAGTTGCCAGCGAAAACGTCCGCCTCGTTTAGCTTGAATGGACGGTGCAGGGCCTAAAATCCATAAGCGCGAGTCACTTTGTGGGTGCTGGCTAATATATTGGCGAACATTCTGTAAAAACTGCCTTGAATCCTGATTATTATGATCTTCAGATCGAATAAGAATGTGGCTAGTAAACGGTGGGAGCATTGCCACTCGGCGCTCTTCAAGGGCTTCTGTGGAGAAGGCGTTATAGCCACTTTCTAATAAGGTGAGCAAAAGAGGGTGCTCTGGGTGGTGAGTTTGTAAGAACACTTCACCTTGCTTGCCTGCTCGTCCCGCTCGTCCAGAAACCTGTACATATAATTGTGCGAAACGTTCGGCAGCTCTAAAGTCACTCGAAAATAAGGCGCCATCGACATCCAGCAATGCCACGAGAGTCACATCAGGAAAGTGGTGTCCTTTCGCCAGCATTTGTGTGCCGATCAAAATTCGTGCGCCGCCTTCATGCACAGCGTTCAAATGTTGCTCCAGTTCGCCTTTACGGCTGGTGGTATCTCGGTCGATACGAGTCACGGGTACATCTGGAAATAGCTCGGAAATCCCTTCTTCCAGTTGCTCGGTTCCCATCCCAACAGGGACTAAATGTGTTGATCCACATTGTGGGCATTGGCGTGGGACAGGGCGCTGGCTATCACAGTGATGGCAACGTAGCTGATGAAAATTTTGGTGCAGCGTATAGTAATGGTCGCAACGCTGGCATTCCGCTATCCAACCACATTCATGGCAGATAAGTGCTGGGGAATAACCTCGGCGATTTAGAAACAAAATCACCTGATTATTTTGTGCGAGGTGATTTTTAATATGTTGGATCAGTAAATGGGACAGCCCAAATTTAAGTGGCTGTCCTTTTAAATCAATCAAATGCTGCTCAGCGGGACGGGCATTGCCTGCGCGGATCGTCAAATTTAATTGGCGATATTTATTCTGTTGCACATTGCTCAGTGTTTCGAGTGATGGCGTCGCAGTTCCCATGATAATTGGAATATTTTCTTTTTTTGCACGGAAAACCGCTAAATCACGGGCATGGTAGCGCCAGCCATCTTGCTGTTTATACGAACTGTCATGCTCTTCATCAATAATAATAATGCCAAGACGGGCAAATGGTGTGAACAAGGCAGAGCGAGTCCCGATGATAATACCGTTAGAACCCTGCTTGGCGCGCAGCCAAACCGCTAAGCGCTCACTGTCATTGAGTGCAGAGTGCAAAACATCGACAGGTACATTAAAGCGTTCACGGAAGCGATTAATGGTTTGTGGCGTTAAGCCAATTTCAGGGACTAATACCAGCGCCTGCTTACCTTGAGCCAGAATATTTTCTAACACGCTCAGGTAGACTTCGGTTTTTCCTGATCCGGTGATCCCCGCGAGTAACCACGGCGAAAAATTATCATCTTCTGCGCGAATTGCGCCTACAGCGGTGGCTTGCTCGCTATTGAGTCGTAAACGTTCTCCACTCACGGTAAATTGCGATTGCCACTTTTCCGCAACCGGTTGAACAGGATGCAACTCGGCATACTGTTTTTTCTTCAAAGCTTGCAGGGCGCTTTCACTGATTTCAAGCTCACCAACTTGATGGCGATAAACCGGACGGCGGCGTAATAACGCTAACGCTTGCTGCTGTTTTGGGGATCGTTTTAGTTCATTCAGATCCGCCGCCTGACCCTCTTCAGTCACTTGCCATTGCCAGATCGGGGTAAACTCAGCGGGTTTTCCTTGGCGCAGTAAGGTCGGCATCGCGTGAAATAGCACTTCGCCAATTGGGTAATGGTAATATTGAGATGACCACAGCAGCAGTTGCCAGAGATCATCGGGGAACAGAGTTTGTGAATCTAATACTAGCTCCACGGTTTTGAGTTGGTCTTCGGGAAACTCGCTTTTATCGCTCAGATTGACAACCACACCAAGGGCTTGGCGTTTGCCAAAAGGTACCATGACTCGCCCACCGATGACGGGGACTGGCATATTTGCACCCAAGAGATAATCAAATGTGCGATTTAAAGGAACAGGTAACGCCACCTGAACGACGATCATAGCTGGATTTCCGTCTGTTTTTTATACAAAAAGATGAGGGTATTCTGTTAGAGTACCACAAAAATCATGCTATTTTCATTGCGCGATAAACAGATTTTCTGTATGATCCGCCGCCTTTGGTATCAATTAATTTTGTTTTGCCAATAAACTAAATTTAATCAACACGACGTGTGGTGTCCGGCGTTAGGGCTGGAATGGCGACACGGCCTTATTAGAGGTTCTCCCATGAAAAAAGGTATTCACCCTAAATACGAAGAAGTTACTGCAACTTGTTCTTGCGGCAACGTAATGAAAATCAACTCAACAGCTGGTCACTCTCTGAACCTGGACGTTTGTGGTAACTGCCACCCGTTCTATACTGGTAAACAACGTGATGTTGCTACCGGTGGTCGTGTTGATCGCTTCAACCAGCGTTTCAGCATCCCAGGTGCTAAAAAGTAATAAAACCTGTCACGTTGAAGTTGATTTAACGTATTCAGTAAGAAAACCTGTTCAATTGAACAGGTTTTTTATTGCTTAAAATTTACCGAATTAGGTGTATTAAAAACGGTAAGCGACACCAAACATAAAGTCATGGCTGGCCAGGTTTATGGTTGAGGTGTCAGTGGCATCTTTGTCGAAAGCATTCTGCATGGAAATTTTATATTTCCCCGCCTCAGTAAACCGATAACCTAAGTCAAATGAAAGGTTATCACTGACCGCATACCGGCTACCCAGTCCCAAGCTCCATGCTAACTTATTGATTCTATCTGATTTTGATTGATTGGAACGTTGTTTAAGGCCAAAAATTTCGAATTCTGACCGTTGTGTATTTTCATACCGCGTACTTGCCAATCCGAACCCAAAAGAAATATATGGCGTGAAGGCAGTTTGGTTTTTCATATCATAGTAGCTATTCAGCATGACAGTTGTCAGTGTGGCTTCGTTTTTCATCTCAGCTGAACTATTTGGAACAGTGGAAAGTGCATTAAGGCTATGGGTGTTGCTCACTTTTCCTCGCATACCCACTTCTAACTCTGTACGGATAGGCACAGAGAATTGATTATAAAAATCGTAGCCAATACCGATAAAATTACCAAAAGCGGGATGACTTTTATCATTAAACTTCAGCATTTTATAATCGGGCTTTTTTTCATCGCTGTATTCGAATTTAGAATCATATATATTCAAGACAGATACACCAATTTTACTTGATATATACACACCGTTATTACTGGATGCCATTGCTAAATTAGCAAACAACAAGCAACTCAAGGCTAAAAGTAAATTTTTCATTATTAAGCACCAGTTAATTATTTCAGACAGAAACCTAACTGGAGTATAAGTGATGCGGGAAGGGCTATAGTCAGTGTAAGAAACTTTGAGGTATTGAGCTAAAAAGTGAGAATAAAACGAATATTTCTTGGTTTTTAATGCTGAAAACACAACACATTAAAGATTAAATGTTTATCTTAATGTGAATATCTAGATTTAATATTTGGCTTTGGAGTGAGCACCTCAATAATGCTTATTAAGGTGCTCACTGAAAATCCTTAGAAACGGTAAGTTACACCAAACATAATGTCATGGCTTCTGACTTTCACTTTTGAGGTGTTTTCTTGGCTATCTGCGTAGTAACTCGCTTCAGATTTTCCTGCATCTAAGAAGCGGTATCCCATATCTAATGAAACGTGATTATTCACTCTGTACTGTGAACCTAAACCGACGCTCCACGCAAAGTTAGTGGTGGTTTTGGATTTAGTGTATTTCTCGTGGGTGAACTGGTTTAAACCGACATCATGATCATTATAGTCATAACGCATTTTGTGGTTAATGCTTGCCATACCTAACCCAACACTGACATATGGCGTAAATTTGGTGTCATTCTTGAAATCATAATAGGTATTGATCATCACGGTATTTAAGGTGATATCAGTTTTAACATCATCGGAGCTGCTGAAACCCTTTTGGTCATTGAAAGAGTTGAGATTATGGCTAGTGGAGGCTTTTTCTCGCATACCAAATTCAAGTTCAGTACGCAGAGGTAACGTGGTGGTTTTAGAGAAATCGTAACCGACGGCAATGTTGCCACCGAAAACAGAATCATTGGTATTTCCGAGATTGGTTTTTTCAAATTCGTTATCACTGGTTTCCCATTTTTGATTGGAAACTTGGACAATTGAAGCCCCGATTTTACCTGAGACATACAGGCTTTCTGCCCCTGCAAAGGCAGCACTAGACACCAAACTGAGTAGAGATACGGCAATAATTTTTTTCATTATAAATTCCATTTAGCTATGTATTCGGATCACGCAATATGAGTATAGATAACTATTTAATTTATCTATGCAGGATCCCTATAAAACTTGATATACAGCAGGCTTTATTGTTTTTTAATATAATTAAGCATTTAGCTGTAAAAATAGTCTTTAGAGGAAAGAAAAATCGCGCTTTATCTGACGGATTAAGTGCCCAAAAGATTAATCCATGGCAAAAGGCGTATATTGGTTATCGGCAACAAATGAAATTGCTTAACAGCATGAAGATAATGAAAATAAATGATGGGGGGATCAGCGGGTAAGAGTGCTATTTAGGTGAAATAGGTGACTAAGATAAGTCACACTCGACCTACATCAGTAAGCCGAGTGTTAAAGAAAGACGCAGAAGGATTAATATTCCCAAGTTTCTGGGTCAATACCCAGCTCGCGCATGATTTCTTTTGCTGCTTCAGGGATCTCATCATTGCGTTCTTTACGCAAATCATCATCATCCGGCAGCGGTTGACCAGTAAATGCATGTAAAAAGGCTTCGCACAGTAATTCACTGTTAGTCGCGTGGCGCAAGTTATTGATCTGACGACGAGTGCGTTCATCAGTTAAAATTTTCAGTACTTTTAAAGGAATCGATACTGTAATTTTTTTGACTTGCTCGCTTTTTTTGCCATGTTCAGCATACGGACTGACATATTCACCGTTCCATTCAGCCATGAGATACCTTGGATATATTCATTGATAATAAAATAATATACGAGTGTCAGTTTCCTGATCCTGAAGATGAATTTTTTTCAAGATACACTCAGCATACGGGTTAAGAATAAAGGGCTTAAGTTATTATTTAATGCATATTAAAATCAATAAATTAAGTCTTTTTATATGCCGGTAATGTGGTCTAACTATCCATTGGCACATAATTATTATGGCTGATTATTCCATTAGTTGTTATAAACGTAAAGAGGTTTAGACGTCTGGACATGTTGACGGCTAAATTTGCTTTGAGTATGATTTGAGCTATCCCATACTTGGAGAGACACTCATGACATACAAAGCATCCACTATCGCGATACATAATGGACTCAATGAAGACTCGCAATTTGGTTGCGTTGTTCCTCCCATCTATTTATCTAGCACCTATAATTTTACGGATTTCAATGAGCCGAGAACCCATGACTACTCCCGTCGTGGCAATCCTGGGCGAGATATTGTGCAGCGAACACTGGCACAGCTAGAAGGCGGAAGTGGTGCCGTAATGACTAACAGCGGGATGTCGGCTCTCCATCTATTATGCACGGTATTATTACAGCCGGGTGATTTACTCGTTGCCCCTCACGATTGTTATGGCGGCAGCTACCGCTTATTTAACAGCTTGAGCCAAAAAGGGGCTTATCAGGTTGAATTTGTTGACCAAGGCGACGAATCTGCGTTGCAAGCGGCATTAGCGAGAAAACCCAAACTGGTACTCATCGAAACCCCAAGCAACCCGTTACTGAGAATTTACGATATCCAACATATTTCGACGCTTGCGCACCAAGCAGGGGCTTTGGTGGTGGTAGATAACACATTTTTAAGCCCCGCATTACAGCAACCATTAGCGTTAGGTGCTGATTTTGTTGTACATTCTTGTACAAAATATCTCAATGGTCATTCAGATATTATTGCGGGTGCTGTGATTGCAAAAGAAGAGAAATGGGCTCTAGAATTAGCGTGGTGGGCGAATAATATCGGTGTCACTGGCGGCGCATTTGATAGTTACCTGTTACTCAGAGGTATGAGAACACTGTTGCCTCGTATAAAACAGCAGCAGCATAATGCAGGTGAAATCGTAAAATATCTTAAAACTCAGCCGCTGGTGAAGAAAATATATTATCCTGCCTTAAGTGATCATCCGGGACATCACATTGCCGCCGCGCAACAATCTGGCTTTGGTGCAATGTTAAGTTTTGAATTTGCAGGCGATGAAGCGCAACTTCGTCAGTTTTTACAGGCGCTGAGCTTGTTTACATTAGCGGAATCTCTCGGTGGTGTAGAAACCTTGATTTCCCATACGGCGACCATGACCCATGCAGGCATGTCTCCTGAAGCGCGAGCCGCAGCAGGTATTACTGATAGTTTACTGCGCATTTCAGTTGGTCTTGAAGATAGTCAGGATCTTATCGCAGATTTAAGCCACGCATTTAAGGTTGCGTCATAACGTTAGCGGAGTTTTTGATGAGTGCAATAACAGCATTTGAGGTGATCCCTTGTCACCGACAGTTACATAAGTTTGGGGGAAGTAGTTTAGCTGATGTGAAATGTTATCAGCGTGTCGCCACCATTATGGCGAACTACAGCCAACCCGGCGATTTAATGGTTGTTTCTGCGGCAGGGAGTACCACAAACCAGCTGATAAGTTGGCTTAAACTGAGCCAGAGTGATCGTATTTCTGCCCATCAAGTACAGCAAGCGCTACGCCGCTACCAGCAAGATTTGATTAGCGGCCTACTTCCTGAAGAGAAGGCCGATGAGCTCAATCAGCTATTTGTTGCGGATTTAGAACGCCTCAGCGGGCTACTGGATAAACCTATCAATGATGCCACTTACGCAGAAGTCGTGGGGCACGGTGAAATCTGGTCAGCACGTTTAATGTCCGCCGTGCTTGAACAGTTTGATATGGCAAGCGCTTGGTTAGATGCACGTGCATTTTTGCGCGCAGAAAGAGCCGCGCAACCACAGGTGGATGAGGTTCAATCCCGCCATCTCTTACAGCAATTATTGGTGCAACATCCCCAGCGCCGCCTTGTGGTCACAGGGTTTATCTCCCGCAACCAAAAAGGTGAAACCGTCTTATTGGGGCGTAACGGCAGCGACTATTCGGCTACCCAAGTTGGGGCATTAGCTGATGTCGGCAAAGTCACCATTTGGAGTGACGTGGCCGGGGTATACAGCGCGGATCCTCGCAAAGTAAAAGATGCGTGCTTGCTACCATTGTTGCGGTTAGATGAAGCCAGTGAATTGGCACGCCTTGCCGCACCTGTCTTACATACGCGTACTTTGCAGCCGGTTTCTGTCAGCAACATTGATTTGCAGCTGCGCTGTAGCTACCAACCGGAACAAGGCTCCACCAAAATTGAGCGTGTATTAGCGTCGGGTACAGGGGCAAAAATTGTCACCAGCCATAACGATGTGTGCTTAATTGAGCTGCGAATTGCCGCAGGGCGCGATTTTAACCAAATCTGCAAGGATGTGGATTTATTATTAAAACGCGTACAACTTCGCCCTCTGGCGCGAGGTGTTCACCATGATCGCGCTATCTTGCAACTGTGCTACACCTCGGAAGTGGTCGAAAGTGCATTGAATGTGTTGGAAGAAGCGGCATTGCCGGGGTCTCTTTCATTACGTGAAGGTTTTTCACTGGTGGCTCTGGTTGGTGCTGGTGTGTGTAAAAAACCGCTGCACAGCCACCGCTTTTATGAAGAACTCAAAGGGCAGCCGGTTGAGTTTATCTGGCACTCAGAAGATGGCATTAGCTTAGTCGCGGTACTGCGTACTAATCAAACTGAGCATATTATTCAAGGCATGCACCAAAGCTTATTCCGTGCCGAAAAGCGCATTGGCTTAGTGTTGTTTGGTAAAGGTAATATTGGCGCTCGTTGGTTAGAGCTGTTTTCGGTCGAGCAGCAAAATATTTCTGCTCGCAGTGACTTTGATTTTGTCTTGGCGGGCGTGGTAGATAGCCGCCGCAGTTTATTGAATTACCAAGGTATCGACCCAAGCCGCGCATTAGCCTTCTTTGATGACGAAGCAGTTGAGCACCAAGACGATAATCTGTTTTTATGGATGCGAGCGCACCCTTATGATGACCTGATTGTGTTGGATGTCACCGCCAGCGGCGAGCTCGCCAATAGTTATGTGGATTTTGCGAGCTATGGTTTCCACGTTATCAGTGCAAACAAACTTGCAGGGGCGGCGCCTACTCAGCAATACCGTGATATTCGTGATGCGTTTGCGAAGACGGGGCGCCATTGGCTCTACAACGCGACCGTCGGCGCGGGGTTGCCGATCAACTACGCCGTGCGCGATCTCAAAGAAAGTGGTGACGCGATTCTGGCGATCAGTGGGATCTTCTCCGGCACATTATCGTGGCTATTCTTGCAATTTGATGGCTCTGTGCCTTTCAGTGAGCTTGTCGAGCAAGCTTGGCAGCAAGGATTAACAGAACCGGATCCTCGCATCGATTTATCTGGGCAAGATGTGATGCGCAAGCTCATTATTCTAGCGCGAGAAGCGGGCTATGATATCGAACCGGATGACGTGCGCGTGGAATCATTAGTGCCAGCGCAAGCGGAAACGGGCTCACTGGATGAATTCTTTGAAAATAGCGCCGTGATTAACGATCAGATGCAGCAGCGCTTAGAAGCCGCGAAGGAGCTAGGATTAGTGCTACGTTATGTAGCGCGGTTTGATGCGGTGAAAGGTAAAGCAAAAGTGGGTGTCGAGGCGGTTAAACCTGAGCATCCGTTAGCCTCTTTATTACCGGGGGATAACGTTTTTGCCATTGAAAGCCGTTGGTATCGTGATAACCCATTGGTGATCCGCGGACCGGGAGCAGGTCGCGATGTGACCGCTGGCGCTATCCAATCTGACTTGAATCGACTTTCTCAGCTTTTATAAAATCAGCAACGCACGGGGTAGATAAACTCGTGCGTTCTCTTCATTTCTCAAATTTTCCCATTCCTATTTTATTCTTAAATAAGATTCATGACTTAAAAGTGCTGAATCGACGATAGATTGCGCTGACGCAATACTTAAATAAGAAAAATTAATAAAAATAGTGCTGTAATTAAATTTCAGAAAAATCACCCAAAGCGCTTTTTTTCTGATATGAATATAGGGTACAGGGTGAAATTCGCGGTCTGCATCACAAAACATAATTCTAGCCGACTGAAATTTTATTACAGGAAATCCAGCGCAGTTTGTTAACCGTTCACGAGAAGCGGGGTGGCATCCTGCCAACAGCACAAGATCAGGAGTCCCATGAATCAGCAATATTCCGCAATGCGCAGTAATGTCAGTATGTTGGGTAAGCTACTCGGTGATACCATCAAAGACGCTCTTGGTGAAGATATCCTCGATAAAGTCGAATCTATTCGCAAGTTATCCAAATCCTCCCGCGCAGGTAATGAAGTTCAGCGCCAAAAATTATTAATGACTTTGCAAACACTCACCAACGATGAGCTATTACCCGTTGCGAGGGCATTCAACCAATTCTTAAACTTAACCAACGTGGCAGAGCAATACCACAGTATTTCTCCCCACGGTGAAGCGGCGAGTAACCCTGTTGCCCTACAGAAATTATTTGGGCGTTTAAAAGAGCATGATTTTAGCCACGGTGATATTCAAAAAGCCGTTGAAGAGCTCTCTATTGAGCTGGTACTGACTGCCCATCCAACCGAAATCGCCCGCCGCACCTTAATTCACAAACTGGTTGAGGTGAACACCTGTTTATCCCAGCTCGACCATGATGATTTAGCGGATTACGAACGCAACAATATTATGCGTCGCTTACGTCAATTGGTGGCGCAATCTTGGCATACCGATGAAATTCGTAAAATTCGCCCTACGCCAATCGATGAAGCCAAATGGGGCTTTGCGGTTGTTGAAAACTCATTGTGGGAAGGGGTTCCGGCATTTTTACGGGAATTCAATGAACAGCTCGAAGAGTCCATTGGGGCTGAATTACCTGTCGAAGCCAACCCAATCCGCTTTACGTCATGGATGGGGGGCGACCGTGATGGCAACCCGAATGTGACCGCGGAAGTGACTCGCCACGTTCTATTATTAAGCCGTTGGAAAGCTGCCGATTTATTCTTGAAAGATATTCAGGTCTTGGTGTCGGAGCTTTCTATGACGGAAGCGACGCCAGAACTACGTGCGCTGGCGGGCGGCGATGATGTGGATGAGCCATATCGCCAAATTGCCAAAAATCTGCGTAGCCAACTGTTCTCTACATTGGAATATTTAGAGCGCCGAGTGAAAGGCGAGCAAGTTCTGCCACCAGCGGATTTACTGACGGATAACGCGCAACTGTGGGATCCGCTGTATACCTGCTACCAATCGCTAGTTGCTTGTAATATGAGCATTATTGCTAATGGTTCACTGTTAGATACGCTGCGCCGTATTCGCAGCTTTGGTCTGCAATTGGTGCGTATCGATGTGCGCCAAGAAAGCACTCGCCATACAGATGCGCTGTCTGAACTGACAGAATATTTGGGACTGGGTAACTATGGCGATTGGTCAGAACAAGAGAAACAAGATTTCTTACTGACTGAGCTGCAATCTCGTCGTCCGCTGATCCCACAAGACTGGCAACCGACAGCTGAAACGCAAGAAGTGTTCGAAACTTGCCGCGTTATCGCTAAAGCGAAGAATGACTCTATCGCCGCTTACGTGATTTCGATGGCGAAAGTGCCATCCGACGTTTTAGCCGTCAAACTCCTGCTAAAAGAAGCGGGTGCTTCGATTAAATTGCCGGTTGCGCCACTGTTCGAAACCCTTGAAGACTTAAATAACGCCGAAAGCGTGATGACTAAGTTGCTCAGCATTGAGTGGTATCGTGAGCTGATTGATGATCGCCAAATGGTGATGATTGGTTACTCGGACTCTGCAAAAGATGCGGGTGTGATGGCGGCATCATGGGCGCAGTATCGTGCACAAGATGCCCTGATTAAGTTGTGCGATAAAGAAGGCGTAAAACTGACACTGTTCCATGGGCGTGGCGGCACCATTGGCCGCGGTGGTGCTCCGGCACACTCTGCACTACTTTCCCAACCACCGGGAAGCTTAAAAGGCGGACTGCGTGTGACGGAACAAGGCGAGATGATCCGCTTTAAGTTTGGTCTCCCGCAAGTGACCATTAGCAGCTTAGCCATGTATGCGAGCGCTATCCTTGAAGCTAACTTACTGCCACCGCCAGAGCCGAAAGAAGAGTGGAAGGCGGTGATGAATTCGCTGTCTGATGTGTCTTGCGCGATGTATCGCGATTATGTGCGTGAACAGCCTGACTTTGTCCCGTATTTCCGTGCGGCGACCCCAGAGTTAGAGCTGGGTAAATTGCCATTAGGTTCTCGCCCTGCAAAACGTCGTCCTACTGGGGGCGTTGAAACCCTTCGCGCTATCCCTTGGATTTTTGCGTGGACACAAAACCGCTTGATGTTGCCCGCGTGGTTAGGGGCAGGTGCGGCGCTGAAACATGTTATCGAAAAAGAAGGCAAGCAAGCGGTACTGGATGAAATGTGGCAAGAGTGGACATTCTTCAAAACCCGTATTGCGATGCTGGAAATGGTGTACGCGAAAGCCGATTTATGGCTGGCGGAATACTATGACCATTGCCTCGTTGAAAAACGTTTATGGCCTCTGGGACAAAAGCTGCGTGACCAGTTATCTGAAGATATTAAGAGTGTTTTAGCTGTTTCTAAAGATGAAGCGTTGATGGCGGATTTACCGTGGATTGCAGAATCTATCGCGCTACGTAACGTCTATACTGACCCACTGAACGTTCTTCAAGCCGAATTGCTCCAACGTTCTCGTCAACAAGAGCATCCAGACCCACGTGTGGAGCAAGCGTTGATGGTGACCATTGCTGGTGTTGCGGCGGGTATGCGTAATACCGGATAACGATTAGTTTCTGTCAGTAAAAAGGCTGCCAATTGGCAGCCTTTTTCGTTTATGGTTGAACGTTATTTTTTGTTCTGATCATTATGGATCAGATGGTAAGGCGAACGCGCCCGTGGATGGATAAAGAAATGGTTAGTTGGGGCATTGTGCGTTTTGATATGCACCATGGAGACGTTGGTGGATTTTCCGGCTTTATTGTGGAATGCATAAATCACAAAAGGTAGCAGGAAGATAATCACAAAACTGACCGCTAGCAGCGTTACGTAAGTCGTATCATCTGCTCCGCCTGGTAATGAACTTGGCGGGAAGAATGACACCACAAATGCCAGAATTGAGATCACTAACCCAACAAACGCGATTAATAATTTAAAGCCTTTACCGCCCGGTACGTTGAATGCCCGTTTTTTATCTGATTGTTTGCAGACTAAATGCATATAACCGAGGAACAGCATAAAGTAGCTACACAGATAAATAACAACAGTTAATGCCAGCGCTATCAGGAAGGACATATTCCCGCCGCCGCCTGTGTTGGTGAGGACAATAATCGCCACCGTGGTGATCAGTAATTGGGAAATGACTAACGTGACTGGTACGCCGTTTTTATTCACTTTGGCAAAGCTTTTCGGCAGAATTCCTTTTTGTGCAGCGACATACATCCCACGGGAAGGCCCTACAATCCAAGAGGCAATTTCCGCTAATACGCCGAGTAACAGCAACGCAGCAATAATCCGTACTGCCCACTCTAAGGTGGAATTAAAGTGGCTAACGAGAACTTCAAAGGTTTGTACCACACCCGCAGACAGGTTGATTTCGCTGTTAGGGATCACGGCAGCAACCGATAAACCACCAATAGAGCTTAAGCAAATCGCCGCAATCATCAGTAAAAACATTGCCGCAGGATAATCTCGACCAGGGTTTTTCATTTCGTTGACGTGGGTTGCTGAGGCTTCAACACCCATGTAACTGAGAATAAAGGCAACAAAGACCACTAATGTGCCGATTTGAGTGAAGTCAGGAATAAAGGTTTTTGTGCTCATCTCGATAGCTAAAGGGGCACCACTTGCCAAGTAGCTAATCGCTAGCCCAACGAGAATTAAAGCCGGTAATAAAATCCCAGCAAAGAAACCGACTTTTGCGATACTTGCTGTATATTTGGTTCCCCCAAATTGGGTAAAGGCGAGAACCCATAAAATTACCAGAGCACCGATAGTTTTGGTGACGGGATCGGTATTGAGCTCTGGCCAATTTAATATGTAGGATAGGGCGCCGAGTACAAAGTACAGCATCGGAATAAAGCCTATCGCAATTTGTAAATAACCAAATGAAATCGCCGCAAATCCCCAACGCTCTCCCAATGTGTTGGAAACCCACGCGAAAATTCCCCCTTCTTCCCAGCCTTCAACGGTAGCCATTTCGGCAGCACATAAGGCTACGGGGATAAACCATAGCAATCCCCCTAAGAGTAAAAAGAAAACTAAACTGAAACCCGATGTGGCGAATGTCGGATATTCATAGACCGCCATCACCATAGACGCGGTGATCGCAAAAAAACCTAACAAGGTGAGTTGTTTTGCGGCTGGAGCTGTTGTTGACGTCGCCATGCCTATTCTCCTGTCATATGTTTTACGAAGTCAGTCGGCGCATAAATGAATACGCCGACTGGATAAACGACTAAGGATTAGCTGTGATTGAAACCGCCGCTTTCTTCTTCAGAAAGTGGTGTACTGACAGGGTGTTTCTCGAAATATTCGAGGGTGCGTTTGAAGTCTTCGATGAGTAATGAGGCGAGGTCGAGGCTGACACCGTGACGGACTAAAATACGCTGGATCACCAGATCTTCACGGTTTGCAGGCATTGAGTAAGCGGGGACTTGCCAGCCGCGGCTACGTAGTTTGTCTGCAATATCATATAAAGAGTAGTTACTGGTTTTCGCACCGTCTTTTAATTTCCATGCCAGTGCTGGGATACCTTTGGCACTATCGCCATCAAAAATCATCTCAAATGGGCCCAGTTTTTCAATTTCACGGGCAAGGTATTGAGCGGTGGCATAGCAGGCATTATGAATTTTGGCGTATCCTTCGCGACCAAGACGCAGGAAGTTGTAATACTGTGCAATGATTTGTCCACCCGGACGAGAGAAGTTTAATGCGAAGGTTGGCATGTTACCGCCAAGGTAGTTCACATTGAAAATGAGCTCTTCTGGGAGATCTTTTGCTTCACGCCAAATTACCCAACCAGCGCCTAATGGCGCTAAACCAAATTTGTGTCCAGATGCGTTGATGGATTTAACGCGAGGTAAACGGAAATCCCATTCCAGTGTAGGCGCACAGAAAGGCGCGAGGAAACCACCACTTGCACCATCCACGTGGATAGGAATGTCTAAGCCCGTTTCTTTTTGCAGTTTATCCAATGCATCATGAACAGCTTTCACGGGTTCGTATTGGCAAGTGAACGTCACGCCTAGAGTTGGAACGACGCCGATAGTATTTTCATCAACGCGTTTGATAACTTCTTCTGGGCTCATGATCAGGCGGTCGCCTTCGAGCGGAATTTCACGCAGTTCGACATCAAAATAACGGGCAAATTTATGCCAACAAATCTGGACAGGACCACAGATTAAGTTAGGTTTATCGGTTGGTTTTCCTTTGGCTGCTTGTTTTTTACGCCATTGCCATTTTAACGCCAGCCCCCCTAACATTGCGGCTTCTGAAGAGCCAATCGTTGAGCAGCCTAATGTGTTGAGCGCGTCAGGAGAGTTCCATAAATCAGCGAGCATATGCACGCAGCGGTTTTCAATTTCGGCAGTTTGCGGATATTCGTCTTTATCAATCATGTTTTTGTCGATAGAGAGATCCATCAAACTACGAATTTCGTCATCTACCCATGTTTGGCAAAATGTCGCTAAGTTTTGTCGGGAATTACCATCTAGCATTAGCTCATCACGAACTGCACTAAATACATTTCTCGGGTCGCTTTCTTTGATTGGGAATTTCGTTTTTGGTAAGGATTGGGATAAATCAAATGAAGCATAAATATCATCTAATTCACTATATTTTGAAGATACTGATTTATTATTCATACAACGAATCTCCTCAATAATTGAGATGTTATTACTAGGAATGATCAATAATCTTATATTTTCATATAAGCATAAAAATAAAACAGAATAAAGTTCTTTAAAAGAAAGTCTGATTTTAATAGTGTTTTTTTTGATTATTTGTTTTCATGGTAAATATGATTTAAATTCGAAGTTAATCAGGTATAACAATTTATCAACATTGTTAATCTGGGTTTTCACTACGTCATTCAATGTGAAAAAATGAGTTGCATCAATGGGATGTGCGGTTTCCTTGATTTTGTAAGCTATTGAAAAAATAATATTTTCATTATCAGGAAAATAATGGTGAAGAAGGATAAAATAGCGTTTTATGTGGTTTTTAATGATATTAAGCAGTACATCATTAAAAGACTATTTGTTTTGGATTGATCTAATTTCAGGTTTTTAATTAAATATTTAATGTATTTTAATTCTATTTGGACATATTCAATTAATTATTTATGCCATAATTTTAATATCTAGTCTAATAATGACTGGTTTTAGCCTGTATTAACTATGGAAAATGGAATTATAGAGAATGGCGATAAATAGAATAGAGGAAAGGGGAATATGACTGGGTTAATTCACGATAAATGAATTAACCCGATAAGTAATATGGAATAAAGTGGCTGCTTCACCTTACACCCAATTATTTTGGTCTAACGCCTAATGTATGGCAAATGGCGTAAGTCAATTCAGAGCGGTTTAAGGTGTAAAAATGGAAATCTTTTACGCCTTCACGACTTAAAATTTTCACCATGTCCATGGCAATTGACGCACCAACAAGATTGCGGCTTTCAGGGTCATCATCTAAGCCTTCGTACATTCTATTCATCCAACTTGGGATACGCACATTGGTGATTTTGGCAAAACGTTCTAGCTGGCGGAAGTTAGAAACAGGCAAAATTCCCGGTACGATTTCCACATCAATACCCGTTGCTACGCAGCGGTCACGAAAACGTAGGTAGCTTTCAACATCAAAGAAAAATTGGGTAATGGCACGGTTGGCTCCGGCTTCAATCTTTTTCTTCAAATTGATTAAGTCAGCCTGAGCACTTTTGGCCTCAGGGTGTACTTCAGGGTAAGCGGCGACGGAAATGTCAAAGTCAGCTTCAGTTTTCAGTAATTCAACCAAGTGCTCTGCATACATATCGGGCTTACGGCTGTTATCAGGAAGGTCTCCCCGTAATGCCACAATATGGCGAATACCGTTGTTCCAATAATCTCGAGCGATAGTTTTTAGCTCATCAGGGCTGGCATCGATGCAGGTTAAGTGCGGTGCGGCTACTAATCCTGTTTTGTCTTTGATATCTTTAATGATGCTATGGGTTCTATCTCGCTCACCGGAGTTAGCGCCGTAGGTGACAGAGACAAAATTCGGTTTTAAGACCTTGAGCCTATCGATAGATTTCCACAATGTCTGTTCCATTTCTGCTGAGCGAGGTGGGAAAAATTCAAATGAGACATTAATCTGCCCATCTAATTCAGCTAAATTCTGGTTCAACGCCTCGCGCTGATTTGCGTGAAAGAAACTCATACCCTGTGACCTCGCCTCAAGAAACTGATTATGTAATGATTATTTTCGTTATTTGATTATATGCATTCTTTTGTACTTCTATACGTTTAGACGTCCAAATAGAGATTACGCGATATTGAGAGAGAGAGTCAACTCCTAAATCAAATTTGGAATTGATGTTTTTTCAGGCGCAATAAGAGAAAAATTCATGATGGGGAAATGCGGAGCCGAGTGACTCCGCATGCGGTACAACATTACTTAGTAAAACATTATTCAATAAAACACTATTCAGTAAAACAGAAGTGCTCGACCATTTGGCTGATGAGTTGGCGGGTTGGTTCAATAAAGCTCATATCGATGAACTCATCAGGCTGGTGGGCTTGTTCAATAGAGCCGGGGCCCAGCACCAGTGTCGGGCAAAGTTCTTGGATAAATGGCGCCTCCGTACAGTAGTTTACGGTTTCCGCTTTTTTACCTAATAACTGCTCAATGACTGCGACCATTTTATGATCTGTCGGGCATTCATAGCCAGGGATCGGGGGGTGCATCTCTTCAATGGCTAAGCGACCCGGCCATTTTGCTCGAACGGGTTCGAGAGTTTCATTGAGTAGCTCGTCCAGATCTTGCAACGTTAAACCTGGCAGTGGGCGAATATCCATATGTAATTCACAGCAACCACAAATTCGGTTCGCTGCATCACCACCATGAATATGACCAAAGTTCATGGTTGGATACGGGATCACAAACGCAGGGTTGTTATAGCGCTCTTTCAATGTATTTCTCAAAGTCATTAAGTGAGAGATAGATTCATGCATTAATTCAATGGCATTAACGCCTCTATCTGGATCACTGGAATGCCCAGATTGACCTGTAATACGAATGGCATTGGAAAGGTGTCCTTTATGCGCGCGAATAGGCTGTAATGACGTCGGTTCACCAATGATGGCGAAATCAGGGCGTAATTCGGTACTGGCGGCAAAAAAGCGAGCACCAGCCATCGAGGTTTCTTCATCTGCCGTGGCAAGAATATGCAGAGGGCGCTTTAAGGTACTGAGGTCAACATCACGCAGCGCATCAATAATAAAGGCAAAAAAACCTTTCATATCGGCGGTGCCTAGCCCATACAACTTGCCATTATGTTCGGTGAGTTTAAACGGATCTTTACTCCAGCGACCCTCATCAAATGGCACGGTGTCCGTATGACCACATAGCATCAATCCTCCGTTACCCTCGCCAATCGAGGCTAACAGGTTATATTTATCTCGGGTATCAGGGACCGGTTGAATATTCACAGTAAAGCCTAAGGTTTCTAACCATCCACCTAATAGCTCCACCAGCGCTCGGTTACTCTGATCGAGTTGCGAATCGGTCGCACTAATCGACGGCGTGGCGATTAATTGACGATAAATCTCAATAAATGCAGGTAATTTAATATTCACTGTTGACAGCCTTTATCCATAATAGTATCAATATTCATGCACTTTATTTGAATAAAAATACACATTAAACTGTTTGGGTCACGAGTACAAGGTAGAAAACACATGTTGAACACACTCATTGTCGGGGCCAGTGGTTATACTGGAGCAGAATTAGCCGCTTACTTACAACGTCATCCCGATATTCATCTTTCTGGGCTGATGGTTTCTGCACAAAGTGCGGATGCAGGTAAATGCTTTTCTGATTTACATCCCCAGTATAAAGGCATTATCGACCTTCCGGTTCGGCCGCTTACCGATGTGGCTGAGGCAGCAAAAGGGGTCGATGTTGTTTTCCTCGCGACCGCCCATGAAGTGAGTCATGACATCGCGCCCCAGTTTCTTGAAGCGGGTTGCGTGGTGTTTGACCTTTCGGGTGCTTATCGTGTTCAAGATGCAGCTTTTTATCCGCAATACTACGGTTTCGAACATACAAATACCCAGTGGTTAATGCAAGCAGTTTACGGTTTAGCGGAATGGCAGGCAGATAAAATCCGTCAAGCTCAGCTGATTGCGGTGCCGGGGTGTTATCCAACGGTTTCTCAACTTTCATTAAAGCCGCTGATTGAAGCGGATTTGCTCGATGAAAACATGTGGCCAGTGATTAATGCGACCAGTGGAGTTTCAGGGGCAGGGCGCAAAGCTTCCATGACGAACAGCTTTTGCGAAGTGAGCTTACAGCCTTACGGTATTTTCACTCACCGTCATCAACCTGAAATCGCGACGCATCTAGGTAGAAATGTGATTTTCACGCCACATTTAGGCAATTTTGCACGGGGCATACTGGCGACCATCACTTGCAAAGTGAAAGCCGGCGTTACAGCGGAGCAAATTAGCCAAACATTTAAAGATGCGTATCACGATAAACCGTTAGTCCGTTTATATGATAAAGGCGTTCCTGCACTGAAATCGGTGGTTGGCACGCCATTTTGTGATATCGGCTTTGTATTGAAAGGTGAGCACCTGATTTTAGTAGGTACAGAAGATAACCTATTAAAAGGTGCCGCAGCGCAAGCGGTTCAGTGCATGAATATTCGGTTTGGTTTCAACGAAACGCAATCATTACTTTAATGCTCTTATGGCAATTTATTAAGGATAAATCCCCATGCAACCTTTAGTCATTAAATTGGGTGGTGTGTTACTCGATAGCGAAGAAGCCCTAGAAAGATTATTTACGGCGATCCAAACCTACCGTCAGGCTCATCAACGTGAGCTGGTGATTGTTCACGGTGGTGGGTGTTTAGTCGATGAATTAATGCAAAAACTGCAATTACCCGTCGTGAAAAAGCAAGGATTGCGTGTCACACCAGCAGATCAAATTGACATTATTACGGGTGCACTAGCCGGAACGGCGAATAAAACCTTGTTGGCATGGGCGATTAAACATCAATTGCAAGCGGTGGGTTTATCCCTTGGGGATGGGCACAGTGCAGTGGTTACGCAAATTAATGATGAACTCGGTCATGTGGGTAGTGCGAAAGCGGGTGATGCGAAGTTACTGAAACTATTACTGTCTGCGGGATATTTGCCAATCATTAGCTCTATCGGGATCACTGAAGAGGGGCAACTGATGAATGTCAATGCAGACCAAGCGGCGACAGCGATTGCTCAAGCACTGAATGCAGATTTAGTCCTGCTTTCTGATGTGAGCGGTATTTTGGATGGTAAAGGCCAAAAGATTGATGAAATGACCACCGCTAAAGCGCAGAAACTGATTGATCAAGGCATCATCACGGATGGAATGATTGTTAAAGTGAATGCGGCGTTAGAAGCGGCGTCCACATTGCAACGTCCAGTGGATATTGCGAGCTGGCGCCATGCGGAACAGTTGCCATCATTATTTAATGGCACCGCGATTGGCACACGAATTCTTGCTTCTTGAGTGCAGAACTGAGCAAGCAAATAGACAAATCAAACATTTATTTTAAAAGAATTGGGATAGGTAATTTATGAAAAAGGGCATTAAGAAGATTGTATTAGCGTACTCCGGTGGATTAGACACGTCGGCTATCATTCCATGGTTAAAAGAAAACTACGATGACTGTGAAGTCGTGGCATTCGTTGCTGATGTGGGTCAAGACAGAGAAGACTTAGTCGGTGTTGAGAAAAAGGCCCTGCAATCAGGTGCTTCTGAATGCTATGTAGTTGACCTGCGTGAAGAATTTATCAAGGAATATATCTACCCAGTGCTGAAAACAGGTGCGCTGTATGAAGGTAGCTATTTACTGGGTACGTCAATGGCGCGTCCAATTATCGCTAAAGCACAAGTTGAAATCGCACTGAAAGTTGGTGCAGATGCCGTCGCGCACGGCGCGACCGGTAAAGGTAACGACCAAGTGCGTTTCGAAAGCACTTACACCGCATTAGCACCACAACTGAAAGTGGTTGCACCATGGCGTGAGTGGGACTTACGTTCCCGTGAAGCTCTGCTGGATTACCTGAAAGAACGTAATATTCCAACAACTGCTAGCTTAGAGAAAATCTACAGCCGTGATGAAAACGCATGGCACATTTCTACCGAAGGCGGCGTATTGGAAAGCACATGGAATGCCGCTAACCAAGATTGCTGGGTATGGACTGTTGATCCGAAAGACGCACCGGATGAAGCTGAGCTGGTGACGGTTGGCGTGAAACACGGCGAAGTGGTTTCTGTAAACGGGAAAGCGCTGTCTCCATTAGGCTGTTTAGAAACATTAAATACGCTGGGTGCAAAACATGGCGTGGGCCGTATCGATATCGTGGAAAACCGTTTAGTGGGTATGAAATCCCGTGGCTGCTATGAAACCCCAGGGGGCACCATCATGATGGCAGCACTGCGTGGTGTTGAGCAATTAGTATTAGACCGCGATAGCTACAAATGGCGTGAACAGCTAGGTCTGGAAATGTCTTATGTGGTGTATGACGGTCGCTGGTTTGCGCCACTTCGTCATTCTTTGCAAGCAGCAGCAGAATCTCTGGCTCAGGATGTGACCGGTGAAGTGGTTCTGAAATTGTATAAAGGGCAAGTGACGGCTATCCAGAAGAAAGCGGATAAGAGCCTGTACTCTGAAGAGTTTGCAACATTTGGTGAAGATGAAGTTTACGATCACAGCCATGCTGGTGGGTTTATCCGCCTCTACTCACTCTCTTCACGTATTCGTGCGCTGAAAGAACAGAACAAAGCAAAATAGTTTTATCAGTATGACTCCGACAGCCAAATAAGGCTGTCGGGCAGATACTTATTTTATCAATCAGGTAGGGACTCGTTATGGCACTTTGGGGTGGACGTTTTAGTCAGCAGGCAGATCAACGGTTTAAACAATTCAATGATTCACTGCGTTTTGATTATCGCTTAGCTGAGCAGGATATTATTGGCTCTGTGGCATGGTCAAAAGCATTGGTCACAGTTGGCGTGCTGTCTGATAGCGAGCAAAAATCTCTCGAGCAAGCACTCAATGCGCTATTGGCGGAAGTGCAAGCCGATCCTGAGATTATCTTGCAAAGTGACGCCGAAGATATCCATAGCTGGGTAGAAGGTAAACTGATTGATAAAGTCGGTGATTTAGGGAAAAAGCTGCACACAGGTCGTAGCCGTAATGACCAAGTCGCAACGGACTTAAAACTGTGGTGTAAAGACCAAGTGGCGCTGTTATTAGAAGCCGTCACCGAATTACAAAAAGCGTTGGTCATCACCGCTGAAAATAACCAAGATGCAGTGATGCCGGGCTATACCCACTTACAACGTGCTCAACCAGTGACATTCGCCCATTGGTGTTTAGCGTATAACGAAATGTTGTCTCGTGATGAAAGCCGTTTGCAAGATACTTTAAAGCGTTTAGATGTCAGCCCATTAGGTTGTGGGGCTTTGGCGGGTACGGCCTATGATATTGACCGTGAGCAATTAGCATCATGGTTAGGCTTTTCATCCGCAACGCGTAACAGTTTAGATACCGTTTCTGATAGAGACCATGTGTTAGAACTTTTATCTGACGCCAGCATCGGCATGGTGCATTTATCTCGCTTTGCTGAAGATTTGATTTTCTTCAACAGTGGTGAAGCAGGGTTTGTGGAGTTATCCGATAAAGTGACTTCAGGCTCGTCGCTGATGCCGCAAAAGAAAAATCCTGATGCATTGGAGTTAATTCGTGGTAAATGTGGCCGTGTTCAAGGGGCATTGACTGGCATGATGATGACCCTGAAAGGGTTGCCGCTTGCTTACAACAAAGATATGCAAGAAGACAAAGAAGGATTATTCGATGCCCTCGATACATGGTTAGATTGTATGCATATGGCTGTACTCGTTCTGGATGGTATCCAAATTCGTCGTCCTCGTTGTGAAGATGCAGCAAAACAAGGTTATGCAAATGCGACTGAGCTGGCGGATTATCTAGTGGCGAAAGGCGTTCCATTCCGTGAAGCTCACCATATTGTGGGTGAAGCGGTGGTGGCTGCGATAGCGCAGGGTAAGGCATTAGAAGAGATGGCATTAAGTGATTTGCAAAAATTCAGTGCAACTATCCAACTGGATGTGTATGAGATTTTATCTCTACAATCTTGTCTTGATAAGCGATTAGCAAAAGGTGGGGTATCTCAAAAGCAGGTAGCAAAAGCTATTGTGGATGCGAGAACTCGCTTGAAGATGTAAATAAAGACATGTAGAAAAAATGGGGGGTAGCATGGCTACCCCAATTTCCATAACGTTTAATCTTAACTATATTTAATTGTTAACATACCCATCTGTTTGTCTTCATTCACCCAATCATAAGAATAAACACTTCGACCGCCATTCAGGACTTTCCAACCTTGAGTTTTCACTAACTTTTTCAGATCAATGTTATTGGCAACCATATCGTCATTGTCGTTCAGACAATTTACAGTGACATTATTATTATTTACTTCATTCAAGCAAGATGCATAGACAATTGAGCCTGTAAATTGGATGGTACCGTTATGTTCGCTGTTTTCTGCATAGGCATTAACGGCGCTAAAAGCAGGAACGAGTAATAATGCCATGACTGCGCGAAAGAAGGTTTTTTTAGCGATTGATGGTAAATTTTTCATAATAGTATCCCCTAACTGATTTGTGTTTAATCAATTTGTTTAAGTGTATTAATTTAATTAATTCGGTATTGCGTAAGATATATATTAGCTACTTTTCTTTTTTCAATTACCTCGTGCTATTTGATGGGGCTTATAATAATTCAAATAACTCCATTAAGGTGTAAATATTGAAAATCAAATGTATGGAAATTTTAAAATTAAATTAAACAATATGGGATAAGTTAAATATAGTATAAGTAAAAACATATACCCATAAAAAACTAGTTAAGAACCAATTTGTTTATAATTTTGATACAAGAAACTTACTTATCATATATTGATGAATTAAATTGCTAGTTATTGAGTTTTGAGTACACTCATTCGTTAGGTGAGTGATAATGAATATTGAAATCTATGCAGATCACTTTAATATATTCTTTTATATGTATTTACAAACTTTAATTAAATATGAAAGAGAATATAACAAAATGTTTCATTACTATGAGCTAATACTTAATAAAGCTATATCCCTTATTTTTGCTATTACCTCATTTTCGGGTATTAAGTCCTATTAGCTTGTTTGGTAGCCATTCTATATAGGAATTTAAGAGCAATTATCAGGATGGCTAAGTATCAATATAAATACTCTAATAATGGGTAATATGTATTTAACATTTAGCATCATTGCTATTGAGTATTATTCAGCTATCCAAAGCCATCATTGGCAAATGGATTCAACTAATTTGAATAAATGATTATTTATTTTAATGGTTTTTATGGGGTTATTGATAGCTCTTTACCAATTCATGATTCTTATCAACGTAATTTCTAAATTGTGCTAATTGCGTTCAAGTAGGTATATTATTGGCATTAAGGTGATTAACTTCAACGTTAAAAATATTTAAAAATATGTCAAAAAAAACAAATAATTAATTTTGTATGTTATTATTTTTAATAAAATTATTCATTTTTTCTTCTGATATTGCTCGATGAGGAAAGTGTAGTGAGGTTGATAGGTTTAGTGGATGCCTCTGGTGATTCATTGAACTAGTTCGTAAGTGCGATAATGAGAAGAAAGATATATTAAGAAGTTTATTGGAATAGTTACTTGAATATTTTTTAATACATAATAATTACTCTTTTAGCGAGTAAAAATGGTTGATTGTTGCATATTGAAATCATTTTTTATTCGGAAAAAGACTGATACATTTATTTTCCATATATTACAGTTTGTTTCATATTTAAATGAGATTTTTCTTAAAAAAATTTAAATATTGCTTTTTATTTTTATCAATAGATGAAACGTTATATATTCTCTATAATGATTGGTATTATCTATATAGTCAGGCATAACGAGAGGAAAAAGGCGGATGAATATTCGTGATCTGGAGTACCTAGTTGCACTTGCTGAGCACAAGCACTTTAGACGTGCTGCGGATTCTTGCCATGTAAGTCAGCCTACGCTGAGCGGTCAAATTCGTAAGCTTGAAGAAGAGCTCGGCGTGATGCTATTAGAAAGAACCAGCCGAAAAGTGCTTTTTACTCAACAAGGTTTATTGCTCGTTGAGCAAGCAAGAACGATCTTAAGAGAGATAAAAGTTCTACAAGAAATGGCCGCTTTACAAGGTGAAAGCATGTCAGGGCCTTTACATATAGGACTGATCCCAACTGTTGCACCTTATTTGCTTCCGCACATTATTCCTGAATTACACCGTGTGCACCCTAAATTAGAAATTTACTTACACGAAGCACAAACTCAGCAATTATTAGCTCAGTTAGATAGTGGTAAGTTGGATTGCGCCATTCTGGCAGAAGTCAAAGAAACGGAACCATTTATTGTGGTGCCATTATTTGAAGAGCCAATGAAACTCGCGATTTATGAAAATCACCCATGGCATGACCGTGACACGGTTGAAATGGGCGAATTAGCGGGTGAAAAATTATTGATGTTGGAAGATGGTCACTGTTTACGTGATCAAGCGATGGGATTCTGTTTCCAAGCCGGGGCAAAAGAAGATACCCATTTCAGAGCGACAAGCTTAGAAACGCTGAGAAACATGGTAGCAGCGGGTAGCGGAATTACATTGCTGCCTGATTTGGCTGTACCTCATGAGGCTTGTCGGGATGGCGTTTGTTACTTGAACTGTATTGAACCTGAGCCAAAACGCCGCATTGTATTAGTTTATCGTCCGGGCTCTCCATTGCGTGGACGTTATGAGCAGCTTGCTGAGACAATTTACAGCTCGATGGATAAGTACTACAGAAATAAAAAGTAAGCGATAAAAACAAAAAAAGTGATTGCGGGAATAAACCTGCAATCACTTATTCTAAAGCCAATCATTCAGTGTAAAGCGTAGAGAACCGCTAAAACAGTCGATTTAGACCATTCAATGCCGCAACTCGGAACGCTTCAGCCATGGTTGGATAGTTAAATGTGGTATTAATGAAGTATTCGATGGTATTCCCTTCACCTTTTTGTTCCATAATCGCTTGGCCGATATGAATAATTTCAGCCGCTCTCTCACCGAAACAGTGAATACCTAAAATTTGAAGAGTTTCTCTATGGAAGAGAATTTTCAAACTACCCACATTCATGCCAGCAATCTGTGCTCGTGCTAAATGTTTAAACTGAGCACGACCAACTTCATAAGGGACTTTCATTGCCGTCAATTCTTGTTCTGTTTTACCCACGGAACTAATTTCTGGAATGGTATAAATGCCCGTCGGAATATCTTCAACTAAATGGGCATTACCTAAGCCAGAGGTAATTGCACGAGCCGCAATGCGCCCTTGATCATAAGCCGCAGAAGCTAGGCTTGGATAGCCAATCACATCGCCAACAGCATAGATATGCTCATTACTGGTGCGATAAGCATGGTCAACTTTGACTAAGCCGCGACCATCCGCTTCGATCCCCACATTCGCCAGACCGATATTATCAGTATTACCAGTACGACCGTTCGCGAACAATAAGCAATCTGCTTTCACTTTCTTACCTGATTTAAGATGAACAATAACGCCATCATCTAAACCTTCAATCTTCTCATATTCTTCGTTGTGACGGATAACTACGCCACTGTTCCAGAAATGGTAAGACAATGCATCAGACATCTCTTGATCAAGGAATGCCAATAAGTGATCGCGAGTGTTGATCAAATCGACTTTGACCCCTAACCCACGAAATATGGATGCGTACTCACAACCAATCACACCCGCACCATAAATAATCACATGGCGAGGTTCGTGGGAAAGGCTGAGAATGGTATCGCTGTTATAAATTCGGGAGTGGGTAAAATCAACATCAGGCGGGCAATAAGGTCGTGATCCAGTCGCAATGATAATTTTATCTGCGCTAAGGACATCACAACTTCCATCTGCATAGCGTACGCTAACATGTTGATCATCAACAAAAGTTGCTTCACCAGAAAACATTTGGCAACCATTGCGTTCATAAAACCCTTCACGCATACGAGTTTGTTGACTTATAACGGTTTCGGCATGAGTAAGAATTTCAGAAAAAGAGGAGCGTAAACTGCGGGAATTATCACTATATAGAGGGTTTTGATTAAATTCGATAATTCGACTAACAGCATGACGAAGGGCTTTAGAGGGAATAGTACCCCAGTGGGTACAGCCGCCGCCGACACTGTTATAACGTTCTATAACAGCAACGTTTTTTCCTTGTTTAACCAGGCCCATAGCGGCACCTTCACCACCAGGACCTGAACCAATGACAATTGCATCAAAATGGGTATGTTGTTGCATGAGGTAAGCCTGTTTTAATTCTAGGGACGTTGTGATAGTAACATTCGTTTGCCATCTTGTCTCAATTCGAAATCCTAAAGACAAATAAGTATAGAAAGCAGATAAAAATAAAGGCGCGCAAAGTATATAAAAAATTTATAGAAAAAAATCGATAAAAGACACAGCCTAGAAAAAATGAAGCTGGGTGAAATTCTGAAAATGGCGAAATTGATGGGAGAGTCATCTTTTCATTAAACTAGATTAATAATTTTCAGGTATGCTTAACGGATGGGCGCATTCAAAAGTGATATTTTGATCTATTCGCGGCGTTTTAATTGTAGAAAACTAGGAAAATCGTGAGCAACACTATTGGCGTTAGAGCAAAACAGAAAGAAAAAACTCGTCGTTCGCTCGTGGAAGCGGCATTTAGCCAATTAAGTGCAGAACGTAGTTTTACTAGCCTCAGCTTACGGGAAGTCGCTCGTGAAGCGGGCATCGCACCAACTTCGTTTTACCGTCACTTCAAAGATGTTGATGAGCTTGGGTTAACCATGGTTGATGAAAGTGGTTTGATGCTACGCCAACTCATGAGACAAGCGCGTCAACGTATCGCAAAAGGCGGGAGTGTGATCCGCACGTCAGTCTCCACTTTTATGGAGTTTATTGGTAATAACCCTAACGCGTTTAGGTTATTATTACGTGAGCGCTCAGGAACTTCTGCTGAGTTTCGTGCTGCGGTCGCACGAGAAATCCAACATTTTATTGCAGAATTAGCGGATTATCTTGAATTAGAAAATCGTACACCGCGGTATTTCACTGAAATGCAAGCCGAAGCTATGGTCACTATTGTGTTTAGTGCGGGCGCTGAAGCGCTTGATATTGATGAAGAAAAACGTCGACGCCTCGAAGAGCGGTTAGTATTACAGCTACGTATGATAGCTAAAGGCGCATATTACTGGTACCGCCGCGAGCAAGAAAAACAAAATGATACAGACCCTGACTTAACCAAAGAGTAAAGGAGAGACAATGACGGAACACAAGAATTATGAGAGAAGCACGTTACTGCTATCTTTAGTAATCGGCTTATCGACTCATGGAACGTTCTCTACCCTGTTTAATTCCTTTGTGGAATTTTCTATCTTCCCAATCGTCACATTAATTTTGGCTGTTTACTGTTTACACCAGCGCTATTTAAATCAAGCTATGCCAATGGGATTACCAAAATTTGTCGCCGGCAGCTTTTTCTTAGGTATGTTTGGCTACGCAGCGATTTTACGCGTCCAACATCCTGATGTCGGTTCTAACTTTATCCCAGCAACGGTGATTGTCATTATTGCATTGTGGATGTATACCAGTTGGAAAGCGCGTAAAAAAGAGCTGCAAGAACAAGCTCTAGAAAGCGAAACTGAACATTAATATCAGTTTTGAATAAAAAGAAACGCCGCAACATAATAGTGCGGCGTTTTTTATGGATAATTTATAGGGAATAATTTATAGAGAGTATTAGCGTCGAGTGAGTAACACACCACTTTCCATATGATGGGTATATGGGAATTGGTCAAATAAAGCCAGTTTTTCGACTTTATGGGTTTTGGTGAGTTCCGCTAAATTATCGCACAGGGTTTCCGGGTTACAGGAGATATACAGAATATGGTCATATTCTTGTACCAGCTGAACAGTTTTGTCATCTAAGCCGCTACGTGGTGGGTCGACAAAAATCGTATTGCACTGGTAGTCTGCTAAATTAATTCCCTCTAAACGGTTAAATTCACGTACACCATTCATTGCTTGGGTAAAGTCTTCCGCAGACATTCGGATAATCTGCACATTATCTATTTTGTTAGCTTCTATATTGTATTGCGCCGCATGCACTGAAGGCTTGGCAATTTCAGTCGCTAAAACACGATTGAAGTTTTGAGCCAGCGCCAGTGAAAAGTTGCCATTACCACAATACAGCTCTAATAAATCGCCGGTTGAATGTCGAGTCGCATCAATCGCCCACTCTAACATTTTAATATTCACCTGCGCGTTTGGCTGTGTGAAACTATTTTCCACCTGACGATAAATCATGTTTTTCCCTTTTACAGGTAAAACTTCATCGACATAATCGTGGTCGAGCATAATTTTAGTTTTAGAGGCGCGACCAATAATTTGAACGTCAAAGCCTTTGGCCGTTAAATCGGCTTTCAATTGTTTGGCTTGTTCCGTCCATTCATCACTTAATTTTTTATGATAAAGCAGAGAAACAATCAGCTTATTGCTTAGCGTCGATAAGTAATCTATCTGGAATAATTTGTGGCGCAGTAATTCAGAGCGTTTTAATAAAGGCAGAAGTTCAGCCATCATGTCGTTGATTAGCTGGCTAGCAACTGGAAATGACTCAATTCGAATGCGTTCTTTGGTCTCTTTATCAAACATAATATGAAATAGGTCATCGCCTTCGTGCCAAATTCTAAATTCTGCACGCATCCGATAATGGGAGGTTGGAGATGAATAAATTTCAGGTTCAGGCGCAGCATAAGGGGCCATCAAACTCTTCAGACGGTCAACTTTCTCTGCAAGTTGCAGTTCGTAATCTTCGGTGTGCAAGGTGTTTTGCATCATATGGCCCCATAAAACAGTCAAAATTCACATCAGGGGCGAAATTGTAGGGCAAGCAGCGAAGATGTCCAGTTTTCATTATCGATTCATGGACACTGATAGTTATTCAATTTAGGATTATGTGCTGTGGTTGAGGGAATTTGGTGAGAGTCCAAAGCTGACGCGCAACGGTAATTAAGGTATCCCCGTCATTCTTCAAGCTACATGGGTGTTGGCATCGCTCAGCTATCCTAGTCACATACTGCAGTATGCTCCTAGGAATATCTTCGCTTGCCGCCTACATGCAGCTTGAATTATTTAGGGGATATAACAGGTCGAATTTTCATTTTATATATCGCTTCATATATAGAAACCCAACTTGTCACTTTATAAGTCCGATACCTACCACAACTCTTATCGCTTTGTTGAATCTCAGCGCGGATCTGATTTTCGGCGTCGCGGAATGTTAATTTAATTGATTTTCCGAGTGTAAACATAATGAATAATAACAAGTCGCTATCGCTTTCGGTGGCAGCTCTGGCCGTGTTGTGCGGTATTTCCTCTTTGGCAAGTGCAAGCTCTAATTCGTCAGATGAAATGGTGGTGTCTGCTAACCGTTTCGAACAACCTATCTCTTCTATATTAGCGCCAGTGACTGTGGTGACCCGTGAAGATATTGATCATTGGCAGTCAAATACCGTGATTGATGTATTGAGACGTTTACCGGGGGTGGATGTTGCTCAAAATGGTGGAATAGGGCAACAAAGTTCTCTCTTTATTAGAGGAACAGAATCACGCCATGTTTTGGTTTTAATTGATGGTGTTCGTCTTAATCAAGCGGGAATTTCTGGTTCTTCAGATATGAGTCAAATTCCAATCTCGCTAGTGCAGCGTATTGAGTATATTCGTGGCGCACGTTCAGCCGTTTATGGCTCTGATGCGGTGGGTGGGGTGATTAACATTATTACTCGCCGTAATAATGAAGGAACCACCTTGAATGCAGGGATCGGTTCATATGGCTATCAAAACTATAACGGTTCAACGCAGCAGAAGATTGGTGAGAATACAACCGTAACGGGCGCGGCGGCTTATACCTATACAAAAGGGTTTGATGTAGAGGCGAGAGGAAGTACAGGGAATTACCCAAATGGATATCCTCAGTCAGATAAAGACGGTTTCTTAAATAAAACACTATGGCTGGGAATTGAACATCAATTCTCTCCGAATGTTTCGGCTTATGCCCGTGGCTATGGTTATGATAACCGGACTGATTATGATGGTAGCTATGATACCGATTACACAAATATGCAGCATTACCTTGTTGATACGCGTAAGTTCTCGAGTCGAACTTATGAAACAGGTCTGAAATACCATCAAGGCAATTACTCAACATCATTGCTAGGAAGTTATAGCCACTCTAAAGATTACAATTACGATCCAAGATACGGTCAATATGGGCTGCATTCTAATCTGGATGAGTCGAAACAATATAATCTGCAATGGGGTAATAACTACCAATTTGGTAAAGGTAGTCTCAGCACCGGCGTTGATTATCAACGTCAAAGTGTTGAACCAGGCGGTTACACAAATACGAGTAAAAAACAAACCGTTAATAACACGGGAATCTATCTTACGGGGCAATATGCACTAATAGATTCAGTGATTGCTGAAGCAGCTATACGCTCGGATCACCACTCAGAGTTTGATTGGCATACAACATGGCAGTCTGGGCTGAGTTGGGAGTTTTATGATGGCTACAAACTTGTTGGTTCTTATGCTACCGCCTATAAAGCACCTAATTTAAATCAGCTATATGTAGATAACCCTTCATGGAAAATGAAAGGAAACCCAGACCTAAAACCTGAAGAAAGCCAACAATGGGAAATTGGCTTAGAAGGCACAACAGGTCCTTTATTTTGGCAAATCAATGCGTACCATAATGATATTGATAATTTAATTGCATATAAGTCTGGTGCGCAGTTCAATTCTTATGAAAATATTGGTAAGGCTGAAATTAAAGGTGTTGAATGGGTTGGTGAGTTTGATACGTGGATATTCCATCACCAATTTACGTACCAATATATTGATCCTCGTAATAAAGATACCAATAAGGTATTGGAACGCCGAGCTCAGCAACAAGTTAAGTATCAGTTAGATTGGAATATAGAAAAACTCGATATGGGCTTGACCTATCAATATATCGGCTCGCGACATGATACTGCTTATTATGAGAATGGTAAGTCAGAAAGCCTAAAACTCGGGGGTGTAAGCCTTTGGGATATCACAGCTGCATATCCAATCACTTCACATCTCACAATTCGTGGTAAAATAGCTAATATGTTCGATAAAGACTATGAGACCGCGTATGGTTATCGCACCGCTGGAAGAGAATATTTCCTCACAGGAAGCTACAACTTCTGATAACAACCTATCTGTTCGCCCGACCATTCTGGTATTTGACTCCGGAGTGGGCGGGTTATCTGTCTATCGCGAAGTCAAAAAACTGATCCCAAATGCGCACTATATATATGCATTCGATAATGAAGCTTTCCCTTATGGAGAGAAAAGCGAAGAGTTCATTATTGATAGGGTTTATCAAATCGTTAATGCCATCGCGAAAAAGCATCCTCTCACCATTGCCGTTATTGCGTGTAATACTGCAAGCACGGTGAGCTTACCTAACTTAAGAGCGAATTTTACTTTCCCAATTGTCGGTGTCGTTCCAGCGATTAAGCCTGCAACCAAACTGACGCGTAACGGTATCGTTGGTTTATTGGCGACTCGGGGCACGGTAAATCGTGAATACACAAAAGAGCTGATTGAACGTTTTGCGACGGACTGCAAAGTGATCTCTTTAGGTTCAGCAGAACTCGTACAATTGGCAGAAAGAAAGTTACATGGTGAAATACTGCCGCTGGATGAAGTGGCTCAAGCCGTCAAACCGTGGATCAAAATGAAAGAAGCCCCAGATACGGTGATTCTTGGCTGCACCCATTTCCCTCTTATAGTAGAAGAGTTGGAAAAAGTGCTACCAAGTGGAACGCGATTCATTGATTCTGGCGCCGCGATTGCCAGAAGAACCGTTTGGCTCATCAATAATCAGGCTGAAGTAACGGATTCAAATGAAGAAGACTTCGCTTACTGCTTATTAATGAACGAGAGTTTACAAGAATTAAGACCTGTTCTTGAGGCGGAAGGCTTCAAATCGCTGAAAAAACTAGCCATTTAAGCCAAATTAGCTGAAAAGCTGAGCGAACGAAAAAAAACATCAAAAAAAGGGTTGCCAGATTTTTCTGACTCCCTATAATGCGCATCCACTGACTGGGAACAAGCCAACGCAAAGCGCGATGGACACTGAACCGGCAGCGAGAGAATCTGAAAAGATTAAGCAAAAAAATGCTTGACTCTCACTGAGGAAAGCGTAATATACGCCACCTCGCGACAACGACCTAAGTTGATAAAAACTGAGTCGAATTTCTTAAGAAATGTCGCACCGCTCTTTAACAATTTATCAGACAATCTGTGTGGGCACTCACAGGACACTATCAAAAAAATATTTGATTTTAAGTCTTGAAGAGTGACTAACACGTTAATTCATATATATGAACTAATAGGTAATTTGGTTTCTTCGGAAATCAAACGACAGTAACATTCTTTGAGCATCAAGCTTTTTAATTGAAGAGTTTGATCATGGCTCAGATTGAACGCTGGCGGCAGGCCTAACACATGCAAGTCGAGCGGTAACAGGGGAAGCTTGCTTCTCGCTGACGAGCGGCGGACGGGTGAGTAATGTATGGGGATCTGCCCGATAGAGGGGGATAACTACTGGAAACGGTAGCTAATACCGCATAATCTCTTAGGAGCAAAGCAGGGGAACTTCGGTCCTTGCGCTATCGGATGAACCCATATGGGATTAGCTAGTTGGTGAGGTAATGGCTCACCAAGGCGACGATCCCTAGCTGGTCTGAGAGGATGATCAGCCACACTGGGACTGAGACACGGCCCAGACTCCTACGGGAGGCAGCAGTGGGGAATATTGCACAATGGGCGCAAGCCTGATGCAGCCATGCCGCGTGTATGAAGAAGGCCTTAGGGTTGTAAAGTACTTTCAGTTGGGAGGAAGGCGTTGATGCTAATATCATCAACGATTGACGTTACCAACAGAAGAAGCACCGGCTAACTCCGTGCCAGCAGCCGCGGTAATACGGAGGGTGCAAGCGTTAATCGGAATTACTGGGCGTAAAGCGCACGCAGGCGGTTGATTAAGTTAGATGTGAAATCCCCGGGCTTAACCTGGGAATGGCATCTAAGACTGGTCAGCTAGAGTCTTGTAGAGGGGGGTAGAATTCCATGTGTAGCGGTGAAATGCGTAGAGATGTGGAGGAATACCGGTGGCGAAGGCGGCCCCCTGGACAAAGACTGACGCTCAGGTGCGAAAGCGTGGGGAGCAAACAGGATTAGATACCCTGGTAGTCCACGCTGTAAACGATGTCGATTTGGAGGTTGTTCCCTTGAGGAGTGGCTTCCGGAGCTAACGCGTTAAATCGACCGCCTGGGGAGTACGGCCGCAAGGTTAAAACTCAAATGAATTGACGGGGGCCCGCACAAGCGGTGGAGCATGTGGTTTAATTCGATGCAACGCGAAGAACCTTACCTACTCTTGACATCCAGAGAATTTAGCAGAGATGCTTTAGTGCCTTCGGGAACTCTGAGACAGGTGCTGCATGGCTGTCGTCAGCTCGTGTTGTGAAATGTTGGGTTAAGTCCCGCAACGAGCGCAACCCTTATCCTTTGTTGCCAGCACGTGATGGTGGGAACTCAAAGGAGACTGCCGGTGATAAACCGGAGGAAGGTGGGGATGACGTCAAGTCATCATGGCCCTTACGAGTAGGGCTACACACGTGCTACAATGGCGTATACAAAGAGAAGCGACCTCGCGAGAGCAAGCGGAACTCATAAAGTACGTCGTAGTCCGGATTGGAGTCTGCAACTCGACTCCATGAAGTCGGAATCGCTAGTAATCGTAGATCAGAATGCTACGGTGAATACGTTCCCGGGCCTTGTACACACCGCCCGTCACACCATGGGAGTGGGTTGCAAAAGAAGTAGGTAGCTTAACCTTCGGGAGGGCGCTTACCACTTTGTGATTCATGACTGGGGTGAAGTCGTAACAAGGTAACCGTAGGGGAACCTGCGGTTGGATCACCTCCTTACCATTGAAGTGTACTTGTGAAGTGCTCACACAGATTGTCTGATAGAAAGTAGAGCAAAAAGCGCGTCTGCGAAGCTGACTGTAGTGTCCCCTTCGTCTAGAGGCCTAGGACACCGCCCTTTCACGGCGGTAACAGGGGTTCGAATCCCCTAGGGGACGCCAATTGCGCGGAGAATGAGTGAAAGACGTTCCCCACAAATAATGATTAAGCCAATTACCTTGTAGTTGGTTTAACAATTATGCTCTTTAACAATCTGGAACAAGCTGAAAATTGAAAACAACGCACATTGTTTATCGCTTAAACAATGTGAGAGTCTCTCAAAAATCTCAACTTGAACGTGTTTTTCAAACACACAAGCAAGTGGCATGAGCGAGCAGTGTGAAATTCAAGGCGGACAGCGTGCAGCAAGCGCAGCGTACATGAGTACGTGAGCATTGCGAACCCTGCCCAACGAAGAACTTCACCACGCACAGCCATGACGTTTCGTGTCGTCTGATGAAAAGACACCTTCGGGTTGTGAGGTTAAGCGACTAAGCGTACACGGTGGATGCCTAGGCAATCAGAGGCGATGAAGGACGTGCTAATCTGCGATAAGCGTCGGTAAGGTGATATGAACCGTTATAACCGACGATTTCCGAATGGGGAAACCCAGTGCAATTCGTTGCACTATCGTTTGATGAATACATAGTCAAACGAGGCGAACCGAGGGAACTGAAACATCTCAGTACCTCGAGGAAAAGAAATCAACCGAGATTCCCCTAGTAGCGGCGAGCGAACGGGGAGCAGCCCAGAGTCTTAATCAGCATTAGCATCAGGAGAACGGTCTGGAAAGGCCGGCAGTAAAGGGTGATAGCCCCGTATCCGAAGGTGTTAGTGTTGTGAACTCGACGAGTAGGGCGGGACACGTGTTATCCTGTCTGAATATGGGGGGACCATCCTCCAAGGCTAAATACTCCTGATTGACCGATAGTGAACCAGTACCGTGAGGGAAAGGCGAAAAGAACCCCGGCGAGGGGAGTGAAATAGAACCTGAAACCGTGTACGTACAAGCAGTGGGAGCACCCTTGTGGTGTGACTGCGTACCTTTTGTATAATGGGTCAGCGACTTATATTCTGTAGCAAGGTTAACCGTATAGGGGAGCCGTAGGGAAACCGAGTCTTAACTGGGCGAATGAGTTGCAGGGTATAGACCCGAAACCCGGTGATCTAGCCATGGGCAGGTTGAAGGTTGGGTAACACTAACTGGAGGACCGAACCGACTAATGTTGAAAAATTAGCGGATGACTTGTGGCTGGGGGTGAAAGGCCAATCAAACCGGGAGATAGCTGGTTCTCCCCGAAAGCTATTTAGGTAGCGCCTCGTGAACTCATCTTCGGGGGTAGAGCACTGTTTCGACTAGGGGGTCATCCCGACTTACCAACTCGATGCAAACTACGAATACCGAAGAATGTTATCACGGGAGACACACGGCGGGTGCTAACGTTCGTCGTGAAGAGGGAAACAACCCAGACCGCCAGCTAAGGTCCCAAAGTCATAGTTAAGTGGGAAACGAAGTGGGAAGGCTCAGACAGCCAGGATGTTGGCTTAGAAGCAGCCATCATTTAAAGAAAGCGTAATAGCTCACTGGTCGAGTCGGCCTGCGCGGAAGATGTAACGGGGCTAAACTATGCACCGAAGCTGCGGCAGCGATATGTAAATATTGTTGGGTAGGGGAGCGTTCTGTAAGCCTGTGAAGGTGTGCTGTGAGGCATGCTGGAGGTATCAGAAGTGCGAATGCTGACATAAGTAACGATAATGCGGGTGAAAAACCCGCACGCCGGAAGACCAAGGGTTCCTGTCCAACGTTAATCGGGGCAGGGTGAGTCGACCCCTAAGGCGAGGCAGAAATGCGTAGTCGATGGGAAACGGGTTAATATTCCCGTACTGGTGATAATTGCGATGGGGGGACGGAGAAGGTTAGGCTGGCCGGGCGACGGTTGTCCCGGTTTAAGGATGTAGGCAGGTGAATTAGGCAAATCCGGTTCACTATATGCTGAGGTCTGATGACGAGTCACTACGGTGGCGAAGTAGCTCATACCCCGCTTCCAGGAAAAGCCTCTAAGCTCTAGATTATCATTAATCGTACCCCAAACCGACACAGGTGGTCAGGTAGAGAATACTCAGGCGCTTGAGAGAACTCGGGTGAAGGAACTAGGCAAAATGGTGCCGTAACTTCGGGAGAAGGCACGCTGGCATTAGGTGAAGTGATTTACTCATGGAGCTGAAGCCAGTCGCAGATACCAGCTGGCTGCAACTGTTTATTAAAAACACAGCACTGTGCAAACACGAAAGTGGACGTATACGGTGTGACGCCTGCCCGGTGCTGGAAGGTTAATTGATGGGGTTATCCGTAAGGAGAAGCTCTTGATCGAAGCCCCAGTAAACGGCGGCCGTAACTATAACGGTCCTAAGGTAGCGAAATTCCTTGTCGGGTAAGTTCCGACCTGCACGAATGGCGTAATGATGGCCAGGCTGTCTCCACCCGAGACTCAGTGAAATTGAACTCGCTGTGAAGATGCAGTGTACCCGCGGCAAGACGGAAAGACCCCGTGAACCTTTACTATAGCTTGACACTGAACATTGAGCCTTGATGTGTAGGATAGGTGGGAGGCTTTGAAGCGTGGACGCCAGTCTGCGTGGAGCCAACCTTGAAATACCACCCTTTAATGTTTGATGTTCTAACGTAGCCCCATTATCTGGGGTGCGGACAGTGTCTGGTGGGTAGTTTGACTGGGGCGGTCTCCTCCCAAAGAGTAACGGAGGAGCACGAAGGTTGGCTAAGCATGGTCGGACATCATGCGGTTAGTGCAAAGGCATAAGCCAGCTTGACTGCGAGAGTGACGGCTCGAGCAGGTACGAAAGTAGGTCTTAGTGATCCGGTGGTTCTGTATGGAAGGGCCATCGCTCAACGGATAAAAGGTACTCCGGGGATAACAGGCTGATACCGCCCAAGAGTTCATATCGACGGCGGTGTTTGGCACCTCGATGTCGGCTCATCACATCCTGGGGCTGAAGTAGGTCCCAAGGGTACGGCTGTTCGCCGTTTAAAGTGGTACGCGAGCTGGGTTTAGAACGTCGTGAGACAGTTCGGTCCCTATCTGCCGTGGGCGTTGGAAGATTGAAAGGGGCTGCTCCTAGTACGAGAGGACCGGAGTGGACGCACCACTGGTGTTCGGGTTGTCATGCCAATGGCATTGCCCGGTAGCTAAGTGCGGAAGAGATAACCGCTGAAAGCATCTAAGCGGGAAACTTGCCTTGAGATGAGTCTTCCCTGACTCTTTAAGGGTCCTAAAGGAACGTTTAAGACTAAGACGTTGATAGGTTGGGTGTGTAAGCGTAGCGATACGTTGAGCTAACCAATACTAATGAACCGTGAGGCTTAACCTGACAACACCGAAGGTGTTTTCGAGATGAGAGATTAAAGTTGATTCAATGAAGTGGGACGCCGAGAGGTGGACACGACAGCTTGTTCAGGATTGATATTCTGGTTTAGTGGATTAGAGACTAAACGGGAATAAACAGAATTTGTCTGGCGGCAATAGCGCGGTGGTCCCACCTGACCCCATGCCGAACTCAGAAGTGAAACGCCGTAGCGCCGATGGTAGTGTGGGGTCTCCCCATGTGAGAGTAGGGAACTGCCAGACATTAATTTTTAAGGTTGTGTCAGTGCTGACTGACCGTACCATATTGCTGATATGGCTCAGTTGGTAGAGCACACCCTTGGTAAGGGTGAGGTCCCCAGTTCGAATCTGGGTATCAGCACCATGAATACTAAAATAGTTTAAAAGAATTTACCTAGCGGCAATAGCGCGGTGGTCCCACCTGACCCCATGCCGAACTCAGTAGTGAAACGCCGTAGCGCCGATGGTAGTGTGGGGTCTCCCCATGTGAGAGTAGGGAACTGCTAGGTTTTAAATATAAGAAGCCACCCAATGGGTGGCTTTTTGCTATCTAACGATCTGTACTTTTCAAAACTCTTCTCAATTTCTTACTTATCATATTATTTCCGCCTACATGCTATTCACTGCTAGGCCTGGCTGATAGACTTATAAAATCTTAGATCATTATTTGAAATGAAGGTAGCAATGAACCTGACCGCCGAACTCAAATCACTTAATAGCTTCGGTATTGATGCCAAAGCCATTAAGGTGAATATTGTACAAAGCGCTGATGCGCTGTACCAACAGTGGACAACAGCAAAAAATGACAATCTTCCAGTACTGCTATTAGGCGGGGGAAGCAATGTGTTATTTACTGAAGACTTTGAAGGTGTGGTCATTGTAAACAGAATTAAAGGTATCGAAATTACTGAATCTGCAGATGCTTGGCATGTACACGCATCTGCGGGGGAAAACTGGCATCAACTACTTGAAACATTGCTTCATAAGGGAATATATGGCGCAGAAAACTTAGCGCTGATCCCTGGATGCGTAGGCTCTGCACCGATACAAAATATTGGCGCTTATGGGTTAGAGCTAAAAGATGTTTGTGAGTATGTGGATATCCTCTGCTTGGATACAGGTAGGATCACTCGTATCCCTGCGGAAGAATGCAATTTTGGCTATCGAGACAGTATCTTTAAACATGAATATCAGAATTCGCATGCGATTATCAGTGTTGGATTGATTTTTGCTAAGGAGTGGTCACCAAAGCTAGCGTATGGCGATTTAGCTAAGCTCGATCCTAGCACTGTAACGCCTTCAGATGTGTTTGAGACGGTATGTGAGACTCGCAGAAGTAAATTACCTGATCCCGCTATAACAGGTAATGCTGGTAGCTTCTTTAAAAACCCAGTCGTATCTGCTGAACTCGCGGAGACAATCAAAGCTAGTTACCCTAATTGCCCTCAATATGTTCAGGCTGATGGAAATGTAAAATTAGCAGCAGGTTGGTTGATTGACCAATGCGGCTTAAAAGGCTATGAACTAGGCGGTGCTGCAGTTCATAAACAGCAAGCTTTGGTATTGATCAATAAAGAAAATGCAACAGGAAAAGATATTGTGGAGCTAGCTAAGCATGTCAGTCACACAGTTGCACAGCATTTTGATATATATTTAGAGCCTGAAGTTCGCTTTATAGGGCGAAATGGCGAGGTCAATGCGGTGGATTGTATACAATGAAAGAGATGAGCATTCCATTACAGGTTATTGATATTTTAGCTGATGGGCAGATTCATTCAGGGGAACAACTGGGTGAGCACTTAGGAATGACGAGAGCTGCAATTAACAAACATATCAAAACATTGCGCTCATGGGGTCTTGATATTCAAACAGTTACTAGTAAGGGATATCAGCTTCCTTCGCAAATTAACCTATTGAGTAAAGAACGCATTGAGCAATATGTTTCTGATTCTAATGTCATAGTTGAACCTGTTATTGATTCAACTAACCAATATATGTTGGATCGAATTCCTCACCTGCAGTCTGGGGATACTTGCTTAGCTGAATACCAAAGTGCAGGAAGAGGCCGCCGCGGGCGCCAATGGATTTCACCATTCGGATGTAACCTCTACCTTTCAACATATTGGAAATTAGAACAAGGCCCTGCAGCTGCAATTGGTTTGAGCTTAGTTGTTGGTATCGTAATTGCTGAAACTTTAAATAAATTATGTGGAAACAAAGTCAAGGTTAAATGGCCTAATGACCTCTACATGAATGATAAGAAACTTGCTGGAATTCTGGTTGAACTAACAGGCAAAACTGGCGATGCAGCACATATTATTATTGGTGTTGGTATCAATATTGGTATGAGTAAAAATATCATTCAAAAAGAGGAAACAATTAACCAAGCTTGGTCTGCATTAATTGATGAAATTGAGAATGTCGAGAGAAATGAATTAGCTGGTAATATTATTAATTCATTAAAAGAATCATTACGTATATTTGAGAAACAAGGATTGAAACCATTTTTGTCTCGGTGGTTTGAATTAGATAATTTTTTAGGTCGCAAGGTTAAGCTTTTGATTGGTAACGATATTGTTGTTGGTATTGAAAAGGGAATAAATGAGCAGGGCGCTCTGTTATTACAAAAAGAAAATGGAGAAATTATCCCTTATATTGGCGGTGAAATATCATTAAGATCGAATGAAAATTAACTATAGTGGCCGGGTAATACCGGCCTTATCCATTATTTTCTTAAGCGTACATTCCGAATAGAATGATTTTCGCCCTTGGTCATAATTAAACTTGCCCGTTCTTTAGTTGGCAATATATTCTCTTCAAGATTTAAACCATTAATTTCATCCCAAATTGAACTCGCCACATTGATCGCTTCTTCTTCACTGAGCTTAGAATAATTATGGAAATATGAATCAGGATCAGAAAACGCACCTTGTCTAAATTTCAAAAAGCGTCCGATATACCATTGCTTCAGTAAGTGAGGGGCCGCATCAACATAAATGGAAAAATCAACAAAATCAGAAACAAAGACATGGTGAGGATCTTGAGGGTAATCCATGTCACTTTGCAGAACGTTTAAGCCTTCTAATATTAAAATATCAGGTTGGTCGATAATTTGTGTCTGATCAGGAACGATATCGTAGGTTAAATGCGAATAAACAGGTGCTGCAACATTACGCGCTCCAGACTTGATTTGAGAAACAAAGTTAACCAACTTCCGCATATCGTAAGATTGCGGAAAGCCTTTTTTCTTCATTATATCTTTGTCGCGTAAGACTTGGTTTGGATATAAGAAGCCATCGGTAGTAATCAAGTCAACTTTGCGATGTTCTGGCCAACGGGTTAGTAGCGCTTGTAGCAAACGTGCTGTAGTACTTTTTCCTACAGCAACACTACCTGCGATACCAATGATGTATGGCACTTTTGCTCCATTAGTTCCTAAAAATTGCTCTAACACCGCCTGACGACGCAAATTGGAACTTATATAAAAGTTCAGTAGACGAGAGAGAGGAAGATAAATTTCGATGACATCATCCATGGAGAGCTCTTCATTAATACCTTTAAGTTCAAGAAGCTCACTTGATGATAATGTTAGAGGAACAGAATCACGTAAAGTGGCCCAATGCTCTCTATCGAACTCTAAATATGGTGTCGTCATAAAATTTTCTTTTTGTTTCATAAACCAACATCTGCCTATTGTGTGCAGGTTGGACAGGCTGCAAAAGCATCTGTATCCATAAAATTTGGTAGCATCATAGCGAGTGAAGAGAAGTAGGCGTAGGTTTTTTTGTGTTTTATGTGAATTTTTTTTGACGTATGCAAAAAAAAACAGGTTTTTTGCTGAAAAACTAAACGATCAAAACAGGGGAAAAACTGTGATAGTGAATAAAAAAATTATATTTTACGAAACTAAACTCGATAACGGTGCTTTACTCCTCAGATTATAATCGATTATAGTTAATGGCTGTTGTTGATGTTTTAATCTCAAAGTAGATAAAAAATCAACAAAATCGCAAAAAGCGAATAAAATATGAGCGAATGAACAAAAAATTAAATTTTTTTGTTGCATCCTGCGCTCACTCTTCCTAGAATGCGCAGCACTTGATGCCGGCATAGCTCAGTTGGTAGAGCAACTGACTTGTAATCAGTAGGTCCCGAGTTCGACTCTTGGTGCCGGCACCATTAAAAATTTGGATAGGTGGGATACCCAAGCGGCCAAAGGGAGCAGACTGTAAATCTGCCGTCACAGACTTCGAAGGTTCGAATCCTTCTCCCACCACCATCTCCAATAAGCTTCTATAAGCTTTGCGGAAAACAGTTTAACAGCTGATAACTCAGGTAGCCGAGTTCATTGCGGGCATCGTATAATGGCTATTACCTCAGCCTTCCAAGCTGATGATGCGGGTTCGATTCCCGCTGCCCGCTCCAAGATGTGCTGATATAGCTCAGTTGGTAGAGCACACCCTTGGTAAGGGTGAGGTCGGCAGTTCGAATCTGCCTATCAGCACCACTTCCCCGATGTTCTCAATTATCTCCTGTTTTGTCTCCTGTAAAGAAAGAATACAAGCGAATTTAATCCTTGCTTGGTTGATGTGGTTTAACCACCGATTCCGTGTCTTAGAGGGACAATCTAATGTCTAAAGAAAAATTTGAACGTTCAAAACCGCACGTTAACGTTGGTACAATCGGCCACGTTGACCATGGTAAAACTACCCTGACAGCAGCAATCACTACTGTTCTGGCTAAAACTTACGGCGGTAACGCTCGTGCATTCGACCAAATCGATAACGCACCAGAAGAAAAAGCGCGTGGTATCACCATTTCTACTTCTCACGTAGAATATGACACTCCAACTCGCCACTACGCACACGTAGACTGCCCAGGTCACGCCGACTATGTTAAAAACATGATCACTGGTGCTGCGCAGATGGACGGTGCAATTCTGGTTGTTGCTGCGACTGATGGCCCAATGCCACAAACTCGTGAGCACATCCTGTTAGGTCGCCAAGTAGGTGTTCCTTACATCATCGTTTTCCTGAACAAATGTGACATGGTAGACGACGAAGAACTGTTAGAATTAGTTGAAATGGAAGTTCGTGAACTTCTGTCTCAATACGATTTCCCAGGCGACGACACTCCAGTTGTTCGCGGTTCAGCACTGAAAGCGCTGGAAGGCAACCCAGAGTGGGAAGCGAAAATTGTTGAATTAGCAGGCTACCTGGATTCTTACATCCCAGAACCAGAGCGTGCAATTGACAAGCCATTCCTGCTGCCAATCGAAGACGTATTCTCAATCTCTGGTCGTGGTACAGTAGTAACAGGCCGTGTTGAGCGTGGTATCATCAAAGTTGGTGAAGAAGTTGAAATCGTTGGTATCCAAGCAACGGCTAAAACAACTTGTACTGGCGTTGAAATGTTCCGTAAACTGCTGGACGAAGGTCGTGCGGGTGAGAACGTTGGTGTTCTGCTGCGTGGTACTAAGCGTGAAGAAATTCAACGTGGTCAAGTACTGGCTAAACCAGGTTCAATCAAGCCACACACTCAATTTGAATCAGAAGTTTATATTCTGAGCAAAGATGAAGGTGGTCGTCATACTCCATTCTTCAAAGGCTACCGTCCACAGTTCTACTTCCGTACAACTGACGTAACCGGTACTATCGAACTGCCAGAAGGCGTAGAGATGGTAATGCCAGGCGACAACATCAACATGATCGTGACTCTGATTCACCCAATCGCGATGGATGATGGTTTACGTTTCGCAATCCGTGAAGGTGGTCGTACTGTAGGTGCGGGTGTTGTTGCAAGAATCATTGCATAATACCGCTCTTTCTGAATAAGAAAGAACCACAGAAAAAGGGACGTCTTAGGACGTCCTTTTTGTTTTTATATAGCTCATTAATTTATTTTATTTTCAAATATTGCAATTAATGATAATTGAAATGCCAATCATTTTCATTTAAACTTACTGTATGTAATTTGTGCAGGTAGATGATCATGTATGTATGCCTTTGTGAAGCAATCACTGATAAACAAATCAGGAACGTGGCGCGTAAATATCACGTCACCTCTTTGAAAGGGCTACGTCAGATTTTGCCAGTAGGGCGCGAATGCGGAAAATGTATCCGACAAACGCGTGAAATTTTGCAGGAAGAACTTCGGCATCTAGAAGAACAGTGTATTGAACACGTCGCATAATCCTTTCATATACCCCTCTATTGTTTAGTTAAAATTCGCCACGCAGATAACTGTGTAAATATTATTCATATCATCAATTTCAGTACTACACTTATAGGACTGGAAGCGATGGAGGATAAAAATGAAAGGCGATAAAAAAATGATAGCCCACTTAAATAAATTGCTGGGCAATGAACTTGTTGCAATTAATCAATATTTTCTACATGCCCGAATGTTTAAAAATTGGGGACTGACTAAACTCAATGAAATGGAATATCACGAATCGATTGATGAAATGAAACATGCGGATAAGTACATTGAGCGTATTTTATTTCTCGAAGGTATTCCGAATCTACAAGATCTAGGTAAGCTAAACATTGGTGAAGATGTCGAAGAGATGCTTGCTTCAGATTTGAAATTAGAACTTGATGGCGCCAAAAATTTAAAAGAAGCCATTAGTTATGCGGATTCAATTCATGATTATGTTAGTCGAGACTTAATGATAGAGATTCTTGCAGATGAAGAAAATCACATAGATTGGATTGAAACTCAGCTTGAATTGATCAAACGTTTAGGTATTCAAAACTATCTTCAGGCACAAGTTATCGAAGAATAGTTTTGTATGATTGGCGAAAACGTAATTAGGCCCAGTGATGGGCCTTTTTTATATCTGCTAAATTTGCACATCAGAAAATTCGCACATATTTTCCCCGATTGCTTGCGTTTCGCAATAAATTACGTATAATGCGCGGGCTTACTGATGAGTAAGCCCTAAATTTTAGGACTGAAATCTCAGTATTGAGTCAACGATTTGTTGCTCATTTAGACAATACTCCCGATATGGGGGTTACATCAAGAACGATTACACTCCCCTATCAATCGAAATGGGTGCGAGGAGTAATCATTTACGTTTATAAAATAGTTGGAGCTCTGGTCTCATGCAGAACCAAAGAATCCGTATCCGCCTGAAAGCTTTTGATCATCGTTTAATCGATCAATCAACTGCGGAAATCGTAGAGACTGCTAAGCGCACTGGTGCGCAAGTACGTGGTCCTATCCCGCTGCCGACACGTAAAGAGCGTTTTACCGTTCTGATCTCTCCGCACGTTAACAAAGACGCGCGTGATCAGTACGAAATTCGCACTCACAAACGTCTGGTTGACATCGTTGAGCCAACCGAGAAGACCGTTGATGCTCTGATGCGTCTGGATCTGGCTGCCGGCGTTGACGTGCAGATCAGCCTGGGTTAATCAGGTCGTCGAACGATTGAGAGGTTGAAACAATGATTGGTTTAGTCGGTAAGAAAGTGGGTATGACTCGTATCTTCACTGAAGATGGCGTTTCCATCCCTGTAACTGTTATCGAAATTGAAAATAACCGCGTTACTCAGGTTAAAACTGCAGAAACTGACGGTTACAATGCAATTCAGGTTACTACTGGTAGCAAAAAAGCTAACCGTGTAACTAAGCCTGAAGCAGGTCATTTCGCTAAAGCTGGCGTTGAAGCTGGCCGCATTCTGCGTGAATTCCGTACTGAAGAAGGTACTGAGTTTAACGTAGGTCAAAGCATTAGCGTTGAAATTTTCGCTGACGTTAAAAAAGTCGACGTTACTGGTACATCTAAAGGTAAAGGTTTTGCCGGCACAGTTAAGCGCTGGAATTTCCGTACTCAAGATGCTACTCACGGTAACTCCTTGTCTCACCGTGTTCCGGGTTCTATCGGTCAGAACCAGACTCCGGGCAAAGTGTTCAAAGGCAAGAAAATGGCAGGCCAACTGGGTAATGAACGTGTAACTGTTCAAAGCTTAGATGTAGTACGTGTTGACGCTGAGCGCAACCTGCTGCTGGTCAAAGGTGCTGTTCCAGGAGCAACTGGTAGCAACCTGATCGTAAAACCGGCTGTCAAGGCTTAACGTCGAGGAGATAGGAATGGAATTGGTAATGAAAGACGCGCAAAGCGCGCTGACTGTTTCCGAAACTACCTTCGGGCGTGATTTCAATGAAGCGCTTGTTCACCAAGTAGTTGTTGCGTATGCAGCTGGTGCTCGTCAAGGTACTCGTGCTCAGAAAACTCGTGCTGAAGTTTCTGGTTCTGGTAAAAAACCATGGCGTCAAAAAGGCACAGGCCGTGCACGTTCTGGTTCAATCAAGAGCCCAATCTGGCGCTCTGGTGGTGTTAGCTTCGCAGCTAAACCACAGGACCACAGTCAAAAAGTTAATAAGAAGATGTACCGTGGTGCTCTGAAAAGCATCCTGTCTGAATTGGTACGTCAAGATCGTCTGATCGTTGTCGAACAGTTCTCTGTAGAAGCACCTAAAACTAAGCTGCTGGCACAGAAACTGAAAGATATGGCTCTGCAAGATGTTCTGATCATCACTGCTGAATTAGATGAAAATCTGTTCTTAGCAGCACGTAACCTGTACAAGGTTGACGTTCGTGATGCAGCAGGTATCGACCCAGTTAGCCTGATTGCTTTCGACAAAGTGGTTATGACTGCTGATGCTGTGAAGCAAGTTGAGGAGATGCTGGCATGATCCGTGAAGAACGTCTGCTACAAGTACTGCGCGCGCCGCACGTATCTGAAAAAGCTTCTACAGCGATGGAAAAAAGCAACACCATCGTTCTCAAAGTTGCAAAAGACGCAACTAAAGCAGAAATCAAAGCTGCTGTACAGAAACTGTTTGAAGTTGAAGTTGAAGGTGTTAACACTTTGCTGGTAAAAGGCAAAACTAAACGCCACGGTCAGCGTTCTGGTCGTCGTAGTGACTGGAAAAAAGCTTACGTTACGCTGAAAGAAGGCCAGAATCTGGACTTCGTTAGCGGCGCAGAGTAAGTCGGAGGAGTAAAGAACAATGGCAGTTGTTAAATGTAAACCTACGTCTCCGGGCCGTCGCCACGTTGTTAAAGTGGTTAACCCTGAGCTGCATAAGGGTAAGCCTTATGCTCCGCTGTTAGAAAAAAACAGCAAATCCGGTGGTCGTAACAACAATGGCCGTATCACTACCCGTCATATCGGTGGTGGCCATAAGCAGCATTATCGTTTAGTTGACTTCAAACGCAACAAAGACGGTATCCCTGCAGTTGTTGAACGTTTGGAATATGATCCAAACCGTTCTGCGAACATTGCACTGGTACTATATAAAGACGGTGAACGTCGTTATATTCTTGCACCAAAAGGCCTGAAAGCTGGTGACCAGATTCAATCTGGCGTTGATTCAGCTATCAAAGCTGGTAACGCACTGCCAATGCGCAACATCCCTGTTGGTTCTACAGTTCATAACATCGAACTGAAACCAGGTAAAGGTGGTCAGTTAGCGCGTTCAGCAGGTACTTACGCTCAAATCGTTGCTCGTGATGGTGCTTATGTCACCCTGCGTCTGCGTTCTGGTGAAATGCGTAAAGTTTTAGCTGATTGCCGTGCAACCTTAGGTGAAGTTGGTAACGCTGAACACATGTTACGAGTTCTTGGTAAAGCTGGTGCTAGCCGCTGGCGTGGTATTCGTCCTACCGTTCGCGGTACTGCGATGAACCCAGTTGACCATCCACATGGTGGTGGTGAAGGCCGTAACTTTGGTAAACACCCAGTAACACCATGGGGCGTTCAGACCAAAGGTAAGAAAACTCGTAGTAACAAGCGTACTGATCAATTCATCGTACGTCATCGTTCTAAAAAATAATTAGAGGATAAGCCATGCCACGTTCTCTCAAGAAAGGTCCTTTTATTGACCTGCACTTGCTGAAGAAGGTAGAGAAAGCGGTGGAAAGCGGAGACAAGAAGCCTCTCAAGACTTGGTCCCGTCGTTCAACGATCTTTCCTAATATGATCGGATTGACCATCGCTGTCCATAATGGTCGTCAGCATGTTCCAGTATTCGTAACCGACGAAATGGTTGGTCACAAACTGGGTGAATTCGCACCGACTCGCACTTATCGCGGCCACGCGGCAGATAAGAAAGCTAAGAAACGTTAAGGATAGGAGGAAGAGATGGAAACTTTAGCTATGCATCGCCACGCTCGTTCTTCTGCCCAGAAGGTTCGCTTAGTAGCCGACCTGATTCGCGGTAAGAAAGTGTCGCAAGCTCTGGAAATTCTGACCTACACCAACAAGAAAGCTGCTGGTTTAGTGAAGAAAGTACTGGAATCTGCTATTGCTAACGCAGAGCAAAACGATGGCGCTGACATTGATGACCTGAAAGTTGCGAAAATTTTCGTAGACGAAGGTCCAACTATGAAACGCATCATGCCGCGTGCGAAAGGCCGTGCAGATCGTATTCTTAAGCGCACCAGCCACATTACTGTGGTTGTGTCCGATCGCTGAGACTCTGGAGACTAGCAATGGGTCAGAAAGTACATCCTAATGGTATTCGCCTGGGTATTGTCAAACCTTGGAACTCTACTTGGTATGCGAATACTAATGAATTCGCTGACAACCTAGACAGCGACTTTAAAGTACGCCAGTACTTGAATAAAGAATTGGCAAAAGCGTCAATTTCACGCATCGTAATCGAGCGTCCTGCTAAAAGCATCCGTGTGACTATTCACACTGCTCGCCCAGGTATCGTTATCGGTAAGAAAGGTGAAGACGTTGAAAAACTGCGTAAAACAGTAGCGGATATCGCTGGTGTTCCTGCGCAAATCAATATCGCCGAAGTTCGTAAACCAGAACTGGACGCTAAATTAGTTGCTGATAGCATCTCTTCACAGCTGGAACGTCGTGTTATGTTCCGTCGTGCTATGAAGCGTGCAGTACAGAACGCAATGCGTCTGGGCGCTAAAGGTATCAAAGTTGAAGTCAGTGGCCGTTTAGGCGGTGCTGAAATCGCTCGTACCGAGTGGTATCGTGAAGGCCGTGTGCCACTGCACACATTACGTGCTGACATCGATTACAACACTTCAGAAGCGCACACCACTTATGGTGTTCTCGGCGTTAAGGTATGGATCTTCAAAGGTGAGATTCTGGGTGGTATGGCTGCAGTTGAACAAGCTGAGAAACCAGCTGCTCAACCTAAAAAGCAGCAGCGTAAAGGCCGCAAGTAAGGAGCGTCGCTATGTTACAACCAAAGCGTACAAAATTCCGTAAGGTGCACAAAGGCCGCAACCGTGGTCTGGCGCAAGGTACGGATGTTAGCTTCGGCACTTTCGGTCTTAAAGCTGTTGGCCGTGGTCGTCTGACTGCACGTCAGATCGAAGCGGCACGTCGTGCTATGACCCGTGCTGTTAAGCGTCAAGGTAAAATCTGGATTCGTGTATTCCCAGACAAGCCAATCACTGAAAAGCCACTCGAAGTTCGTATGGGTAAAGGTAAAGGTAACGTAGAATATTGGGTTGCCTTAATTCAGCCTGGTAAAGTCCTGTATGAAATGGACGGTGTGCCTGAAGAGCTGGCTCGTGAAGCATTCTCTCTGGCAGCAGCGAAACTGCCTATCAAAACCACCTTTGTAACTAAGACGGTGATGTAATGAAAGCACAAGAGCTGCGCGAAAAAAGCGTAGAAGAGCTGAACGCTGAACTTTTAAACCTGTTACGTGAGCAATTTAACTTACGTATGCAGGCTGCGAGTGGTCAGCTGCAACAGTCTCATCTAATGAAACAAGTGCGTCGTGATATCGCACGCGTGAAGACTTTACTGACTGAGAAGGCAGGTGCGTAATGAACGATAAAATCCGTACTCTGCAAGGTCGTGTAGTTAGTGACAAAATGGAGAAATCTATTGTTGTTGCTATCGAGCGTATGGTGAAACACCCTCTGTATGGTAAATTCATCCGTCGTACGACTAAATTGCACGTACATGACGAGAACAATGAATGTGGAATTGGTGACGTGGTAGAAATCCGCGAAACTCGTCCACTGTCTAAGACTAAGTCTTGGGCCTTAGTTCGCGTTGTAGAAAAAGCTGTTCTGTAATAGAATAGATTTTTCGTGATGAATAAACGGCTCTTTTTGATCGAGCCGTTTATTTTTTCCTGTCCAACACGAAGATGTGGTGTTATAATGCCGCGCCCTCGTAGTATGGGTATATTTGAACGGCCTCTTCATAATGAGGTGGCTCAGTAGTAGTTGACATTTAGCGGAGCACTAAAATGATCCAAGAACAGACTATGCTGAACGTGGCCGACAACTCCGGTGCACGTCGCGTAATGTGTATCAAGGTTCTAGGTGGCTCGCACCGTCGCTATGCACATGTAGGCGACATCATTAAAATTACTGTTAAGGAAGCAATTCCACGCGGTAAAGTTAAAAAGGGTGATGTCCTGAAAGCGGTAGTGGTGCGCACCAAGAAGGGTGTACGTCGCCCTGACGGTTCTGTCATTCGCTTCGATGGTAATGCTTGTGTGTTATTAAACAATAACAGTGAGCAAGTAATCGGTACGCGTATTTTTGGGCCGGTAACTCGTGAACTTCGTAATGAGAAGTTTATGAAAATTATCTCTCTGGCACCTGAAGTACTCTAAGGAGCGAACTATGGCAGCGAAAATCCGTCGTGATGACGAAGTTATCGTGCTAACTGGGAAAGACAAAGGTAAGCGCGGTAAAGTAAAGCAGGTTATTTCTTCTAGTAAAGTTATCGTTGAAGGTATCAATCTGGTTAAGAAACATCAGAAGCCAGTTCCGGCTCTGAACCAACCAGGTGGCATCGTTGAAAAAGAAGCGGCTATTCAAGTTTCTAACGTTGCAATCTTTAACGCGGCAACTGGCAAGGCTGACCGTGTAGGCTTTAGATTCGAAGACGGCAAAAAAGTCCGTTTCTTCAAATCTAACAGTGAAACTATCAAGTAATTTTTGGAGTATACGATGGCGAAACTGCATGATTACTATAAAGACGAAGTAGTTAATAAACTCATGACTGAGTTTAACTACACTTCTGTCATGCAAGTCCCTCGGGTCGAGAAGATCACCCTGAATATGGGTGTTGGTGAAGCGATCGCTGATAAAAAACTGCTGGATAATGCAGCAGCTGACTTAACAGCAATCTCTGGTCAAAAACCATTGATCACCAAAGCACGCAAATCTGTTGCAGGCTTCAAAATCCGTCAGGGCTATCCAATCGGCTGTAAAGTAACTCTGCGTGGCGAACGCATGTGGGAGTTCCTTGAGCGTCTGATTTCTATTGCTGTACCACGTATTCGTGACTTCCGTGGCTTGTCCGCTAAGTCTTTCGATGGTCGCGGTAACTACAGCATGGGTGTACGTGAACAAATCATCTTCCCTGAAATCGATTACGATAAAGTGGATCGTGTACGTGGTTTAGATATTACTATCACCACTACTGCGAAATCTGATGATGAAGGTCGCGCACTGTTAGCAGCGTTCAACTTCCCGTTCCGCAAGTAAGGCAGGTTACTCATGGCTAAGAAATCTATGAAAGCGCGTGATGTTAAGCGTGCTAAATTAGCTGAGAAATTCTTCGCAAAACGCGTAGAACTGAAAGCTATCATCTCTGATGTTAAAGCATCTGATGAAGATCGCTGGGACGCTGTTCTCAAGCTGCAAACACTGCCACGTGATTCAAGTCCTTCTCGTCAGCGTAACCGCTGCCGTCAAACTGGGCGTCCGCATGGTTTCCTGCGGAAATTTGGTCTGAGCCGTATTAAAGTCCGTGAAGCCGCTATGCGCGGTGAAATCCCGGGCCTTAAAAAGGCTAGTTGGTAATTGTCACCATATTGAATCACGGGAGTAAAGACAGATGAGCATGCAAGATCCCATCGCGGATATGCTGACCCGTATCCGTAACGGTCAGGCCGCGAATAAAGTTGCGGTCACCATGCCTTCCTCCAAGCTGAAAGTGGCGATTGCCAAAGTGCTGAAGGAAGAAGGTTATATTGAAGATTTTAAAATTGAAGGCGACATCAAGCCAGAATTGGAACTGACTTTACGTTATTTCCAAGGTAAGGCTGTCGTAGAAAGCATCCAGCGTGTAAGCCGCCCAAGTCTGCGCATCTATAAGAAAAAAGATGAGCTGCCACAAGTTATGGCTGGCTTAGGTATCGCTGTTGTTTCTACCTCTAAAGGTGTCATGACTGATCGTGCAGCTCGCCAAGCTGGTCTTGGTGGCGAGATTCTCTGCTACGTAGCTTAATTCGGGAGGAAAGAATGTCTCGTGTGGCAAAAGCACCCGTCGTCATTCCTGCCGGCGTAGAGGTAAAACTCAACGGTCAGGTTATTTCGATCAAGGGTAAAAACGGCGAGCTTACTCGTACTATCCATAATGCAGTTGAAGTTAAACATGAAGATGGCCACTTAACTTTCGCTCCGCGCGAAGGTTTTGCTGATGCATGGGCACAAGCGGGTACTTCTCGCTCACTGCTGAATGCAATGGTTATCGGTGTTACCGAAGGCTTCACCAAAAAACTTCAACTGGTCGGTGTTGGTTACCGTGCAGCAATCAAAGGCAATGCAGTAAGCTTGTCTTTAGGTTTCTCGCATCCGGTTGAACACGCACTGCCAGCAGGCATTACTGCTGAATGTCCAACACAAACTGAAATCGTACTGAAAGGTGCGGATAAGCAAGTGATTGGTCAAGTAGCGGCAGAACTGCGTGCTTACCGTCGTCCTGAGCCTTATAAAGGTAAAGGTGTTCGTTACGCCGATGAAATCGTGCGTACTAAAGAGGCTAAGAAGAAGTAAGGTAACACTATGGATAAGAAAGCAGCTCGTATCCGTCGTGCGACCCGCGCACGCCGCAAGATCCAAGAGTTGGGTGCGACTCGCCTGGTGGTACATCGTACTCCACGCCATATTTATGCGCAGGTTATTGCACCTAACGGTTCTGAAACATTGGTTGCCGCTTCTACTACAGAAAAAGCTATCAATGAGCAAGTGAAATTCACTGGAAACAAAGATGCAGCAGCAGCAGTTGGTAAATTAATTGCTGAGCGTGCACTGGAAAAAGGCATCACTGTTGTTGCTTTTGACCGTTCTGGTTTCCAATATCATGGTAGAGTCCAGGCACTGGCAGATGCTGCCCGTGAAGCTGGCCTTCAGTTCTAAGGTAGAGGTGTAAGATGTCTCACATCGAAAAACAAGCTGGCGAACTGCAGGAAAAGCTGATCGCGGTAAACCGCGTAGCTAAAACCGTTAAAGGTGGCCGTATTTTCAGCTTTACCGCACTGACTGTAGTTGGTGATGGTAACGGTCGCGTTGGTTTTGGTTACGGCAAAGCGCGCGAAGTTCCGGCAGCAATCCAGAAAGCGATGGAAAAAGCCCGTCGCAGTATGAAAACCGTTGCTCTAAACAACGGCACATTATTCCACCCAGTGAAAGGTACACACACCGGTTCTCGCGTGTTTATGCAACCTGCTCACGAAGGTACCGGTATTATTGCCGGTGGTGCAATGCGTGCTGTTTTAGAGGTAGCTGGAGTTCGCAACGTACTGGCTAAAACCTATGGTTCCACTAACCCAATCAACGTGGTTCGTGCAACACTGGATGCTTTAGACAGCATGAAGTCTCCAGAAATGGTCGCAGCTAAGCGTGGAAAATCCGTCGAAGAAATTCTGGGGTAATCAGCCATGGCTAAGACTATTAAAATTACACAAGTTCGCAGTTCAATCGGTCGTCTGCCGAAACACAAGGCAACACTGGTCGGTTTAGGTCTGCGTCGCATTGGTCATACAGTAGAGCGCGAGGATACTCCTGCTGTCCGTGGTATGATCAACTTGGTTTCCTACATGGTTAAAGTTGAGGAGTAAGAGATGCGTTTAAATACTCTGTCTCCGGCTGAAGGTGCCAAGCACGCGCCTAAACGCGTAGGTCGTGGTATCGGTTCTGGTCTGGGTAAAACCGGCGGCCGTGGTCACAAAGGTCAGAAGTCTCGTTCTGGCGGTGGCGTACGTCGTGGTTTCGAAGGTGGCCAGATGCCTTTATACCGTCGTTTACCGAAATTCGGTTTCACTTCACGTAAAGCAATGATCACTGCGGAAATCCGTCTGTCTGATTTTGCTTCTGTTGAAGGCGATGTTATTGATCTGAACGCACTGAAAGCCGCGAACGTTATTGACATCCAGATTGAATACGCAAAAGTTATTCTGTCTGGCGAAGTGAATCGTGCAGTTACTGTACGTGGCCTTCGTGTTACTAAAGGTGCTCGCGCTGCAATCGAAGCTGCCGGCGGTAAAATTGAGGAATAAGTGACAGATGGCTAAACAACCAGGATTAGATTTCCAAAGTGCCAAAGGTGGAGCTGGCGAACTAAAACGCAGACTTTTGTTTGTTATTGGGGCGCTAATTGTTTTCCGAATTGGTTCTTTTATTCCAATCCCTGGTATTGATGCCACTGTGCTTGCCAAATTGCTCGAACAGCAACAAGGCACCATCATTGAAATGTTTAACATGTTCTCTGGTGGTGCTCTTAGCCGTGCTTCTATCTTTGCTCTGGGTATCATGCCGTATATTTCGGCATCGATCATTGTCCAGTTATTATCTGTGGTTAACCCACGATTAGCAGAGATCAAGAAGGAAGGAGAAGCAGGTCGTCGGAAGATAAGCCAATATACTCGCTGGGGTACTCTGGTATTAGCAATATTCCAATCTATTGGTATTGCAATGGGTCTACCGAATATGCCAGGGATGCAGGGATTAGTTCTTGATCCAGGCCTCCCATTCTACTTCACGGCAGTTGTTAGCTTAGTCACAGGGACTATGTTCCTTATGTGGTTAGGTGAGCAGATAACTGAAAGAGGTATCGGTAACGGTATTTCAATTATTATCTTCGCTGGTATCGTTGCGGGTCTCCCGCCGGCTATTGGCCATACCATCGAGCAAGCTCGGCAAGGCGATCTGCACTTCCTCCTGTTGCTGTTGGTTGCGGTATTAGTATTCGCGGTAACTTTCTTTGTAGTGTTTATGGAACGTGGTCAACGTCGTATCGTCGTAAACTACGCTAAACGCCAACAAGGACGCCGTGTCTACGCTGCACAAAGTACACATTTACCGTTAAAAGTGAATATGGCGGGTGTAATTCCTGCAATTTTTGCTTCCAGTATCATACTATTCCCGGGTACAATAGCGTCTTGGTTTGGTGATGGAACTGGTTGGGACTGGCTGACTACAGTATCTATGTACTTACAGCCTGGACAACCGTTATATGTGTTGCTTTATGCCTCTGCGATCATCTTCTTCTGTTTCTTCTATACTGCGTTGGTTTTCAACCCAAGAGAAACAGCAGATAACCTGAAGAAGTCCGGTGCATTTGTACCAGGAATTCGTCCGGGAGAGCAAACGGCCAAGTACATCGATAAGGTAATGACACGATTAACATTAGTCGGCGCTCTTTATATTACCTTTATCTGCCTAATCCCGGAGTTCATGCGTGACGCAATGAAAGTACCTTTTTACTTTGGTGGTACTTCCCTCTTAATCGTGGTTGTCGTTATCATGGACTTTATGGCTCAAGTGCAAACTCTGATGATGTCAAGTCAGTATGAGTCTGCATTGAAGAAAGCAAATCTAAAAGGTAAATAATCACGCGAGTGATTATGGTTTGCTTAGAAGTTACGGAGAGTAAAAATGAAAGTTCGTGCTTCCGTCAAGAAATTATGCCGTAACTGCAAAATTATTCGTCGCAATGGTAGCGTTCGTGTGATTTGCAGTGTTGAGCCAAGACATAAACAACGTCAAGGCTAAGAAAAAGCATTTTTTTCTTGCAAAGTTGGGTTGAGCTGGCTAAATTAGCCAGCCAATCTTTTTTATCTAAGATACATTATTGTTTGAGTATCCTGAAAACGGGCTTTTCAGCACAGTAATGTATATTTTAACTTAGGAGTGCATAGTGGCCCGTATAGCAGGCATTAACATTCCTGATCATAAACATACCGTAATCGCTTTAACATCGATTTTCGGCATCGGCAAAACTCGTTCACAGGCTATCTGTGAAGCAACTGGTATTGCTGAAAATGTTAAGATCAGTGAGCTGTCTGAAGAACAAATCGACAAGCTGCGTGACGAAGTTGCTAAATATGTTGTAGAAGGTGACTTACGCCGTGAAATTACCCTGAGCATCAAGCGTCTGATGGACCTTGGATGTTACCGTGGTTTACGTCATCGTCGTGGTCTTCCTGTGCGCGGACAGCGTACTAAGACTAACGCTCGTACCCGTAAGGGTCCGCGTAAGCCGATCAAGAAATAAGTCGGGGTATTGAATAATGGCAAAGGCACCAGTTCGTGCACGTAAGCGTGTAAGAAAACAAGTCTCAGACGGTGTGGCTCATATCCATGCTTCTTTCAACAACACAATCGTTACCATTACTGACCGTCAGGGTAACGCATTAGGTTGGGCAACTGCCGGTGGTTCCGGTTTCCGTGGTTCTCGCAAATCCACTCCGTTCGCAGCACAAGTTGCGGCAGAGCGTTGCGCAGAAGCTGTGAAAGAATACGGAATCAAAAACCTGGAAGTTATGGTTAAGGGACCGGGTCCGGGTCGCGAATCAACAATTCGTGCTCTGAACGCCGCTGGTTTCCGCATCACTAATATTACTGATGTGACTCCTATCCCTCATAACGGTTGTCGCCCACCGAAAAAACGTCGCGTTTAATACGTTTCGTTTTTTTTAGGACTGTTGGAGAAAGAAAATGGCTAGATATTTGGGTCCTAAGCTCAAGCTGAGCCGTCGCGAAGGAACAGACCTCTTCCTGAAGTCTGGTGTTCGCGCGATTGACACCAAGTGTAAATTAGAACAGGCACCTGGCCAGCACGGTGCGCGTAAACCGCGTCTGTCTGACTATGGTGTTCAGTTACGTGAAAAACAAAAAGTTCGTCGTATTTACGGTGTTCTGGAACGTCAATTCCGTAACTATTATAAAGAAGCAACTCGCCTGAAAGGCAACACAGGTGAAAACCTGCTGACCCTGCTGGAAGGTCGTTTAGATAACGTCGTTTACCGTATGGGCTTTGGCGCAACTCGCGCAGAAGCACGTCAAATGGTTAGCCACAAAGCTATCATGGTAAATGGTCGTGTAGTTAATATCGCTTCTTATCAGGTTTCCCCGAATGACGTTATCAGCGTTCGTGAGAAAGCTAAAAAACAGTCTCGTATCAAGGCTGCTTTAGAGCTGGCTGAACAGCGTGAGAAGCCAACTTGGCTGGAAGTTGATGCTGCTAAAATGGAAGGTGTGTTCAAACGTATTCCTGAACGTACTGACTTGTCTGCGGACATTAACGAACACCTGATCGTCGAGCTTTACTCCAAGTAAAGCTTAGCACCAAAGAGAGGACACAATGCAGGGTTCTGTGACAGAGTTTCTAAAACCGCGCCTGGTAGATATCGAGCAAGTGAGTTCGACGCACGCTAAGGTGACCCTTGAGCCTTTAGAGCGCGGCTTTGGCCACACTCTAGGTAACGCACTGCGCCGTATTCTGCTTTCGTCTATGCCGGGTTGTGCGGTGACAGAGGTTGAGATTGATGGTGTACTGCATGAGTACAGCACCAAAGAAGGTGTACAGGAAGATATCCTGGAGATTCTCCTCAACCTGAAAGGGCTGGCGGTAAAAGTTCAGGGGAAAGATGAAGTTATTTTAACCTTGAATAAATCTGGCATTGGCCCTGTGACTGCAGCCGACATCATCCATGATGGTGATGTCGAAATCGTCAAGCCACAGCATGTTATCTGCCACCTCACTGACGAAAGCGCATCTGTAAATATGCGTATTAAAGTTCAGCGTGGTCGTGGTTATGTGCCGGCTTCTGCCCGAGTTCATTCGGAAGAAGATGAGCGCCCAATCGGTCGTCTGTTAGTCGATGCTTGCTATAGCCCTGTAGAGCGTATTGCCTACAATGTTGAAGCAGCTCGTGTTGAGCAGCGTACTGACTTGGATAAGTTAGTAATCGAAATGGAAACTAATGGTACAATCGATCCTGAAGAGGCGATTCGCCGTGCAGCTACCATTCTGGCTGAACAACTTGAAGCTTTTGTTGACCTACGTGATGTACGTCAGCCAGAAGTTAAAGAAGAGAAACCAGAATTCGATCCTATCTTACTGCGCCCAGTTGACGATCTGGAATTGACTGTCCGCTCTGCTAACTGCCTCAAAGCAGAAGCTATCCACTACATCGGTGATCTGGTACAGCGTACAGAAGTTGAGTTGCTTAAAACTCCGAACCTTGGTAAGAAATCTCTTACTGAAATTAAGGACGTCTTGGCATCTCGTGGTCTTTCTCTGGGCATGCGCTTAGAAAATTGGCCACCAGCAAGTATTGCTGATGATTAGGATCACAGGTTAAGGTTTTACTGAGAAGGATAAGGTCATGCGCCATCGTAAGAGTGGTCGTCAATTGAACCGCAACAGCAGCCACCGCCAAGCTATGTTCCGTAACATGGCAGGTTCTTTAGTTCGTCATGAAATTATCAAGACGACTCTGCCTAAAGCGAAAGAACTGCGTCGCGTCGTTGAGCCGCTGATTACTCTTGCCAAGACCGACAGCGTAGCTAATCGTCGTCTGGCATTCGCACGTACTCGTGATAACGAGATCGTTGCAAAACTATTTAATGAACTGGGACCTCGTTTCGCAGCTCGCGCAGGTGGTTACACTCGTATTCTTAAGTGTGGTTTCCGCGCAGGTGACAACGCTCCGATGGCTTACATCGAGCTTGTTGACCGTGCTGTTGAGTCTCAAGAAGCAGCTGCAGAGTAATCTGTAATTGCTTTCAAGAAAACCGGGTGTATTGCCCGGTTTTTTTGTACCTGCTATTCTACCCCTCCAAATTAATTCTTTTCCATCCTTGAATTTTTACTTTCTATCCATACTTATAGGCATAAGAAAATGAGCATGTATAAGATTGGTCAAATAGCTAAATTAGCAGATGTGACACCAGATACAATCCGTTTTTATGAAAAGCAGGGTTTGATGGGGCACAAAACGAGAACGGAAGGTGGTTACCGGTTGTTTACGGAGCAAGATTTACAGCGCCTACGTTTTATTCGTTATGCGAAGCAACTAGGGTTTACACTTGAAGCGATTACTGAGCTATTATCGATCCGAGTTGATCCCGAACACCATACTTGTCAGGAATCAAAGAATATTGTTGATATTAGGCTGATTGAAGTGGAAAAGAAGATCCAAGAGCTAATCATTATGAGAGATTCACTGAAGACCTTGAGTTCAGCATGTTGTGGTGATGAACATGCATCGACATATTGTTCTATCATGGAGATCCTAGAAAAAGGCGCATCAAAAATTTATTAATTTAAAACTGATAATGAAGGTAGATTATGAATAAATATCAGCATAAGCGTGGTGAGATTAAAGATAATGCCATTGAGGCACTGTTACATGACCCACTATTTCGCCAGAGAGTTGAGAAAAATAAGAAAGGTAAAGGAAGCTATACAAGAAAAGGAAAAGCAAATAAGGCAGGTAACTGGGAGGCCAGTGGTAATCGGTTAATAAACTTATTACCACTGGCCTTTTAGTTATTTTTTATTCTGTTCTTTCAGTAAGTCACGAATTTCAGATAGTAAAACTTCTTCTGTAGATGGAGCAGCAGGCTCTGCTGGTGCTGCCTCTTCTTTTTCACGACGAACTTTGTTCATTACCTTGATTGCCATAAAAATAGCAAATGCGACAATAACAAAATCAAAAACTGTTTGGATAAACATCCCATAATTCATCACTACGGCAGGTACACTCCCTTCCGCTTCTCGAAGTACAAGGCTGAATTGTTTAAAATCTACGCCACCAATGATTAATCCTAATGGTGGCATGATCACATCGGCAACTAATGAAGAAACAATTTTACCAAATGCAGCACCAATAATAATACCGACAGCCATATCCACAACGTTGCCTTTCATGGCAAATTCGCGGAACTCTTTTAAAAAACTCATGTACGACCCCTTCCCTTTATTTATTAACTAAATGACTAAACGTGTGGAACCACGTATCAAAATTATAGTATCTAGAATTATCAACCTGCAAATTTTTACTATTTATTTTAGATAATTATAAAAAGAACGGACTTGGCTGGAACAGCTTTTCCACATCCGGAACATATTTTTTATCGGTAATAAACATAATGACATGGTCACCTTGCTCGATAATATGGTAATCACTAGCAATAATGACTTCTTCCTCTCTTACGATGGCGCCAATAATTGTACCTGGAGGAAGCTTAATTTCTGATATTTTCTTACCAACTACTTTTGATGTGTTTTCATCACCGTGGGCGATCGCTTCAATCGCCTCTGCAACTCCTCGGCGCAATGATGAGACACTGACAATATCCGCCTTTCTGACATGACCAAGTAAAGCTGAAATGGTTGCTTGCTGTGGAGATACGGCAATATCAATAACACCGCCTTGAACTAATTCAACATAGGCAGAGCGTTGAATTAATACCATGGCTTTTTTAGCGCCCATTTTTTTCGCAAGCATAGCGGACATGATATTTGCTTCATCATCATTGGTAAGCGCAATAAACACATCCATTTGTTCAATATGTTCTTCAGTAAGTAATTCTTGATCTGAAGCATCACCATAAAAAACAATCGTATCATGGAGCAATTCAGCTAATTCAGTTGCTCTTTCCTGATTACGTTCAATCAGTTTAACGCTATAGTCTTTTTCCAATCGCTTAGCTAAGCCGGCACCTACGTTGCCACCACCAACAATCATTAAACGCTTGTAGGGTTTTTCTAATCGCTGGAGCTCACTCATTACCGCTCTAATATGTTGAGTGGAGGCAACGAAGAAAACTTCATCACCCGCTTCAATAATGGTGGAACCTTGAGGGCGAATCGGTCTATCTTGACGGAATATCGCGACAACGCGAGTATCAATGTGTGGCATGTGCTCACGTAAGCTAGACAATGCATTACCTACTAGAGAACCCCCATAGTAGGCTTTTACAGCAACAATGCTTACTTTACCTTCGGCAAAATTAACGACCTGTAGAGCCCCTGGATATTGGATAAGTTTATAGATATATTCAATAACCAGCTGTTCCGGCGATATCAGATAATCAATAGGGATTTGTTCTGCTAAAAAAAGCTTGTCAGCTTCGCGGATATATTCGGTTGCACGAATACGTGCGATTTTATTCGGCGTATTAAATAGGCTATAAGCAATTTGACAAGCAACCATGTTGGTCTCATCTGAGTTAGTTACCGCAACTAACATATCCGCATCTTCAGCTCCAGCATCTCTAAGAACTCGGGGATGGGATCCATGCCCATTAACTACGCGCAGATCAAACTGATCCTGTAGCTGACGCAAGCGATCGGCATTGGTATCAACAACGGTAATATCGTTATTTTCATCCACTAAGTTTTCAGCGAGTGTCCCACCGACTTGCCCTGCACCTAGAATAATGATCTTCATAGCATCTTCCTATCTCAGAGTCTTTGTTAAATATTACTGTACGTGCTTGAGTAAGCGGGCGTAAAAGAAACCATCACCCCCAGTTGTGCTTGGTAATATTTGTAAGCCTAATTCTGTACCATCATTCATACTTGCATCAGTATGTTTAGAAAGGAAATGCTGAATCTGCTGGCTATTTTCTTCAGGCATGATGGAGCATGTGGCATACACTAATGTGCCGCCAGGTTTTAAGTATGGCCATACAGCCTCTAAGATTTGAGCCTGTAACTGAGATAGCTCTTGAATATCTGAATCGCGTCTTAGCCATTTAATATCAGGGTGGCGTCTAATAACTCCCGTTGCAGAGCATGGAGCATCAAGCAAAATACGATCAAATTGCTGACTTTTCGCCCATTCTTCAGGTTTCGTACCATCTCCTTGAATAACAATAGCTTGTTGCTTCAATCTTTGCAGATTTTCTTTCACTCGCTTGAGCCGTGACTCATCAATATCTACGGCGAGAACATGGGCTTTAGGGGCAAGTTCTAAAAGATGTGTTGTTTTCCCGCCTGGTGCTGCACATAAGTCGAGAATATTTTCGCCGTTAGCTGGAGAGAGTAGTTCAGCGCAACCTTGTGCAGAAACGTCTTGTACTGTTGACCAGCCATCTTCAAAACCAGGTAAGCGGGTAACAGGAGTCGCTTCTTCTAAACGAATTGCACTTGGATGTGATGGGTGCAAGTATGCTGTAATTTCTGCTTGTTCGAGTAACTCTAAATATTGTGCGGCTGTATGATGTTGGGAGTTAACTCTCAACCACATAGGTGGACGCTGATTATTGGCATCAACAATATTTTCCCAGCTATCAGGGTAGGCGGTTTGAATGCGTTTTAATAACCAACTAGGATGTAAATATTGGCTATTATTATTTGTGTTACGTTCTTCTAATTGAACTTGCTGACGTTGGAAAGAGCGTAGTACCCCATTTATTAGGCCTTTCAACTGTGGGCGCTTTAATGCAACTGCACCATCCACGGTTTCTGCTAAAGCCGCATGTGCAGGGATGCGAGTATAGAGTAATTGATAAAGCCCAACCATGATGAGGTAATGCAAAGTTCTTTGCTTGCCTGTTAGCGGTTTTTCCATTAGCTGACTAATAAACCATTCGAGCTTTGGTAGATAACGTAGAACTCCGAAGCAAATCTCCTGCAGTAGCGCTTTATCTTTATCATTAATATTACGTTGCAGATCAGGTAAAACGGTACTTAATGATTGCCCGTTATCTAATACCTGACTAATGGCGGTCGCTGCGATACTACGCAAATTATATTTGTTTTTCATAATTGAAAGAGAGTCTATTAGTTACTTAAGTAGCATTACCGAATTTTGCATTTTTAGGTAATGCTACCAATATATTAGTCTAGCAATTGCTCAGGTATGAACCATTCGCGGCGGGAGTTAAGTATATCTTGCGCACTCATCGCTTTTTTGCCTGGTGGTTGTAGCTGAGTAATATTTAATATTCCATTACCAGTTGCAACACTGATACCTTTTTTATCGGCACTGATGATAGTACCTGGGCGCTGATTATGTGCTTGAGCGATGACTTCAGCTTGCCATACTTTGATTAATTGCTCTTGAACCATGAAATAACTCATTGGCCAAGGATTAAAGGCTCGAATACAGCGCTCAATGTGTTCAGCTGGTAGTTGCCAATCAATTCTCGCTTCATCTTTAGATAATTTTTCAGCGTAATTAGCGAGAGAATCATCTTGTTTCTCTGGGATACAATGACCTGAAGAGAGTAAATCTACTGTATGAATAAGTGCTTTAGGCCCTGTAATCGCCAGCTTTTCATATAAAGTTGCACTAGTATCTTCAGCAGTAATCGGGCAAATAGCTTTATATAGCATATCTCCGGTATCAAGGCCGGCATCCATTTGCATGATAGTGACACCAGTTTCGTGATCACCAGCCCAAATGGATCGTTGGATCGGAGCGGCGCCTCGCCAGCGTGGTAACAACGAACCATGAACATTCAAACAGCCTAAACGGGGAATATCCAAAACTGCTTGTGGCAGGATCAAGCCATAAGCAACGACAATCATCAGATCAGCATTTTGATCTGTGATCCATTGTTGATTGTCTGGATCACGTAAGGTAACTGGCTGGAAAACAGGTATTCCATGTTCTTCCGCAAGGATCTTAACAGGGCTCGCTGTTAGCTTTTTGCCTCTACCTGCAGGTTTATCGTGACGAGTTAATACACCAACAATATTATGATTGGTTTCTAACAATGCGGCCAAATGCTTAGCTGCGAAATCAGGCGTACCTGCAAAAATAATTCTTAATGGTTCTGACACGATCCTTTCCCATTTATAGTAATAAAGACTAACTTCTTATTAACTCAGCGACTTTTAGCTTCTTTAGCTCTCAGTCTATCGAGTTTTTCTACTTTCTGGCGAATACGTTGACGCTTCAAAGGTGATAAGTAATCAACGAACAGTTTTCCAACTAAATGGTCCATTTCATGTTGAATACAGATAGCCAGTAGACCATCAGCTTCAAGTTCAAATGATGTACCGTTATAATCAAGAGCACGAACTTTCACTTTCTCCGCCCTTGGTACAAATCCTTGCTGTTCAGGGACTGATAGGCAGCCTTCTTCTATACCTGTTTCACCTTCTTTATTAAGAAGCTCAGGATTGATAAGTACAAGGCGCTCATTACGTGATTCAGAAACATCAATAACAATGATGCGCTGGTGGATATCCACTTGCGTTGCTGCGAGCCCAATGCCTTCTTCGTCATACATCGTATCGAACATATCATCAATAATACGCTGGATAGATGCATCAACTTTTTCAACTGGTTTTGCAACGGTGCGAAGGCGCTCGTCTGGATAATGTAACACGTTTAAGACTGACATAAATTTTTCGAGTAGTTTCCAAAATTTAAAAGGTAATTACTGTCTATTCTAGACATTTATCAGTCATATTGACAGTATTGGTTATGATTTGTTCGTTTCCAAATGTGCTAACTTATTGTCAGGAAGACAAAATGAATGAACAGGAAATATGGCTAAGACTTTCGCAAGTTAGCCGAGTTGGAATAAAAATAGCGCCAAAGATAGTATCTCAATTAAAACAAGTGGATAAAGTAAATCATACAGTCTTAAAAGCTTGTGGGCTGAATGAAATGCAACGATTGCAATTCCTTAATGTCTCTTTAAGGCGAATTGAATCAACGTTGAAATGGCTAGAAAATACAGAAAATCAATTAATTACATTTTTAGATGTGCAATATCCTTTTTTATTAAAGCAGATATATAACCCGCCATTATTACTTTTTGTGTCGGGACGAAGTGAATTATTATCTGAAAAGCAAATTGCTATTATAGGAAGTCGGCAAGTTACCGAGTATGGTAAGAAATGGACGGAAGCATTTGTTCGAAAATTTATAGATTACAAATTGACAATCACCAGTGGTTTGGCTCTCGGTATTGATGGTATTAGCCATAAAACAGCGATAGATAATCAAGGGAAAACAGTCGCTGTACTAGGAAGTGGGCTTTCCTATATTTATCCGAAACAACATTTCGATTTAGCAGAACGAATTAGGTCTGAAGGTGTATTAGTTTCAGAGTATTTTCCTGATGCTCCCCCATTACCAAAACAGTTCCCTCGAAGAAACCGTATCATTAGTGGGCTAAGTAAAGCAGTATTGGTTATCGAAGCGGGTATGAAAAGTGGATCGTTGATTACAGCCCGATATGCAATTGAACAAAATCGGGATCTATTTACACTGCCGGCACCATTAGGCAACTCCGCATTTAGTGGTAATCACTGGTTGATACAACAAGGGGCATATCTGCTGGTAGAACCCGAAGACATATTATTGCATCTAGAATGCTCACCAAATTGGATACAACCAGAATTGGAGATTGAAACCTCTGCACAGCCAGAGTTAAATCTGACAGAAAGTCGGATTTTAGGTATGGTAGGGTACCAATCGACCCCTGCAGATATCATCGCTACTGAATTACAGTTACCTATCACGCAAGTGATTTCAGCCTTAACTGAATTAGAGATTAATGGCGCAATTATATCAGTGGCTGGTGGATATATCAGAGTAAACTAGTCATTGAAAAAAGAGTGGATTAAACAAAAACATGTCGAAGCAATTGCCTTTTGATACAGATAAAAATGAATACTGTCCTGAATGTAACTCTTTGCTCGTTATCCGTAACGGAGCTCATGGGCCTTTTTTAGCATGTTCTGGTTACCCTCAATGTCATTATATTAAGCCATTAAGAGCTGTTGCAGAGACTCACATTGTCAAAGTATTGGAAGGTCAAAGCTGTCCTAAATGCGGGTATGATTTGGTATTAAAACAAGGGCGTTTTGGGATGTTTATCGGTTGTAGCCACTATCCTGAATGTGAACATACAGAGCTCATCGATAAACCGGATGAAACTAAGGTTCCTTGTCCTCAATGCCAAACAGGCAATTTGCTACAAAGAAAATCCCGTTTTGGTAAAACTTTTTATGCTTGCGATAATTATCCTAACTGTCAGTTTATCCTGAATAATAAGCCTGTAGTGGGAAAATGTCAGTCTTGTGAATACCCATTACTTATGGAAAAAAAGGTTGGACAGGGAGTAAGATTGTTCTGTGCCAGCAAACGCTGCGGTAAGTTACAAGAAGAATCATGAGTTAAAACTATGCAAAATCAATCTACACCTGCAATTAAAAATATTATTGAAGCACTGAAACAACAACAAGTTATCGCTTATCCCACTGAAGCTGTTTTTGGCTTAGGATGTGACCCTGATAGTGAGGTTGCGGTAAATAAATTACTTGAATTGAAACAGCGCCCTTGGGAAAAAGGGTTAATTTTGATTGCTGATAATTATGAGCAACTCAAAAATTATGTCGATGACAGCAAACTTAATGAGCAACAGCGTCAAGCGATGTTTGCTACGTGGCCAGGACCTGTCACTTGGGTAATTCCTGCAAAGAAAACAACACCAAAATGGTTAACGGGTCAATTTGATACTTTAGCTGTTCGTGTCACAAACCATGAGTTAGTGAAAGAGCTTTGCAGTGAATATGGCAAACCAATCGTATCAACGAGTGCAAATTTGAGTGGATTAGAACCATGTCGAACTACAGAAGAAGTGATTGCACAGTTTAAAGAAACGATCCCCGTTCTTGATGGGGCTGTTGGTGGAAGATTGAATCCATCAGAAATTCGAGATGCTTTGACTGGGCAATTATATCGTAAAGGATAATGATTAATGGGAATGTTTGCAGTTTTTGGTAACCCGATTCAACACAGTAAATCACCGTCAATACATCAAATGTTTGCCAAGCAGACAGGCATTGATCTTGAATACCAGAAAATACTTGCTCCCGTAGAAGATTTTGAAGCTTATTTATCAGACTTTTTTGAAAAAGGCGGGCAGGGTGCAAACATTACATTACCGTTTAAAGAAAGGGCATTTCAATTCGTTTCAGAATTGACGGAAAGAGCTCAAACCTGTGGTGCCGTAAATACGATTAGAAAACTCGATAATCATCGTTTGTTGGGTGACAATACGGATGGTGCGGGATTATTGCTTGATTTACAGCGCCTTGGGTTTGTATCGCCTTCAAGCAAAATATTGGTTATTGGAGCTGGTGGTGCAACTCGCGGCGCTCTATTGCCTCTACTTGAGTACGGCTGCGATATTACGTTGACTAACCGAACCTTTATAAAAGCAGAATCTTTAGCTCACCAGTTTTCGGTTCTTGGGAAAATACAGAGTAGACCAATGGAGCAGCTCATTTCAGCAGAGTTTGATCTAATCATTAATGGTACTTCTTCTGGAGTGGCTGGTGAGATCCCTAAAATCAGTCCTGAACTATTTTCTCAACAGACCGCATGTTATGACATGTTTTATCAACGAGGTTTAACCCCCTTTTTGTCATTCGCTAAGCAGCATCAAGTGAATAAGCTAGCGGATGGCTTAGGTATGCTGGTTGGGCAAGCGGCATTTGCTTTTAAACTTTGGCATGGAGTGATACCAGAGATTGAGCCAGTATTAAAAGAGTTAAAAAAGGAACTTGAATAATGAATCAGGCGATTCAATTTCCAGATAGGGAAATGTGGGACACAGCTATTAGTAAGGTGCGTTTTCCTGTTTTAGTTAATGGACTACTTTCAGAGTGTGTTGTTTCACAAACCCTACTTATTAAACGATATGGTCAGAATGAAACTCCACTGGCGCTTTTTCAGCATTATCGCTGGGATATAGAAGAAGAGTTCGAGGCCTTGATTGAGCAAGGACTCGACAATGAACATGGCTTCTATGAATTGCTGGACGATAAGTAATTATTTTTCCACTCAACATAATTATTAGCTGAATAACGTAAATGGTTAAGTTCAGCTTCGGTAAGTTTTCGAATCGCTTTGGCTGGGCTTCCCATATATAAGTAGCCAGACTCCAATTTTTTTCCTTGAGTGACGAGGCTATTAGCGCCGACCACTACATCATCTTCAATAATAGCCCCATCGATCACGATAGAGCCCATACCGACAAGAACTCGGTTACCGATCGTGCATCCGTGCAGCATGACTTTATGCCCAACAGTGACATCTTCCCCAATGATTAACGGATTTCCATCAGGATTGCTGGTGGACTTGTGGGTGACATGTAGTACGGAACCATCCTGAATATTTGTTCGTGCACCTATAGAGATATAATTCACATCACCACGTAGTACTGATAGTGGCCAGATACTTACATCTTCGGCTAAGCGAACATCTCCAATGACGATAGAAGATGGATCAATAAAAACAGTAGCAGCGACAGAAGGGAAGGTTTCTAAATAAGGTCTTAAAGATGTATTCATATTCTTAGCCATAAAACGTAGATGGATATAAAGGTAACAATAAGGAAGCTCTTAATTAAGAATCAAATAATTAAGAGAGGACAATATGAATGGAATTATACGGCAAAATAGCTGTTTTTATAACCACAGTGATAGTAAAAAAAGCATAATGATGAAATTATCTGCAAACGATGTTTTTTTTAAAAAAAAAAGGTTGTGTAATTTTTCGAGCTCCCTATAATGCGCATCCGTTGTCACGACAAACCGGCTCGAAGAAAACCTCGAAGCCCCGTGATAACAGAGGTGAAGAAAGAAAATAGTTGAAAATAATCGCTTGACTTTCTAAATAAAAAACGTAGTATACGACACCTCGCGACAACGACCTAAAGTCGATAATCAAAAGATTAAGTCGCACCGCTCTTTAACAATTTATCAGACAATCTGTGTGGGCACTCACAGGACACTATCAAAAAAATATTTGATTTTAAGTCTTGAAGAGTGACTAACACGTTAATTCATATATATGAACTAATAGGTAATTTGGTTTCTTCGGAAATCAAACGACAGTAACATTCTTTGAGCATCAAGCTTTTTAATTGAAGAGTTTGATCATGGCTCAGATTGAACGCTGGCGGCAGGCCTAACACATGCAAGTCGAGCGGTAACAGGGGAAGCTTGCTTCTCGCTGACGAGCGGCGGACGGGTGAGTAATGTATGGGGATCTGCCCGATAGAGGGGGATAACTACTGGAAACGGTAGCTAATACCGCATAATCTCTTAGGAGCAAAGCAGGGGAACTTCGGTCCTTGCGCTATCGGATGAACCCATATGGGATTAGCTAGTTGGTGAGGTAATGGCTCACCAAGGCGACGATCCCTAGCTGGTCTGAGAGGATGATCAGCCACACTGGGACTGAGACACGGCCCAGACTCCTACGGGAGGCAGCAGTGGGGAATATTGCACAATGGGCGCAAGCCTGATGCAGCCATGCCGCGTGTATGAAGAAGGCCTTAGGGTTGTAAAGTACTTTCAGTTGGGAGGAAGGCGTTGATGCTAATATCATCAACGATTGACGTTACCAACAGAAGAAGCACCGGCTAACTCCGTGCCAGCAGCCGCGGTAATACGGAGGGTGCAAGCGTTAATCGGAATTACTGGGCGTAAAGCGCACGCAGGCGGTTGATTAAGTTAGATGTGAAATCCCCGGGCTTAACCTGGGAATGGCATCTAAGACTGGTCAGCTAGAGTCTTGTAGAGGGGGGTAGAATTCCATGTGTAGCGGTGAAATGCGTAGAGATGTGGAGGAATACCGGTGGCGAAGGCGGCCCCCTGGACAAAGACTGACGCTCAGGTGCGAAAGCGTGGGGAGCAAACAGGATTAGATACCCTGGTAGTCCACGCTGTAAACGATGTCGATTTGGAGGTTGTTCCCTTGAGGAGTGGCTTCCGGAGCTAACGCGTTAAATCGACCGCCTGGGGAGTACGGCCGCAAGGTTAAAACTCAAATGAATTGACGGGGGCCCGCACAAGCGGTGGAGCATGTGGTTTAATTCGATGCAACGCGAAGAACCTTACCTACTCTTGACATCCAGAGAATTTAGCAGAGATGCTTTAGTGCCTTCGGGAACTCTGAGACAGGTGCTGCATGGCTGTCGTCAGCTCGTGTTGTGAAATGTTGGGTTAAGTCCCGCAACGAGCGCAACCCTTATCCTTTGTTGCCAGCACGTGATGGTGGGAACTCAAAGGAGACTGCCGGTGATAAACCGGAGGAAGGTGGGGATGACGTCAAGTCATCATGGCCCTTACGAGTAGGGCTACACACGTGCTACAATGGCGTATACAAAGAGAAGCGACCTCGCGAGAGCAAGCGGAACTCATAAAGTACGTCGTAGTCCGGATTGGAGTCTGCAACTCGACTCCATGAAGTCGGAATCGCTAGTAATCGTAGATCAGAATGCTACGGTGAATACGTTCCCGGGCCTTGTACACACCGCCCGTCACACCATGGGAGTGGGTTGCAAAAGAAGTAGGTAGCTTAACCTTCGGGAGGGCGCTTACCACTTTGTGATTCATGACTGGGGTGAAGTCGTAACAAGGTAACCGTAGGGGAACCTGCGGTTGGATCACCTCCTTACCATTGAAGTGTACTTGTGAAGTGCTCACACAGATTGTCTGATAGAAAGTAGAGCAAAAAGCGCGTCTGCGAAGCTGACTGTAGTGTCCCCTTCGTCTAGAGGCCTAGGACACCGCCCTTTCACGGCGGTAACAGGGGTTCGAATCCCCTAGGGGACGCCAATTGCGCGGAGAATGAGTGAAAGACGTTCCCCACAAATAATGATTAAGCCAATTACCTTGTAGTTGGTTTAACAATTATGCTCTTTAACAATCTGGAACAAGCTGAAAATTGAAAACAACGCACATTGTTTATCGCTTAAACAATGTGAGAGTCTCTCAAAAATCTCAACTTGAACGTGTTTTTCAAACACACAAGCAAGTGGCATGAGCGAGCAGTGTGAAATTCAAGGCGGACAGCGTGCAGCAAGCGCAGCGTACATGAGTACGTGAGCATTGCGAACCCTGCCCAACGAAGAACTTCACCACGCACAGCCATGACGTTTCGTGTCGTCTGATGAAAAGACACCTTCGGGTTGTGAGGTTAAGCGACTAAGCGTACACGGTGGATGCCTAGGCAATCAGAGGCGATGAAGGACGTGCTAATCTGCGATAAGCGTCGGTAAGGTGATATGAACCGTTATAACCGACGATTTCCGAATGGGGAAACCCAGTGCAATTCGTTGCACTATCGTTTGATGAATACATAGTCAAACGAGGCGAACCGAGGGAACTGAAACATCTCAGTACCTCGAGGAAAAGAAATCAACCGAGATTCCCCTAGTAGCGGCGAGCGAACGGGGAGCAGCCCAGAGTCTTAATCAGCATTAGCATCAGGAGAACGGTCTGGAAAGGCCGGCAGTAAAGGGTGATAGCCCCGTATCCGAAGGTGTTAGTGTTGTGAACTCGACGAGTAGGGCGGGACACGTGTTATCCTGTCTGAATATGGGGGGACCATCCTCCAAGGCTAAATACTCCTGATTGACCGATAGTGAACCAGTACCGTGAGGGAAAGGCGAAAAGAACCCCGGCGAGGGGAGTGAAATAGAACCTGAAACCGTGTACGTACAAGCAGTGGGAGCACCCTTGTGGTGTGACTGCGTACCTTTTGTATAATGGGTCAGCGACTTATATTCTGTAGCAAGGTTAACCGTATAGGGGAGCCGTAGGGAAACCGAGTCTTAACTGGGCGAATGAGTTGCAGGGTATAGACCCGAAACCCGGTGATCTAGCCATGGGCAGGTTGAAGGTTGGGTAACACTAACTGGAGGACCGAACCGACTAATGTTGAAAAATTAGCGGATGACTTGTGGCTGGGGGTGAAAGGCCAATCAAACCGGGAGATAGCTGGTTCTCCCCGAAAGCTATTTAGGTAGCGCCTCGTGAACTCATCTTCGGGGGTAGAGCACTGTTTCGACTAGGGGGTCATCCCGACTTACCAACTCGATGCAAACTACGAATACCGAAGAATGTTATCACGGGAGACACACGGCGGGTGCTAACGTTCGTCGTGAAGAGGGAAACAACCCAGACCGCCAGCTAAGGTCCCAAAGTCATAGTTAAGTGGGAAACGAAGTGGGAAGGCTCAGACAGCCAGGATGTTGGCTTAGAAGCAGCCATCATTTAAAGAAAGCGTAATAGCTCACTGGTCGAGTCGGCCTGCGCGGAAGATGTAACGGGGCTAAACTATGCACCGAAGCTGCGGCAGCGATATGTAAATATTGTTGGGTAGGGGAGCGTTCTGTAAGCCTGTGAAGGTGTGCTGTGAGGCATGCTGGAGGTATCAGAAGTGCGAATGCTGACATAAGTAACGATAATGCGGGTGAAAAACCCGCACGCCGGAAGACCAAGGGTTCCTGTCCAACGTTAATCGGGGCAGGGTGAGTCGACCCCTAAGGCGAGGCAGAAATGCGTAGTCGATGGGAAACGGGTTAATATTCCCGTACTGGTGATAATTGCGATGGGGGGACGGAGAAGGTTAGGCTGGCCGGGCGACGGTTGTCCCGGTTTAAGGATGTAGGCAGGTGAATTAGGCAAATCCGGTTCACTATATGCTGAGGTCTGATGACGAGTCACTACGGTGGCGAAGTAGCTCATACCCCGCTTCCAGGAAAAGCCTCTAAGCTCTAGATTATCATTAATCGTACCCCAAACCGACACAGGTGGTCAGGTAGAGAATACTCAGGCGCTTGAGAGAACTCGGGTGAAGGAACTAGGCAAAATGGTGCCGTAACTTCGGGAGAAGGCACGCTGGCATTAGGTGAAGTGATTTACTCATGGAGCTGAAGCCAGTCGCAGATACCAGCTGGCTGCAACTGTTTATTAAAAACACAGCACTGTGCAAACACGAAAGTGGACGTATACGGTGTGACGCCTGCCCGGTGCTGGAAGGTTAATTGATGGGGTTATCCGTAAGGAGAAGCTCTTGATCGAAGCCCCAGTAAACGGCGGCCGTAACTATAACGGTCCTAAGGTAGCGAAATTCCTTGTCGGGTAAGTTCCGACCTGCACGAATGGCGTAATGATGGCCAGGCTGTCTCCACCCGAGACTCAGTGAAATTGAACTCGCTGTGAAGATGCAGTGTACCCGCGGCAAGACGGAAAGACCCCGTGAACCTTTACTATAGCTTGACACTGAACATTGAGCCTTGATGTGTAGGATAGGTGGGAGGCTTTGAAGCGTGGACGCCAGTCTGCGTGGAGCCAACCTTGAAATACCACCCTTTAATGTTTGATGTTCTAACGTAGCCCCATTATCTGGGGTGCGGACAGTGTCTGGTGGGTAGTTTGACTGGGGCGGTCTCCTCCCAAAGAGTAACGGAGGAGCACGAAGGTTGGCTAAGCATGGTCGGACATCATGCGGTTAGTGCAAAGGCATAAGCCAGCTTGACTGCGAGAGTGACGGCTCGAGCAGGTACGAAAGTAGGTCTTAGTGATCCGGTGGTTCTGTATGGAAGGGCCATCGCTCAACGGATAAAAGGTACTCCGGGGATAACAGGCTGATACCGCCCAAGAGTTCATATCGACGGCGGTGTTTGGCACCTCGATGTCGGCTCATCACATCCTGGGGCTGAAGTAGGTCCCAAGGGTACGGCTGTTCGCCGTTTAAAGTGGTACGCGAGCTGGGTTTAGAACGTCGTGAGACAGTTCGGTCCCTATCTGCCGTGGGCGTTGGAAGATTGAAAGGGGCTGCTCCTAGTACGAGAGGACCGGAGTGGACGCACCACTGGTGTTCGGGTTGTCATGCCAATGGCATTGCCCGGTAGCTAAGTGCGGAAGAGATAACCGCTGAAAGCATCTAAGCGGGAAACTTGCCTTGAGATGAGTCTTCCCTGACTCTTTAAGGGTCCTAAAGGAACGTTTAAGACTAAGACGTTGATAGGTTGGGTGTGTAAGCGTAGCGATACGTTGAGCTAACCAATACTAATGAACCGTGAGGCTTAACCTGACAACACCGAAGGTGTTTTCGAGATGAGAGATTAAAGTTGATTCAATGAAGTGGGACGCCGAGAGGTGGACACGACAGCTTGTTCAGGATTGATATTCTGGTTTAGTGGATTAGAGACTAAACGGGAATAAACAGAATTTGTCTGGCGGCAATAGCGCGGTGGTCCCACCTGACCCCATGCCGAACTCAGAAGTGAAACGCCGTAGCGCCGATGGTAGTGTGGGGTCTCCCCATGTGAGAGTAGGGAACTGCCAGACATTAATTTAAAACTTATTGCGAAGCGATAAGTTGCCGAAAGGCGAAAAAGAATAAGTGGAGCGGTAGTTCAGTTGGTTAGAATACCTGCCTGTCACGCAGGGGGTCGCGGGTTCGAGTCCCGTCCGTTCCGCCACTTAATTTAGGGGCGTAGTTCAATTGGTAGAGCACCGGTCTCCAAAACCGGGTGTTGGGAGTTCGAGTCTCTCCGCCCCTGCCAGTTACCAATTAAGTAATAATAAAAGAAGTATCTATTGATAACCCGATTATATTAATCGGGTTTTTCTTTTTGCATCCCTTAATTTTCTTCCTAACTGTGAAATTTCTTAGTATTTTTCATATCTTCATATCTTCATATCTTCATATCTTCATATCTTCATATCTACTTTTAAGTATTATTCCATCTAAGAGACATATATTTGCAATAAAAAAGGGCGATAGCTCGCCCTATTTTTGAATTCTTTAATGCCTATTGTGTGTTTGGTATTGGTGTTTTAATAAGTTGATTAATTAGGACTTGCTGATCATTTTTTTTCAGCCAAATGGCATATAAAGGCTTAGTAATAACGTTATTTGAGAGTGTTTTTAACGTTGGATAATGTTGGAGCCAATGTGCTGGTAAAAATGCCGCTGAAAGCGATACAGGCAATAATTGACGCGTAATTTCTGCAGACGTCGTAATCATTACAGGGGAATCATCTTGCAGTAGAGTTGGCTCATTTTTGGGGTGAAAATCAGCTCCCCATTCTAACTTGATAAAATTATATTGAGTAAGGGCTATGTTCTTTTGAGAAGCCATTAATTGAAGTTGAATAGAACCAATGATGGTACTTTCAAATTCATCCATTTTTGGTGGTTCGATCGCTATCAGTAAGTCTAATTCTCTAGAATGTAACTGTTTTACGAGTGATTGACGTGTGGAAACGCGTGCTTCTAATCGTAGTTCATCATGTTGGCTATATAGAACCTCTAACCAGCCAGTGAGATAGCTTTCCCATAATGATGACGTTGCGCCAATAGACAGTTCTGTATGTTGGGATGCGTGTGTGATCTCTTTTTTGGCTTGAAGCCATGTATTCATTAGAGATTCAGCATAGGGAACTAAACGTTCTCCAGCAGCAGTTAAACGAATATTATTACGGTGTCGTGTGAATAGGCTTGTGCCTAATTGTGTTTCTAACTGTCTGATACGAAAGCTAACGGCAGACTGGGTTAAGTAGAGAGATTCTGCGGCTCTGCCGAAGTGTCTGGTTCTACTGACTTCTAAAAAAGTTCTTAATAACTCGCTGTCCACACGTATCTCCAATAATTTTTGTCGTGATGATTTAAATGTTTTGTTTTACAGATTGTCAATGCTGTCTAATACTCCGCGCCATATAGAGTTGACCGTAATCAGTTAGGAGTGTGTCAGATGGCAGATAGCTTCATCACGACTAATCGTTTTTTTGATAATAAACATTACCCACGTGGCTTTTCTCGTCATGGTGATTTCACCATCAAAGAAGCTCAGTTGCTAGAACGTCATGGCCAAGCTTTCAATGAGCTTGATACAGGAAAACGCGCAGCGCAAACAGAAGAAGAAAAATTATTCGTCGCTGTTTGCCGTGGAGAGCGCGAACCTACAACCCTTGAAGAAAAGGTATGGGTGAAATATTCTAGCAGAATTAATCGTCCGAAGCGCTTCCATACACTATCAGGTGGTAAACCACAGATAGATCCAACAGAAGACTATACCGATACGGATGATTAATTTCATTAGTATTAAAACAGTATAAGCATTAAAACAAATAGGGACTTAGGTCCCTTTTGTTGTTTCTGTCTAATCATTAACTTTTGCCTTAATTCCTTCAGCTTACTTGTTTTTGCAAATGAAGCAATAACTTATCCATTGCTCGATATCCTAGCGCCTCTAGTAAATGTTCCCGTTGTATATTCGATGAATAATTAAGATCTGCAATTGTTCTAGAAACTCTAAGAATTCTGTGCCAAGCACGAATAGATAGCCCTAGTTTATTAAGTGCATTCTCTAAGAATAGTGCATCTTCAGTGGCCAGTAGGCAGGTTTTTGTTGTTTCACTTGCGGTTAGCTGACTATTAATTTTACCAGCTCGATTGATTTGTTGGTTTCTTGCTTCAATAACTCGTAAGCGAATTTGTTTGCTAGTTTCGCCTTGATGCGTTTGCTGGCTTAAAGTACCTAGAGGGAGTAAAGGTATCTCAATAGAGAGATCAAACCTATCTAAGAATGGCCCTGAAACGCGTGATAAGTAACGTAGTACCTTTGCTGGAGAGGAACGACTCATTTCTCCTTGGTAATGTCCTGTGGGGCTAGGGTTAAGGGCTGCAATTAATTGGAAGTTAGCAGGGAAACACACCTTAGCCTTTGCTCTTGAAATGATAATTTGATGAGATTCTAGTGGTTCTCGTAAAGAGTCTAATACAGAGCGTGTGAATTCAGGTAATTCATCTAAAAATAATATACCGTGATGGGCGAGGGATATCTCTCCTGGCTTAGGTAATGAACCACCACCAATCAAAGCGGTCATTGATGTATTGTGGTGAGGGCATCTAAATGGTCGTGTAGGCCACTTATCTATGGTTTCCATGGTTTGGCTAAGGCTATGTAATGCTGTGACTTCTAGAGCTTCTTGAGGCGTTAAGGACGGCAGTAAAGTTATCAACCGGTGGGCTAACATAGTTTTACCTGTACCGGGAGGACCTAGCAATAATAAATTGTGCCCACCTGCTGCGCTGATTTCTAATGCTCGCTTTCCTTGCTCTTGGCCTATGATATCGCAAATATCGTTTTCATAGTCAGAGGGATCAGCATGTTGAATAACTTGTTGATTAGTCGATAGTGTACTTTTTTGATGCAAGTAATGGCAAAGTTCCAGTAAAGATGTGGCAAAACTGACGCTGCTATCAGCTAATAAACTGAGTTGATATTGATTATCTTTCGATAGAATTAATTGCCTATTTTGACTTATTGCCGCTTGAGCGGCAGGGATCCCGCCATTGACATAACGTATATCTCCGGAGAGCGCTAATTCACCAAGAAACTCATGGCGCTCTAATAATTGATCAGGAATTTGTCCGGATGCAGCAAGTATTGCAATCGCAATAGCTAAATCATAGCGACCACTTTCCTTCGGTAAATCTGCTGGCGCTAAGTTTACCGTCATCTTTTTTACAGGATATTCAAAGCCGCTATTAACCATAGCACTCCGTACTCTATCTCGCGCTTCTTTAACTGCCGTTTCTGGTAACCCAACTAAAGTTAACCCCGGTAGTCCATTACTAATATGCGCTTCAACAGTGACAAGTGGAGCGTCTAATCCAATAGATGCTCGAGTGTAAACAATCGCTAACGTCATAAATCATCTCCTTGATTGGCTAGCATAATATGCTGTTATGGATTAGACGTATTTTCCTATTGAGATTCCGATATTTGCGAAGCGACTCGATAATTAAATTGTTTAATTGCACGGTGTTTCATTTTTTTTCGAAGCGCTTTGAAGCCTTTAATTTAGCTAGTTACATTCATTTTATTTTTTGAATAATAATAGTTTCAACAGCAAATTGATTAAGTTAAGTTAATTTTTTGGATAGGCATGATGGCGTACATTTCGCTAAATCAAAGGCAGAGAGTTGAGCTGAATCATGGGTGAATATTATTGCTAATCGCTGGATTTTTACTTTATTAATGGTTGTTTAGTCTGAATTTTTTGTAATTCATTGAATTTAAATGAGATAAAAAACTTAATCATTAAAAAAATAAATAAGGGTTGTCAAAGTAATTTTAAAATGATAACTCTTTAATAAAGATAACGATTAAAGTTGAAAAGATTAAACACATGAACAAATTCATCCAAGTGATTAGCCTAATTATTAGCGTGGTGGTGATTATTATCCCACCGTGCGGGGCTGCACTTGGACGACGAAGGCTGAAATAGTAGCCAAATCTTACGAGAACCCCGCACCGAAAGGCGCGGGGTTTTTTTTGACATAAAATTTATGCAAACCAACAAAGATAATAAAAACATAATAAATACAAGCAAATAAACAAAGGCAGATAGGTGATAAACATGAACGGAGCACAGTGGTTAGTTCAAGCATTAAGGACACAAGGCGTTGATACTGTTTTTGGATATCCAGGTGGCGCTATCATGCCTGTTTATGACGCATTGTACGATGGTGGCGTAGAACATTTGTTGTGTCGCCATGAGCAAGGCGCAGTTATCGCAGCCATCGGATATGCTCGTTCGACAGGAAAAACAGGTGTTTGCATTGCGACCTCAGGCCCTGGAGCAACAAACGTGATTACAGGGTTGGCTGACGCATTGCTCGACTCCGTCCCTGTTGTTGCTATCACAGGGCAGGTAGCTTCAGAGTTTATTGGTACAGATGCCTTTCAGGAAATTGATGTTTTAGGGTTATCTCTGGCCTGTACAAAACATAGTTTTTTGGTGGAATCCATAGGGGACTTACCTCGTATTCTCGCTGAAGCTTTCGCAATCGCAAATAGTGGGCGTCCTGGGCCAGTACTGATTGATATTCCGAAAGATATTCAGCTGCAACATGCAGATTTATCCCCCTATTTAATGCCTGTAGAGCAACCAGACTCAACTTCTGAGGATGCAATTCAGCAAGCAAGAATGCTGTTAGAGCAGTCAGAAAAACCAATGTTGTACATTGGTGGTGGAGTCGGGATGTCTGGGGCTGTAACTGAATTGAGAGCCTTTATCGAACAGACAAAGATCCCATCAGTTGTCACCTTGAAAGGTTTAGGAGCAGTGCACCCAGCAGATAAAAACTATCTCGGTATGTTGGGGATGCACGGTACGAAAGCTGCCAATATTTCAGTGCAACGTTGTGATTTACTCATCGCAGTTGGTGCGCGTTTTGACGATAGAGTCACAGGTAAATTAAACACGTTTGCTCCGAATGCGAAAGTTATTCATATCGATATCGATCACGTTGAATTGGATAAATTACGTCAAACTCATGTTGCACTATTGGGTGATGCGAAAGCGTTATTGCCTCAATTGATGGTGACAAAAAACATCACGAGTTGGCAGGAAGAAGTTCAACAGCTTAAGCAGGAGTTTGGTTGGCGTTATGACCACCCAGGTGAACCCATCTACGCCCCATTATTGCTGAAACAACTGTCAGACAAAATGAAACCCAATACCGTTGTTACAACAGATGTTGGTCAGCACCAAATGTGGTCTGCTCAACATATTGTTGTTGATGGACCAGAGAACTTTTTAACTTCAAGCGGGTTAGGAACGATGGGTTTTGGGATCCCGGCAGCAGTGGGTGCTCAAGTCGCTCGACCTGAAGATACTGTTGTTTGTGTATCTGGCGATGGTTCTTTCATGATGAATGTCCAAGAGCTAGGAACGATTAAACGCAAACAGTTACCCGTTAAGATTTTATTGTTAGATAACCAACGCTTAGGAATGGTTCGTCAATGGCAAGAGCTGTTTTTCGAGCAACGCTACAGTGAAACCATTTTGACTGACAACCCAGACTTTGTTGCATTAGCGAACGCTTTTGGCATTCAAGGTCGCCGTATTACATGTAAATCAGAAGTGGACGCAGCACTCGATGAGCTACTGGCAAGTGAAGGTGCGTTTTTATTACAGGTATCAATTAATGAATTAGAAAATGTCTGGCCATTGGTTCCACCAGGGGCTAGTAACGAAAAAATGATGGAGAAACCGTTATGATGCAGCATCAACTCTCGATATTAGCCCGTTTCCGCCCCGAGGTTTTAGAGCGTATTTTGCGAGTGACTCGCCATCGTGGATTTCGGATTAGTTCTATGAATGTGGATCAATTATCAGATAGTGATAATGTAAGTATCGAACTGACTGTCAGCAGCCAAAGACCATTAGCACAGTTATGTGCACAGTTAACGAAGTTGGCTGACATCACTGAAGTTGAAATAAAACAACAAGAATCACGACTATTACGCACACAAAGTGCAATGTAAGGAATAGATAAAATGACTAAGAAAGCTGACTTTATTTGGTTTAACGGTGAAATGACGCCATGGGCAGATGCTAAAGTTCATGTAATGTCTCACGCTCTGCATTACGGTACCTCCGTATTTGAAGGCGTCCGTTGCTATGATTCACACAAAGGACCCGTTGTTTTCCGTCATCGTGAACACATGCAGCGTTTACATGATTCTGCGAAAATTTACCGTATGCCAGTCAGCTACAGCGTCGATGAGTTAATGGAAGCTTGTCGTGCAACTCTGCGTAAAAATAACTTAGTCAGTGCCTATATTCGTCCATTAGTTTTCATTGGTGATGTGGGCATGGGCGTGAATCCACCAGATGGCTACAGTACTGATGTCATTTTAGCCGCATTCCCTTGGGGGGCGTATTTAGGTGAAGAGGCATTAGACCAAGGAATTGATGCAATGGTCTCTTCATGGAATCGTGTTGCACCAAATACTATTCCTACTGGTGCAAAAGCAGGTGGTAACTACCTATCGTCATTATTGGTTGGTAGCGAAGCGCGTCGTCATGGTTACCAAGAAGGTATCGCGCTGGATGTTCATGGTTATCTTTCTGAAGGCGCAGGCGAGAATATCTTTGAAGTGAAAGATGGCATTCTGTACACCCCACCGTTTACTTCATCAGCATTACCGGGGATCACCCGCGATGCCATTTTGACATTGGCGAAAGATATGGGAATCGAAGTGCGTGAACAAACGCTGTCTCGTGAATCTCTGTACTTAGCGGATGAAGTCTTTATGACAGGAACAGCTGCTGAAATCACTCCAGTTCGCAGTGTTGATGGTATCCAAGTTGGTATCGGTCGTTGTGGTCCTGTGACGAAGAAAATTCAGCAAGCATTCTTTGGTTTATTTAACGGTACAACAGAAGATAAATGGGGCTGGTTAGATCCAGTAAACCCTCAATAATTAAATACTATAAATTACAGGCGGTCGTTCCCCGCCTGTTTTAAAACTCGGGAGTTAAGATATGCCTAAGTACCGTTCAGCAACAACCACTCATGGCCGTAATATGGCAGGTGCGCGAGCATTATGGCGCGCGACAGGTATGACCGATGATGATTTTGGTAAGCCAATTATTGCCGTTGTAAACTCATTTACTCAGTTTGTTCCGGGTCATGTACATTTACGTGATTTAGGTAAACTCGTCGCAGAACAAATAGAACAAGCAGGCGGCGTCGCGAAAGAGTTTAACACTATTGCTGTGGATGACGGGATTGCGATGGGGCATGGCGGTATGCTGTATTCCTTACCTTCCCGAGAGCTAATTGCTGATTCTGTGGAATATATGGTGAATGCGCACTGTGCAGATGCCATGGTCTGTATCTCCAACTGTGACAAAATTACCCCAGGCATGTTAATGGCGTCTTTGCGCCTGAACATTCCCGTGATCTTTGTTTCCGGCGGACCAATGGAAGCAGGAAAAACCAAGCTTTCAGATCAAATCATCAAACTTGACCTTGTGGATGCGATGATCCAAGGTGCAAATCCAAATGTCAGTGATGAAGATAGTGAAAAAATTGAACGTTCAGCATGTCCAACGTGTGGGTCATGCTCAGGAATGTTTACTGCGAACTCAATGAACTGTTTAACTGAGGCATTAGGTCTTTCTCAGCCAGGAAATGGTTCATTACTTGCGACTCACGCTGATCGTAAAACGTTATTTATCAATGCAGGTAAGCGAATTGTTGAGCTGACTAAACGTTATTATGAGCAGAATGATGAGAGCGCATTACCGCGTAATATCGCAACAAAAGCCGCGTTTGAAAATGCGATGACATTAGATATCGCGATGGGTGGCTCCACAAATACCGTTCTGCATTTGCTGGCGGCTGCGCAAGAAGCGGAAGTGGATTTCACCATGGATGATATCGACCGCTTATCTCGCCAAGTCCCTCATTTATGTAAAGTTGCACCTAGCACCCAAAAATATCATATGGAAGATGTACACCGTGCTGGTGGTGTGATTGGTATTCTTGGGGAGCTGAGTCGTGCAGGTTTATTGCAGGAAGATGTGAAGAATATTTTAGGTCTTTCATTACCAGAAACATTGGCTCAGTACGATGTTATGTTGACGAATGATGAGTCTGTAAGGTCTATGTTCTCAGCGGGACCTGCGGGTATTCGTACCACCCAAGCATTTTCTCAGAATTGCCGTTGGCCATCACTGGATACTGACCGTGAAAATGGTTGTATCCGTAACCTCGAACATGCTTATAGCTTGGATGGTGGTTTGGCGGTACTTGCAGGAAATATCGCTGAAGATGGTTGTATCGTGAAAACAGCAGGGGTTGATGAAGGTAGCTTAACTTTCCGTGGGCCTGCGAAAGTGTTTGAAAGCCAAGATGATGCGGTAGAGGCAATTTTAGGTGGAAAAGTTGTCGCTGGTGATGTTGTCGTCATCCGCTATGAAGGCCCTAAAGGCGGACCGGGTATGCAAGAAATGTTGTACCCAACTTCCTATCTGAAATCGATGGGATTAGGCAAAGATTGTGCACTGATCACCGATGGGCGTTTCTCCGGTGGAAGTTCAGGTTTATCAATCGGCCATATCTCTCCTGAAGCGGCAAGCGGTGGATTACTGGCTCTGGTACAAGATGGGGATATTATCGATATCAATATTCCAAAACGTACCATGTCCCTAGATGTTAACGACAGTGAGCTGGCAAAACGTCGTGAAGCGGAATTAGCGCGTGGAGATAAAGCCTATACTCCGCGTAACCGTCAACGTGAGGTTTCTTTCGCTTTACGCGCTTATGCTTCTTTGGCGACGAGTGCGGATAAAGGCGCTGTACGCGATAAGTCTAAATTAGGAGGCTAATTGTGGCAGCCGCAAAACCATTACCAGCGGCACCGACAGGTGCCGACTATCTGAAGGCGGCGCTCAGTGCGCCAGTTTATGAAGCGGCGCAAGTGACACCGCTTCAGGAAATGAGCAAACTCTCTTCGCGTATGGGAAACACCATTTTAGTCAAACGCGAAGATAGACAGCCAGTTCATAGTTTTAAGTTACGTGGTGCTTACGCCATGATTGCGGGCTTGACCGAAGAGCAAAAAGCTAAAGGTGTTGTCACTGCATCAGCGGGAAATCATGCACAGGGCGTAGCGTTGTCGGCTAATCGTGTTGGTATTAAAGCCAAAATTGTTATGCCAGTAGCAACCGCAGATATCAAAGTGGATGCTGTTCGCAGCTTTGGTGGAGAGGCCATTTTATACGGCGCAAATTTTGATGAAGCTAAAGCTCACGCAATTGAGATGGCAAAACGCGAAGGATATACCTTTGTACCGCCGTTTGATCATCCATCTGTGATAGCAGGTCAAGCAACTATTGCACTAGAACTCCTTCAGCAGGATGCTCACCTCGACCGTATTTTTGTGCCTGTTGGGGGCGGTGGATTGATTGCCGGCGTCGCTGTATTAATCAAGCAGTTGATGCCTGAAATTAAGATTATCGGTGTAGAAGCTGAAGATGCTGCTTGCTTAAAAGCGGCATTAGAAGCTGGTCATCCCGTTGATCTCCCTCGTGTTGGTTTATTTGCGGAAGGCGTTGCCGTGAAACGTATTGGCGACGAAACCTTTCGACTATGCCAGCAGTATGTCGATGATGTGATCACCGTAGATAGTGATGCCATTTGTGCGGCACTGAAGGATATTTTTGAAGATGTGAGAGCGATTGCAGAACCGTCGGGGGCATTAGCGCTGGCGGGACTGAAAAAATATGTTCAGCAACATAACATTAAAGGTGAAAGGCTGGCGCATATTCTGTCAGGCGCCAACATGAACTTCCATGGTTTACGTTATGTATCCGAGCGTTGTGAATTAGGTGAACAACGAGAAGCGATTCTTGCAGTGACTATTCCTGAACAGAAAGGCAGTTTTTTGCGATTCTGCCAATTGCTTGGTAACCGCTCAATCACTGAGTTTAATTATCGTTATACAGATGTTGATCCAGAGCGAGCCTGCATTTTTGTGGGTGTTCGCTTAAATGGTGGTGAGCAAGAGCGGCATGACATCATTCAAGGGCTGCAAAATAATGGTTATGAAGTGGCTGATTTATCGGATGATGAAATGGCGAAGCTGCATGTGCGCTATATGATAGGTGGGCGACCATCGAAGCCATTAGATGAAAAATTGTATAGCTTTGAGTTTCCTGAATCTCCAGGGGCATTATTGAAGTTCCTAGAAACACTGGGAACTCACTGGAATATCACGCTATTTCATTATCGTAGTCACGGAACAGACTATGGGAGAGTGCTGGCGGCCTTTGAGCTTTCTGGTCCAGAAGTACGCTTTGATCGCCACCTTGATGCACTAGGATATGAATATCATGATGAAACGGGAAATCCGTCATTCCGTTTCTTTCTAGCGCCGCAAGATAGCAAAAGAACATTAGATTGAGTGTTCTGGGAGCAATTCCCAGAATGCTTTAATTAATGGTTCACTTAGGCGTTTGCTGAGCAGGCAAACGCCAAGTTCAAATGGTTCTACCATCGAAATATTATCGAGTTGAGATACACGGCTACGGACAGGCTCGGGGCTATTATCAACGACGACACTTGGTATTAATGCAATACCACAGCCCAATGCCACCATAGACACAATGGCTTCATGACCCGAAACCGTCGCATAAATTACCGGGTTATGGATTCGATGACGCTTAAACCATAATTCAATACGTTTACGAGAAGGGCCATGTTCAGGAAGAATGAACGGTACCGTAGACCAATCCGGCTCCTCTTCAGTCACCATACTCCGTACTGCGCAAGGTAGTGATGGGGCAATAAGTACGAGGGGGATTTCCCCAATTTTGGCGAATCGCACGTTATCTGGCAATTTTTCAGGTTTACCTGCGATGCCTAAATCCGCCTCTTTGGTTTCGACTTTTTCAACGGCATCTGCGGCATCGCCCGTGGTGAGTTTTATTTCAACGAGCGGATGCAAAGCACGAAATTTATCAAGCACTTGAGGTAAATGACTATATGCCGCAGTGACCGAGCAGAATAGGCGTAATTCGCCACTTAGTGATGGGCTTTGCTGATTAAGCGCATGCTTTAGCTGCTGATATTGTAACAATGTTTGTTGGGCAAACTGTTTGAGATGCTCACCCGCTTGGGTCAGTTTCACCGAGCGGTTATCACGAATGAATAGTGGATGACCCAGTTGATCTTCCAAACGCTGAATTTGTCTTGATAGTGTGGATGGACTGACATGCATGGCTTTTGATGTGCGACCAAAGTGGCAACTTTCAGCTAAGTGCAAAAACAGTTGTAGATCACGAATATCCATTTTGCCCTCTGATGATACCTTGATTGATGTTGCAAATATTGCAACATTATATTGTTAATATATCAATTTAAGCAATGCTCATCATCGCATATAGTAAATCCATAACTGCTCAATAATGAGCAACAGGTAACGAAATTGCCTGATAATACGAACACAACAGAACACTGACCGAATAATGGAGTAAGACCATGGCGAATTATTTTAATACATTGAATTTACGTGAGCAGTTAGCGCAATTAGGCAAGTGTCGTTTCATGAAACGCGAAGAATTTGCGGATGAAGCAGGCTATCTGAAAGGTAAAAAAATCGTCATCGTCGGTTGTGGTGCTCAAGGACTGAACCAAGGTTTGAACATGCGCGACTCTGGTTTAGATATCGCTTATGCTTTGCGTCCAGAAGCGATCGCAGAAAAACGTGCATCATGGCGTAAAGCGACAGAAAATGGCTTCAAAGTTGGGACTTATGAAGAACTGATCCCTGAAGCAGATTTAGTTGTTAACTTAACGCCAGACAAACAACACTCTACCGTTGTTCGTGCGGTTCAGCCAATGATGAAACAAGGTGCTGCGTTAGGTTATTCTCACGGTTTCAACATCGTTGAGGTTGGTGAAGAAATTCGTAAAGACATCACGGTTGTGATGGTTGCTCCAAAATGTCCGGGTACCGAAGTTCGTGAAGAGTATAAGCGTGGCTTCGGTGTTCCAACGTTGATCGCGGTTCACCCTGAAAATGATCCGAAAGGTGAGGGTATGGCGATTGCGAAAGCATGGGCAGCAGCAACGGGTGGCCATCGTGCGGGCGTTCTGGAGTCCTCTTTCGTTGCTGAAGTTAAGTCTGACTTAATGGGTGAGCAAACAATTCTGTGCGGTATGTTGCAGGCAGGTGCGTTACTGAGCTATGACAAAATGGTTGCCGATGGCGTAGAGCCAGGCTATGCAGGGAAATTAATTCAGTTTGGTTGGGAAACAATCACTGAAGCACTGAAACAGGGCGGCATCACCCTGATGATGGATCGTTTGTCTAACCCAGCGAAAATCCGTGCTTATGCTTTATCAGAGCAGCTGAAAACCATTTTAGCGCCACTGTTCCAAAAACATATGGATGACATTATTTCTGGTGAGTTTTCATCAACAATGATGGCGGATTGGGCGAATAATGATAAAAACTTACTGACATGGCGCGAAGAGACCGGCAAATCATCTTTTGAAAACTACCCAGAATTTGCAGGCAAAATTGCAGAGCAAGAATATTTTGACCACGGCGTTCTGTTAGTTGCGATGGTTAAAGCGGGTGTTGAGTTAGCATTCGATACTATGTTGGAAGCGGGTATCTTAGAAGAGTCAGCATATTATGAATCACTGCATGAGCTGCCATTGATTGCTAACACAATTGCACGTAAGCGTTTATATGAAATGAACGTGGTTATCTCGGATACTGCGGAGTACGGTAACTACCTGTTCTCATTCGCAGCGGTTCCAATGCTGAAAGAGTTTATGACCAAGTTACAAGCGGGTGATTTAGCGAAACCAGTTGCAGATAATGGTACCGATAACGCGCAATTACGTGATATCAACGAAGCTATCCGTAATCATCCTATCGAGAAGATCGGTAAGGTTTTACGGGGGTATATGACGGATATGAAGAAAATTTCAGTTGGAAGTTGATTTTTCGTCACTCTTCGCGTGATAGGCGCGTTGGCTGCGTTCGGTTACCCAAGTCACATACTCAATGTATGCTCCTTGAGATAACCTAATTTTTCGTCACTCTTCGCGTGATAGGCGCGTTGGCTGCGCTCGGTTACCCAAGTCACATACTAATGTATGCTCCTTGGGATAACCTCCTTTGCCGCCTTCCTCTAACGCGAATAGTTTAGAAAAATGTATGGCTGTCAAAAAAAACAGAAAACAGAAAGCAAACAAAACCACATCGCTCTGCTGAATGATGTGGTTTTTTGTTTTTTATAAATAGGCAGGATCGTTGCTCAAGAGTTGGGTGGGTTTCTGCTACAATCTGTAGCGAATTCCTTTTTGAATAACTAAGTGATGCAGAGAAACCATGCGATTAAATCCTAGCCAGCAACAGGCAGTTGAATATGTAGATGGTCCGTGCCTTGTTTTGGCAGGGGCAGGCTCAGGTAAAACACGGGTTATTACCAATAAAATTGCGCATCTGATCCGCCATTGTGGTTATCAGCCTCGGCAAATTGCGGCGGTAACATTTACCAATAAAGCCGCGCGCGAAATGAAAGAGCGTGTGGGACAAACATTAGGTAAAAAAGAAGCCCGAGGGCTAATCATTTCCACATTCCATACTTTGGGACTGGAAATTATCAAACGCGAATATAAAGCGTTAGGGATCAAAGCTAATTTTTCTTTGTTTGATGACCAAGACCAAATGGCGTTACTCAAAGAACTCACATTTGATCTGCTTGAGGAAGATAAAGATCTTCTTCAACAGCTGATCTCGGCGATCTCAAATTGGAAAAACGATCTGATCTCTCCGCAGCAAGTGGTTGGGCAAGCGAGAACGGAAAAAGAGCACCATTTTGCTGAGTGCTATCGCCGCTATGAGCTGCATTTAAAAAGTTGTAATGTCTTGGATTTTGATGACTTAATCAGCAAACCAACATTGCTGCTTTATCATAATGAAGAAGTCCGTGAGCGTTGGCAGCAAAAAATTCGTTATTTGCTGGTGGATGAATACCAAGATACGAACACCAGTCAGTATCAGCTAGTGAAATTACTCGTGGGCAGCCGTGCCCGCTTTACCGTCGTTGGTGATGATGACCAGTCTATTTATTCTTGGCGTGGTGCGAGGCCTCAAAACTTAGTGTTACTCAGCCAAGATTTTCCAAAACTGAATGTGATTAAGCTGGAGCAAAATTACCGCTCATCGGGCCGTATTTTGAAAGCGGCCAACATTTTGATTGCCAATAACCCCCATGTCTTCGAGAAAAAATTATTTTCTGAGTTGGGTTATGGGGCGCCATTAAAGGTGCTGACTGCAAATAATGAAGACCATGAAGCGGAACGTGTGATTGGTGAATTAATTGCTCACCACTTTATTAATAAAACCCAATATAAAGATTATGCGATCTTGTATCGAGGCAATCATCAGTCTCGTATTTTTGAAAAAATGCTGATGCAAAACCGTATTCCTTACCGAATTTCGGGAGGGACATCCTTTTTCTCACGTCCTGAAATTAAAGATCTTTTAGCTTATTTGCGGGTGCTGACTAACCCTGAAGATGACAGTGCTTTTTTACGTATTGTGAATACGCCGCGCCGAGAAATTGGCCCTAAAACTATCCAAAAATTGGGAGAATGGGCGAATCAGCGAGGCAAAAGCTTATATCACGCCAGCTTTGATTTAGGTCTGGAACAAACTTTAACAGGGAAAGGCTTGGAAGCGTTGCAGCGTTTCACTCATTGGATGGAAGGGATAGTCCGGATTTCGGAGCGTGAACCATTGATAGCGGTACGGGATCTTTTACGGGAAATGGACTATGAGAGTTGGTTGTATGAAACCTCGGCCAGTACCAAAGCCGCCGAAATGCGAATGAAAAACGTCAATCAATTGTTTACATGGATGAGCGAAATGATTGAAGGGGATGAGCTAAATGATCCAATGACGCTCAATCAGGTTGTCACTCGCTTTACGCTGCGCGATATGATGGAACGTGGGGAAGATGATGAAGATTCAGATCAGGTTCAGTTGATGACATTGCACGCATCTAAAGGTCTTGAATTTCCTTATGTTTTCTTAGTTGGAATGGAAGAGGGATTATTGCCTCATCAAAGTAGTATTGATGAAAATAATATTGATGAAGAGCGTCGACTGGCTTACGTGGGAATTACGCGAGCGCAGCGAGAGTTATTCTTTACTCATAGCCGTGAGCGTCGCCAATACGGCGAACTGATCCGCCCTGAACTGAGCCGCTTTTTGATGGAATTACCGCAAGATGATTTGGTGTGGGAACAACAACGAAAAGTGGTTACCGCTGAAGAGCGAATGCAAAAAGGGCAGTCCGCTTTAGCGGATATCAAGGCACGCTTGGGGTTAAATAAGAAAACTGATCAGTAGCAAAAGAGTTTAAGAGAGAGTTCCCACGACGAGGTGGGAACCTATCATGATCAATTTAGAGCGATATCAATTGGAGCTATTACGCTCTTCTAAGGCCAGTTGCCAATTCACATACCCTTGCCACTGAACTTCTTGCTGTAAATTTTCAGCTCGTAAAGGGTGTTCCTCAAGCCAGCGGTATGGCAGTGCGATGGTTAAATCTTGCCCATTAGCGTTAAGGCGCAATGCTGGTAATGTATCGTCACGTCTACGGCTGGCAAAAATAATGGCTAGGCGCAATAAACGGCATAATGCGTAAGTTTGCTGAATAGGTAATGCATTTTGTTGGCTCTGCGAAGCGAGGTCGATTTGACCTTGCTGGTTCTTGAGAAGAACCGCGAGAAAGCGTTTTTGCGCTGGCGTGAAGCCTGGTAAATCAAGGTGAGTGATTAAATAACTTGCGTGCTCTGGGCCTTTGCGAAAATCAACACTCAGCCCAATCTCATGTAATGCACAAGCGCTGGATAATAAATCACGGCAACGGCTATCTAATTCCCACTCTTTGGCAACTTGCAGGTAGAAATGTTCAGCAAGCTGGCGCACGCGGCTAGCCTGTTCAATATCCACAAGGAAGCGACGCTGAATATTGCGTAGCGTGCGTGCGCGAATATCTTGCTCAATAGGCAGTTCAAGCATGCCATACACTAAGCCTTCGCGAAGAGCGCCGCCGGCTAATGTCATATTTTCGATATTCAGAGCTTTGAAAATTGCGATCAGGATCGATAAGCCACTTGGGAAAACGAGGGCACGTTCAAACGTGAGGCCCTCGATTTCAAGCTCTTCTAATTTATGGCACAGGATAGCTTTATGTTTCAGTTGCTGTAATTTACTCAGAGTGATGAGTTCATCCATCCCTTGAGCAATCATGATTTCCTGAATCGCTTGTACAGTACCCGATGCACCGACACAAATTTTCCACCCATGGTTTTTAAGGGTATCTGCGATAGGCGCAATAACGTGTTGAGCTGCCGCTTCGGCTTGAGCGAAGTTTTCTTCTGTTAGCGTTCTGTCGCTAAAGTAGCGTTCAAGCCAAGTCACACAGCCCATTTCTAGGCTATAAAGTAGCTGAGCTTTAGCGCCTGTACCGGTGACAAGTTCGGTGCTGCCGCCCCCGATATCGACCACTAAGCGTTGCTCTGGCCCGCCAGTTGTATGGGCGACGCCTTGATAAATCAAGCGAGCTTCTTCTTCTCCTTGGATTATTTTTACGGGATTTCCGAGGATTTGGCTGGCTTTCTCAATAAAGGCATCGGCATTTTTGGCAAGGCGTAATGTCGCGGTTGCCACAACTCGAATTTGCGAGTTAGGAATATCTTGCAGATGTTCTGAGAAGAGACGCAGGCATTGCCAGCCTCGTTCCATGGCTTGCTCAGATAAAATATTATCTTTATCTAAACCCGCTGCCAGACGAACTTTCCGTTTAACCCGAGAAATAATCTGAATGCTACCTGCAGTTTCGCGAACAACCAGCATATGAAAGCTGTTGGAACCCAAATCGATAGCGGCATACAGAGAAGAAGATTTCAGCATAGGGTATTTACTCAGCCTGCACGTTTATGGTTATTACGTGGGCCATTATGGCGACGCGGCGCATTAGAATTGCGGCGTGGACCACTAGGGCGCGGACGGTGACGGCGTTTTGGTGCCGGCAGGTCGCTCAGCAGTGCATCACTGTTATATTTACTGACAGGGATGGAGTGCTGAATATACTCTTCGATTGCAGGTAAGTTTAGTGCGTATTCTTCACATGCTAAGCTGATAGAATTTCCGCTTTCACCTGCACGACCTGTACGTCCAATACGGTGCACATAGTCTTCGCAATCGTCAGGTAAATCATAGTTAAATACATGAGTTACTGATGGAATATGTAATCCACGAGCAGCAACGTCAGTCGCAACCAAGATATCAATTTGACCTTGGGTGAACTGTTCTAAAATGCGCAGACGTTTTTTCTGTGCGACATCGCCAGTTAATAACCCGACACGGTGGCCATCGGCAGCAAGGTGAGCCCAGATATCATCACAACGATGCTTCGTATTGGCGAAAATAATGCAGCGCTCTGGCCACTCTTCTTCGAGTAGCGTTTGCAGTAGGCGCATTTTTTCTTCGTTGGATGGATAAAATAGCTCTTCTTTAATACGGTGACCGGTTTTTTGTAGTGGTTCAACTTCCACATATTCCGGGCTGTTCATTTGTTCAAACGCTAATTCTCTAACGCGGTAAGAGAGTGTTGCTGAGAACAGTAAGTTGAGTCGGTCTGTTGCGCCAGGCATACGGCGGAATAACCAACGAATATCTTTAATAAAACCGAGGTCGTACATACGGTCAGCTTCATCCAAAACAACAACTTGGATAGCCGCTAAATCAACGTGACCTTGTTTTGCATAATCAATAAGACGACCGGTTGTTCCAATAAGGATATCAACGCCGTTTTGTAATACGCGTAACTGCTCGTCATAGCCATCACCACCATAGGCTAGACCCATTTTCAAACCAGTGTACTCAGCCAGCTCTTTAGCATCTGAGTAAATCTGTACGGCTAATTCACGAGTAGGAGCCATGATCAGCGCACGTGGCTGATTGGTTTTTTTCCCCTCGATTGCCGGGTGAGTTAAGAGAAAATGAAATGTAGACGTTAGGAATGCTAACGTTTTACCTGTACCTGTTTGTGCTTGCCCCGCAACATCTTTGCCTTCGACAGTATAAGGCAGGGTAGACGCCTGAATAGGCGTGCAAAAGTTGAAGCCTTTTTTATTAAGTGCTTCAATGACTTTTGGGTGCAATGCGAAGTCGGAAAACTTCTTTTCTGTCAAGTGTGCTTTACTCATAGTATGTTAGAATATCAGTTATCGGTTGGTTTACGAAAGTGTATCTTTTGAAATAAAGCATACTGCTGCCAATTAATGTTACACTATGTCTGTAAAAATGATCCTTTGGAGTACAACATGAGCGACAAAATTAAACATATTACTGATGCAAGTTTTGAGTCAGACGTTCTAAATGCAAGTTCACCTGTTTTAGTCGACTTCTGGGCTGCATGGTGTGGACCTTGTAAAATGATCGCGCCAATCCTTGATGAAGTTGCTGAAGAATATACAGGCAAAGTGACTATCGCAAAACTGAATATTGATGATAATCCAGCGACTGCCCCAAAATTTGGTATTCGCGGTATCCCTACACTGTTATTATTCAAAAACGGCAGTGTAGCTGCAACTAAAGTTGGTGCTTTATCTAAAACTCAACTGAAAGAATTTCTAGACGAAAATCTGTAAGTTATAGCTTTATATAAGCCAAAACGTTTAGCGGCGCATTTATTTTATATAGAGAGTCGCTAGACGTCCCCATTTAAGCATGATAAGTTATCCGCATTCCTCATAGAGTACCCATAAGAATTACCTTGTTTTCCTTTGCTCTTTTCTGAAACATCTAGCTTGCAGTTCTGTTCAATGCCAATTTTAGTTACTGACTATTAATCTAAAGTTGATAATTCATGGTTGTATCACTGTGACTTGAGTCTTGAGTAAATAAATGGGCTGTATTAGGGATAAGATGTTGTCCTAAAATGTATAAAAAACTATTGCTAATATTGATTACGTTTCTAATAATATGCGGCATGTCATCTTGATGATTACAACGCTTTCGTTAGTCACAACACCTTCACAGCAATATTAGTTGTAGCTAGCACAAATTTTAATGCATTGTTGTTGGTTATGAGTCCATATCTATCAACAGGGCACTATAAAGTTAAACTGGCGCTTCATAGGTTCACTATACTAAATAGGTTCACTATAAAAGTTGCCTCCAATTTACGTTCATAGTTCGAGAAATACCCCGAGTTAAAGAACCCACCATTATGAATCTTACCGAATTAAAAAATACGCCTGTATCAGAACTGATTACGTTAGGCGAAAACATGGGGCTAGAGAACTTAGCCCGTATGAGAAAGCAGGATATTATTTTCTCAATTTTGAAGCAGCATGCTAAAAGTGGAGAAGATATTTTCGGCGATGGCGTACTGGAAATATTGCAGGATGGATTTGGTTTCCTCCGTTCAGCAGACAGTTCTTACCTCGCAGGCCCTGATGATATCTATGTTTCCCCTAGCCAAATTCGCCGCTTTAACCTACGCACCGGCGACACCATTTCAGGAAAAATTCGTCCCCCGAAAGAAGGTGAACGCTATTTTGCACTCTTGAAAGTTAACGAAGTTAACTTTGACAAACCTGAAAATGCCCGCAGCAAAATCCTTTTTGAAAACTTAACCCCATTACATGCCAATAATCGTCTGCGCATGGAGCGTGGTAACGGTTCTACTGAAGATTTAACGGCGCGTGTATTGGATTTAGCCGCACCTATCGGTCGTGGACAGCGTGGTTTGATCGTTGCACCACCGAAAGCGGGTAAAACCATGTTACTGCAAAATATTGCGGCTAACATTGCCCATAACTACCCTGACTGCGTATTGATGGTTCTGCTGATTGATGAGCGTCCAGAAGAAGTTACTGAGATGCAACGCTTAGTGAAAGGTGAAGTTATCGCTTCAACGTTTGATGAGCCAGCTGCACGTCACGTCCAAGTTGCTGAAATGGTTATCGAGAAAGCGAAACGTCTGGTTGAGCATAAAAAAGACGTTATCATTTTACTGGATTCTATTACTCGTCTTGCTCGTGCATACAACACCGTCGTTCCTTCATCAGGTAAAGTATTGACCGGTGGTGTGGACGCAAACGCATTACATCGTCCAAAACGTTTCTTCGGTGCTGCTCGTAACGTTGAAGAAGGTGGTAGCTTGACTATCATCGCGACCGCGTTAGTTGATACCGGTTCCAAAATGGATGAAGTGATTTACGAAGAATTTAAAGGAACAGGTAACATGGAATTACACCTGTCCCGTAAAATTGCTGAAAAACGTGTTTTCCCTGCGATTGATTACAACCGCTCTGGTACACGTAAAGAAGAGCTGCTCACCTCCCAAGATGAGCTGCAAAAAATGTGGATCCTGCGTAAGATTATTCACCCAATGGGCGAAATCGATGCAATGGAATTCCTCATCAGCAAATTAGCAATGACTAAGACTAACGAAGAGTTCTTTGATTTTATGAAAAGAGCATAGTCTCGTTAGGATTATGAGTATAGAAATAGGCGCTCTAATTAGGGCGCCTATTTTTTTATCAGTGAACATTCACAAAATAATAGTCTTTATTATTTATCAACATAAGCATGAATTACTTTCTTGATGAGCAAAATGAAATAATCAACGGATGCTAGCTTATTCTCTATAAGATGGTATTTTTTATATTAATTTTTATACTTAGATTTATCCAATGACTGATATTGACTCTTTTAGGTGAAAATAATCGTCAATGGCGGCTAACGAATCTGAGATTGTTTTTTATGGCATGTTTTGTGCATACATGTTTTATGCATAGATAAGAATAGGGAAGGCTCAGTTTAACGGGGTATTTTTTGTCCAGATGCTCTGTAGTAACTATCATTGAGTTAGCTGTAATTACGTGATGGCGATTATTTATCATAACAACCCAGATTTTTAGTGTTTAAAAGTTAGATAGAAATATAAGAGAGTAGAACAGTGGATAGCACACACTTTATGAGTAATCTCTTCTATGTTTTTTTGTTTACCTTTGTCTTTATTTTTGTCGCGCGTATTGTGGCGCCAAAAATTGGCTTGGTTGATAAACCGAATTTCAGGAAGAAACACGTAGGATTGGTTCCTCTCGTTGGAGGGATCTCTGTTTTCTTTGGCGTTTGCTTCGCGTTTATGATCACGGAAGAATACATTCCCCATAAATGGCTATATATTGCTTGTGCGGGGCTCTTAGTATTCGTTGGTGCTCTGGATGATAGGTTTGATATCAGCGTGAAATTACGCGCTGGGGTTCAAGCTATCGTCGCTGTCGTCATGATGACAGCAGGTGGGTTGTCATTAGAGTCTCTAGGCCATGCATTTGGTCCTTGGGAACTGGTACTTGGACCATTTGGTTATATCGTCACCTTATTTGCCGTTTGGGCTGCGATCAATGCCTTTAACATGGTCGATGGCATCGATGGCTTATTAGGCGGATTGTCCTCGGTTTCCTTTGGAGCCCTTGGTTTCTTACTGTATCAAAATGGTAACTATGCGTTAGCGTTTTGGTGTTTTGCATTTATAGCGGCTATCCTTCCTTATATTCTCATGAATATGGGTGTTTTAGGGCGTCGCTTTAAAGTGTTCATGGGGGATGCGGGAAGTACATTGATTGGTTTTACCATTATTTGGATCTTGGTAGCATCAACACAAGAAGACTTTCATCCAATAAACCCTGTGACTGCATTATGGATTATTGCTATTCCGCTTATGGATATGGTGGCAATTATGTACCGCCGTATTCGTAAAGGTATGAGTCCATTCTCACCGGATCGTCAGCATATTCATCACTTGATTATGCGCTCAGGTTTTACCCCGAAAGGGGCATTTGTAATCATCACATTGGCTGCGGCAATTCTTGCGTGTATTGGTATTATTGGCGAGCGCCTTTCATTCGTTCCTGAATGGGTAATGTTGGCATTATTTTTGCTTGTATTTATGATGTATGGTTACTGCATCAAGCGAGCATGGAAAGTCGCCCGTTTTATCAAGCGAATTAGACGTCGTGCGCGTAAGAGTGCGGTCCGGTAACGACAAACGAACTATAGAGGTTCTGTGCAGTGAATAACTCAGAAACGCAACCTAATCAACATCAAACCTCGCTTGAAGCGGAGTTAGATATTCGTGATTTATGCCGTTCACTATGGCAGGGTAAAATTTGGATCGTCGCATGTGCAGTGATTTTTGCTGCGATTGCACTGGGAGCATCCTATTTTATGCAGCCGAAGTGGAGCACAACGGCTATCACGGATTTACCGACTGTGAACAATCTGGGAAGTTATTATTCTCAGCAACAATTTCTGCGCAACCTTGATTCTCGTATTAATGCGGTGGGGCAAGAAGGGCAACTACCAACGATTGCCAAAGAAGCTTATGAAGAATTTACCAAACAATTAGGTTCTTACGATACTCGCCGCCAATTTTGGTTAGGTACTGAGTATTATAAGCAACGCTTGGAAAATGACCCGAAAGCGGATGCGGCATTGTTAGATGAGCTGATCAACAATATCGAATATACGCCAGCTGATGCACTCAAAAACCCAACAGATAGCGTGAAGTTAGTAGCTGAAACAGCAACAGACAGCAATCAACTGTTACGTGAATATATTGAGTTTGCTAATCAGCGTGCAACGACAAATTTGAATGATGAATTGAAAGGGACGTGGGCAACCAAAACCCAATCAATGAAAGCGTTAGTTAAACGTGAAGCGATGGTAGCAACGGCAGCGTATGACCGTCGTCTAAATAGCCTTGAACAAGCTCTTAAAGTGGCGGAAAAGCAAGGTATTTCACGTAATCAAACGACTGCGCCAGTGGATGAAATTCCTGACTCAAAAATGTTCATGTTAGGTGTTCCATTACTGCAAGCTCAAATTGAGACGTTAAAAGCAACAGGTCCAGATTTTGATACAGATTATGATCAGAATGTGGCGATGTTATCGACGCTGAATGTTGAACCTGTTCTTCAAGATAATTTCCATGCGTATCGTTATCTGCGAACGCCTGAAGATCCAATCAAACGCGATAGTCCGCGCAGAGCATTTATTGCTGTTCTGTGGGGTGCAATTGGTATGTTAGTAGGTGCCGGAGTGGTACTGTCTCGCCGTCGCCCATCGTAATGTCATATTCGCCACCGGCGGCAAGGTCGGTGGCGAAATAGCATCATTAAAACTAAAGAAAGCAGTAAACTGCGAAGAAAACATAAGAGAGTCACTGTGAAAGTATTGACTGTATTCGGCACACGGCCTGAAGCCATTAAAATGGCTCCATTGGTTCATGCTCTTGCTGATGATGCAGACTTTGAAGCGAAAGTGTGTGTCACCGCTCAGCACCGTGAAATGCTAGATCAAGTACTGAACTTATTTGAGATCACGCCCGATTATGATCTCAACATTATGAAGCCAGGTCAGGATTTAACCGATATTACTTGCCGTATTTTGGAAGGATTAAAGGCAGTATTTGCGGATTTCCAACCGGATGTTGTCCTTGTGCACGGCGATACCGCCACAACAATGGCAACCAGTCTTGCGGCATTCTACCATCGCATCCCAGTTGGGCATGTTGAAGCTGGACTGCGCACAGGAAACCTCTACTCGCCATGGCCAGAAGAAGGTAACCGTAAAATTGCGGGGCACCTTGCTCAGTACCATTTCGCGCCGACAGAAAACTCGCGCCAAAACTTACTCAATGAATCTATTCCCGATAGCCATATTTCTGTGACTGGCAATACAGTCATTGATGCGCTGTTGTGGGTTAAAGAGAAGGTCATGGGTAACCAAAATATGATGGCTGAATTAGCCGGAAATTACCCATTTATCGATCCAAATAAAAAAATGTTGCTTGTGACTGGCCACCGCCGTGAAAGTTTTGGTGGCGGTTTCGAGCGTATTTGTCATGCATTAGCGGATATCGCTCAAGCGCACCCTGATGTTCAAGTGGTTTACCCAGTTCACTTGAACCCAAATGTGAGCGAGCCAGTAAAACGAATTCTGCATGGTATTGATAATATTATCTTAATTAGTCCTCAAGAATATCTGCCGTTCGTCTATTTGATGAACCATGCGTATCTGATTTTAACGGATTCCGGTGGTATTCAAGAAGAAGCGCCATCTTTAGGCAAGCCTGTTTTAGTTATGAGAGATACCACCGAACGCCCTGAAGCGGTTGATGCAGGGACAGTTCGTTTAGTGGGAACAGATACACAAACCATTGTAAATGAAGTTAATCGGTTACTGACAGATGAAGCGGAATATCACGAAATGAGCCGCGCACATAACCCGTATGGTGATGGTCATGCTTGTCAGCGTATTCTTGCAGCATTAAAAAGCAATCAGGTGAAATTATGAGTTTTGAAACTATTTCTGTTATCGGCCTCGGTTATATCGGTTTACCAACAGCGGCAGCCTTCGCATCTCGTAAGAAGCAGGTTGTCGGCGTAGATGTCAACCAGCATGCTGTTGACACTATCAATCAAGGTAAAATCCATATTGTGGAACCTGAGCTGGATGTTGTGGTGAAAAAAGCGGTTGAAGAAGGTCACTTAAAAGCCTTCACCAAGCCACAACCCGCAGACGCATTCCTGATTGCTGTTCCTACACCATTCAAAGGTGAACACGAGCCTGATTTGGTGTACGTGAAAGCAGCGGCTGAATCTATCGCACCAGTCCTGAAAAAAGGCGACTTAGTGATCCTTGAATCTACGTCTCCAGTGGGTACGACTGAGCAAATGGCGCAGTGGTTAGCCGCCGCTCGCCCTGATTTGACCTTCCCTCACCAAGCTGGTGAAGAAGCAGATATCGATGTGGCATACTGCCCTGAGCGCGTACTACCGGGTCAAGTGATGGTTGAACTGATCAAAAATGACCGTGTTGTTGGCGGGATGACACCGAAATCTTCACTGCGTGCTAGCGAATTGTACAATATCTTCTTAGAAGGTGAGTGTGTAATCACTAACTCAAGAACGGCTGAAATGTGTAAGTTAACGGAAAACAGCTTCCGTGACGTTAACATCGCATTTGCTAACGAGTTATCGCTGATTTGTGCAGACCAAGATATCAATGTTTGGGAACTGATTAGCCTTGCAAACCGTCACCCTCGCGTGAACATTCTTCAGCCGGGCCCAGGCGTTGGTGGTCACTGTATCGCGGTCGACCCGTGGTTTATCGTGGCTCAAAGCCCAAAACAATCTCGTTTAATCCACACTGCGCGTTTAGTTAACGATGGCAAGCCAATTTGGGTTGTTGATCAAGTAAAAGCGGCGGTGGCCGATTGCTTAGTGGAAACTGGCAAAAAAGCGAATGAAATCAAAATCGCATGTTTCGGTTTATCGTTCAAACCAAACATCGATGACCTGCGCGAAAGCCCAGCAATGCACATCACCAAGATGGTTGCGAACTGGAACCCAGGTAAAACATTTGCGGTGGAACCGCATATTCACGAATTACCAACGGCACTGAAAGGTATTGCTGAACTGGTTTCTATTGAAACTGCCGTGAGCGAAGCGGATGTGATCCTGATGTTAGTCGACCATAACCTGTTTAAAGGTATCCAAGGTTCTGCTATCCCACAAAAATGGGTTGTGGATACAAAAGGAGTATGGCGTTGAAACGTATTTTAATTACAGGTGGAGCCGGCTTTATCGGCTCAGCTGTTGTTCGTCATGTGATTGAAAACACAAAAGACCACGCGATTGTGGTTGACTGTTTAACCTACGCGGGCAATTTAGAGTCATTAGCGGAAGTCGCCAATAGCGAGCGCTATGCTTTTGAACAAGTGAACATTTGTGACCGTGCTGCATTGGATAAAGTGTTTGCTGAACACAAACCTGATGTCGTGATGCATTTAGCGGCAGAAAGCCACGTAGACCGTTCGATTGATGGCCCTGCGGCATTTATCGAAACTAACATCGTGGGTACTTACACCTTGTTAGAAGCGGCGCGTCATTACTGGTCTGCACTTGAAGATAGTAAAAAAGCGGCTTTCCGTTTCCATCACATTTCAACTGATGAAGTGTATGGCGACTTGGAAGGTCCAGATGGCTTCTTTACGGAAACTACACCGTATGCACCAAGCAGCCCATATTCAGCCTCAAAAGCGTCTAGCGACCACTTAGTGCGTGCGTGGCAGAGAACGTATGGTTTACCGACCATGATCACCAATTGCTCAAATAACTATGGTCCTTATCACTTCCCTGAGAAGCTGATCCCATTGATTATTTTGAATGCGATTTCCGGTAAGCCACTGCCAGTGTATGGCAAAGGCGAACAAATTCGCGACTGGCTATTTGTGGAAGACCATGCGCGTGCGCTGCATTTAGTCGCGACTCAAGCACAGCCGGGTTCAACCTACAATATTGGTGGCCATAACGAGCGCCGTAATATTCAAGTGGTTGAAACAATTTGTGAGTTACTTGAAGAGCTGCACCCGCAGAAACCTCAAGGAGTTGCTCATTACCGCGACTTAATCACGTATGTGAAAGACCGTCCTGGTCACGATATGCGCTACGCCATTGACGCCGATAAAATTGAGCGTGAATTAGGCTGGACACCAGAAGAGACGTTTGAATCCGGGATCCGTAAAACGGTGCTGTGGTATTTAAACAATGAAACTTGGTGGCGTCGTGTGCAAGATGGCTCCTATGCCGGCGAACGTCTAGGCTTAGGCAGCTAGGAGGCAATATGAAAGGTATTATTCTGGCTGGTGGCTCGGGAACGCGTTTGCACCCGATCACTCGCGGCATCTCAAAACAGCTGCTGCCTATCTACGATAAGCCAATGATTTATTATCCGCTGTCAGTGTTAATGCTGGCAGGGATCCGCGAAATTCTAGTGATTTCGACGCCAGATGATTTGCCAATGTTCCAGCGTTTACTGGGCGATGGTCATGAGTTTGGGATCGAATTGAGCTACGCGGAACAGCCTTCTCCAGATGGACTGGCTCAAGCGTTTATCATTGGTGAAGAGTTCATTAATGGGGACTCTTGCTGCTTAGTGCTCGGAGACAATATTTTCTTCGGTCACTCATTCAGCCCTAAATTAATGTCAGTCGCGGCACGTCAAAAGGGCGCGACAGTATTCGGCTATCAAGTGATGGATCCTGAGCGTTTTGGTGTGGTGGAGTTTGATGACAATTTCAAAGCGTTGTCTATCGAAGAAAAGCCAAAAAAACCGAAATCAAACTGGGCAGTGACGGGTTTATATTTCTATGATAACCAAGTGGTTGATTTTGCTAAGCAAGTAAAACCTTCCGAACGTGGTGAATTAGAAATTACCTCCATCAACCAAATGTATTTAGAGCGCGGCGAGCTTAGCGTTGAGCTGCTCGGTCGTGGATTCGCTTGGTTAGATACGGGAACCCATGACAGCTTAATTGAAGCCGGAACATTTGTTCAGACCGTTGAGAAACGCCAAGGCTTTAAAGTGGCTTGTTTAGAAGAGATTGCATGGCGTAATGGCTGGTTGTCTGACGACCAAGTTAAAGAAGCCGCCGCTCGCCTAAATAAAACAGGTTATGGCAAATACTTAGAGGACTTACTTCGTGTCCGTCCGCGCCAATATTGATCCCCTAGATTGGGAATCTGATTTTTTCAAACGTTCAACGGCGAAACTGGATTTCGCCGCGACTGATGCACAAATTATTCTTTCTTATCAATTGGATAAGTTTGAGATTGTGCAAGCGAAAGTTGCGGCATCCGAGACAGCTAAAATCGATGAGCTAGCCAGTATGGGGTTCAGTTTTGTTGAAGGCGAAATTGATTTTGCGTTAACTATTGGCACAGAAAATGCTTATCTAAACACAGCGTTATCAGAGACGGATAATGTGGTTGTTGCACAAACAGGGGATATTGTTTCTCTGCGCGACACCGCCGCCTCTGTGTTTAGTAACAGCCGCTTTAGAACCCCTTGGTATCATGAAGGGGACAGCGGTCGGTTTTATGCATTATGGATAGAAAAAGCCGTTCTTGGCACCTTTGACCACACCTGTTTACTCCTTAGAGATAATGCAGGTGATATTTTAGGTTTCGTTAGCCTACGTAGCCTTGATGCAGATACAGCTAGAATTGGGCTGTTAGCGGCAACGCCAAATGCAACAGGACGCGGTATCGGTCGGAAATTAATGTCAGCAGCGTATCAGTGGTGTGTGCAACACCAAAAAAGACAGTTAAATGTTGCCACGCAAATGAGCAATGTTGCGGCGTTAAATCTTTATTCACGTAGCGGTGCGGCAATCGCCAGCACAGCATATTGGTTATACAGGGGACAACATGATTCCATTTAATAAACCACCCGTTGTAGGTACTGAAGTTGAGTATATGAAGCAGGCCATGGCTAGTGGCAAACTGTGCGGGGATGGTGGTTTCACTAAGCGTTGTGAAGAGTGGATGGAGAAACGTTTTAACTGCCCGAAAGTCCAGTTAACGCCGTCTTGCACCGCTTCATTAGAAATGGCAGCGATCCTGATTGATATTAAGCCGGGCGATGAAGTCATCATGCCAAGCTTTACCTTCGTATCGACCTCTAACGCATTCGTGTTACGTGGCGCTAAAATTGTGTTCGTGGATATTCGTCCAGATACGATGAATATCGATGAAACCAAGATTGAAGCGGCAATCACTGACCGCACTCGTGCAATTGTTCCTGTTCACTACGCAGGCGTGGCTTGTGAAATGGACACCATCATGGCTATCGCGAAGAAACACAATTTATTTGTGATTGAAGACGCGGCGCAAGGCGTGATGTCTACCTACAAAGGTAAAGCATTGGGTACCATCGGTCATATTGGCTGCTATAGCTTCCATGAAACCAAAAACTACTCTTCAGGTGGTGAAGGTGGTGCGACCTTAATCAATGATAAAGCGTTGATTAACCGTGCAGAAGTGATCCGTGAAAAAGGTACAAACCGCAGCCAATTCTTCCGTGGTCAAGTGGACAAATATACCTGGCGCGACATCGGCTCAAGCTACCTGTTATCTGACTTACAAGCAGCCTATTTATGGGCGCAGTTAGAAGAAGCCGACAAAATCAACGAACGCCGTTTACTGCTGTGGGATCGCTATTATCAAGCGTTACAACCGCTGGTAGCTGCAGGTCGTTTAGAGTTAGCCACCGTGCCGGAAGATTTGAAACATAATGCCCATATGTTCTATATCAAACTCAAAGATGTGGAAGAGCGCACAGAGTTTAATGACTATATGAAATCTCATGGCATTTTGACTGTTTTCCACTATGTACCACTGCACACCAGCCCTGCTGGAATGGAATTCGGTTATTTCCACGGTGAAGACAAATACACTTCGGTTGAAAGTGACCGTTTAGTGCGTCTGCCTATGTTCTACAACATGACAGACGACGAGCAGCAAGTGGTTATTGAGCGAATCAAAGCGTTCTTTGCCTAATGTCACTTGCTAAAGCATCGGTTTGGACTGCTGGGTCTACCCTGATTAAAATCGGGGTGGGCCTGTTGATCGTGAAATTATTTGCAGTCTCATTTGGCCCGAGTGGTGTGGGTCTGGCGGGGAACTTCCGCCAATTAATTACGGTGCTAGGCGTATTGTCTGGCGCTGGGATCTTCAATGGTGTCACAAAATATGTGGCAGAACACCATCAAGATCCGCAGAAATTACGGGCTGTGCTGGGAACGTCTTCCACGATAATCCTCGGATTTTCAACGTTACTGGCGATTATTTTCTTGCTATGCAGTGCCCCGATCAGTGCCGCATTATTTGATACTGAGCAATACAGTGGCGTGATCCGCATGGTTGCCTTGATTCAAATGGGTATCGCGTACGCGAACTATTTCTTGGCGATTTTGAAAGGTTACCGAGACGCTGCGGGGAATGCGACGGCCATCATTTTTGGTAGCATAATCGGCGTGGTCGCCTATTATTTATGCTATCTAATGGGTGGTTATGATGGCGCACTTGCAGGGTTAGCATTGGTTCCTGCGTTGGTGGTGTTGCCTGCGGCAGGTATGGTTATTCGACGTAAACAGTTTGCGTTGTCATCCCTCAAACCTGCGTGGGATAAAGCCATTGCCACTAGTCTTGGTAAATTCACTATCATGGCGATGTTGACGGCGATTACGCTGCCAGTCGCCTATATCATGATGCGAAATTTACTGGCACAAACCTATAGCTGGGATGAAGTGGGATTATGGACGGGCGTCACCACGATTTCGGATGCCTATTTACAATTCATCACAGCAACATTTTCGGTCTATTTGCTGCCGACGTTATCCCGTTTACAGCATAAAAATGAAATCTCTGCCGAAATTGTTAAGGCATTGAAGTTTGTATTACCTGCTGTTGCCGCCGTGAGCTTTACGGTTTGGCTGCTGCGTGATTTTGCGATTTGGTTGCTATTCTCAAAAGAGTTTACAGGGATGAGAGACCTGTTCGCTTGGCAGCTGGTCGGCGACGTATTGAAAGTGGGTGCTTACGTCTTTGGTTATCTGGTCATCGCGAAAGCGGCGCTGCGTTTTTATGTTCTTACGGAAGTGAGCCAATTTGTTCTGTTAACGGGCTTTGCCCATTGGTTTATTCCTGAACATGGCGCCGTGGGAGCGACGCAAGCCTATATGGCGACCTATATCGTATATTTTACTCTCTGTTGTTGCGTATTTTTGATCTACCGTAGGCGAGCATGACAACCTTAATACATGTACTGGGATCTGATCTCCCGCATCATAATCAGACGGTTTTAACGTTTTTTAATAACGTTATTTGCCAAGAGATGGCTCCGTCACAAAAGCCGCATTTTATGGTGGTGAGCCAGGATGCGCAGCTTGCTGCTGCCTATCCGATGCTTGAAATTGAAGTTTTTGACAGTAAACAATCTATTGCAGATAGCGTTATCCGTCGCGCGAAAGCGGAGCGTCGGACACGCTTTTTCTTCCATGGGCAATTTAATGCGCCAATTTGGTTAGCACTGCTTTTTGGCAAGATAAAATCCCATCAATTTTGGTGGCATATTTGGGGGGCTGATCTCTATGAAGAATCTAGCTCACTGAAATTTAAGCTATTTTATATTCTACGTCGTCTGGCACAAAAGAAAGTGGGGCACGTTTGTGCAACACGGGGAGATTTGTGCCATTTCCAACAGTCGAATCCTAATGTGCCATCGTCGGTTCTCTATTTCCCGACACGTATGGATCCGGCATTGACGCTAAACGAACGTCAGCCTCGTGAGGGCGAGCAGCTAACTATCCTGCTCGGTAACTCAGGTGACCGCTCCAATCGTCATGTGGAAGCGCTGAGCGCGATTAAACAGCAATTTGGCGACAAGGTGAAAGTGATAGTCCCAATGGGCTACCCAGCGAATAACCAAAACTACATTGCAGAAGTTGAGCAAGCAGCACAGAGCGAATTCCCTCAAGGGCAGGTGGATATCCTTAAAGAGCGTATGGCGTTCGATGATTACCTGAATTTGCTGAAAACCTGCGACCTTGGCTACTTTATTTTTAATCGCCAACAAGGGGTTGGAACGGTCTGTTTGCTTATTCAGTTCTCTATTCCTTTTGTCATTAGCCGCCAAAATACCTTCTGGCAAGATTTAACGGCGCAGAATGTCCCGGTCTTTTTCTATGGTGATGAGCTAACTCTGCCATTAGTGGATGAAGCACAACGCCAAATGAATTCGCTTAATAAACAGCATATTGAATTCTTTGCGCCTAACTTTACTGATGGCTGGAAACAGATCCTCAGCATCGCGGAGGCGAAAGCATGACATTGCTTGAATTGGGTGGCTTAGCGCTTATCTACCTAATCTCTATTATCTTTATCGGCACGCTGATGTATAAAGAGTTTTTACGTGTGCGCTTTAATTTTAATATTTTCTTTACTTTATTGTATTTACTGACGTTTTACTTCGGATTCCCACTGACTTGCGCATTGGTTTTCCAGTTTGATGTCGCGATAGTCCCTGCCGATTACTTGATGTATGCCATGTTGGCGTCAACCAGCTTCTATGCCATTTACTATGTGACGTACAAAACGCGTTTAACTAAGCGCGTGGATACCCAGCGTCGCGCCGTATTTAGCATGAATAAGGTGGAAACCAATCTGACCTGTCTGCTACTAATTGCCGTGGCGGTGGTTACTGTAGGTATTTTCTTCATGGATAACGGCTTCTTGCTGTTTAAGTTGAAATCCTATAGCCAGATATTTTCCAGTCAGGTGTCGGGCGTGGCATTGAAGCGCTTTTTCTACTTCTTTATCCCTGCAATGCTGATTGTCTATTTCTTGAAACCCACGCAAAAACGCTGGATTTTCTTCTTGATCAGCACGGTTTCATTCGGTTTCTTAACCTATGTAATTGTGGGCGGAACTCGTGCCAATATTATCTTGGCATTTGCTCTGTTCCTATTTATCGGGATTGTCAGAGGCTGGATCACGCTTTGGATGCTGGCGGCGGCAGGTGTGGCAAGTATTGTTGGGATGTTCTGGTTAGCTCTCAAGCGTTACGGTCTTGATGTGAGCGGTGCCGAAGCGTTTTACACTTTCTTGTATCTAACCCGTGATACGTTCTCGCCGTGGGAAAACTTAGGATTATTGCTCAGCTATTATGACCAAATGGAATTTCAAGGTTTAGCGCCGATTATCCGTGATTTCTATGTGTTTATTCCTGCATGGGTATGGCCTGAACGTCCTGATACGGTATTAAACTCAGCTAACTATTTTACGTGGGAAGTGCTGAATAACCATTCTGGGTTAGCGATTTCTCCTACGCTAATTGGCTCTCTGGTAGTCATGGGGGGAGTGCTGTTTATCCCGCTGGGCGCGATCGTGGTGGGTATGATCATTAAATGGTTTGACTGGATTTATGGTTTAAGTCTAAAAGAATCCAATCGTTACAAGGCCGCGATTATGCAGGCATTTTGTTTCGGGGCCATCTTCAACATGATTGTATTAGCTCGCGAAGGGGTTGATTCCTTTGTCTCGCGCGTGGTCTTTTTCTGTTTAGTCTTCGGACTATGTTTAGTGTTAGCTAAATTACTGTACTGGTTATTTGAAAGTGCCGGTCTTATTCGTATTAAAGCCGCTTCATATTTAAAAAGTGGTCAACGGGAAAGCCGTTAAAAGGAGCATCATGGAACAGTCGTCAATTCCTCAATATAGCATCAGAGGTCATAATATTTGGGGCTTTAAAAACATGGCCCATTTCTTGGACTATCTGTTTGCTGACGGTAAGACCAAAACCGGCACACTTGTGGCTATCAACGCAGAAAAAGTGATGATTGCAGAGCAAGATACCGCCCTGAATACCTTATTAGGACAGGCGGAATACCTTTATGCTGATGGGATCAGCATTGTGCGTGCTATTCGCCGTAAATACCCGAAAGCCGAGGTTTCTCGCGTGGCAGGTGCCGATTTATGGGAAGGCTTGATGGAGCGCGCAGGAAAAGAAGGCACGCCAGTATTTTTAGTCGGTGGTAAGCCAGAAATTCTTGAGCAAACTAAAGCGAAGCTACGCGCACAATGGAATGTCAACATTGTGGATTCCCAAGATGGCTACTTTACGGCAGAAGACCGCAGTGCATTGTTTGAGCGTATTCACGCGAGTGGTGCCAAGATTGTGACCGTGGCGATGGGCTCACCTAAACAAGAAATCTTTATGCGTGATTGCCGTGTCGTGCATCCTGATGCTTTGTATATGGGCGTCGGTGGGACTTATGACGTGTTTACCGGTCACGTTAAGCGTGCGCCTAAAGTTTGGCAAAATTTAGGGCTAGAATGGCTGTATCGCTTACTTTCCCAACCAACGCGAATTAAACGACAGTTTAAATTGCTGAAGTTTTTAGGCTACTACTACGGTGGTAAGCTTTAAGCCTTCTTCTTACTGAATAGACCCGCGTAATGCGGGTTTATTTATTTCTGGCGTCCCCATTATCGCTTCAAATATACCTGCAATTGTTCAAAAATAGATGCAACCTAAGGGATCTCACGGTATCTTGGGGGATTGTATTTTTTATTTTATTTTCGACAACCAGCCGCGATGACTAAAAAGTTATGGCTATTAGAGCTGCGAATATCGAATGGTTATTATCGACAGGGGAAATTATGGATAAGCCACAGCAAGGTCTTCAGCGAGGGCTAGAAGCCCGTCATATTGAGCTGATTGCTTTGGGCGGAACAATTGGAGTTGGGCTATTTATGGGCTCAGCGAGTACGTTGAAGTGGGCGGGGCCATCCGTACTACTGGCGTATATTATCGCAGGGCTATTTGTCTTCTTCATCATGCGTTCTATGGGCGAAATGCTCTTTCTGGAGCCAGTCACTGGTTCATTTGCTTCATTTGGTTATAAATATTTAAGCCCTTTTTGGGGATGTTTAACCGCGTGGGGTTATTGGTTTATGTGGGTCGCGGTTGGAATTTCAGAGATAACTGCAATCGGGGAATATGCAAAGTATTGGTTCCCTGATGTGCCTCAGTGGATATTTGCGATGGTTGCCGTTGCGTTGGTGGCACTGGCAAACCTCGCCGCAGTGAGGCTATACGGCGAGCTGGAATTTTGGTTTGCGATGATCAAAGTGACCACGATCGTCGTGATGATTTTGATTGGTTTAGGGCTAATTTTCTTTGGTCTTGGCAATAATTTCGAACCGATTGGATTGGCTAATTTGACCGAGCATGGCGGATTCTTCGCTGGCGGCTGGAAAGGTTTCTTATTTGCGTTGTGTATCGTGGTGGCATCTTATCAAGGTGTTGAGCTCGTCGGGATCACCGCAGGAGAAGCCAAAAACCCACAAGTGACACTGAAAAAAGCCATCAATAATATTCTGTGGCGCATTCTTATTTTCTATGTCGGCGCCATTTTTATTGTGGTGACGCTGTTCCCGTGGACGGAAGTCGGGCAACAAGGCAGCCCGTTTGTGATGACATTCGCTAAAGTGGGGATTGTCTCGGCCGCCGCGGTCATTAACTTTGTGGTGCTCACCGCAGCATTATCTGGCTGCAATAGCGGCATGTACAGCGGTGGGCGTATGTTATACGCGCTGGCACAGAATAAGCAGTTACCGAGTGGACTATTAAAACTGACGAAAAACGGCGTTCCAGCGCGTTGTGTCGGCTTTACTATCTTATGCTTGGTTGCAGGGTCGAGCTTGAACTACATCATTCCAAACCCTGAGCAGGTGTTTGTGTATGTATATAGTGCGAGCGTCTTGCCAGGAATGGTGCCTTGGTTAGTGATCTTGACCAGCCAGCTACGTTTTCGTAAGCAGAACCAGCAGCAGATGGCAGGGCATACGTTTAAATCGATTCTGTTTCCATGGGTGAACTACGCCACACTGCTGTTTTTAGCCTGTGTGCTAGTGGGGATGGCGATTAACCCAGAAACGCGTTTGTCACTGATTGTAGGGGCTATCTTTTTATTGACGGTTTCAGGGCTTTATTTTGTGATCCGCAGCTTTAGTCGCCACGATAAAAGCACATCGTAAAAATATTTTGTGGGTAAAATTTCATCTAATAGACGAGAAAGAGGGAAAAAATGCTCTCTTTCTCGACGAAATGGATAAAAGGCAAGCAATCGATAATTTTATTGAAAAAAGGACTAGACAGCAGGGGGATAAATCCGTACTATCCTCTCCCGCAACGGCGTTAAGCGCCCGTAGCTCAGCTGGATAGAGCGCTGCCCTCCGGAGGCAGAGGTCTCAGGTTCGAATCCTGTCGGGCGCACCATCAAAAGGTGACAAGCTACGGTGGCAAAATAAAGTTGTATGTAGTAGTATGACAACACTTTGAAATAAGTGAAGTTATGGTGGCTATAGCTCAGTTGGTAGAGCCCTGGATTGTGATTCCAGTTGTCGTGGGTTCGAGTCCCATTAGCCACCCCATTTTTTTTGTGACATTGCGAGGGTGGCGGAATTGGTAGACGCGCTAGCTTCAGGTGTTAGTGTCCTATGGACGTGGGGGTTCAAGTCCCCCCTTTCGCACCACGAAAAAAATGATGTCGAGTTACTGCCTTAAGCAGTTAAATTTCGGCGAGTAGCGCAGCTTGGTAGCGCAACTGGTTTGGGACCAGTGGGTCGGAGGTTCGAATCCTCTCTCGCCGACCAATTTAAAGAACCCCGCTCAATCGAGCGGGGTTTTTGCATTTTAAAACTGTAATCATTTTTAACTTGGTTATTTTCCCTTCCGTATTCTTATCTTCTTATCTTTATCCTTGAATCTGTTTTTTTATTATCTTTATTCTGATATCTCCGGTATCGCTTTTAACAAGAATGGTTCTTATCTGAATGTGTTTATAACATTATGTTTTTAATCAATAAAAATATTTGTCGCAGATCCGATACAAACCCCTATTTCCATGTCGTCAAAAAGAGACACTTTAATGGTTGATTTATATAGGGAAATTAATAGGCATTCTAAGCTGTCTCTAAATTGAGACAAAATAGCTGAATCGAACAGAATGGAATTTAGTCAGAATGAGGTATTAAAAAATCACAATAAGTAAGAAATAAAAATATCGTTTAAAAGCAGGGTAGTTGCGGGTTGAAAAAAGAAAAATTTTGGGTGATTTGAAAGTTGGCACGCATTCTGCATTATCTATTATGTAGATGCTCATCCCACTTATTATGACAGCCTTGCTTCATAAACCCAGGGATGACGCAAAGCCGATTATCGGTGCCTATTGTCCAATTTAGATGATCAAGAGTTAATCCTCTTACCATCAGCGAACGGGCGAAACGTTGAGTGAGGCACCATCCGTCTGTAGACCTGATTGTTATTTACACCTGCTTCGGCAGGTGTTTTTTTTGTATCAATCTTGGGTTGTCATGTTCTTTCCTAACCTGATGAGCATTAGGAAAGAAACATTATCTTCTCGCTTACGCTTTTTTCTCTTTGCTTAACCACTTGCTGATCCAGCGAGTCACATAGGTATAGGCAATAATAATAAAGGTAATAATAAAGATATCTTTATTCAGATCGGCAGTATTGAAGCCAATGATCGAAATAAAAATAAACGGGGATAAAACCAGAAGTAGCAGGTCAAAAAAGATCTGTAAACGATTTTGGCTCGCTACAATCCAACGCCAGAGAGTTTTCACTACATTCATATCTTTATCCTGAATTCATTCAAAACGAAAATGTATACGATTATTTATACACTATGTGACCCTTTTATAACATAGCAATATGCGGTTTGCCTCGATTCGCTAAAAGTGACGCTCTCAGAGACTATCTTTTTGAGATAAATAGTAAAGATCCAAACTGTAGACATAAAAAACGCCTCGGATTAGGAGGCGTTTTAGATCAAAGCTTAATGAATGAATTAAAAATTTATCCTTTTGCTCGCTCTTGCTTGAGGGAGTGAGTGAGCGCCTCTTGGCGAATTTTCGCTGCTTCATTCGGTTTGTGTAGCTTGTCATAAGCATCGGCTAACCAAGCAGCATCATAGGCATCAAAACGCTGCGCCAATGCGGCTTTAAAGTAGGTTTCTGCTTTTTCCCATTGGGCATGTTGAAGTGCAAGGATCCCTAATGTGCTATTGAGTAATGGCGTCGCGCCAGATTGTTTGACGAGGCTTAACAGTATTTTTTCAATCGCTTCAGGCTGCTCGCTCTGTAATTTCGGGATCAACAACAATAGACGTTCGTCATATTGCTGCTTCAATCCATCGATGATCATTTTTTCTGCGCTGCGCGTATCACCACATTCAATTAAATGTTCAGCTAAGAAAGCTTGTAAAGGGACTTCATGGCGAACTTTACGCGGCTGAGCTTTCCACCAATTTTTCAAACCATCGCTACCACCTTCAGCCATACATTGGTTCATGAGTCCTTTGTACGATTTGAGTTTTAACGCTTCCAGTTCATCTTCATTGTGTAATTGGACTTTCGCCATAATCGGCAGCAGCTCAATGAGCGCTTGGTATGCTCCAGTACCTAAGTATGCTTGTTCAGCTAAACGTAAAATCTCTGGGTGACGTGGTGCTTGGTCGAGTAGCTTGTCGATGCCATTACGGGCAGCATGAATTTCGCCTTCCGCCAATTGGATGCGAACACGGCTAATATCCACGGGAAGTTGATCTTTACCTGCGGCTTCAGCCGCTCTATCTAAATATTGATGGGTACGATAACTATCCCCACGTTGCTGGGCGGCTTCTGCGGCCATCAAGTAGTTAATCACTGGTTGCTGAGAGAAATCAGCGTGCTTACTCATTAATTTCTCAACTTGCTCTAAATCTCCTTCAGCTAATTTGAGCAAGGCTTTTTGAGTTTGAGTGTGTGCTTTCTGATATTTATGGCCACTGAACCAGCCTTTTGTCCGTGAGGTGGTGCTCATAAAGCGGCGGTAGCACCATCCAAGGAATAACAGAACAAATTGCAACAGGATAAAGCACAGCACAAGGCTGGTGACGCTGGTCGTAATATCGTAGCTATCGGTACGAATAAATACATAGCCTTGGTGCCCTGCTAATAGAGGACCCAAGATAATGCCAGCAATCAGGACGATAAAGAGAACAAAGACTTTAATCATGATCACCCCTTATGCTCAGGGGCGTTTGCCGCATCCGTTACGGGAGCTTTGACGGCAACGTCCGGTTTGTTAGTTTGCGTATCTGCAGGAGCCGTTGCCTCGTCGGCGGCTTTATCGGCTTCTTTTACTGCCTCAAGCGCGGCATCCTCGGAAACGCCAGTCGGTTCTGGATTTTGAGATAATAAATTACGTACTCGCGTTTGCATCACTTTTTCCAGCTTCGCTTGGCTTTCTAAAGCTTCAGGCATATCGGCATCAATCGGTTGATTGATTAAATCATCGAGTTCCGTCAAAAAGGCTTTAGTGGCTGGTGCGTCCACATCGAAGTAAGCGCGTACCCACGTAGAAGCTTGTTCGAGAGATTGTTTATATGTCTCTTCTTGATAACGCGGTACAGCTTGGGCTGCAATGAGCAATTGGGAGCGAATATTTTCACGCAGATAAATATCTTGGTTTGGGGCTAGCAATGGGGCTTCAGATCCATCACGAGCGCGCACGGTGATAAAATCGCTTGTGAAACTTTTCCAGCTGCGTGCGAGGTTGTCTTTCCAGTCTGCAATATCGTCACTGACATCAGTGCCGGTATCTTCTGGCGCATCGCCATTATTTAAATCAGCGAGGCGTAAGTTATCGACATCATTACTGAGTTGATTCAAACGCAAAATAATGCCGTCATAGTCAATTTGGTTGATGGCAGCTAGCTTGTTCATATCATTGGCGATAGCTTTACGAATATCCAGCAAACTCGGGTCATTCATTTCCGCTAAACTGGTATCTGCGCTTTTGAGTAGTACGGCAGCGGTAACAGGATCATGGTCATTCCATAATTTGCGGCCAGCCATTTTCACCATAAAATCAGCTTGGGCAATCAGCCAGTTTTTTACGTCCGAACTGGAAAGTGCCGTGACGTGAGCTTGTAATTCTTGCATGCGACGGTTGAGTTGATCTTCATAATCACGCGCATGGTTTTTCAGCTCTGTGTTGGTCGCGATAAGCGCATCCACACGTTGCCTATCGGCATTTTGTTGTTCAACTAATTCACTGACTTGTTGTTTCAGTTGGTTATTGTCATGAACCAATTGTGCATTGCTTTGCTGAGTAAAGTAGTACATCCCGCCGCCCATGACGACGATAATGGCGATAGCGATCGCACTGACTGCAAGACCAGGGCGTTTCTGTTTGGATGAAGGCGTCGGCTGACGAGTTTCTTTTTTCTCTGTCACCGCTTCATCATTAACAGTATCGGTAATTTTGTCTTGTTCCGTCATAAATTAGCATCCCATATCGGTTGAAATTAATGCTTCAAGTAAAGCGTGATTATCTGCGCTAGTTGCCACACAGACTCGACGCCACCCACTTTGGCGGGCTTTTTCTGCAATTCGTTCGCTGACAACCAGTAGTCGGCGGGAATACCACCATTGTTGCAGATTTTCAGCAATCAAATCGTTAAGTAGGGTCAACATTTCACCGCTTGTCACCACAATGTCGGTGATATCCGTGTTAAACCAAGTTTGGTTAAACTCAGTTTTATCATAGTGTACAGGTCGCCTTGCGTAGCATTCGCAGTAATCAACATCTGCACCTCGGGTGCGTAGTGTTGAGGCAAGGAGTTCGCGACCGCCATTACCTCGCAAGAGTAAGGCTCGTTTCCCCACTAAATTTTGCAGGCCAGGGTGGGTGAGTAACACCTCGCTGGTTTCTCCTGCTTCAGCCCAACGGATAGTTTGTCCTGTTAGTTGCTGAAAATAGTGACCTGTAGATTGTCCTATACCATAGTAGGATAACTTATCTGACCAGTCTCGTCCTGTTTGTTCCAATGCTAAATTTGCATACCAGACGGCATTTTTAGATAAAAGAAAGACGAGGTCGTTTTCCGATAATCCATCTAAGCGAGAGCACAAAGTGTTGAGCTGTGCACCTGCTTCAATCGTAATTAAGGGAGCCGGATAAGCCTGCCCCCCTGTAGCATTAATGGCTGTTATCAACGCGGAGCCTGATGGCTCTGGGCGAGTAACAAGAACCCTCATGCGGGTGCATTGCCTTTATAGACTTCCGCGAGAATTTCCCGAGCACCATTATCAAGCAACTCTTCCGCGAGAGAAATACCGGCTTGGATTGCGTCGGCAGGCGCGATTAAGCGTTCTCCACGAATGACTTGGCTACCATCTGGGGCACCGACGAGCGCGCGTAACCAGATTTTATCCCCTTGCCAAATAGCATAGCTCCCAATAGGGACTTGGCAACCACCTTCAAGGCGCATGTTCATTGCGCGTTCAGCAAGGACACACACGGAGGTTTCATCGTGATTCAATGCTGCGAGTAAGTCACGGGTCCGTTGATCATCTAATCGACATTCGATACCTACGGCGCCTTGTCCAACAGCGGGTAAAGATTGCTCTGGCTCCAGTGCGGCTTTGATACGCTCATCGAGTTCTAAGCGTTTTAGACCTGCCACCGCAAGGATAATGGCATCGTATTCGCCATTGTCGAGTTTAGACAGGCGGGTACCGACGTTGCCGCGTAGGTCACGGATAACTAAATCTGGACGTAATTCTCGTAACTGGCACTGACGGCGTAAGCTGGATGTACCGACGATGCTGCCCGCAGGGAGTGCATCAATATTGGCATAATGGTTGGAAACGAAGGCATCTCGTGGGTCTTCGCGCTCACAAATGGTGACTAAGCCTAACCCTTCTGGGAACTCTACAGGCACGTCTTTCATCGAGTGAACGGCAATATCCGCGCGACCTTCAAGTAAAGCTAGCTCTAATTCTTTGACGAATAAACCTTTTCCACCGACTTTCGCTAATGGGGTATCTAAAATAATGTCCCCTTTGGTGACCATTGGAACTAACTCTACCTGTAAGCCGGGATGGCGTTGCTCTAATTCTGCTTTTACGAAATAAGCTTGCCATAGAGCGAGAGGGCTTTTACGCGTTGCGATACGCACGATATTTGTTGATGTCATTTCACTGTTTTCTCAGGCGAATATCGCCGCAGATTAACCATACAATTGGCGTTAGTTTTAACATGTTAGCGGTAATTTTTCCAGTTGGTCGCAGAATGAGCAATATAAGAAGAAAGAACGAATGAGATGTATCAAGTTAAGTTCGCTTTTTTACATCTTTTTTGTGAGCTTCTTGGAAAAAAATGACTTAAAAAAGGATCTACATAACAAATTTCTTTAGCTATTCGTGCTTTTTTAGGATTGCAATAGGCATTATTTTGCAGGAATTTTGTTGAAGCGTGTAAGCGTAGACCCTGCCAGCACTGGGCTGAATTTAGATTAAGGCTGCTTTTTTGTTATACAATCCATGATGGTGATATTATTCCATTGAAAAACAAGGGATATTTCCGCGATGCAAAAATAAAAAGTCTTTTTATACAATATGTTGAAAAATAATTTGTACTAAAAATAGACGGGAAAAATTATGTGATCTACTTTACCCTTTTGCTCCAAGGTGTTAAATTGATCACGTTTCCGACAATCCCTTTGAAAAGTAATTTAAGTTTTTCTCTATCTGTTGGGTGCTGGGAAAATTCCCCAGGTTTGTCATTACATTCTTTCAGTCAGGCGTAACCTTTGTACCTCTATATTGAAACTTTAAAGCAAAGACTTGATGCGATAAACCAATTACGGTTGGAACGCGCGACGGCTTCTATGAGTGAAACCTTTTCGAAGGTTTACAGCTTGTTGCCGGTCTTGTTTCATTATCATCATCCAATGATGCCGGGTTATATTGAAGGCAACGTCCCTCATGGCGTCTGTTTCTTCTCGCCAGATGCAGAACAACTCAAATGGTTACAACCTTTCGAACGCTTCTTATCCACAAACAACCAAGCTAATGGTGAATTGCCAATTACAGGCATTTACTCAATGGGCAGTACCTCCTCTGTGGGGCAAAGCCACTGCTCTGATATTGATGTGTGGGTTTGTCATCCTTCTTGGTTAGATAATGAAGAAAAACGATCTTTACAGAAAAAGTGTACGCTAATTGAACAGTGGGCAGCCTCGCTGGGCATTGATGTCACCGTATTTTTAATCGATGAAAATCGTTTTCGCCATAATGCGAGTGGGCATCTTGGTGGTGAAGATTGTGGTTCCACACAACATATTTTATTGCTGGATGAGTTTTACCGTACAGCGGTACGTATGGCTGGGAAACGTCTGTTATGGACAATGGTGCCTGTTGAAGAAGAGCAACATTATGACGAATATGTCATGGGGCTGTATGCTCAAGGGGTACTGACACCGAACGAATGGCTGGATTTAGGCGGCCTCGGTGAATTGTCAGCCGCGGAATACTTTGGTGCCAGTTTGTGGCAGCTATATAAAAGCGTCGATTCCCCGTATAAAGCGGTGTTGAAAAGTATTTTGCTGGAGTCCTACTCTTGGGATTATCCGCACGGCAAGTTGTTAGCGTTGGAGTTTAAACGCCATTTACATGCCGGTGAAATCGTCTGTTATGGATTGGATTCATACTGTTTGATGTTGGAGCGCGTTACCCGTTATCTGATTGAAATTAATGATTCCACGCGTTTGGATTTAATTCGTCGCTGTTTCTATTTAAAAGTCTGTGAAAAACTTTCTGAAGATGAAGGTGACCAATGTTCCGGTTGGCGCCGTGATGTGCTGTCCCAGTTAGTGGAGTCGTGGGGATGGAGCGCCGAGCGTCTGGCGTTGTTAGATGCGCGTAGCCAGTGGAAAATTGAGCGTGTGCGTGAAGCGCATAATGAGTTGCTCGATACGATGATGCAAAGCTACCGTAACTTAATTCGATTTGCCCGTCGTAATAATTTAAGTGTTAGTGCTAGCCCACAAGATATTGGGGTATTAACCCGTAAGTTATATGCTGCGTTTGAAGCTTTACCGGGTAAAGTGACGTTAGTCAATCCACAAATTTCACCGGATCTTAGCGAAGAGCACCTGACATTTATTTATGTGCCAGAAGGGCGCGCAAATCGTAGTGGCTGGTATCTGTATAACCAAGCGCCGCAAATTGACACGATTATCGGTCATCAACCGTTAGAATATAACCGCTATTTGAATAAGCTGGTGGCATGGGCCTATTTTAATGGGTTACTGACTGAAAATACGCAAGTCCATATGCATCATGGTAAATCCCAATGTGATGAACGTAAGTTACTGGAATTAATGCATGATGTATCGAGCCATTTTCCAATAAGATTGCCTGCACCAACCCCTAAAGCACTGTATAGCCCGTGTGAAATTCGCCACTTAGCGATTATCGTTAACTTAGAAAAAGACCCGACACAGGTCTATTCTGAGCAGGTGGTGCATGTGGATTTCAGAAAACTGGATATTTTCAGTTTTGGTGAATCTCAGCAGTGTTTGATAAGCAGCATCGATCTTCTGTATCGCAATTCATGGAATGAGGTTCGTACCCTGCATTTCAGTGGTGAGCAGTGCATGCTAGAAGCGCTGAAAACTATCCTCGGTAAAATGCATCAAGATGCGGCACCACCAGAAGCGGTTGAAGTATTCTGTTATAGCGAGCATTTACGTGGGCTTATTCGTACTCGCGTACAGCAATTAGTGTCTGAATGCATTGAATTGCGCTTATCCAGTAATCGCCATGAACCTGGTCGCTTTAAGGCATTACGTATTGCAGGGCAAACATGGGGTCTGTTCTTTGAACGTTTAAACGTCTCTGTACAAAAACTCGAAAATGCCGTTGAGTTCTACGGCGCAATCTCCCATAACAAGCTGCATGGTTGGCCGGTAAAATTACAAGCAAAAGGGGATAATCATCTTCCTGCGGTTGTGGATGGCTATGCCAGTGAAGGGATTGTGCAGTTTTTCTTTGAGAATACGTCCGATAATACAGGGTTTAATATCTACGTATTGGATGAAGCGAATCGCGTGGAAATTTACTCTCATTGTGAAGGTTCCAAAGAAGAGCTGGTGCGCGATGTCAGTAAATTCTACTCTTCCTCCCATGACCGTTTTACCTACGGTGCTAACTTTATCAATTTCAATTTGCCGCAGTTTTATCAAATTGTGGAAGAAGACGGTAAAAAACAAGTTATTGTCTTCTCTGATGCCTCTTGGTCATTTACTGAAGATGAAGAGGACGATGAATATCCCTCGGCACCACAATTAAACCAGTCTGAACAGCTAGACCATTCTAAACAGCATGCTCAATACTATTAATTTTATTATGCTGATTTTTTGATGATAAAAAACAGACAGAGTAAGTTATAGACTCTGTCTGTGATTTTTGATGCGCGTGTTTAGAACGAGAATGGGAAGTGGCTTTGGAAGGTAATCGCATTGCCCAGCATGGACAAAAACTCTTGACCGGAGCGGTCACAAATCCATTTTCCATCTTTATAATCATAATGATAGCCACCCTGTTTGGTTGCTAACCAGATTTGGTGGAAGGCTTCTTGTTTGTTGATGATGATTTTGCTGCCATCTTCAAAGCTTAAGGTCATGACGCCGCCATTAATTTCACTATCAATATCCGCATCGCCATCGTAATTATCTAAATGCTCTTCAATCGAGCTGAGCAATTGCTCTGCTAACTGATGAAATTCGCTATCGTTCATGATGTATTTCCTGTTTATACTTTTATTTAGGCGAAATTATAGGGTTGAATGTGTTCAGGGGTCAAACGGCGCACATCTTACTTGTGAGATGCCATTTGAATTATTTAACGTATATAATATTAATATGTTTGATAAACAGGCGTGATTTGAAAAGCGACACCTGTTACTGTGTGAAATATCAAATTGCAAAATTTAGTCTTACAGGCGAAACATCATAATGAAAAAAAGTTTATTTGGACTTAGCGCACTTCTCGTTTTATTCACCCTTTCTGGCTGTGGCTTAAAAGGGCCGTTGTATTTTCCGCCTGAAGACAACGCAGCAGCGCCTGCTAAATCTGACGTGCAACCTAAAGCTCCAAGCAGCTCGAACCAAGAGCCTGCAGCGACCAAACAGTAAGCCTCTGTTATGGAACGTGAATTGCAGTTCTCAAAAATGCATGGCTTAGGCAATGATTTTATGGTGGTGGATGGCGTCACTCAGAACGTCTATTTTTCACCTGAACTGATTTGCCGTTTAGCGGATAGGCATACTGGCGTCGGTTTTGACCAGCTTTTACTGGTCGAAGCCCCTTATGATCCTGATCTCGATTTCCATTACCGTATTTTTAACGCAGATGGCAGTGAAGTTGCACAGTGTGGCAATGGAGCACGCTGTTTTGCACGTTTTGTCCGTTTAAAAGGTCTGACAAACAAGCAGAAAATTAAAGTGAGCACCCAATCTGGGCGTATGACTCTCACAATTAATGAAAATGATGATGTTTGTGTGAATATGGGCGAGCCTGATTTTGAACCGCAAAACGTCCCGTTTCGTGCCGTGAAAGCGGAAAAGACCTATATTATTCGAGCACAAGAACGTACAGTGTTTGCGGGTGTTGTTTCCATGGGTAACCCGCATTGTGTGGTACAAGTGGACAGCGTGCAAACCGCTGAAGTGGAGGTTTTAGGCCCTGCGTTAGAAAGCCACGAACGCTTCCCTGAACGTGCCAACATTGGTTTTATGGAAATTGTTAGCGCGGACTATATTCGCTTACGTGTTTATGAACGTGGTGCGGGGGAAACTCAAGCGTGTGGGAGTGGTGCATGTGCCGCGGTTGCCGTGGGAGTAGGACAGGGCTTATTAGCTAACCGTGTTCGTGTTGATTTACCGGGCGGTTCCCTCGATATTAGTTGGGAAGGCCCCGGATCACCGTTGTATATGACAGGGCCCGCGACCCATGTTTATGATGGAGTGATCCAAATTTAATCTTGATTGAGTGTAAAGAGGGGAATAATGGATAAGCGTGAACAAGTGCCAGAGATTGCTCAGTTAATTGATGAGCAAGATGTGGTGCAATATTTAAAACAGAACCCTTATTTCTTTATTCGCAATGTGTCTCTTGCTGAACATATCAAGGTTCCTCATGCCGTGCAGGAGGCTATCTCGCTTCCTGAATTGGTGATGAGTCGTCAACGTCAAAAAATCAAAAATCTCGAACAGGACATCCGCTTTATGGTGGAACAAGCCCATGAAAATGGGCAACTGTTCGATGAGCTTCTTTATCTCGTCATTGAAATGTCTTCCGCAAATAGCTTGCGGGAGATGCTGTTTGTGTTGAATCGCTGGGCTAAAAAGCTCGGGCTATCGGGGGCTTCTGTACGCCTGTTTAGTGATAGCTGGCGATTATCTGCACCATTGGATGCCTACGAATTGGTGCTCCCACGCCGCGTTTTTGAACCCGTACGTATTCAGCGTTTTGGGGATAACCTCAATTATCTTGGTCGACTAAATGGCCCTGAGCTCCAGCTTTTACTTCCGGATGCCCAAAATGTGGGCTCAGTGGCGATTTCGCTGTTTGGGCATCATGGGGAATCCGGTATGGTGATATTTACCAGCCGTGACCGTGAACACTATCAACATGGCATGGGCACAGTAATGCTGGAAAAAGTGGCTCAAATTCTACCGAGGTTATTATGTCAATGGATAGAACGCCTGTAGACATTCAGCCCGAAGGGCTGATGATTCAAGTGGAAGCCTTCTTGCGTTATCTCCGCGTTGAGCGCCGGTTAAGTCCGGTCACGATAACGAATTATCGCCGCCAATTAGGTTCGGTTTGCCAAATTTTAGGTGAACTGAAAGTGAGCCAATGGCAGCAACTGGATATGACGGTGGGGCGCAATATTGCCGCGAAGAGTCGTCGAACAGGCTTGCAAGCAGCGAGCATGGCATTAAGGCTTTCCGCGCTACGTAGTTTTTGTGATTGGATGGTGCAGCAAGGCGAGCTACCGGCAAATCCAGTTAAAACCATTCATGCCCCTAAAGCAAAAAAACGTCTGCCGAAAAATATGGATGTGGACGAAGTTTCCCAACTGTTGAACATGGACAGTGGCGACCCGCTCGTGGTGCGAGACAGAACCATGCTGGAAGTGATGTATGGCGCGGGATTACGTCTTTCTGAACTGGTTGGTTTGGATGTGAAGCACCTTGACCTCAATTTAGGTGAGGTTTGGGTGATGGGGAAAGGCAGCAAAGAACGCAAAATTCCCCTAGGAAAAACGGCAGTGAGCTGGCTAAAACGCTGGCTTGAAATGCGTGAATTGTACGAGCCTGTCGATGGCGCGGTATTTATTTCCACGAAAAGTGGTAAGCGTATCTCGAATCGCAATGTGCAAAAGCGGTTTGAACAGTGGGGTATCAAGCAAGCGGTGAATAGCCATATAAATCCCCATAAATTACGTCACTCTTTTGCAACTCATATTCTCGAATCAAGTGGTAATTTACGTGGGGTTCAAGAGTTATTAGGTCATGCTAATCTCTCTACTACCCAAATCTATACCCATCTTGATTTCCAACATCTCGCTAATGTTTATGATGTGGCACATCCGCGAGCGAAGAGGGAGAAATCTTAATGCACTTTTACCGTCCGTTATCACCCATCAAAGCGATGACGTTTGATTTGGATGATACGTTGTACGACAACCATCCCGTGATTGATAAAACGGAAGAAGAAGTTTTACGGTTTATTCGTGAATATGACCCGCGTTTTGATCATTTTACGAACGATGATATTTATGCATTTCGCTATCTTGTGGAAGAACAAGAGCCGGATATTCGCCATGATATTACCCGCTGGCGCTGGTTATCGTCGAAAATGATGCTGTGCCACTATGGTTATAGTAAAGAGGATGCCCTCAAAGGTGCAGACGATATTATGGCGCACTTTACCTACTGGCGTAATCAAATTCATGTCCCGCAATCCACCCATGAAACGCTAGCAAAATTAGCCGAAAAATTACCGCTGGTGGCGATTACGAATGGAAACGCAGAGCCGCAAGCCTGTGGGTTGGGGCAATATTTTCAGTTTGTATTAAAAGCTGGGCCTGATGGGCGTTCTAAGCCATGCTGCGATATGTACCATCTTGCCTCTACACGCTTGAATATCGAGCCGAGTGCCATTTTACATGTTGGGGATAATCTGCTGACAGACGTAGAAGGGGCGATTAATAGCGGTATGCAAGCTTGCTGGTTCAACGTGGATCATATGACGTTAATGGATGAGAAAGAGGGGCGCATATTGCCTCATGTGGAAATTTGTCGGTTGGATTCTCTCTTGTCATTGGTATAATCCTTTCTCTGTATAAAAATACAGTGGTGGTAATAGCCGCTACTGTCTTGCTTTGATGGTAACTATGGACGTCTCATATCTGCTCGAAGGTCTTAATGACAAACAGCGCGAAGCGGTTGCCGCCCCGCGTACTAATTTACTGGTGCTCGCAGGGGCGGGTAGTGGTAAAACACGCGTATTGGTACATCGCATTGCGTGGCTGATGTCAGTGGAGAATGCTTCTCCGTTTTCAATTATGGCCGTGACGTTTACCAACAAAGCTGCCGCAGAAATGCGTCATCGTATCAATCAGTTGGTGGGTACTAGCGAAGGCGGTATGTGGATTGGTACTTTCCATGGTCTCGCGCACCGTTTACTTCGCCAGCATTATTTGGATGCGAATCTGCCGCAAGATTTCCAAATTCTAGACAGTGATGACCAATACCGCTTGATTCGTCGTCTGCTTAAAGCCATGAATCTTGATGAGAAGCAATGGCCACCTCGTCAGGGAATGTGGTACATCAACGGCAAAAAAGATGAAGGGCTACGTCCCCAGCATGTTGAAAGCTATGGTAATCCAGTCGAAGCGACATGGCTGAAAGTCTATCAAGCTTATCAAGAAGCCTGTGATCGCGCTGGGCTGGTGGATTTTGCCGAATTACTGCTACGTGCTCATGAGCTATGGCTGAATAAACCTCATGTTCTTCAACATTATCGCGAGCGTTTTACCAATATTTTGGTAGATGAGTTTCAAGATACCAACAGCATTCAATATGCATGGATCCGCGTGTTAGCGGGTGAAACTGGCAAAGTCATGATTGTTGGCGATGATGACCAGTCAATCTATGGCTGGCGTGGCGCTCAAGTTGAAAACATTCAGCGTTTCTTGAATGATTTCCCCGGTGCACAAACTATCCGACTCGAGCAAAACTACCGTTCGACCAATAATATTTTGAAAGCGGCAAATACACTTATCGCCAATAATAGCGACCGTCTAGGTAAGAATTTATGGACGGAAGGTGGAGATGGTGAGCCAATTTCCCTTTATTGCGCTTTCAATGAGCTGGATGAAGCCCGCTATGTGGTTGGGCGGATTAAACAGTGGCATGAAAATGGGGGGGCGCTGCAAGATTGTGCCATTCTTTACCGCAGTAACGCCCAATCCCGTGTAATGGAAGAGGCGTTAATTCAAGGGGCGATGGCATACCGTATTTACGGTGGTCAACGCTTCTTTGAACGCCAAGAAATTAAAGACGCCTTATCCTATTTAAGATTAATTGCTAACCGTAACGACGACGCCTCTTTTGAGCGTGTGGTGAATACGCCGACTCGTGGGATTGGTGAGCGCACGTTGGATACCGTTCGCCAGACTGCTCGAGATCAGCAACTGACATTATGGGAAAGTTGTGAGTACTTACTTCGCGAGCAAGTTCTTGGTGGACGCGCGGCAAGCTCTATCGAGCGTTTCCTCGAGTTAATCGATGCGCTAGCTAAAGAGACCCAAGAGATGCCACTGCATGTACAAGCTGACCGAGTGATCAATGATTCTGGTTTGCGTGCCATGTATGAACAAGAAAAAGGCGAAAAAGCTCAAGCGCGAATTGAAAACTTGGAAGAGTTGGTCAACGCAACCCGCGATTTTAGCTATCAAGATGAAGACCAAGATTTGATGCCATTGCAGGCATTTTTATCCCATGCGGCATTGGAATCTGGAGATAGTCAAGCGGATGCCAGCCAAGATGCGGTGCAATTAATGACGCTGCACTCAGCAAAAGGTCTGGAATTTCCTGTCGTATTTATGGTGGGCGTGGAAGAAGGTATGTTCCCAAGCCAAATGTCGATGGATGAAAGTGGGCGCTTAGAAGAGGAGCGCCGTCTTGCCTACGTGGGGATCACCCGTGCCATGGTGAAATTGACAATTACTTATGCAGAAAGCCGCCGTTTATATGGTAAGGAAGTTTACCATCGTCCTTCACGTTTTATTGGAGAACTGCCGACGGAGTGTGTGGAGGAAGTTCGATTAAGAGCCACGGTTTCACGTCCTGTTAGCCATCAACGTCTTGGTACACCGATTAGCCAAAATGATTCTGGTTATGCGCTAGGGCAGCGAGTGATGCACCCTAAATTCGGTGAAGGCACGATTATTAATCTCGAAGGTAGTGGAGAACATTGCCGTTTACAAATTGCCTTCCAAGGGCAAGGGATTAAGTGGCTGGTAGCGTCTTATGCGCGGTTAGAAAATATTTAATTACCATCATTTAAAATAGAGTAGAAATGGCATTGTACTTTCTACTCTATTTCTTACAGCATGAAAATTGATTAATTAATTTGAGTGGAAATAATTTTTATTTGAATTTATTTTATCTATATTTTCACTTTCTAATATATTAAATGAAAATTAGTCATTCAAAAATCATTGTAATATCATTTATTTTCATTTTATTTGATGGAGAAATGATAGATGAAAATGGATTTTGACGTGAATAGTGCTAAATATGAAAGGTTACAAGGTTTATTACAAACAGTAAAAAATCGAATCGATAAGATTAAAAACATAAAGCTTTCATTAGAAAAGCAGGTAAATAAAGAGATATCTGGATATCAGTCCAATCATTCTGAATCATCGAATGTAATAGTAAATGCTTATCATATGAAAATGTTTTCGGTAGATGCAAAGTTATATTTATTCAAGGATAAATATAATCGTGTTGCGAACTCTATTTCAGAGACTAAAAATATCATCTTGAAAGATAAAGAATCATTTAATTATAGTGAACGCAATGATGCTTTTTATGTGCGAGATAATGCATTTAATCAGCATATCAATGATAGTCAACGTGAGGCGGTTCTAGACGCTAAAAGAGAGCAAGCTTTAGTGACAAAGGTATCTAAAAAACTCTCAAGTAATTATAAGCATACGTTGCCTCCATCCATTATCAGAAATATTGTGAAGCTGAATAATGAATCAGAGCATATTAATAACGCTTTAGCTGAGATTGCAGCGTTAGAAAAAGAGCTCACTCATGATTATATCCAGCAAAAACAAAATCTACTGTTCCTTGAGAAGCAGAGCTTGATGAATGGAGCGCAGAGCGAAAGTGTCTTGATTAGCGAACAAATTGCAGGATTTAAACCCGCTTATGAGAGTAATGCTTCGTCGAGTATTGATACACCAATATTAGATCAAAAACCTATCAGTCATATTAAAGGTTGCATCGGCAGAACGGCAATGTGTGGAATAACACACTAACGATATCGTCTTGTCGATTAGTTGAGGATGCTCGATGGTTATGTTGAGCATCCTTAATGAATTTCATATAGTGATCTTCATTTTCTTTAGTATCAATACGATAGATTTTACTTGAACTCCTATATTTAGAAACTTCTCCTTTTAGGATTAATCATCGATACGGTTGTTGAATCATCAAGATTTACGTTTTTTATTTTAATTTTTTCCGCTAATAAAGTATAAAATCTTACCTAATAACCATTCATAGATTCATCATGTCTATCAATCAACTTATTGATTCACTTTCCACACAGGGCTGGTATGTGTGGGACGATTTTCTGAACCTATCAGAAACTCAGGCTATTAAAAGTTGTATCCCCAATACGCTGCAAGACGCGCGTATTGGCTATCAAAACACGTTACAAGACAACAAAACGATCCGCGGCGATCAAACGGTGTGGCTTGAACCAGAAATGGGGGCGCCTGTCCTTTATTATCTGGATAAGATGGAAAGCTTGCGTCAGGAACTTAACTGTCAGTTATTCCTTGGATTACGAGACTTTGAAACCCATTTTTGTCGTTATCCTAATGGTGGATTCTATAAAAAGCATGTGGATAACTTCCGTGGGCAAGGGCGTCGTCGAGTCACCACTGTACTGTATATGAATGAGTCATGGCAGCAGGGGGATGGTGGTGAAATTGTGATGTATGACATGCAGGATAACGCGCTATTTACCTTGGAGCCATTAGCGGGCCGCATGGTCTTTTTTATGTCTGAAGATTTTCCCCATGAAGTTCTACCTACCCAAAAAAAGCGTGAAAGTATTGCCGGTTGGTTCCTGACTGAAAAAATACTGTAACCCTTTCTCGTCTATGCCGCCTCTGCAAAGGGGCGGGCTGTAAATTAATCACCTTAATAATAAAACTTGAGCTTACATATAAATAATAAGTTTGTTTTTTAAACACTCTGCCTTTATTTTAAATTTATTATCTTGGTTGGTATGAAGATAATGAATTTTATTAATTTAAATATAAATAAAGGATGAATTATATGATTAATTTAAAAGATGTATTATTAGATCTCTTTATTCAGCAAGAAGAAAAGTCACTCCATAATAAACAAGAAATAGATGAACCGCTAATTTCTGACTGTTTTAATGGCTATGAAAATGAATCGATGATGATTGAGCAAATAGCTGTATTAGATTCAACAGATGTTAGCTCGGTTGATAACAATCTGTTGAGTGCATTTGAGACAAAAACTATTAATTGTGAAATTATCCTTGGTGACCTGTATTGCTACTAGGTAGCAAATTGGGGAGCCACAGATTTATTGTGGCTTCCCATAACTTAGTTAACCCGCTTAAACTCTTTCCCAGCAAAAACTAATGCGGCATTTCCTCGTTCAATTTGATAGTGAGAAAGATGGCGCTGTTTATCTAGAGAGCTCAGTTGCTGAGACTGAAACTCACTGAGCTTCCACTGAATTAACTCTTTCGCCAGTCTCTTATTAGCATGCTGGCTACGCTCCGATTGGACTTTCACGCAGATCCCCGTCGCGACATGCTTGGCACGCACTGCAGAACAGGTTTTATTCACATGCTGACCGCCAGCTCCTTGAGATTTCGTGAATTCATATTCGATTTCACTCTCTTCTAAAGGCTGGAGAGGCGTAAACGTGGTTATGCTAATAAACCAGTTTTTACGTTTATGACGTGGTCGCAGGGGGCTTTGACATTGCCACTGAACGGTGCCACTCCACGCGTTGACCAGTTGCTCGCTCTGTTTCCCCTCTAAGGAGACTAATACGGACTTTAGCCCCTGTTTTGAGGGAAAAGATTCCAACACATCCACTTGAACATTCTGCAAAGCTGCCTCTTTTAAAAAATAGGAAAACGCTTTTGCGACAGCAATGCAGCATTCATCAGGCCCTTGAGCTGAGGAAAATTGTAATAATGCCATTAGCAATCTCCGCTCGTTTTATAAGTGATCACTGGCGCTAAGCGAGCAATAACCTGAATGATGCCGACATTTACCATGCTTTCGATAACGGTCTCAATGGATTTATAGGATTGCGGTGCTTCTTCATAAATCAATTGTTTGTTTGCACAAATAACGCGACTGCCCAATGCGGTTCGGGATAGCTGTAATGGCGTATATTTATGTGATAAACGACCTTTGCATTCCGTTCGCATCCATTTTCGCCCAGCGCCATGAGCAAGGGAATTCAAACTCAAATCACTGGCAACCGGTGCCACCAAATAACTGTAATCACCGCGAGAGCCGGGAATAACCACAAAACCTCTATCTGAAGGTGTTGCTCCTTTACGATGTAACCAGCCATCTATCCCGTCGATACGGCATGGCTCCACAAGATTATGGTTGAGGTCTAAACGTTGCTCCCCCGAAGCCTTAACTTGCTGCATCATGCGCAGTCCAATCAACTGGCGATTGATCTGCGCAAACTGTAGCGCATCTTGGTGTGCATTGAGGTAAATCTCAGCCTCAACAGATTGCTCATCCAGCCCATTATGGTTATGTTGCTCAACATGTTTGCGAAGAATGGATTGCCCCAACCCGCGCGAGCCACTGTGCACAAGCAACAACAATTTTTGTTTATCAAGACCGCTTTGCTCAAACAGTTCTTGGTTTATGATTTTATCGACGGATTGAAACTCTGCGAAATGGTTACCGCCACCGATGGAGCTGAGTGATGCCATAAAATCATGGGATTTCATGGATTCAGGAACGTGCTCATCTAGCCACTCTTGCGGGGCATGATCCGTCATTTCAGACAGCTGTTTTTCCAGCTTATCCAAGTTGACTTTGGCGCGCTTAATATCCGTCTGGAACAGGCTCATGCCACAGCCGATATCGTTACCCACCAACGCTGGGTAGAAGCGTTTAGCCGAGAAAAATGCTGCGCCAATTGGATAGCCACGCCCTGGGTGTAAGTCAGGCATGCCGACCACAGACACCATGTCGGGTAAATTAGCGGTTGTTTGTAATTGTTGGATTGCTTTACTTTCAATCCATGTAGATTCTGTCGCGATATAACGAATATGTTCGCCCACAGAATGAAGGGTATTGCCCATAAGCTATTAACTCATTTTTAATGTGAAAAATAAGGTGATTAGCAGGCAAGTTTTGAGAAGATAGCTGAACTAACGTTTAAAACGATTTTTAACGTCTAAGACTATTTCTGAGTCTGCCCGCAAAGAGTTTGATTAATTGTTGTCATGATGAACCTCCTTGCAGTGAATTGATTGAATGAATGAAAACGCGGCGGATATTAACGGGAACTTTTTTGTTTTGCAAGAGGGAAAATAAAAAAGGTGTGAAATTAATCTTTATCCTAAAGGAATTAATAAATGAGAAATTAATTATTTTCATCATAAATAAAAATGAAAAACTCAAATTTATATTTAATTCTAGATTTGAATGTTATAAAAATATTTCATTAAGATAAGCGCAAACAGGTATATTTTCGCTATTTTAACTTTGCTACTCTTTGCTGGGTGCTTGATCTTACTCAGTTCAAGCATTATTTTTGGTCTGGGAAAGAAAAAGCCCCGTTAGTGATATTCACCAACGAGGCTGCACTCCCAACCCAACAATCGGGAGTGTGCCTCTTAATAAAAGAGAGGTCAAGGAGAAATGACAAAGTATGCAATGATAGCTGTAGTTTCTATTTGCGTAACAATATTGGGTTGCTCATTTTTAATAAAGGATAGATTAAGCTATTTGCATATTGATAATGACAACTAATTCCCCACTCTTTCTTCTTTCTTATTACCGGTTGGGATATCAAGCACTCAAACTAAAGAGCCCCAATATAATTGGGGCTCTTTTTACTATTTTAACTTATTAAAAAACTACGACGCGATATGAACCGTTTTTCCGCCCACAATGGTACGGAGCACTTTCACATTTTCAATATCATCCGCAGGAATGGTAAATACGTTGCGATCCAGCACGATCATATCCGCGAATTTGCCTGCTTCGAGTGATCCTAAAACATCTTCACGATGTTGTGCATAAGCAGAATCAATCGTTGCCGAACGTAAAACCTCGATCACGGTCATATCACGGTCGTTATCCAGTCTTGGGGCTGGCTGACCATTAATGTCGCGGCCACGGCGAGTTGCGGCGACTTTCAAGTCATACCACTCGTCAAAATCATCGATTGGCCAGTCACTACCAAAGGCAACGACTGCACCTGCATCAATAAACTTAGCGATCGGCTCGAGTTGTTGGAAACGGGTTTCGCCCAGCATATTTTTCTCGAAAGCAGCCAGTTCAGGCGTTGGTGCTGCCCATTGGAATGATAAGCATGCAATGGTTTTCAGGCGCGCAAAACGGGCATAATCTTTGGCATCAACCAATTCATTGTGAGCAAGGCCTGGGCGGATATCTTTCTCTGGGTGAGCCGCACGCATTTTTTCAATGGCATCCAGCACGATAGAGACGGCGCCTTCACCGACGGTATGTAAGTGAGGATCGTAACCCGCTGCGGCGATTTTTTCGAGCAGCTCATCTAGGATTTCAGCTGTGAAATAGAGGTCGCCGTAGTTATCGGTTTCTACCCAATTTGGCGCTGAATCAGTACCTCTGTTCACGCGGTATGGCTGCAATAATGATGCAGTCATGGTTGGGTATTGCAGCACGCCATCCACAAACATTTTGATGTTCCGCAGACCGATACCCGGTGTCGGAGTCCACTCCGCTTGGTGCCATTTTTTGGCGAACGCCACGGCTTTATCGACAGCAGCCGCAACGGCAGCCACATTCGGGGTATCATCAGGCGTGATTTCGCGTGCAGCTTGGAAGCGCAAAGTGAGTTCACCACGTTGTTGAAGTTGGTGGAACGCGCTTAATTGCTGTTCAGAAACACGGGCATCCATCACCATGGTAACGCCTTGCTGATTCAATACTTTTTGGACTAATTCAGCCACTTCAACCGCTTGCTCATCACGAATAGATGGGATGCTATCCGCAGCACGCATGGCAGGTGCATCTTCTAAAATTCCGTTAAGTTCGCCATTCTCGTATTTACCGATTTTGCCATCAGGTGGCTCAGGGGTCTCTTTGGTGATCCCGAATAATTCGAGGGCGCGACTATTGGCTAAGAGGGTATGGCAGTCATTAGAGAACAACACCACTGGGCGCTTAGTATTGAGCTTGTCCATGTCTTCACGGTACATATCAATACCTGCTGGTAACATGCCTTGGCGTAACCATGCCGTGACTTTTAGCCAGTCATTTTCACCCGTGCGAGGATCTTTATCGAGGTGATCTTGCACGCGCTGTAAAATTTGGTCGATAGTCAGGGATTCGTAATTAAGATGGCAGCCGAACAGCTGAATGCCGCCCCAAAATGGGTGCATATGTCCATCAATGATCCCTGGCATCATCATCTTACCTTCAAGGTCGATGCTCTCGGTTTCTGGGCCAACATATTGGTGTAATTCATCTGAAGTCCCTGTTGCAAGAATATAACCTTCTTTCAAGGCGATAGCGTCGACAACACTATCTTGACTGTCTGCGGTATAGATATAACCGTTGAAATAAATCACATCAGCAATTTTATTATTCATCGTAAACCGTCTGTATCAGGGGCTCCTACGGAGCCAGAACCAAAAAACAATGGGGAAGATAAGCTTCCCCATAATCAACGAAAGGTACTGGAGGATTAATTGATAATCATCTCAGTCTCGGCATCAGAGATAGCAGGTGGACGACGAGTAAAACCATGAGTCAGAAGCGTGAGGTAGCCTGCCCCTGCCGCTAGCCAGCATAAGCCGACTGTGAAGGCTTCTGCATCTAAGCTTGTCCATAACCACAAGGTTAAAACAACCCCAATGGATGGCATGATCAGGCAAGTGAGCAACTTGGTATTATCCAAGGAAGCTTTGCGGTCAATGTAGAAATGTTTGATGACTGATAAGTTCACAAAGGTAAAGGCTATCAGCGCACCAAAGCTAATCATCGACGCAACCATGCTGAGTGATAACACCAGCGACATTAATGAAGCCACGGCCACAAAGATAATGGAATATACAGGTGTATTCAGGCGCGGGTGCAAATACGCAAAGATAGAGCGAGGCAGCACACCTTCACGACCCATTGCATAGAAAATACGCACAATACTGGCTTGCGAGGTCATCGCAGAGGCAAATACACCGATAACATAAGCGGTAATAAAGCTCGATGCCATTAAGGAGGCGCCGATCCACTTCATTTTATCGCCTACTTGCTGCATTACCGCGATACTGGCGACATCCGTATTAGGGAGAAAATCTTGCCATACTGGGTACATTAAATGTGCGCCGTAAGAGATGGCAATAAACAAGGCTCCCGCAATAAATACGGTATATAAAATCGCTTTCGGTAAAGCACGACGTGCGTCTTTTGTCTCTTCGGCCATGGTTGAAATGGCATCAAAGCCCAAGAAGGCTAAGCACAGTACCGCAGCACCCGCAAACAACCCCGACACTTGTGATGACAGTACGGTGAGCGGTGCCATCAGTGCTTCAACATCCAGTACCATCGCGTTTTGCAAGCAGATGTACAAGAATATGGCGATGAAGACAAATTGCATCAAAATAATCAGCATATTCATCCAAGATACCAATTTGATACCTAAAATGTTCATGATGCTGACAACAGCGATGGTTGAGCAGATTATCACTGGCATTGGGATGTTCGGGAAAGCTTCGTGGACAAAGATCCCAATCGCAATGTAGTTAATAATCGGCAGAAATAGATAATCCAGCAGTTGTGCCCAACCAACAAGAAATCCAAGAGTGCCACCAAAGGTTTTTTGCACATACGAATAAGCAGACCCAGAAAGTGGGAGTGCACTGGTCATACGGCAATAGCTCATGGCAGTAAAGAAGACAGCAGCGAGCGTAATTAAATAAGCGATAGGCAGATGCCCTTCACTTAATACAGTCACTTGTCCATAGGTGGTAAAAATTCCGAGTGGCACCATATAGGCCAGCCCGAAAAATACTAACGCAGGGGTGGTCAGTACACGTTTCATTTGAACGGTATTCTGTTGCATTTTGAAGCCCTTCCCAAAAGCCCTTAACAACGTTAACTCTTTCTGAATACACAGGCCGAGTGAACCTAAAATGCAGCCATATAACTTGAGCTATAGCACTACATGTTTTGTTTTTTACATACACAAATCATTTAATTAGGTATGTGGATAGACGCCTTGTATTCAATTTCAGAAAACCTCGCACCAGGACAGAATATAAATCACTGTCATCGTGCGCACTTTAATGAAACGTCAGTAATGAATCGGACCATTACCATCCGCTGGGGTGAATACAAGCGGCGTACAATATAATTATCAAGTTCCTATTAAGCAATCATTTATTTCAACAAATAAATATACTGTTTTATTTCAATGGGTTGATATTTGAAAGGTGTATTAATAAGGTGGAATTTAATGTAAGTTAAATATGAATCAAATTTACGATAAAATCAAGGAATAAAACGCATTGTAATGCATTGAAATTTAACAATAAAATGTTTTATTTTGAAATTAACTAAAACAAGAAGAAAATACCCAAAAGGTAAATTATTTTTAATAAAAATAAGCTAATTATATTAAATAATTTAACCTTTTTAGTTCCATTAAATGAAACGTGCATTAAATGGGTAATATAATATGCAGGTTAATATTAATTTAAGTCAGATATTATGGGCACGAATGCCCATAATAGGGAAAATTAAATTCTATTTTCTTCTGAGTTTCTGCTGTGTATATAAAGCATCTAAAGTAAATAAAATTAATGCAACCCAGATAAAACCAAATGTAATTAACAATTCTTGGGTCATCACTTCACCATACACAAAGACGGCAAGTAAGAACATGATGCTTGGGCCTAAATACTGGAAGAAACCTAATGTTGATAGCCTTAAATGGTTAGCGGCTTCAGTAAACAGTAACAATGGCACCGTAGTAATAATCCCCGCTGCAATCAGGAGAATGTTTAAATGCCAGCTGTTCATGGTCATGTTGCTTGTCGGGCTATCTGCAAAGAATAGCAGGAAGATAATACCGACAGGGAGTAACCATAAGGTTTCAAATGTCATACCAGTTTGCGCATCAACACCCAATTTTTTACGTAATAAACCGTAGGTGGCAAACGTCACGGCAAGGCTTAATCCAATGATTGGCACGGAGCCAAACTGCCAGAGTTGAATTAATACGCCGGTGAGCGCTAATCCGACCGCAACCCATTGCATTCGGCGGAAGCGTTCATGTAAAAATATCATGCCAAACAAGACGTTAACCAGAGGGTTGATAAAATACCCTAAGCTGGCTTGCAGCATATGCCCGTTATTTACCGCCCAGATATAAATCAGCCAGTTAGACGCAATTGTCACAGCTGTTACACCTAAAATTAAGATCTTTTTAGGCTGTTTTAAGACTTGGCGGAAATAATTCCAATGGCGCGTAACTGTCAGTAATAACAGCATAAAGAAGAATGACCAAATAATACGGTGAGTCAAAATTTCTTCAGCTGGCACTTCTTTGATGGATTTAAAATAAATGGGAGCGACACCCCAAATAAAATAAGCGCCTAAGGCACACAGTACGCCTTTGGTAGTATTTTGTTGGCTCATGAATAGCTCTGAAAGTGATATAAAGTCAAACTGAGAGATCGAAACCAAGAATGTAAGAGGCTCGATTTGTGATGTCGTTAATGTGACATTGCTCAGGTTTTTTTACAAGCTATTAGTTAATGAGGTTATTAATTATTTACCAAATTGTTTCATGCAATTTGTTCACATTATCCAATCAAATAGGTCGCTGTCGCAGTAGCAATATGCTGATTTTTCTCATTATGTAATTCACAGCGGGTCACTGCGATTTTATTACCATCGCGTAGTAAGCTGGCGCTAGCGATAAACATCTCTCCGCGGCCAGGGCGCAAATAGTCAACGCGCAAGTCAATGGTGCCCATTTTGGACATCTTTTCGGCAATGTCTTGATGCACGAGAGGCTCAATACGTTGCAGGATCCGGTTAATACACACCATACCGCCCGCCACATCTAATAAGGATGCAATCACGCCACCATGCAGAATATTTTGGGTGAAATTACCAATAAGCTCAGGGCGATTTTTCACAGATAGCTGGACTAAGTCATCCGTCATTTGTAAAAGCTCAATTCCAAGTAATTGATTAAAAGGCATTCTATAGATAAATGCATCACTCATAAATTTGCTGGCTTCTTCGAAGGTATAGATGCGGTCATTCATTTTAGGATCCTTGTCTATGATGTTAATGATAAGTTAACATTATGTATGTGCTAATATCTAGAAAACAAATGAATAATCTTTCAACGGTTGATCGTTTTTCGGTGTAAAATGAGACAAATTTTTTCACCGCAGTTGAAATAGGAATGGCAAATGCGCGCTTTACAAATGTTGTTGAGTTCTGTGCTCTGTTTCTGGTCTGTTTCACTTTTTGCATCTGACAATACCAACGAACCGGCACAGCAGGATACTGAAAATCATACACCCGTTCGAGGAAGTATTATTTCGGGGTTACTGCAAAATTATGATAACCCATTCGTTCTGTATCCTTATGAACCCAATTACATCATTTATACCTATACGTCTTCGATAAATAAGAAAGCCATCGCGAGTTATGATTGGGGTAATGATGCACTGAAAGATGAAGTGAAATTCCAATTGAGCTTGGCATTTCCTATTTGGCGCGGTATCGCGGGGGAAAACTCCGTTCTCGCGGCATCTTATACTCAGCGTTCTTGGTGGCAATTAAGTAACAAGAAAGAATCTTCGCCATTTCGTGAAACCAACTATGAGCCACAGGTTTTTGTTGGTTGGGCGCTAGATAACCAATTTGCGGGCTGGACGTTACGTGAATTCGAAACGGGTTTTAACCATGAATCAAACGGTCGATCCGATCCGACATCCCGTAGTTGGAACCGTGTTTATGCCCGAGCAATGGCGCAAAAGGGTGACTGGCAAGTTGAATTAAAACCGTGGTACCGCATTCCTGAAAGTGAAAGCAGCGATGACAACCCAGATATTAATAAATATCTCGGTTATTACCGCGTAAAAGTGGGGTATGCACTTGGGGATAGCGTTATTTCAGCTGCCGGACACTATAACTGGAATTCAGGGTATGGTAATGCCGAGTTGGGTTGGAGCTACCCAATGACAAAGCACGTGCGCTTGTATACCCAACTTTTTAGTGGTTATGGTGAGTCGATGATAGACTATGACTATCGCCAAACACGTTTTGGTATCGGTGTGATGCTTAACGATATCATGTGATCTGGGCAGACATCCCAGTCATTTCAGGGTAATATCTTGCCAATAGCTGCTCTTTTCGGGCAGCTATTTGTTTCAACCTCTAGAGGGAATTCGTGTCTACCGCTTGCGTTATCAATCAACTTTCACTGGCTGAAAATGTGCTCAATAGCACGTTCGGTTACCAATCCTTTCGTCCGGGGCAAGATGCTGTCATTGGCGGTATTCTCGATGGTCGTGACTGCTTAGTATTGATGCCAACAGGGGGCGGAAAATCGCTCTGCTACCAAGTGCCTGCGCTGGTTAAACAAGGCATTACGCTGGTGGTGTCACCTTTAATCTCCTTAATGAAGGATCAAGTTGATCAACTCAAGTTACACGGTGTTGAAGCGGCTTGTTTGAATTCCTCACAAACCCCTCTAGAGCAGCGCCAAATTATGGAATTATGCGCTCAAGGGAAAATCAAACTTCTGTATGTGGCACCAGAGCGTTTACTGACTGACTATTTCATTCAGCAAATTGGTAGCTGGGATATCGCCTTATTAGCGGTAGATGAAGCGCACTGTATTTCCCAATGGGGCCATGATTTCCGTCCTGAATATCGTTCATTAGGTCAATTACGCCATTCCTTACCGAATGTGCCCGTGATGGCGCTGACTGCTACAGCAGATGAAACCACGCGCGCTGATATTATTCGCTTACTCGAGCTTAATGACCCATTAGTTCATGTGAGCAGCTTTGATCGCCCGAACATCCGCTATACCTTAGTCGAGAAATATAAGCCGTTAGATCAATTATGGTTTTTTATTAAGGCTCAGAAAGGTAAGTCAGGGATTGTTTACTGTAATAGCCGTAGTAAAGTTGAAGAAACCGCGGAAAGATTACAAAAACGTGGCTTGAGTGTCGCTGCTTACCATGCTGGTTTGGAGAGTGCCCAGCGTGACTGGGTGCAAGATGCATTCCAGAAAGATAACCTGCAAATTGTGGTTGCGACCGTGGCATTTGGAATGGGAATTAACAAGTCCAACGTCCGTTTTGTGGCGCACTTTGATATTCCTCGTAACATTGAAGCGTATTACCAAGAAACGGGACGAGCAGGGCGTGATGGCGTCGAAGCCGAAGCCATTCTATTTTACGATCCTGCTGATATGGCGTGGCTCCGTCGATGTTTAGAAGAAAAACCAGCGGGAATGCAGCAGGATATTGAACGTCATAAATTAAATGCCATTGCTGCCTTTGCCGAAGCGCAAACCTGTCGTCGTCTGGTTTTACTGAACTATTTCGGCGAAAATCGCCAAAAACCTTGTGGTAACTGTGATATCTGCCTTGATCCTCCAAAACGTTATGATGGGCTGATGGATGCGCAAAAAGCACTCTCTTGTATTTATCGCGTTGGGCAGCGGTTTGGTATTGGCTATATTGTTGAGGTGCTACGAGGCGCTAACAATCAGCGAATTCGCGACTTAGGGCACGATAAACTACCGGTGTATGGTATTGGTAAAGAGCAGACTAATGAACATTGGGTGAGCGTTTTACGTCAATTAATTCATTTAGGCATGATCACTCAAAATATCGCGCATTTCTCCGCATTACAGTTAACGGAAGCGGCTAGGCCCATTCTGCGTGGTGAAATGCCATTACAGTTAGCGGTTCCACGTGTTTTAGTCACCAAAAGCCGGAATCAACAAAACAAAATTTATCATGGCAATTATGATAAGAAACTGTTTGCCAAATTGCGTAAATTACGTAAATCCATTGCGGATGAAGAAAATATCCCGCCTTTTGTGGTTTTCAACGATGCAACGTTGATAGAAATGGCAGAGCATTGCCCAACCAAACCCGTTGAATTATTGCTGATTAATGGGGTTGGTGAGAAAAAATTAGAGCGTTTTGGTGAGGCGTTTATGACACTCATCCAAGATCATCTAGAAGGTTATGAATGAGGAAACCCCATGTCGCCAGATAGTCTAAAAGCCAGTTGGTTAAATCGAGAAACTGAGTTTTCGGCCTTTACCAACGGTCCGCTTTTAGATTTTTGGCAATTACGTGAAGAAGCTGAGTTTTTAGGTGTTGATGACGTTCCTATTCGCTATGTACGTTTTATTCATGCAAAGCACCATAAAGCCGTGGTTATCTCACCGGGGCGCAGTGAGAGTTACGTTAAGTACCCTGAAGTCGCCTACGATTTTTATCATCTAGGATTCGATGTTTTTATTATTGATCATCGTGGGCAAGGGCGATCAGGCCGTATGCTGGCGGATCCCCAAAAAGGGCATGTTGAAAAATTCACAGATTACATTGATGATTTTGAAAAATTCATTGATTTAGAAGTGAGAGATCGTCACTATCCTAAATGCTATGCGTTGGCTCATTCGATGGGCGGCGCGATCCTCGCTGGGTATTTACTCCGAGATAGCGTGACATTTGACGCTGCCGCATTGTGTGCTCCCATGATTGGTGTGAATTTACCAATGCCCCACTGGCTCGCGAGCTTTATTGTTGAGCGTGCAGAACCGCGCCGCAGTGTGCGAAATGATTATGCGGTTTCAACGGGAAAATGGCAGCCATTACCTTATTTAATCAATGTGTTAACCCATAGCCAAGAGCGTTATCGACGTTATTTACGCTACTATGCGGATTATCCTGAATTACGTCTCGGTGGTCCAACTTACCACTGGTTACGAGAAAGTTTTGCGATTGGCAAAGAGCTGGTTGCGAAAGCGGGAGAGATTGAAACCCCTCTGATGCTCCTTGAAGCGAGTGAAGAGAAGGTAGTCAGTAATCGAGAGCTACAAGCTTTTTGTCAAAGTCGGCAAAAAGCGCAAACAGGACGAGAAGAAAAATTACCCCTCATTATCGAAGGGGCTCACCACGAAATCCTGTTTGAAATAGATGCATTGAGAGCCATGGCACTCAATGCAATTTGTGATTTTTTTGAGCAGCATTAGCCATAATTAGGGATCTTGTATGAAATATCCGGTTGTTGCTTCCGATTTGGACGGAACACTTTTATCTCCCAATCATGATTTAACTCTGTATACCAAAGACACACTTAAGCAGCTTGTAGCGACCGAAGAAGTCCGGTTTGTGTTCGCGACGGGACGCCATCATATTGATGTTGCACAGATCCGTGATGGTCTGGGTATTGATGCTTATATGATCACCTCGAATGGGGCGCGTATTCATAATACCAATGGTGACCTCATTTTTGCGAACAACGTTGACTCGCAGATAGCGAAAGAACTGTGCTTAATGGAGTTTGATCACCCAGAAATTCTCACCAATTACTACCATGGTGATGATTGGTTTATTAACCGTGAAAGCCCTGAGCAGAAAGAGTTTTTCAAAGAGTCTGTGTTTAATTACCAACTGTTTGACCACCGCGATTTTCCAACCTCAGAAGTCTGCAAAGTGTACTACACCAGTGAAGATCACGATTTACTGGTCGATCTGCAACAGCGTATTCAACGTCGTTGGCAGGACAAGGTTCATGTTACTTTCTCCTTGCATAGTTGCCTTGAAGTGATGGCGGGCTCCGTTTCTAAAGGGGAAGCATTGAAACAAGTCACAGCATTGCATGGTTATGGAACCCATGATTGCATCGCGTTTGGTGATGGCATGAATGACAAAGAGATGCTGAAGTTAGCAGGCAAGGGCTGCATTATGCAGAATGCTCATCAGCTGCTGAAAGATGCTTTACCTCAGATGGAAGTTATCGGGTCTAACCAAGATGATGCGGTTGCTCGTTATTTGAGAAGTAAATATTTAGACAACAAATAACCATTTTTTCTATGTGTATAAACAGAAAGCCAGATAGAATAAAAAACTATCTGGCTTTTTATTTGCCTTTTGCCATGAATGATAACGAAAAGTGCTATTCATCAAAATTAAGGTGTTTATCCTATTTTGTCTTCTGACGAGTAAATTTAAACTAGTTCAGATGAAAAGCGAGTTTAGGCTGCATAATCTGCCAAATCAGCCGATAATAACGGGTATTACTGTGTCGCCAGTTGCCATACTGCACTGTTGAGGGTTACTTAGGATGAAAAGAATTGCGTTAGCGCTGTTGTTAGGATCTGTTTGTTATAGTTCATTATTACTGGCTACACCGGCGAAACCAACGACCGCCAGTGAACAGACGACGATAGAGCAAATTACGCAGTTAGCTGAAAAAGGTGATCCCGCGTCTCAATTCCTGTTAGGTGAGCGTTATTTTAAAGGTCAGGGCGTTTCCCAAGACTCCAAAGTGGCTGCAGAATGGTTTATCAAAGCCGGGGATCAAGGTAATTCAGATGCCCAGTTCCGCCTTGGTACTATGTATGTCAATGGTTTTGGTGTTCGCCGAGATTATGATAAAGCGATGCTGTGGTACGAAGAAGCCGCTAAAAATGGTGATACTCGCGCAGAAACCAACATGGCCACTATGTATGCACAGGGCTTAGGGGTTAAACAGGATCTGGAAAAAGCTGCATACTGGTTTAGAAAGGCAGCGCAAGGCGGTAATGTGATTGCACAGTTCAAAATCGGGCAAATGTATTCGATTGGTAGTGGCGTCGCATTAGATAATGAAAAAGCCGTGTTTTGGTTCAGAAAAGCCGCAAAACAGCGTGATGCAAATTCCCAAGACCGTTTAGGGGTGATGTACTCTGAAGGGAAAGGGGTGAAAAAGAACCTACAGCAAGCGTATGCATGGCTGTCTACCGCGGTTTATAGTGGCAATAAAGAGAGCCAACGTTTACAGAAAAAAATCGCAGAGCAGTTGAACGCAGAAGAGCTGAAACAAGCGCAAAAACTGGCTGACAACTACATTAAAACCTACGGTAATCGCGAAGAAAGCTAATTCGTCCAATATTAATTTAACGGGATATCAGCAGGTATCCCGTTAATCCAATCACAGACAGAATCAAATATCCCCAGCAAAAGCGGTAAAATCGATTATATCCCCATCCTCGGCGTACACTCAGTTGCAGCGTTTTTGTCGACAATTGATGAACTTTCAAACGGTAAACCACCAAATACAGCAGGCTGAATCCTTGCCACAGATAGAGCGTATTAAAGGCAAAATCCTTTCCGACAATCAGCAAAATCACCAACGGGATCAGAAAAAACAGAATGGAGCCTATTCGCTCATACTGTGCAATTTTCAATTTGATAGATTCGTCTTGGATTTCTACTGCTTGGGTCATTATTCTGCCTTTTCTATGATGAAAAACGAAGGAGCAAAAGCTCCCTCGATAAACTTATAGCTCACCAGTACCACGAGGTGGATTGCGACCAGAAAGGTTATTTGTGGCGCTTTGAATCGAATTACTGCGCACATCCACACGGGCTTGGAACGGTGGGAATGGCAATGTAATTCCTTGTTCTGCAAAGGCTTCTAAAATATGCTGATGGATTTCGTGGCGAGCCGGTAAACGATGCCCCATTTCACCTGCATACACCCGCAGCTCGAAAATTTGGATCCCTTGCTGTAAGTCCACGAGATAAACTTCAGGATTCGGGTTATCCAAAATCATGGACGAGCGTTTTGCCGCACGCAGGATAATCTCTGTCACTTTTTCGCTATCGGCATCCGCTGGAGCAGGGATGGTCATCACGATACGGGTAATGGTGTCGGTCAGAGACCAGTTAATAAACTGTTCAGTAATAAATGCCTTGTTCGGCACAATAATCTCTTTTCTGTCCCAGTCCGTTAAGGTAGTGGCGCGGGTATTAATCTTAGTGATGCTACCGGTTAAGTTACGGATAGTGACCGTATCGCCGATACGGATCGGTTTTTCAAATAGGATCATTAAACCAGAGATAATATTGGCGAAAATTTCTTGTAAACCAAACCCTAGCCCGACCCCCATTGCTGCGATAAGCCACTGCAGTTTTGACCAGTCGATCCCCAGCATGGAGAACCCGACAATGGTTCCGATGATGGTGATGCTGTACTTGGTCAAAGTACTGATGGCATAACCGGTACCTGGTGTTAAGTCGAGATGTTGAAGGACCGCCAGTTCTAATAGTGCAGGTAAGTTTCTAACGAGCTGCGCGGTCACGATAATCACCAGTATGGCGATAAAAATCGAGCCCATAGTGATGGCTTGCACGGTTTCCACTCCATTGATGGATGAGGTCACATCCCACAGGCGAATATTTTCAAGGAATGAAAATGCGGTATGCAATTCAGACCACAGCCAAATTAACGAGACCAGCGCTATCATCGTCAGAATGGAGCGCACCAATCCAACCGATTGGGTACTGATAGTATCGAGGTCAAGAACCTGCTCTTCAATATCAATATTCCCTTCACCGCTGGCATTGGGTAATTGAGAATCTTCTTCCCCTTTAGCTCGCTGGGCTAAGATTTCCGCACGGCGCTGTTTTGCTCGCTCGAAGGCAAGTTTTCGACGCTGCATTGACATCCAGCGCTGGATAGTGTGATAAATAATTAAAATCACAAACCAAATCGCCACTGAGGTCTCGAGTCGCGCCAACAGTGCCTGAGAAGTGGAGAAATAACCCAATACCGAGAAAAATGCGGCAATCACCGGCGCAATGAAAATGAGCCACCATAATGCGGTGTTCACTAAGTTTTCACCGGAGCCGTGTCTGTCCAAATATAATGGGATTTTAGAACGGCGTAAGTTATTGGTAATTAAGCTTAATGCGACACATAGTACTAAGAAGCAGAAGCGGCCTAAGGTCGCAGAGAACTCTCTCTCGCTGTAATGTTCAAAAGTGATGATCGCCATCACTAACGGCACAATCACAAAAATGGCTAATCGGTAATGGCGCATTGCGCGTTTTACCGCGTCTTTATCCCAACCAAAGTGGGAAATGAACAACCCGGTAGGTCGTGAGAATGTTTCACTGATCATAAACAGCCAGAGCAGCGGGGTCGTTGCGCTAACGCCGTAGCCGATGGCTGCTGCCATCGGATATTGCCATGCACTTTGTAAGCCATAGCCAATGGCAGACCACATCATCGGCAGAGGAAGCGCCACGATAATCGACCAGAAAATAGTGCGGATGGTTAAATAGAAACGGTCTTGTGTCACTTTACCAATGCGCAGGCTTGAACGGTCTAAGAACGCTTGATAATGGCGGCGTGTGCTGACACTGAAAATGACTAAGATAATGGAACCCAGCAGGTATAAGAACGTGTCTTGGCTAGTGACCATCACTTGCAGGGCACCTGCGAGCTGGGAGAGAGTATCCAGTGAAAGCAACTGGGTCATGTCAGTAACCACAAGCACCGGATAATTAATGCTAATCGGCGGGACATCAGCGACCCAGAACAGATAACGGTTTGAGGCGTCTTTTACCTCTTTCAGCGCATCCGTTAATTGCCCCGTTGCAACATTGAGCTTAGTCAGTTCTAACATTTCGCCATCAAATCCCGAAATGAGCGAAGTTAATAGCTCTTTGCGGGTCTTCATCAGTGACTGATAAACCTGTGACTGCGAAGGGTTTAAATCATTGGCGCTTTCTTGTACTGATACGTCAAGCTTGGACAAGCGCTCAAGCATATCTTCATAATTTAAGCGCTGAACACGTAAATCCGCCATTTCACGGTCAAGTTGCTGGCTTTTAGGGATATCTGGAAGGCGAGAAAGCTGGGTACGAAGCGCTTCTCCTAAAGTACTTGAACTGCTGATCCACTGGGCTTGTTCACGGATAGTCGATAGTGCTTGTCGTGCATTTCGAATGCTGGTGGAGATTTCGGCTTGGTTGGTGGTGATTTCGCTCATGCGCTGCGCTTGCTCAGTCAACTCTTGGGACATTTTGCGGTTGATATCAAGCTGCTCTTTTAAGAACGGGGTCAATTCACCCTGTTCTGCCAACATTTCGGTATGCTCTAACGCCAATATTGCTTTTTGTTGGCGTTGAGTATTTTGAAAATCTCGGAGCTGTTGAAGCTCTAATTCTAGGCGCTGATAACGCTTTTTCTCAAGCTCCAGCGCCATTCGGGAAATTTCTTGACGGTTATTGGCCGATAATTGCGCCATTTCTAGCTCGTTCACAATGGACTTGCGAGCACTTACTTCGGCTTGAGCTAAGGTGTATTGGGCTTCAGCTAACGGAGTCGTTGGCGTATTGAGCGATTGGAATCGCGTTGAGGCATCCGTTAATTGACGTCGTGCCTCAGATAACTGCTGTGGCAAGAGATTCAAGGATTCGCTGATTTCGCGCCCTTTGTCTTGCTCTTGCTGCATCAAGCGCCCTTGATCAAGTAGCTGGCTGCTGACTTGGGTAATACGCTGCTCTAGTTCACTTAAGCTAATGCTGGTAGGGATAGCGGGCGGTGTATCGGTTTCATTGAGTAAGGCTTGACGGATTGTTTTGATAATTCTCGGGAAATTATCGATAGCATCTTGGTAAGACTTTGCCTTATTGTCTGAATCGCGGGCTTCGTTAATCCAGCTTAATGCCCCTTGCAACGCTTGAGCGGTCTCTGCGTCCTTGGGGTTTTTGCTTGGATCAAGCTGTTTGAGCTCCTGTGTAATCTGTGCTTCATCTTGTGCGGAGGCTGGCGCCGCGTGGGATGAAAAAACGATTAACAGGCTAAGTAAAAAACTGATAATCAAACGCACAGTGAGGAGCTCCTTCAGACATAGAATAACTTAATTATAGTTTAAATGATTAGCTAACAGTTTCAGTGCGTTGCTGCTCATCGATTGATTCTGCTAATAGCTCACCCATGCGGGTTGCATAGCCGGGGATCAATGAGGCATTAAAGCGAATTTTGTTAGGTTCAAACAGGTTAATGACAGTGGAACCGAGTTTGAATAGACCCATTTCTTCCCCTTTTTGTAGGAAGATAGCGCTTTCTTCACCTTGTGCAGGATACGTCCAACGTTTAATCACGCCTTCACGCTGTGGGTTAACACAACCGCTCCAAACGGTATCAATGCTGCCGACAATGGTTGCACCAACTAAAATCTGCACCATTGTGCCAAATGGGGTATCAAACACGCAGATTAAACGTTCATTACGTGCAAATAAATTCGGCACATTTGCTGCGGTTAATGGATTAACGGAGAACAGATCGCCAGGGACGTAAATCATCTCTGTTAATAAGCCGTCACATGGCATATGTACACGGTGGTAGTCACTTGGGGATAAATAGGTTGTGATAAAATCACCACCACGAAATTTATCGGCTAACTGATATTGCCCAGCAAGTAGGGCTTCAACGGTATAATTATGGCCTTTTGCCTGAAAAATCAGGTCATTATCGATAGGGCCTAATTGGCTAACGGCACCGTCTGCAGGCTGTGCAAGTTGATGTTCGGCTTCAACAATTGGGCGCGCGCCATCTTTTAATGTACGGATGAAAAAGTCGTTAAAAGTTGAATACGCGGTAAGCTCACTTTTTTGAGCTTCATTCATATTCACTTTGTAGGCTTTTGCGAACAGCTTTATTGCCCATTGGGTTACAAACCCGACGTTTCGACTAGCAAACCATCCTGCAAGTTGAGTAAGTCCTTGTTTAGGAAGCATAAACTGCAGGCGGATTTTGATTTTATCTAGCACGTTAACCTCTGAATTTTAAAGGTAAGTTAGTGAAAGGGCGCTATTGTAACTGAAACTCATCCGCTTTCGAATTATTTCAGAAAGCGGATAAAATGAACGATAAACGTGAGCGCTCACTAACTTATTTTAGACTGATTTCGGGGATTATTTATCTTTAGCGGTAAAGTTACCACGCAGTTTAACTTGTTCCATACTTTCTAAAATACGGTGATAGTTTTCAAAGCGTGATTCGGCAATTTTGCCGTCTTCCATTGCGTCTCGCAGTAAACAGCCGGGGTCATCTAAGTGTTTACAATCGCGGAATTTACAGCCACCAAGGTAATCTTTAAATTCGACAAATCCTTTGGTCACTTGTTCCTTTGTCAGATGCCAAAGACCAAATTCACGTACGCCCGGTGAATCGATGACATCACCACCCTGTGGGAAGTGGTACAGTCTGGATGCGGTCGTCGTGTGTTGCCCTAAGCCCGAGGTATCAGAAACATCATTGACTAAGATCGCGGCCTCATTTTGAGGTAACAGCGTATTCAACAAACTGGATTTACCGACACCAGATTGGCCAACAAAGACTGACACTTTGCCTGATAGCGTGTTAGTGAGCGCTTCCATTCCTTCACCGGTATGACTGGAAACTTCGAGCACTTGGTAGCCAATGTCGCTATAAATTGTCATTAAATCACTGACCCACTCGCGATTTTCTTCATCGAGTAGGTCAACTTTGTTTAAGACAATAATCGGCTGGATCCCTGTCGTTTCACAGGCGACTAAGTAGCGGTCGATAATATTGAGCGATAATTCAGGTAAAATCGCAGAAACCACGACGATTTGGTCGATATTGGCGGCGATAGGTTTTAACCCATCATAATAATCAGGGCGAGTTAAGACGGAGTGGCGTTCATGAACGGCTTCGACAATGCCGTTCACTTTGATATCACTCTGTGTGTTTAGTGCAGGGCGCCAGACAACTTTGTCCCCAGTCACTAAAGATGAGATGGTTCGACGCAGGTTACAGCGCTGTATAGTGCCATCTGCGGCTTCAATATCCGCATGTTGACCAAAGCGGCTAATCACTAAGCCCTCTTGAGCCTCACCTAATTGGCTATCATCAATCTCAATGGCTTTCTGTTTTTTGAGTCTTTTTTGATGATTTTCTTGCACGCGGCGCTGTTGGCCTTTCGAAAGTTTCTGCTTAGCCACCTGACCTCTCTCACTTAAATAATTTAGTGTCTATATTATAACCGATAGGGATATTATTGAAAAACTACATACCTATAACGGATAGCACGAAGGGTGTTATCATACCTTAACTCCACCGTATTCAGTTAGGGCATATCATGCAAAAGAATGAGAATAATTTAATTTGGATCGATTTAGAAATGACCGGACTCGATCCTATTCGTGATCGTATTATTGAAATCGCTACGATTGTGACTGACAGTAACCTGAATATCTTAGCAGAAGGCCCTGTTATCGCGGTACACCAAACCGAAGAGCAGTTGGCATTAATGGATGAGTGGAATGTAAACACCCATACTAATAGCGGCTTAGTCGAGCGTATTCGTAAAAGTTCTATTGGTGAGCGTGAAGCAGAGCTGGCGACCATTGAATTTTTAGAAAAATGGGTACCAAAAGGTGCATCGCCTATCTGTGGAAATAGCGTAGGACAAGACCGCCGCTTCTTATTTAATTATATGCCAGAGTTAGAAAGCTATTTTCATTACCGCTATCTTGATGTGAGTACATTAAAAGAGTTAGCTCGCCGCTGGAAGCCTGAGATCCTCGCTGGATTCTCAAAGAAAAACACCCACCAAGCGCTGGATGATATCCGCGAATCAATTGCTGAGCTGGTATATTACCGAGAAACGTTTATTAAATAACTTGCTCTAAAGTGCTCAATATTGCAGCAACTCTAATGGTGCTATATACTCAAGCTATATGGCACTATTTGGGAGGAATCATCATGATCCTACACAGTAAGGTTTTTATGAGTAATCGGACTCAAAATGTTCGTTTACCCGCAGAGTTACGGTTTCCTGATGATGTGAAAGAAGTCACCGTTAGAATGAAAGGTAAAGAGCGTATTATTACACCACTGCAAAATACGTGGGATAGCTTCTTTTTAACGGAAACTTCGGCCACGGATGATTTTTTAGTTTCGAGAGCAGAGCAAGTTCCTACCCCAAGAGAATCTTTCGATGATTAAATACTTGCTTGATACTAATATTATTATTTTCACCATCAAACGACGACCTGCAGCATTATTACCAAAGTTTAACCAGCATGCTGACCAATTGGCAATTTCAACAATTACGTTAGCAGAGCTGGTTTTTGGCGCAGAAAAAAGCATGAATCCAGAACGAAATTTAGCTGTTGTTAATGATTTCGTTTCTCGGCTTTGCGTGTTGCCTTATGATGAAGCGGCCGCTTGTCATTACGGTGATATTCGAGCAAATCTCGAAAAACAAGGTAAAAAAATCGGGGAAAATGATCTACACATAGCGGCTCACGCTAGAAGCAAAGGGCTTATCGTCGTTACAAATAATACTCGCGAGTTTGAAAGGGTTGATGGTTTAAGATTAGAGGATTGGGTCACTTCATCATAAAAAGGGCTAAGGTTAACAAACTTAACACCTTGAAATGCTTATTTAACAAACGGCGACGACAAAATCATCACTATGATTGTTTTATCATCAAACGAACAAAAAAATAAAAAATTTGAGTTCAAACGCTTGCTAGTATCTTAATTTCTCGTATAATGCGCTCCCCGTACCGATGAAGTTTTTATGATTTTATTGGCACGATTAAGGCACCAAGAATTGGTTATGCGGGAATAGCTCAGTTGGTAGAGCACGACCTTGCCAAGGTCGGGGTCGCGAGTTCGAGTCTCGTTTCCCGCTCCAAACTTTCTTGATGTTTTAGCTAGAGCACTATTTTCGGAATGCGGGAATAGCTCAGTTGGTAGAGCACGACCTTGCCAAGGTCGGGGTCGCGAGTTCGAGTCTCGTTTCCCGCTCCAAACTTTCTTAGTGTTTTAGCAGAAGCAGTACCCACCAAATGCGGGAATAGCTCAGTTGGTAGAGCACGACCTTGCCAAGGTCGGGGTCGCGAGTTCGAGTCTCGTTTCCCGCTCCAAATTTTTACCTCTCAATTTTCTCTATTTTTCTTTCTGTATGACCCCTTAATAAACATTCTATTAAATGCTAGTTCTATGCTTACGCATTAATACTTATTAGCCGTTTAATGTTCATTATTTACACAAAAGCAATTTTTATCTTCCTTGTTCACGATCCTTTTATTATTTATGATCTTTTTAGGATCCAAGTGAGTTTTTTGCTTGCATTCATAGGCGGAGAGCCATAGAATAGCCACCCCTTAGCAATAGGGCATCCTATAAGAACTTCAGCCAAAATGGCGAACGTTCGAGTGAAAGGTAAAAAATCCTATTTTTACCGGTTCAGTTAAAATTTCTTATTAACCTGACTTTTTGATAACTTTACTTTAGTTAGTTAACTAAAATTCAGCGTTTTTTTATTACTTCTCTCCATGAGAAAGTTATCCACAACCTGAGTGGGTCTAGGTTCATTTTATCCTAGATAGAAATACTTTGCTGCACAGAGTTATCCACAGGTTAGTTATTGGTTAATTTTTGATTATCACAAAATGAATATTATTAATTTTAATTTTAATTCATTGAAATTAAAGTAAAAAACTATTTCTTCAAAATGTGCTTAGCACAACTTGCAAATCCTTTACCTATTGTCGGGTAAGCACTTTTTTATTTTATTCACATCAGTTTGACAATTGATAGATTAGGATATAAGGCCGGTTTTTTTTTAGGCGTCTCGAGGTAAACCTTTAGTAATTGCCCGAACAAGACGTTTTTGTTGCGAAGTTTGAATTGTGACTTGGTTTTCTTCTCGACGCTTGAGTTGTTGGCCAATCGACCATTGGAAGTGCTCGTCTAACATAGAGTTGATCCCAAGACGGCTCTGTAATGCGAGAACAATATTATCTTGATAGGGCGCATTACCCAAAGCAACGCTGATATTACGTAGCCATTTTATATAGCCGATACGGCGAATCGCCGAGCCTTCCGTAATACGGAGAAATTTCTCTTCGTCCCATGAAAAAAGATCCAATAGTTCCGGCGTATGCAATGCGGCTCTAGGGCTAAAATCTTCTTCATCCGTCAATTGAGAAAAGCGATTCCACGGGCAGATAAGTTGGCAGTCATCACAGCCATAAATCCGGTTACCCATTAGAGGGCGAAACTCTTCGGGGATCGCGCTATCGAGTTCAATGGTTAGATAGGAAATACAGCGCCTTGCATCAACAGTATAAGGCTCGACAATTGCGCCTGTTGGGCAAGTTGTCATACAAGCAACGCAGCGCCCACACTGCTCTTCAACGGGTTGATCAACGGGTAGAGGAAGATTGACAAGCAATTCGCCAAGGAAAAACCATGAGCCTGAATGTTGGTTGAGCACCAGTGAGTGCTTACCCGTCCAGCCTAAACCCGCTTTGACAGCAAGTGGGCGTTCTAGGATAGGTGCCGAGTCAACAAAAGGGCGAAAATTCAAATCATCGGAACATTCAAACTGGCTGCAATACTCGAGGATCCGATCACTAAGCACTTTTAAGCGTTTTTTTAATAGCTTATGATAATCGCGACCAAGGGCGTAGCGGCTGACATAGCCTAGTTCTGGATTGTTTAGCGTGCTGGCAAAAGCGGCCTTAGCAGGAAGGTAGTTCATTCGAACACTAATGACGCGCAGTGTGCCGGGGTGTAATTCATGGGGTCTCGCCCGCATCATACCATGGCGCTTCATCCACTCCATTTCGCCATGATATTGTTTATCCAGCCATGCTTGGAGCTTGGGTTCTTCAAGGGTAAGATCCGTATCGCAAATACCGACTTGTTGAAAGCCAGCATCGATGCCCCATTGTTTAATATTTTGGGCAAGAAGGTCGAGGTCGAGGCGTGTGGACATGGGAAATATCTAGGTAAAAGTGGATTCGCAGGCACTCTAACACGATCATTGGATTTATCAAAATCCACAGGTCGCGTTGGCTCGATCTTGCTCGGAAATTTCCGATCTCGATGTTCCAACAATGTTAAATAACACAAATAGATCTGCTTGAGTTAAAATAGGCGTTAATATCAATATTGAATAAATTTTATCATTATAATTGGCTTCACTAACTATGAAAGAACGCACAGTACAACTTGCTAATGAAGAGCAAACAGTCGCGCTTGGGCGCACGATCGCTATGGCCTGTAAACAAGGCGCGGTCATTAACCTGTATGGCGATTTAGGTGCAGGGAAAACGACATTTAGTCGTGGATTTTTACAAGCATTGGGCCATCAAGGCCATGTAAAAAGCCCAACCTATACACTTGTTGAGCCTTATGAATTAGCAGATAGACACGTTTTTCACTTTGATCTGTATCGTTTAGCCGATCCTGAAGAACTTGAGTTTATGGGGATCCGCGACTATTTTTCAGACAACTCAGTCTGTTTAGTGGAATGGCCACAGCAGGGCAAAGGCTTCTTACCTGAAGCGGATCTGGAGATCCATTTAACCTATCAAGATGAAGGGCGTCAGGCTCGGGTTGTCGCTTTTTCGACAACCGGAGAGTCGTTATTGGAAGCGTTAACGGTATTCTAAGGAACATATAGCTCATGATGAATGCATCGATGAACAGAATAACTACCAAGGGTATTTTTTCTCTTTTCTTATTATTGATGATGTTTGCTCTGGCTCTGGTGACATCAACCGCCAAAGCGGCATCTCTCTCTAATATTCAAGTTAGTAATAGCCCTTCACAGGCGCAAGTGACATTAACATTTGTTGATGGAAAGCCTGATTATTCCTACTTCCCGCTGCACTCACCTGAACGCTTAGTGATTGATGTTCAGCAACGTGGTGAAATTATTGGTTTGCCACTCAAGCTTCCGAAAGGGGACTTGGTGAAGCAAGTTCGAGCTAGCCAAGCGCCTGATAGCCAGCACAAACGTATCGTCCTTGAACTTTCCCAAGCCGCGAAGACTAAAGCGAGTGTTCAGCAGGTTTCAGGCCAATATCAAGTTGTCTTTACTGTATCTACAGGCAAAGGACAAACATCAAATTCATATAATAATACCATGATGCCAGCCCAGCCGACGGCAACGCCATCCACACGTAATTCTCAGCCTGTTCAGCCGGCACAAGAAAAACCATTAAAAATGAATGCACCAGCGGCGGCTTCATCGACCACGTCAACTACGCCATCAACCCCAGCAACACCAACCAAAACCTTGCCAAAAGGCACCAAGCAGGTGGTGATTGCGATTGATGCGGGTCATGGTGGAAAAGACCCAGGGGCGATTGGTAAAAACGGTTATAAAGAAAAAGATGTGACACTGAGTGTGGCGCGTAAACTGTATCAAAAATTGGATGCTGATCCGATGTTTAAGCCTGTAATGACAAGGGACGGAGACTATTTTATTTCCGTCAGTGGTCGTTCAGACGTTGCGCGTAAGAAAGGCGCCAACATGCTGGTTTCTATTCATGCTGACTCTGCACCAAACAGTAGCGCTCGCGGGGCATCCGTTTGGGTGCTATCTAACCGCCGAGCAAACAGCGAATTAGGTAGCTGGTTGGAACAGCGTGAAAAACAATCTGAACTTCTTGGTGGGGCGGGTGACGCGCTCAGTGGTGCAGACCCATATTTAAGCCAAGCGGTATTGGATTTACAGTTTGGGCATTCACAACGTGTGGGTTACGATGTTGCGGTTCATGTCATTCAGCAGCTTAGAAAAATTGGTAATATTCATAAGAAAACCCCAGAACACGCGAGCCTTGGCGTACTGCGTTCTCCCGATATTCCATCCATTTTAGTGGAAACCGGGTTTATCAGTAATACATCCGAAGAACAGCTATTGAAATCCAATGATTATCAAGAAAAAGTGGCTGATGGTATTCACCAAGGGTTACGTCAGTACTTTTTAGCGAATCCGCTGCAAGCAGCGCCAAAATAAGTGAATTAGGTTATGGCAATCCAGATCCTTTCTCCTCAATTAGCGAACCAAATAGCGGCGGGTGAAGTGGTCGAAAGACCCGCCTCCGTGGTTAAAGAGTTAGTCGAAAATAGCCTTGACTCAGGGGCAACTCGCATCGATATCGAGATTGAGCGAGGGGGAGAAAAGCTGATCCGTATTCGGGATAATGGCTGTGGGATCAACAAAGATGAGTTGATCCTTGCTCTAGCGCGCCATGCCACCAGTAAAATTGCCACATTAGATGACCTTGAAGCGATCATGAGCATGGGTTTCCGCGGTGAAGCCCTTGCCAGTATTAGCTCTGTTTCCCGCCTGACATTAACCTCCAAACCCGCTGAGCAAACTGAAGCATGGCAATCCTATGCAGAAGGTCGTGACATGCAGGTGACGGTAAAACCTGCAGCACACCCCAATGGCACAACGGTCGAAGTGCTGGATCTCTTTTACAATACGCCCGCTCGTCGCAAATTTATGCGTACAGAAAAAACCGAGTTTGGGCATATTGATGAAATCGTGCGCCGAATTGCGCTTTCTCGCCCTGATGTGGCGATTAATTTGTCGCACAATGGCAAATTAGTTAAGCAGTATCGTGCCGCGCAGGATGCCAATCAGCAAGAGCGCCGTTTAGGTACAATTTGCGGAACGGGTTTTATGCAAGGCGCGTTAGCGCTTTCATGGGAGCACAGTGATTTAGGGATCAAAGGCTGGGTGGTTGCACCATCAACGACATCGAGCGGAGTCAGTGATATTCAGTATTGCTATGTGAATGGTCGTATGATGCGCGATAAGCTGATCAACCATGCGATCCGCCAAGCGTATGAAGGCCATCTGGATGAAAATCAACAACCCGCTTATGTGCTGTATTTGACCATTGACCCTAAGCAAGTGGATGTGAACGTCCATCCCGCCAAACATGAAGTGCGTTTTCATCAAGCCAGATTAGTGCATGATTTTATCTATCAAGCGGTACGCACTGTATTGCTTAATGCGCTAACTGAAAGTGAACTTCCGGGAATAGAACCGGTATCCAACGAAGTTGAAAACCGAGCATCTGCAGGAGATAACTACTTTGCATCTCCGGCTTCACCGGAAATAGAGAAACCACAAGGCACTCAACGGAGTCATGCTCAAGAGCCTCCTCTTTCTTATAGTGAGCCACGAAATGCGTCAGTAGCAGGTAAAAATAACACTTTTACTTCAGACCACGCAGGCAAGTCTAGTCCAATATCAAGCTATAACCGCTCAGAGCCAAGCTATGAGCGCAAAGCGGGAGAGCTGTATCAACGTTTGATGTCGATTCCCGTTGCGCCTGAAGATAAAAAACCGTTATTCCCAGACAGAAAGCCGTTGAGTGTCAATCCTGTAGATAGCCAATCTGTAGCGAAAAGTGCGGATAACTACCAATTCGGTAAAGTATTGACAATTTACGCAAAAAACTTTGCATTAATTGAGTCTTCATTAGGGATAATCCTGTTATCCTTGAATGAAGCGAATTACTTACTCAAGCTGGCTCAATTAACGCCAGAAAATGGTGGATTAAAACCTCAACCGTTGTTAATTCCCTTAAAATTGTCACTAAAAAGTGACGAAATAGAGGTTTTGCAACGTTATAAGGAACAATTGACACTATTTGGTATCGATGCCTCGATATTTCATGGAAAAGTAACAATTCATACGGTATCGTTACCGCTAAGAACGCAAAATTTATCGCAGCTTTTTTCTGATTTAATCGTGTTTTTGTCAGCAAAAGAGAGTGTCTCGAATGAAAATATCGCGCAATGGCTAGCAAATGCGATTTCTCAGACAAAAAACGAGGAAAGTTGGAGTTTGGCGCAGGCAGTTCAATTACTGGCTGATGTTGAGCGGATCTGTCCGCAGTGGGTGGCAAATCCACCGCCAACATTATTACAATTAATTAATTTACAACCTGTGGTAGCTACACTGACAAATGAGTGATTTAGTAACTCAACAAAAACCTAATGCCATCTTCTTAATGGGGCCAACGGCTTCGGGCAAAACGGCATTGGCCATCGAATTACGCAAGCATTTGCCTGTGGAGATCATTAGTGTCGATTCGGCATTGATTTATCGAGGAATGGATATTGGTACCGCGAAGCCTAATCAAGAAGAGCTGAGCCAAGCCCCGCATCGTTTGATAGATATCCTCGATCCATCTCAGCCTTATTCTGCGGCCGATTTTCGTCGTGACGCATTAAATGTAATGGATGAAATTTCGTCTCAAGGTAAGATTCCATTACTGGTTGGCGGCACCATGCTCTATTTTAAAGCCTTATTAGAAGGCTTGTCACCGCTACCATCGGCCTCTCCTGAAGTGCGTGAGGCAATTGAGAGCATAGCAAAAGAACAAGGTTGGGCTGAAGTACATCGTCGTTTGGCTGAGGTCGATCCCATCTCTGCGGCACGTATTCATCCTAATGATCCACAAAGATTATCCCGAGCTTTAGAGGTATATCTCATTTCGGGACAAACTTTGACTGAAATGACTCAAACAGCAGGCACAGAATTGCCTTATAATGTGTTTCAGTTTGCTATTGAGCCACAAGATCGTAAAATTTTACATGAGCGTATCGAACGACGTTTTCGTTTAATGCTAGAAGCAGGGTTTGAAGACGAAGTGAAAGCGCTATACCAACGAGGCGATCTCCATGTTGATTTACCTTCCATTCGTTGCGTAGGTTATCGGCAAATGTGGTCTTATCTCGATGGTGAAATAGATTATGATGAAATGGTTTATCGAGGGATTTGCGCGACGCGCCAATTGGCTAAACGGCAGATCACTTGGTTGAGAAGCTGGGACAATGTTCATCGGTTAGATAGTGAACAACCTCAGCAAGCGCTTGACACCGTTATACAGGTTATTAGTGCATAGGGCTATTCTTTGTGTACAATTAAAGCGTTAAGCGTAATTTTTGAGTAGTAATTTTTAGGAATCGAAAGATTCTCATTTAAAAAACAACAAAATAAGGAAAACATAGAATGGCTAAGGGGCAATCTTTGCAAGATCCGTTCCTGAACGCATTACGTCGTGAAAGGGTTCCGGTCTCTATTTATTTAGTTAATGGTATTAAATTGCAGGGTCAAATCGAATCTTTTGACCAATTTGTTATTTTGCTGAAAAACACAGTTAGCCAGATGGTTTATAAACACGCTATCTCTACTGTGGTTCCAGCACGCCCTGTTTCTCATCATAGCGGTACTGGTACTGCTGGCGCTGGCAATGGCAACTACCACGGTGGTGCTTCTGCTGGGCAAGATGGCGAATCAGCTGAGTAAGACTGTACGCTAAAAACAAGGAAAGCATGGGTAGGGAGACTATACCTGTGTCTTTCCTTTGCAATTATTGTTTAGCCTAAGAGGTTACACCTTGTTTGATAGGTATGAAGGCGGTGAACTAGCTGTACTGGTCCATGTCTTTTTTGATCAAGAAAAAGACGTTGATAATTTAGCAGAATTTGAGTCCCTAGTGACGTCTGCTGGCGTTAAACCTGTACAAATAGTGACTGGCAGCCGTAAGGCGCCCCACCCAAAATTTTTCGTTGGGGAAGGGAAAGCTGAAGAAATCGCTGAAGCCGTCGAAGCTAGTGGTGCGGATGTGGTGCTATTTAACCACACACTTAGCCCTGCTCAAGAACGTAATCTCGAACGGGTTTGCCAATGTAAGGTCGTTGATCGTACAGGGGTAATTTTAGATATATTTGCACAACGTGCGCGTACGCATGAAGGTAAACTTCAAGTTGAATTAGCTCAATTACGGCATTTATCCACTCGCTTAGTGAGAGGATGGACGCACCTTGAGCGCCAAAAAGGCGGGATTGGTTTACGTGGTCCCGGCGAGACACAGCTTGAAACTGACCGTCGATTACTCAGAGATAAAATCAAACAGATTTTATCTCGTCTTGGACGAGTCGAAAAACAGCGTGAGCAAGGTCGTCAATCAAGAAGTAAAGCAGATATTCCAACTGTTTCCTTGGTGGGCTACACCAACGCCGGAAAATCCAGTTTATTTAATCGGATGACATCGGCAGATGTTTACGCAGCAGACCAACTGTTTGCTACGTTAGATCCTACTTTACGTCGTATCGATGTTGATGATGTAGGCACTGTCGTTTTAGCGGACACCGTGGGTTTTATTCGCCACCTTCCACATGATCTGGTTGCTGCATTTAAAGCAACTCTGCAAGAAACGCGTGAAGCCACTTTACTGCTCCATGTGATTGATGCAGTTGATGTCCGACTGGATGAAAATATCCAAGCGGTTGACAGTGTGCTGGAAGAAATCGAAGCAAATGAAATCCCAACACTTTTAGTGATGAACAAAGTTGATATGCTCGACGATTTTGTCCCGCGTATTGACAGAGATGAGGATAACAAGCCAGTTCGTGTCTGGGTTTCAGCGCAAACAGGTGAAGGTATCCCTTTGTTGCTTCAAGCATTAACGGAACGCCTTTCAGGTGAGATCGCACATTTTGAATTGCGTTTACCACCGAATGAAGGTCGCTTACGGAGTCGTTTTTATCAACTTCAATCCATCGAACGTGAATGGCAAGAAGAAGACGGCACCATTGGACTTGAGGTGCGTATGCCAATGGTGGATTGGCGACGTTTATGCAAGCAGGAGCAACAATTACCTAACTATGTTGTTTAAAAATGATGTTAAAACAGTCAGTTGGCTGAGTTAACCGCAACACAGTTAGGCAATGGAATTGATATTAAGAGCCCAATATCCTCGACTTGATTCAAGACACCCATGGGTGAAATGAATGATGAGAAATATCGCTCTTAGCCCTAAAAATCAATCATAAAGAATGGAGCTAAAACATGGCGTGGAATCAGCCCGGTAATGACGGACAAGACCGCGATCCGTGGGGAAGCGGCAATAAAGGCAGCAACTCTGGCGGGAACAAAGGTGGTCGGAAACCTGGGGCTTATGATCTCGACGATCTCTTTCGTAAAATAGGCAGCAAGCTTGGCGGCGGTGGTAATAAAGGCGGTGGTGAAGGCAATAATAAACAGCCATCACAACTGAGTGGCCGTTTAGGTATGTTAGCACTTGCTGCGGTTGTCGTAGTTTGGGCGGGCTCAGGCTTCTATACCATTAAAGAAAGTGACCGTGGCGTAGTCTTACGTTTTGGTGAATATAGTGGTGTTGTTGGCCCTGGTCTGAACTGGAAACCAACGTTTATTGATCAAGTTGTTCCTGTGAACGTTGAAACTGTTCGCGAACAAGCGACTAACGGTATGATGTTGACATCAGATGAAAACGTTATCCGCGTTGAAATGAACGTTCAGTACCGTGTTACTGATCCTGCTCAATACCTGTTTAGCGTGACTAATCCTGATAATAGTCTGCGTCAAGCGCTGGATAGTGCGGTGCGTGGTGTTATTGGTCAATCTGCCATGGAGCAAGTGTTGACTACGAATCGCGCCTTTATCCGTGATGTTACGCAAAAAGAGCTAGAAGCAACGATTGCACCATACAAAATGGGTATTACCCTGCTGGACGTCAACTTCCAAGCGGCTCGTCCGCCTGAAGATGTTAAAGCGGCGTTTGATGATGTAATTTCCGCAAGGGAAGAAGAACAAAAAACGATTCGTGAAGCGCACGCTTACCGAAACGAAGTTCTGCCTCTCGCGAAAGGTAACGCACAACGTATGATCGAAGAAGCTGAAGCTTACAAGGCGAGCGTCGTCTTCAAAGCAGAGGGTGAGGTCGCAAGCTTTGCAAAAATGCTACCTGAATATCGTGCTGCACCAGAAATTACCCGCGAACGTTTGTACATCGAAACGATGGAACGCGTATTAGCAAATACACGTAAAGTGATTGCTAACGATAAGAGCAACAGCATGTTAGTACTGCCGTTGGATCAAATCATGCGTGGTGCGACGGGCAATACGACTGCAGCACCAAAAGTGAATCAGTCAGCAAGAATGACGAACTCAACGAACAATTCATCTTCTACGAGTTCAGCACCTGCGCAGCCAAACAATCCTGTGCGTGGTGATGCAGTTAGAGTAGGGAGACAATAATCATGCGTAAGTCATTTATTTTTGTAGTGATTGCTGTTTTAGCTGTTGCCTACGCATCAATCTTTATTGTTCCTCAAACTGAGCGCGGTATTGTATTACGCTTTGGTAAGGTTTTACGTGATTCTGAGAATAAACCTATCGTTTATGAACCAGGTCTACATTTCAAAGTTCCATTTATTGAAACTGTGAAAATGCTAGATGCACGTATTCAGACGTTAGAAATTCAAGCTGACCGTTACCTGACTAGCGAAAACAAAGACTTAATGGTGGATTCATACCTGAAATGGCGTGTCACTGACTTCAGTCGTTACTATGTAGCGACTGGCGGCGGTAACCCATTCCAAGCGGAAACCCTGTTAAAACGTAAGTTCAGTGACCGTTTACGTTCTGAGTTTGGTCGTTTAAGTGTTAAAGACATCATCACTGACTCTCGTGGTCGCTTAACTGTTGATGTTCGTGATGCACTGAACAAAGGTACCGCAACCGACGAAGCAACTAAAGACGCTGATGCTGCAATTGCAGATGCAGCGGCTCGCGTTGAAAAAGAAACCAACCTGAAGCCACTGGTTGTAAATGCAAACAGTATGGCGGCGTTAGGTATCGAAGTGGTTGACGTGCGTATCAAACGTATTGAATTACCAAACGAAGTTTCTGAAGCCATCTATGCGCGTATGCGTGCAGAGCGTGAAGCGGTAGCGCGTCAGCACCGTTCACAAGGTCAAGAAGAAGCAACCAAGATTCGTGCGGTAGCGGATAAGACGGTAACAGAAACACTGGCAGAATCAGAGCGTACAGCACTGACCCTGCGAGGTGAAGGTGATGCAATGGCAACGAAACTGTTTGCTGATGCATTCAACCAAGACCCAGAGTTCTATGCCTTTATTCGTAGCCTGCGTGCTTATGAGCAAAGCTTCAAAAGTGGTGATGACGTAATGGTGCTTAGCCCAGATACAGATTTCTTCCGCTTTATGAAGGCACCAACTCAGCTGCGTTCAACGGATTAAATGATAAACAGCTTAAGTTACGTGCAACGAGCTTAAATTACTGTTAATCTAATAAAGAAAAGCCCGCTTCGGTGGGCTTTTTTTCGCCTGTCGTTTTAAGTGATGGATTTTTCAGGGAAAATTTGAGCTGCTCAGGTTGAGAAAATTCACTTTGAGTCTACGACAGAAATAAAACTACCATTTTACTTGCTTTCTAGAAAAAAATTTTTGTAATGCCAAAATATCACTGGAACAGTTCATTTTTGATGGTAGAATTCATTTTTAAGCAACCGAGTGTATTTCGAAATGGGTAAGAACGTTGTCGTACTGGGCACCCAATGGGGTGACGAAGGGAAGGGCAAGATCGTTGACTTGCTGACAGAACGAGCTAAATATGTAGTTCGCTATCAGGGCGGCCATAATGCTGGCCATACTCTTGTTGTAAACGGTGAAAAAACCGTTCTCCACTTAATTCCATCCGGTATTCTTCGTGAAAATGTCATCAGCATCATTGCTAATGGTGTTGTTCTTGCGCCTGATGCTTTAATGAAAGAGATGAAAGAACTGGAAGATCGCGGTGTTCCTGTTCGTGAGCGTTTACGTATCTCTGAAGCATGCCCACTGATCCTGCCTTACCACATCGCATTAGACAATGCGCGTGAAAAAGCGCGTGGAGCAAAAGCTATCGGTACAACTGGTCGTGGTATCGGTCCTGCATACGAAGATAAAGTTGCACGTCGTGGTCTGCGTGTTGGTGACTTATTCGATAAAGCAACTTTCGCTGAAAAATTAAAAGAAATCATCGAATACCATAACTTCCAACTGGTTAACTATTACAAAGAGCCTGCGGTTGATTACCAAGAAACATTAGATTACATCATGTCTGTTTCAGATCTTCTGACTAGCATGGTAATTGATGTTTCTGATTTGCTCTATAAAGCACATCAGAAGAATGAATTAGTCATGTTTGAAGGTGCGCAAGGTACTCTGCTGGATATCGACCACGGTACTTATCCGTATGTAACCTCCTCAAACACAACAGCGGGTGGTGTTGCAACAGGTTCTGGCTTAGGTCCACGTTACGTGAACTACGTGCTGGGGATCATCAAGGCTTATTCAACACGTGTTGGTGCGGGTCCATTCCCAACTGAACTGTTCGATGAAACGGGTGAATTCCTGCGTGAGAAAGGCCAAGAATTCGGCGCAACCACGGGTCGTAAGCGTCGTACTGGTTGGTTAGACATCGTAGCTATTAACCGTGCTGTACAAATTAACTCTCTGTCAGGTTTCTGCTTAACTAAGCTGGACGTTTTAGATGGCTTAAAAGAAGTAAAAATCTGTGTAGGTTATCGTCGTAAAGATGGCACCGTGTTAGAAACTACACCTTTAGCCGCTGATGAGTGGGAAGGCTTAGAGCCAGTGTATGAAGTCATGCCTGGTTGGAGCGAAACGACTTTCGGCGTTAAAGAAAGAGCGCTACTGCCACAAGCAGCTTTAGATTACATCCAACGTATTGAAGAACTGACTGGTATCCCTGTTGATATTATTTCAACTGGCCCAGACCGTTCAGAAACGATGATCCTGCGTGATCCGTTTGATGTTGAGTAATAGACAGAACAGCGCTCACTGAGCGCTGTTTTTTTATCTCTCCCATTTTCCTTCCGATGAATTCCTTTTTGATAAAACGCTAAAATTTTCAGATAATATCCATCAAGTTGAACATTATGTGCCATTACAAGCATCTTTACATGCAAGGATGGGCTAGACTAAAACTAAGGCGATATACTGTAGAAAATCGTTCAAAATGTACTTTAGATGGTAGCCAGAAAACAAATATAACGAAAATGGCAGATAAGTATTTCATGACATATTTGTAGCGCCAAAAAATTTTTGAGGTGATTGTGCAGCTGACAAGTTTTACTGACTATGGGTTACGAGCCCTAATCTACTTAGCCGCCCTAGAAAAAGGGCAGATGACGAGCATTACACAAGTTACTGAGGTGTATGGTGTTTCTCGTAATCACATGGTTAAAATTATCAATCAGCTAAGTCACCTTGGCTATGTAAAAGCCACTCGTGGTAAAAATGGCGGGATCGCACTGGGTCAACCGGCGGAATCAATCCGGATCGGTGATGTCGTTCGCGCATTAGAACCACTCACTCTAGTCAATTGTAGTGGCGAATTTTGCCATATTACGCCAGCCTGCCGCCTAAAAGGTGTGCTACAAAAGGCGATACAACAATTTTTACAAGAACTAGACCAATATACGCTAGCGGACATGGTCAAAGATAATAGTCCGCTGTATCAATTACTGCTCGATTAATGTCTCAGTAATTTATCACTCTGATGACAATGGAGGTAACAATGTCAAACGATCCTTTTCAGGAAAGAGAAGCAGAAAAATACGAATCCCCAATTCCGAGTAGAGAGTTTATTTTAGATCTCTTATCTAAGCGCACAGCCCCTGCAAACCGTGAAGAAATTGCACAGTTACTCAACCTCTCTACGGAAGATGAATTGGAAGCATTGCGTCGTCGCTTACGTGCGATGGAACGTGATGGACAGTTAGTTTTCACTCGCCGCAAATGTTATGCATTACCAGAACGTATTGACCTATTAAAAGGTAAAGTTATTGGCCACCGTGATGGCTATGGTTTCTTGCGTGTCGAAGGTAAAAAAGAAGATTACTACTTATCTCAAGATGAGATGAAGCGCGCTTTACATGGTGATGTGATTTTGGCTCAACCTTATGGTCAAGACCGTAAAGGACGCACCGAAGTGCGTGTTGTACGTGTATTAGAGCCGCGCAATAACCAAATTGTTGGGCGCTATTTTATTGAAGCGGGAATGGGGTTTGTCGTTCCTGATGATGGTCGTTTAAGTTTCGATATTTTAATTCCTAAAGACAAGCAATGTGGCGCCCGTATGGGTAACGTGGTGGTGGTTGAATTAGAAACTCGCCCACAACGCCGCTCTCAAGCTGTTGGGAATATTGTCGAAGTACTCGGTGAAACCATGGGTACGGGCATGGCGGTAGAAATCGCATTACGTACTCATGAAATTCCGCACTCTTGGCCGCCACAAGTGACAAAGCAAGTGGCTGATTACAGTGAAACAGTTCCTGAAGCTGCGAAGAAAGGGCGTGTGGATCTTCGCGATCTTCCACTCGTTACCATCGATGGCGAAGATGCTCGTGACTTCGATGACGCCGTTTACTGTGCACCGAAAAAAGGTGGCGGCTGGCGTTTATGGGTGGCGATTGCCGATGTGAGCTATTATGTTCGCCCACAAACTGCACTGGATACGGAAGCCCATAGTCGTGGTAACTCGGTCTACTTCCCATCCCAAGTTGTTCCAATGCTACCGGAAGTGCTGTCTAACGGATTATGTTCACTCAACCCAGGCGTAGATCGTCTGTGTATGGTGTGTGAAATGACGGTTTCGGCATCCGGAAAACTCTCTTCATATAAATTCTATGAAGCGGTGATGAGCTCCCACGCGCGTTTAACTTACACCAAAGTGTGGAAAATGCTGCAAGGGGATGAAGAGCTACGCGAGCACTACAAAGCGTTAGTGCCTCATATCGAGCATTTACACCAATTATACAAAGCGTTAGATGCAGCGCGTATTGAGCGTGGCGCTATCTCGTTTGAATCTGAAGAAGCCAAATTTATCTTCAATGCGGAACGCCGTATTGAGCGTATTGAGCCTGTAGAACGTAATGATGCACACAAATTAATTGAAGAGTGCATGATTTTAGCTAATATTGCGGCGGCGCGATTTGTTGAGAAAAACGAAGAGCCTGCCCTATACCGCGTGCATGACCGTCCGAAAGAAGAGAGCGTTATGAACTTACGCTCAGTATTCAGCGAGTTAGGTTTGACGCTGCCGGGTGGCATGAAGCCAGAGCCAAAAGATTACGCCCAAGTAATGAACGAAGTGGCTGAGCGCCCAGACCATGAGCTGTTACAGACCATGATTTTACGCTCCATGAAGCAAGCGATTTATGATCCAGAAAACCGCGGTCACTTTGGTTTAGGTCTGAAATCATATGCCCACTTTACCTCGCCAATTCGTCGTTATCCTGACTTAACTTTGCATCGTGGTATTAAATACTTACTGGCAAAAGAGCATGGTCATGGAGATAAGCGCTGGACGGAAACGGGTGGATGGCACTCCGATATGGACAGCATGCTGCAATTGGGCGAGCACTGCTCACTGACTGAGCGTCGTGCAGATGAAGCTACCCGTGACGTCGCAGATTGGTTAAAATGTGACTTCATGCAAGACCAAGTGGGCCAAGTGTTTACTGGACTTATCACTAGCGTGACAGGTTTTGGTTTCTTTGTTCGCTTAAATGACCTGTTTATTGATGGCTTAGTGCATATTTCGACTCTTGATAACGACTATTATCGTTATGATGCGGTTGGACAGCGCTTAATTGGTGAATCTTCCGGTACAACTTATCGTCTTGGCGATGAAGTGGAAATCCGTGTAGAAGCGGTACATATGGATGAGCGCACCATTGATTTTGCTTTAATTTCAACGACACGAAAAGCGAAAAATCCGGGTAAAACCACACGGGATAAGATGAAGAAAGAAGTTAAAAATGCGACACGTTCAGCCCGTCGAAAAGGCGATGTGAGCAAAGAGAAAAACTTCGAACCTGATTCTGCATTTCGTCGTTCAGAGAAAAAAGGCAAGAAAGACAGCAAGGACGCAAAACCTGAAGGTAAAGGAAACGGTAAAGCGAAAAGCAAAAAGCCATCCGATAAAACCAAAAAAATCAGTGCCAAGTTAAAAGCAAAACGCGTGGCGAAAAAATCCCAAAAACAAGAGGGATAAGCGCGTTTCATGATACAAGGTGGCGGGAAATCGCCACCTTTTGATTTTCCACCTATTTAATGTTCTCAACCTAAAAGATATTTATGAGCGAAATTATTTACGGCATTCACGCAGTGAAAGCCCTGCTTGAGCGTTCACCGCAACGTATTAAAGAAGTCTATATTTTAAAAGGTCGTGAAGACCGCCGCCTGATGCCTATCGTTCATGAAATCGAAGCGTTGGGCATTGTGGTGCAAGTGGCAAATCGCCAATGGATGGACGCACAAACTGAAGGTGCGGTACACCAAGGGATTATCGCCAATGTGCTAGCCGGCAAGCAGTATCAAGAAGGGGATCTCCCGGATTTACTGGAAAGCACCGAATCGCCATTTTTACTGATCCTCGATGGCGTGACTGACCCACACAACTTAGGCGCGTGTTTACGTAGCGCAGACGCAGCTGGTGTTCATGCGGTGATTGTCCCGAAAGACAAATCTGCACAGTTGAATGCAACCGCGAAGAAAGTCGCCTGTGGCGCAGCGGAAAACGTTCCGTTGATCCGCGTGACTAACTTGGCAAGAACCTTACGTTTACTGCAAGAATACAATGTGTGGATTGTTGGCACCGCCGGTGAAGCTGACCATAACTTGTATCAAAGTAAGCTGACTGGCTCTATCGCATTAGTGATGGGCGCGGAAGGTGAAGGTATGCGTCGTTTGACTCGTGAACATTGCGACGAGTTGATTAGTATTCCAATGGCGGGCTCAGTTTCATCACTGAACGTCTCTGTAGCAACGGGCGTTTGTCTGTTTGAAGCAGTTCGCCAACGCATTGCCAAATAAATCATAAAATAATTTTTGCTTAATTTGTCCCCATCTCTTGAGTTTTTTATCTGGGATGGGTATAGTTACGCGTCAATTTTTTAGCCGCACTCAACAAGTTCCTTGCCTCCGCGGGCCGCGGTTAACCCAGACAGGAGGCTAATAATCCGTAAGGAGCAACTACTAATGCGTCATTACGAAATCGTTTTTATGGTCCATCCTGACCAAAGCGAACAGGTTCCGGGCATGATCGAGCGTTACAGTGCTGTTATCACTAACGCACAAGGTCAGATTCACCGTCTGGAAGACTGGGGCCGTCGTCAACTGGCTTACCCAATCAACAAACTGCACAAAGCTCACTATGTTCTGCTGAACGTAGAAGCTCCACAGGAAGCGATTGATGAGCTGGAAACTAACTTCCGCTTCAACGATGCCGTTATCCGCAGCATGGTTATGCGCTTAAAACACGCAGTAACAGAAGCTTCTCCAATGGTCAAAGCCAAAGACGAACGTCGCGGCCGTGACATGTCTGATGAATATCAAGACGAAGAAGCAGAAGAAACTGGGGATTCTGAAGAGTAATTGCTCAGGTGATCACTAATCGTCTAGTGTTGACAGGCACAGTCTGTAAAGCATTGATTCGAAAAGTGAGTCCGTCCGGCATTCCACATTGCCAGTTTGTTTTAGAACATCGTTCTGGACAACAGGAAGCTGGAATGTCACGGCAAGCATGGTGCAGAATGCCCGTCATTGCCAGCGGACAAGCCTTACAAACCCATACTCACAGTATAACGGTCGGCAGTCTGATTACTGTTACAGGTTTCATTAGCACCCATCAGGGACGTAATGGAATCAGTAAATTAGTCTTACATGCCGAGCAGATTGATTTGATAGATTCTGGAGACTAGCCATATGGCACGTTATTTCCGTCGTCGCAAGTTCTGCCGTTTCACAGCGGAAGGCGTTCAAGAGATCGACTATAAAGATATCGCAACGCTGAAAAACTATATCACTGAAAGTGGTAAAATTGTACCAAGCCGTATCACCGGTACTCGTGCAAAATATCAACGCCAGCTCGCTCGTGCTATCAAGCGCGCTCGCTACCTGTCTCTGTTACCATACACTGATCGTCATCAGTAATTGGTACAGTCCATTAACGACTAATAGAGGATAAGGTAATGCAAGTTATTCTGCTTGATAAAGTAGCTAACCTAGGTAGCCTGGGTGACCAAGTTAACGTTAAATCGGGCTACGCTCGTAACTTCTTAGTACCACAGGGCAAAGCTGTTCCTGCAACTAAGAAAAACGTTGAATTCTTCGAAGCTCGCCGTGCTGAACTGGAAGCTAAATTAGCTGACGTTCTGGCAGCAGCACAGGCTCGTGCAGCAGCTGTTACTGCGCTGGGTTCTGTTACTCTGGCTTCTAAAGCTGGTGACGAAGGTAAACTGTTCGGTTCAATCGGTACTCGTGACATCGCTGACGCAATCACTGCGGCTGGCGTTAAAGTTGCGAAAAGCGAAGTTCGCCTGCCAAACGGCGTTCTGCGTACTACTGGTGACCACGAAGTTCACTTCCAGTTACACAGCGATGTTTTCGCAGAGCTGAACGTTATCATCGTTGCTGAGTAATCAATAATGATGATAGTTGCCACTGTTAACTCGGTGGCACAATAAAAAAACACCGGGGATCCGGTGTTTTTTTATTTCTAGGGTATGGAAAACTTACTGATTAACTGAACATTGGTAATCCAGCAATTCTCCCGCACTACCTAAATTAAACTGCCAAACATCCGTACGATTCGCTAATAATACCATCGAACCATCTTTCAGCTCCGTCACAGCCAGTCCATAGTTCCCCATGCTGTCATTATGTGCTTGAACATACTCATTTAACTGCTTGAAAGGACTCTGTTGGCTATCTAACTTTTTCACCCAATATTCATGACCTTCTAACGGCACAGGAAAAACATGCCATTCAGATTTAATCGCATCCGCATGTTGGTTAACTAGCTCAATAACTTGTGGTTTTAGGCAAGCAATATGGATATGAAGTTGATCTTGTGAACGCCCATATTGTGAATTAATCGCTAAGGCGAGTTTATCATCGCTAATAGCGGGTTGGCCCGCGGGGCTAACGCTCTCTCGCTCATTCCAGGCAAGCGTAAAGTAATCAGGACTATTATCTTCAAGTAATAAAGGGGATTCGATACCACTGACTTTATCGGTCGGTAGTACCAAATTATGAACCGGGCCTTTTTTATCTTTAAATAGTACATAGCGATTGTCTAAATCCACTTTCAAGCAAGATGGATTACGCTGGTCGGGATCATTGATAGCAATGCACTGCTGGCTAATGATATTCCACAGCCCATCCGCATGGTATTTAATCCATGAAATATAGCCAATAACACTGAGCAGTAGGAGTAAAATTACGGCCGCAATAATTTTAATGAGCTTCTTTTTGCAGGTATTGTTGTTTTTCTGCATAGATTTTCCTGTTCTTTTCCCTGTTTAACCATTAAGTGTAATAAAGAACAGTGATTATACGTAGTTTATGGTGAGAGACGTCATCAAATAACGTCTCCATTGAATTTTTATTCTGAAAATAAAAGAAAAGTCGGGTTATTGTATGAAATACCCGGCGTTAAAAGACAAACTAAGGTGTTCGATAATAGCTACCATCGCTTAAGCGCGTAAAGCCATAGGTTTGGCCGTTGGTTGCTGTGATTTCCAGCTGTTGAACTTCACCTTTACCATTGGCTTTTAATCGGATTTTCTGCCCTTGTTGCAAGTTACTAAGGGGTTTTTCTGAGCCTTCAACTTTTGCCATGATAAATGCATCATTCGCCTGCAAGTTATTATCACGAAATAGCTGCGCCAATGTTTTCCCTTTTTGAACGCGATAATTCTGCCATTCATTAGCTGAAGGGCGAGTGGTTGACGGCTGTGATGGCGCACTAGTACTTGGCTGCTGTGTCGGTTGAGACGTTTGCGGCTCTTGAATAACTTCCGGCTCACTTGGCAATGTCGGTGATGTATCTGGGATGTTGGTTGTCGGTTGTTCTGGCTGCGATAATACCGTATCAGGGATTGGATTTGGCTGTGCAGTTGGTGGGATCACTATTGGCTGATTCGGTATATTGCCCGTATTATTCTGCGCGGTATTCGGCTTATCGCTAGATGGCCAAAATAAGGCAGCAATAACGACCAGCGCTAGAATAGCAATTCCATAGCGATGAAAAGTGGATAGTCTCAACATGACCCCTCCTATATTTGAGGAATAATTAATCACAGACGTTTTAACGCATACTAGCACTATTTACGCGTAAATTAACAAGTTGAAGGCTAATTTAGGAGAACACTGAATAATTTAGACAGTTTTATTCTTCCGTGATCGGGTTTAGGTTTACCCATAGGAAAGGGGCTGCTATCCTTGGTTTTTCTCAAAAAATGAAATGGGTATTTTCATGGCAAACCAAAACTTTGATTCAGTAGAAGCTCAAGCGAGCTATGGCATTGGTCTACAAATTGGACAGCAATTATTAGAATCAGGACTAGAAGGCTTAGTTCCAGACGCAATTTTAGCGGGTCTGACTGATTCTTTAGAAGGCAACATGCCATCAGTTCCAGTTGAAGCGCTGCATAAAGCACTGCGTGAAATGCACGAACGTGCAGATGCAGTTCGCCAAGAGCGTCAAAAAGAACTGGCTGCAGAAGGTCAAAAATTCTTAGATGAGAACCAGAAGAAAGACGGCGTATCGACTACTGAGTCTGGTTTGCAGTTCTCTGTGATCAACCAAGGTGAAGGCGCAATCCCAGCGCGTTCTGATCGCGTTCGCGTTCATTATACAGGCCGTTTAATTGACGGTACTGTGTTCGACAGCTCCGTACAGCGCGGTCAACCAGCAGAATTCCCAGTGAGTGGCGTGATCCCAGGTTGGATTGAAGCGCTGACATTAATGCCTGTGGGTTCAAAATGGGAATTATACATTCCTCATGAATTAGCTTACGGTGAGCGCGGTGCAGGTGCATCTATCCCTCCATTCAGCACTCTTGTTTTCGAAGTTGAGTTACTGGAAATTTTGTAATTTCTGACTGACTTACAGAAAAGAATAATAGCCTTATTAGCTTGTCATTTTGGTCATTTGCCATTTCGATATAGCTAATGAGGCTTTTTTATTAGCGTAAATATTCTGCTCTTGTTACTCTTAAAGGCTTCGTGTCATTAGGGGAAATAAAATGCGCCAACAACTTTGTACACTTGCCCGAGAGGCGGGTGATGCCATCATGAAAATCTACAATGGGCATGCGCCATTGCAGGTTGAACATAAGCAAGATGATTACCCTGTCACGGCTGCGGATATTGCGGCCCATCAAATCATCAAAGAGGGGCTTTCACGTTTATCACCTGATATCCCTCAACTTTCGGAAGAAGATCCTCCAGAATGGCCTGTACGTCGTGACTGGCAACGTTACTGGCTTATTGACCCGTTGGATGGAACTAAAGAATTTATTAATCGTAATGGTGATTTCACCGTCAATATTGCGTTAATTGAAAATGGCATTCCAGTCATGGGAGTGGTTTTTGCGCCAGCTAAAGGGTTGATGTATTACGCCGAAGGCTCTCAAGCGTGGAAAGAAGAGCACGGGGAAATTCAGCGCATTCACGTTAAAGCTGAGACGCCGCCTGTGGTGGTGATCAGCCGTTCTCATCAAGACCCCCAATTGATGGCGTATCTCGCGAAGCTTCCAGTGCATCGCACAGCGGAGATAGGTTCATCGCTAAAATTCTGTTTAGTAGCGGAAGGCAGCGCGCAGTTATACCCTCGTTTTGGACCGACTAATATCTGGGATACAGCAGCGGGACATGCAGTGGCATTAGGGGCAGGGGCGAGCGTGGTGGATTGGCAGGGAAATACACTGGATTATTCACCGAGAGAGTCTTTTTTGAACCCCGGTTTTGAATGTCGCTAAGACAGCGAAAATAGCAAGATAATAAAAAGTCGGGTAGCTAATGATTCACTTACCCGACTTGAACAACATGACTTAATGTTTAGTTATCTAATTGCAGCACTTTAGCCGTTGCAGTACGAATATCTAAACACGCTTTTGCATCCTGTTTTAAATCAATTCCATAAGTTGGAATGATAGTCTTCAGGCGAGCTTCCCAACCATCCGCAGAGAGTTGATCTGCAAAGCAGGTTTTCAGTACGTTGAGGGCGATAAACGCAGCTGTCGATGCACCCGGTGATGCGCCCATTAATACGGTGAACGATTTATCTGCACTCGTAATCAGCTCAGTACCGAACTCCAATACGCCTTTTTTCACCGGATCCGGTTTAATGATCTGAACGCGTTGACCTGCGACCACTTCTTTCCAATCTTCACGCTGCGCATCAGGATAGAATTTTTGCAGCATAGAGAATTGATGTGCAGACGTTTGCAGCACTTGTCCCACAAGATATTCAGCCAATGACCAATCATCTTTCGCGATGGCAAGCATCGGTTCAATATTGTTCAGTCTGATGGAATCAAACAGATCCAGATAAGATCCATGTTTTAGGAACTTACTCGAGAAACCAGCATACGGTCCAAACAGTAAAGAGCGTTTTCCGCCGATGATGCGGGTATCTAAATGCGGTACAGACATCGGTGGTGAGCCCTTATCGGCTTTTCCGTAAACTTTGGCGTGGTGGCGAGCCGCCACTTTTTCATCGTCACAGCGTAGCCAAATTCCACTCACAGGGAATCCGCCATAGCCTTTACCTTCAGGAATACCGGATTTTTGCAGTAACTCAATGGCGCGACCACCGGCTCCTACAAATACAAATTTTGCGGACGTGATGGTTTTTTCGTGAGTCAGAAGGTTCTTCACTTCCACATTCCAGCGCCCATCAGGCGTCTGTGTCACATCAATCACTTCATGTTTATAGTGAAGAGAAAATCCACTCTGCTCGCTCAGTTGTGCCATTAGTAAGTGGGTTAAGGCACCGTAATCCACATCAGCCCCAGTCACAACACGGGTAACCGCAATTTTTTCATTAGGATCACGGCCTTCAACCACTAATGGCGCCCACTCATCAATCTGTTTTAGGTCATCGCTGTATTCCATATTGTGGTAACAGTGATGGGCAGACATTTGGCGGAAACGTTGTTGTAAAAACTTGATGTTGTCTGCACCAGAAACAAAGCTCATGTGCGGGCAAGGGTGGATAAAGTCCCGTGGATTTTTGATTTTGCCTTTGGTGACTAAGTAAGACCATAGCTGACGAGACAGGTCAAATTCAGTGTTTACTTCAAGGGCTTTGCTGATATCTACCGTGCCATCAGGGTTTGGCGGGGTATAGTTCATTTCACAGTTTGCCGCGTGACCTGTCCCCGCGTTATTCCATGGGTGGGAACTCTCTTGGGCACAATCATTTAATCTTTCGAATATCGCGATAGTGAGATTTGGCTCCAGCTCTTTAAGAAATGTGCCGAGCGTGGCGCTCATGATCCCCGCACCGATCAGCGCGATATCAACATTTTCTGCAATGGGTTTAGTCATGGAAATCCCTATTTTTTATTCGGAGTGAAACACAAGTCTGTACCGTCTTGATACACCACATAAGCGCGTCTCCAAGGTTCATCACCAATCAAACGCCATTTATGTCCTGTTCCTGTATTGTCTTGAGCAAGCAGAATGTCACCTGGCTTGATAATAAATGTGGAGCCATCTTTGGTTTCGAACTCTAAGGTACCGGTGAGGGTGATAACATAGCGTGGAACGGGATCTTTGTGCCAATCCCAAGAGCCACCTGAAACGGTTTCGCGAAAGGTGAGTTCACTGACGGCAATGACAGGGCTTTGGTCATCTCCACGAGCAACACCATTCAGTTCAATGGTGCCTTCTTCAAACAGAGAGTTACCGTCTTCACCTGTCCACATACGAATACAACGGATCATCTTATTTAGCTCCTTAACTTAAGAATAATATTGCTTAATAACTAAGATAATATTCAGTGTTTCGATTTTTACCTTAACGAAAAAATAGTGAAATTCAGAAAGTAGGTTATCTTTAAATCTAAAGTTTTTTAGTGACAAGGTCAAAGTTAATATTTTTAAATGAAAGTATTTCATTGAAAAAATAGGCTTTTTAATTTTATTGATGATTGTTTTTAGATGGGTTTATTTGGTGGTTTTTTAATTTAAATCAAAGCGATAAAAGATAATTCTTTTTTGATGGAATAAACTCTATTTTATTCTTTTTATTATCGAGTTTAGATGCTCGGTAATGGAAAGTGTAATAAAATGTAATTTATCAAACATGATTAAATAAAATATGAAAAATAAAAGAGAGTAGAAAAAATAAAGAGCAAAGAAATCGTTTAATGATGATTATATAGAACGGATTAAGAGTGGAAGGGCAAAAATGCTATTTTCACCCTTTAAAAATTAACTATTTTTGGGGTTTAAAATTCCGTTTAAGGCAAGATGTTGAATAAGCATAATGGTTTTACCATCCATGATCTCCCCGTTTTTGATAGCAGCAAGCGCATCAGGGAATGACCATTCCATAACCTCAATATCTTCACCTTCATCAGCGAGCCCACCACCATCACTTTGGCGGTCCTTATCACTGTATTGGGCAATGTAAAAATGCAGCTTTTCAGTGACGGAGCCTGGGCTCATAAAGGCTTCAAACACCTTTTCAATATTATCGATTTTATAGCCAGTTTCTTCTTCGGCTTCAGCAATAATTCTCGCTTCAGGGGAAGAACCTTCAAGTAGTCCAGCGGCAGCTTCAATCAGCAACTGTTTATATCCAGAAACGTACATTGGCATCCGGAATTGACGGATCAAGATAATGCTATTTTTGGATGTGTTATACAGCAAAATGACAGCGCCATCGCCACGGTCATACACTTCTCGCTCTTGTTTTTGCCAAGAGCCGTCGTGTCGCTGTAATTCATAAGTATATTTTTTGAGAATGTACCAGTTATCGGACAGTAATTTTTCGCTGATATTCCTAACTTGAGGCTGTTTCATAAATAAGTACGAGAAGAGATAAGGTAGGCATAATCTAGCACTATAAATTGAGAGGGGAAATAGGGGGCAGGGAACAGACTTAAATAGCCAAAGGCCAGCAATGGGCAATCTGCTGGCCTTTGGTCGAAATTAATTATTTGATGATTTGCAGTTGTTTAACGTCGATCTCTTTAGAGTTCCAGTCTTTATCAACTTCACCACGAATTTCGATTTTATCTTTTGGCGTGACGTTCACTCCATTGAAACGTTTTTGGCTAATTTCAACGGTGATGGTGCCTGTGCCATCGGTGAATTCGTAATGTTTTTTGTCCAGTTGTTTAACGAGATTACCGCGTAAAACAACCCAGCTGTTGTCAGATAATTCAAGGGCTTTCGCAACCGTTGTTTCACTTGCATTTGGACCGTTAAAACCACCTTCTTGGGTTTTCATGGTTTCAGTGTTCGTGGTGTTGGCGACTTCACCTGGACCTGAAAAACCACCAGTAGCAGCAAAAACAGGGGCGGTAGCAAGGGCAGCGATTAAGGTGATTAAAGGTAATTTTTTCATTTTTGTTTCTCCACAAGTAACCAGAAATTTGGTCTATGGGATGTATTTAACCAAGTAAATCTTAACAGGATCTTAAGAACTCAAATTAATTAAATATATTTTTAATTTGGACAATCACCACTGGTCATCATGAATTTAATAAGATAAATATAACAATATTCGATGCGGAGGTTGAATATGCGTATTTTATTAATAGAAGATGACAGGTTAATTGGCGATGGCTTAAAAGTAGGGCTAACACAATTGGGGTTTACCCTTGATTGGTTTATGGATGGTAAACAAGGTCAACAGGCTTTGTTTGATGCCCCTTATGATGCTGTCGTGCTGGATTTATCACTTCCGCATATTGATGGTATGGATATTTTGAAGTTCTGGCGTAAGCAAGGGCGAGATGAGCCTGTTTTGATTTTGACGGCGCGAGATGCCCTTGAACAACGGGTAAATGGGCTACAGCAAGGGGCTGATGATTATCTGTGTAAGCCGTTTGCGCTTGCGGAGGTTGCGGCGCGTTTGCAAGCATTGATCCGTCGGCGCAGTGGGCAGCTATCACCCACGTTGGTACATGGTGACGTGGAGATGGATCCTTTAGCGATGACGGTCACTTACCAAGGAAATTCTGTGCAGTTAAAGGGTAAAGAGCTGGCACTATTATCATTATTTTTGCACAACCCGAAAAAAGTGCTGTCTCGTAGTGCGATAGAAGAAAAGTTGTATAACTGGGATGAAGAGGTCTCCAGTAATTCGGTTGAAGTTCACATTCACCATTTACGCCGCAAATTAGGCAGTAAGTTTATTCAAACTGTTCATGGTGTTGGTTATCGACTGGGTGATGAAGCATGAAAACATTCAGCTTAAGGCTCAAACTGACTTTGATGTTATTGCTCCTCGCTGTAATGACGTGGGGAATTGCTAGCTCATTGGCATGGTATCAAACCTATAAAACCATTAACGAATTGTTTGATACTCAACAAATGGTATTTGCAAAGCGCTTATCGGTGTTACCGACGGATATCGACTTGCCTCAAGCATCATTGAGTAAAACCAAAAAGTTATTGCGGAAAAATCGGGGAAGCCAAGACGATGACGCATTGGCGTTTGCGATTTTTACGCCGAGTGGCGAAATGGTGCTAAATGATGGTGATAACGGGCGCAAAATTGAATTTCAATTTGATCGTGAAGGATTCAGTGAAGGCAAGTTGAAAGGTAGTGATGATGAGTGGCGCTTTGTTTGGCTAAAATCTATTGATAATCAATATATTATTGCAGTAGGGCAAGAGTGGGAATACCGCCAAAGTATGGCTAACAGCATTATGTTTTCTCAGCTCATACCGTGGCTGGTGGCGCTGCCGATAATGTTAATCGTATTTTTATGGTTACTCACTCGAGCATTAAAACCCCTGCGGGATGTAGCTAAGCAGTTGCGAGAGAGGAAGCCGGAGGAACTGAGCCCAGTGGTGGTGCCCACGATCCCTAGTGAGGCTAAGCCAATCCTAGATTCTCTGAACGGATTATTCGACAAAATAAACCACATGTTTGTGCGTGAACGGCAATTTACCTCTGATGCTGCCCATGAACTGCGTAGTCCACTTGCCGCACTGAAAGTCCAAACTGAAGTGGTGCAGATTGCTGGAAGTGACGAGGCAATTCGCCAACATGCAGTGGCTAATCTTTCCGAGGGAATTGATCGTGCAACTCGGCTGGTGGATCAGTTATTAACGTTATCCCGCTTGGAGTCTTCTAATCAGTTAGATGATGTAAGTGAAGTGAGTTGGCAGGAATTAATTGAGCAAGCCGTTAAAGAGAGCGAGCTGGAAGCTCGGCAAAATCAGGTAACGTTGAAAATATCGATTGTTGAAACGCCGCCGTCTTTTAAGGGGCAAAAACTTTTATTGTCCGTACTCTTAAGAAACCTTCTTCACAATGCTATCCGCTATGGTAAGGCCGCCGGTAAGGTTGAAGTCAATTTGTATCGCCACTATCTGGAGGTGAAAGATGATGGTGATGGTGTTTCCCCTGAAGTATTAGCGCGTTTAGGGGAGCGTTTCTACCGACCACCGGGGCAAGAAAAAACAGGTAGCGGATTAGGACTATCAATTGTTAAACGCGTGGCTCAGTTACACCATCTCAACGTGACGTTTACTAATGTCACGGAAGGGGGCTTTTGTGTCACTGTTCGTTGGAATGCATAACTTAGTCTATTTTATGCACAATATTGAATGAGGTCGTTGCAGAATAATCAGCTGGATTTGCATCTTATTGGGATGTGTTTTTACGGTTATGTTCAGCAGGATCTCAGGATGGTAAAACAAATTCCTGAGCGTCAACAGCCGTCGACGCTCAGGAAAACGGCCTATATTTATGAGAATGAGAGCCGGAATGGCTCTTTTCTTACTTGTTTTAATGTTGGTCTTGTTAACTCTGATCTTGTTAATTACGGCTTTTCTAACTCGGCGACAATCACGCTAATGGCTTTATTAATCTCTTGAGGCGTTAGCGCGCCATCTTTATAAAATAAAACATTACCTTGCTTGTTGAGAATGATAATGGCAGAACTCTCTGGCGCAAGGCTCCATGCATTCTTCACCACACCATCACTATCAACAATAAATTGAGAGTAAGGAAACTCTTTCTTGCTGTCTTCCACGCTGTTTTTTACAAATACACCAGTACCAAAAATTGAATCATCCGTGTTGATAATGCTGGTAGTTTGGTATTTGTCGTGAGGGAATTTGGCTTGTTTAATCGCTTCGATGAGCGGAGCATTAAGCTCTTTGGCCGAAGAGCGCCCTGCGATGTGTTGAATGGTGCGAACCTTACCGGCAAGTTGCTGGCTTTTCCACGGTTGGTAATTGAATTTCCCCGCATTATCTAACTGTAATTCGCCTTTATCTGTGACGGTAACGGCGGGTACAGGTTGATTTAATTGAATATTAATGGCAAATCCCGTTGAAGATAAAGCTAGCAAGCAGGTTAATAAAAGCAGTTTTTTTATCATAAAGGTACCTTTAGAAATCATTGTCATTGTTGTGTATAGGGTGAGGATTTCTGGTGCTGCTAGTTATAGCATAGCTCATCGGATGAGTGGCAAGATGAAAATTAACAAATTGGTAAAATTCAGCATAAATACGAGGTTTAAATGTAATTTAACAGTATATTGTCAATGTCATTTTGTGTCAGTGTTTTGAATAAAATTGCAATTTCCGAACCAAAACAAAATTTTCTAGTCTATGATTATTGAGCGATATGCAATGAGGTATCGTCAGAACAACATGGAGATCAGTTCTAATGAAAATTTTTAAGCATTATAACCCATCGAAAATTGCTCTATACGTGAAAACACTATTCAGAGGTAGGCTCTACATTAAGGATTTTGGGGCTTTCGAATTCAATAATGGGAAGATTTTACCACCAAAAGTGACCGATAAAATTCATTACAATGTGATGAATGAAGTGAACAAACAAGTGGTATTACTGCGAGCTGAGTTGGGCTAACAACCTTCAAGCTCCTTAAGAATAACAACGCCACATACAGTGGCGTGTTCATATTAGCTATCAGTGGTTATTTTAGGTTTTTGACGTATCTTCACTACCCGCAGTACCTGGCTGAACCACAACTGCGGACGGTGTGTTTGTGATACGCGTGACTAGCAGCTGATCAATCTTGTAGTTATCAATATCGACCACTTCAAATTTGTAGCCCGCATATTTCACATAATCAGTGCGTTTCGGCATCTTTCTTAAGCGATACATCATAAAGCCTGCGATGGTTTCGTAGTTGCTGAAATCTGGGAATTCGTCGATATCGAGGATACGTTGAACATCCTCGATTGGCGTGCCCCCATCAACCAGCCATGAATTCTCATCACGGGTAATAATTTGCTCTTCTTGTCCCGGCCCGATCAAGTCACCCATTAAGGTGATCATCACATCATTGATGGTAATAACACCCATCACTAAGGCATATTCGTTCAGGATAACGGCAAAATCGACGCCACTATTTTTAAAGGCTTCTAAGGTATCAGACAGGGATAAAGTATCCGGAAGCATTAAGGTATTCTGGATATGTACACCGTCACGTAAGCTCAGGCTTTGACCATTCAATACGCGGTTAAGTAGCTCTTTGGAATCCACATAACCAATCACATGGTCGATATCTCCTGCACAAACTAAAAATTTCGAATGTGGCTGAGTGGAGATTTTGTGTTTGATGCTCTCTTCAGATTCGTCTTTATCAAAGAAAATGATGTTTTCTCGTGGTGTCATCGCCGATGGAACGGTACGGGACTCAAGTTCAAACACGTTTTCAATCAGTTCGTGCTCTTGTTTGCGCAACACCCCAGCGACAGCGCCCGCTTCAACAACAGCAAAGATATCATCAGAAGTAATGTCTTCATTACGCGCAGTGGGTAATTTGAAGAGTTTAAAAATTAAGTTCGCTAAGCCATTAAAGAACCATACGAGTGGGCTTAACACCACTAAGCAGAAACGCATTGGGTTAACGATGCGTATAGCGATAGCTTCAGGTTTTACCATTCCAATACGTTTTGGCGTTAAGTCAGCCACGAGAATAAATAAGCTGGTGACGATGGTAAATGACACAATGGAAGCAGCTTGCTGTGCCCATGCTGGGGATAAGAATTTAATGAATAGCTCTTGCAGTGCAGGAGAGAATGCAGATTCACCTACAATACCGGCTAAAATCGCCACGGCGTTTAAGCCAATTTGTACAACGGTGAAGAACATGCCCGGCATTTCTTGTAATTTGAGAACCCGAGCGGCGTTAATGTTGCCTTCGTCGGCCATTAACTTCAATTTAATACGGCGAGAAGCTGCCAATGAAATTTCGGACAGCGAAAAAAATGCGCTGATTGCACATAATAAAAGAACGATAAGTAAACTGTTTAGCATAAATTATCCAACCCTCTAGGTAGTGAATTGTCACTTCTTGAAATCCTAAAGGCAATGTAAGGGTATTCCATTTCAATATTAATTAGCGCCTTAGCGCGGTGGGGGTATCGCGCTAAGTATAGCACTAGCCTATTTTATCTGGCTATATATTCGTCATTATAAAATTATTCAAGAAGGAAGGCAGACTCCAATGCCGCCAAGCCCACAATAGCCGTTGGGATTTTTATACAGATATTGCTGGTGATAATCCTCTGCAAAATAGAAGCTTTCGAGTGGTCGAATTTCGGTGGTGATCGGGCGATTATCTTGTTTTTCAGCCATCGCCAGTTGGTAAGCTTCACGGGTTTGCATCGCTAGTTGATACTGTTCATCTGACACGGTGTAAATTGCTGAGCGATATTGGGTACCAATATCATTACCTTGGCGCATACCTTGGGCTGGGTCGTGGTTTTCCCAAAATAGTGTTAGCAGCTGAGCAAATGAAATGATTTCAGGGTCAAAAACCACGCGAACGACTTCAGTATGTCCGGTTAATCCGGTACACACTTCTTCATAGGTTGGGTTAGGAGTGAGTCCACCGCTGTAACCTGCGGATGTCGTATAAATTCCTGTTTGTTGCCAAAATAATCGTTCCACACCCCAGAAGCAACCCATTGCAAAATAAGCAATTTCCATATTCTTAGGAATAATCTCAATCGAATGATGGGTCACTGCATGGTAAGGTGACAACGCCATTGATGTGTGGCGGCCCGGAAGTGCTTGAAATTCATTATCGGACTGAAATTGATTAAAAGTCATAACGATTCCTAAATACAATCAGTATAGAAATAAAGTAAAAATTGGGATAAAAACTTGTGTCAGTGGTCTATTTTACTCAAAATAAGTCGTTGTTGAATAATAAGCCAAATTGTCTATCACCCTAGGAGCAGGCGTGTCGAAATATCTTACCCTTTGTGCAGTATGCCTAACAACGGCGGTACCAGCGGTATTTGCTGCGAATCTACGCCTTAATATTGAAGGGCTTGAAGGGCAACTCAACCAGAATGTCCGTATTCAGCTTTCTAATATTTCACAAGATGAAGTCGTTGCAAATGGACGTTTTCGTGCTCGAGTAGAAAAAGCGATTCGTGAAGGGTTAAAACCGCTGGGATATTATGAACCTACGGTAGAATTTAGTTATGAAGAGAAAACCCCGCCAGCCCGTTCCATTTTGACGGCCAAGGTTTCTCCGGGGGAGCCTATTCTTCTACAAGGTGTCAATGTGGTGTTAGAAGGGGGAGCGAAAACAGACCCTGATTACGCCAAGATGCTGAAAAAAAACACGCCGAAATATGGCATCATCCAAAATGATAGTGACTATGAAGACTTCAAAGGTAAATTTAGCAGCCTAGCTATCCGTAAAGGGTATTTCGATGCCATGATGGAAAAAAGCCAGCTAGGCATTTCTGTTGATCATCATGCTGCCTATTGGGATTTTGATTTTAACAGTGGTGAGCGCTACCGCTTTGGTAAATTAACCTTTGAAGGCTCACAAATTCGCGAGGACTACCTCGAAAACCTCTCTCCTTTTAAGGAAGGGGAATATTACACGTCAGAACAGCTCGCAGAATATAACCAACGTTTGGCATCAACAGGGTGGTTCAACTCTGCGCTAGTCACGCCGAATATTCAAAAAGCTCGTGAAGAGCATACAGATCTATTACCCATGGAAGGGGTCATGATCCCTAGAGCGCAAAACTTCCTTGAGCTGGGTGGTGGTTACGCGACCGATGTGGGGCCCCGCGTAAAAGCGATATGGAATAAGCCGTGGATTAACTCACGGGGACAAAGTTTAACCTCCAGCATTAGCCTCTCTCAGCCGGAACAGCTGATCGATGCCAGCTATAAAATTCCACTCAAAGCGAACCCTCTAGAGCAATATTATGCGATTCAAGGTGGGTTTAAACGTACGGATTTGAACGATACTCAAGCGAATACCACCACGCTAAACGTGTCTCGTAATTGGGACTATTCAACCGGCTGGCAGTATGGCGTGAATATGCGCTGGATGTTGAGTAACTTTACCCAAGCGGATGTGACCAACACGACGATGTTGCTGTATCCGGGGGCAAACGTCAGCCGAATTCGCCAAAGAGGTGGTGTGATGCCAACCTGGGGTGATAGCCAGCGCTATTCTATCGATTACTCGAATAAAATATGGGGCTCGGATATCGATTTCTTAGTATTGCAAGCCAAGAATGTGTGGATCCGTACTCCATGGGAAGGACATCGATTTGTCGTACGTGGAAACCTTGGTTGGATTGAAACCAATAACTTTGACAAAGTTCCGCCAGACTTACGTTTCTTCGCAGGGGGTGACGGTAGTGTCCGCGGTTATGGTTATCAAAAAATCTCCCCAGAAGATAGTAGCGGCAAGCTCACCGGGGCATCTAAGCTGGCGGTTGGATCCGTCGAGTATCAATATAATTTCACGGGCAACTGGTGGGGAGCCACCTTTATTGATAGTGGTGAAGCGGTAGACGATTTCAAAAATAGTGATTTTAAAACGGGCGCTGGTGTGGGGATCCGCTGGGTTTCTCCGGTTGGACCGATTAAATTTGATTTAGCCAAACCTATTGGCGATCCAGATAATAACAAAATTCAGTTTTACATCGGATTGGGGACAGAACTATGAAATGGATGAAATGGCTAAAGTGGATTGCAATCACCATTTTACTATTGTTAGTTCTGGTTGTTGGTGCGCTGTATTGGGTGTTAGGTACCAAATCGGGTCTGCATTTTGCGTTGAACTCGGCCACACGTTTTGTACCTGAACTGACCATTGGCTCCATTGATGGTGACATTAACGATTTAACGCTCTCTGGCGTGAAGTACCAAATGCCGGGTGTGGATGTGGATGCGAAGAAAATCCACCTTGCGTTACGTTTAAAGTGCCTGACCAGCCGTGAAGTATGTATTGATGATTTATCAACAGAAAGCGTGATGGTGAATGTGGATACTAGCCAATTCCCACCGTCTGAAGAGACACCACCTTCTGAGCCGCTAACAGAACTGAATGCCCCACTAACCATTCGTTTAGCCCAATTAGCGTTGGTTGATACCCATGTTAATGTCGATGGCACTGTGATTGATCTCGACAAATTCACCACGGGGATCACATGGCAAAAAAGAGCTATCGAGATCACGCCAACCGATATTATTAACCTTGCTATAAGCTTACCGCCTAGCGAGCCGACTGAGGCGACAAAACCGGTTGAACCCGTTGTGCCTGAAGGTGAGCAGCCTTCCCTTGGTGATCAGCTTAAAACGTTATTTTCTAAGCCGCTATTAGCGGATCTTCCTGAAATTATTCTACCGGTTGACCTGAATGTTGAGGGGATCAATGCCTCTAATTTCCAATTAAAAGGCGACACGGAAATTACGATTAATAGCCTGAATTTGAAGTTAGAAAATGCAGGGCAGAATGTTTTATTGAAGCAGCTAAAAGTCGATGCGCCTCAAGGAAATGTTGCGGTTTCTGGATCGATCTCCTTACAAGAGAAATGGCCAGTCGCACTATCCGTTATTGGTGAAAGCCGTCTTGAAGATTTAAATGGGCAGAAAGTCGATTTAACGCTTAAAGGTGGGCTGATGGATGAGCTGATGCTGGCATTGAATCTGAATGGTCCAATTACGGCGACACTAGAAGCTCAGACCGATTTAGCGCAGGCAGATTTTCCGATTGAGTTGACTTTAGAAAGCAAAAAATTAACTTGGCCGCTGGTGGGTGAAAGCCAATATAAGCTTGATGACACTCGCTTGCGCTTAAATGGCCGCCCTTCTAGCTATGACCTTTCATTGCGTTCCGCCATCACGGGGCAAGACCTACCGCCATCTAAGTTATTATTAGATGCAAAAGGGAATGAGGAAAAAATTGATTTAACCCGTTTACGCTTATCTGCATTGCAAGGTAATGCAGACCTATCAGGGGTGGCGGATTGGAGTAAAGCCATTAGCTGGAATATGGTTTTGACGTTATCGGGCATTAATACGGCGAAGCAATACCCAGAATGGCCAGCGAAAGTTGAAGGGAAAATTGCCACGCGAGGCAGCTTATATGGTGGAAGCTGGCAGTTAGAAATCCCTGAAATCACCTTAGATGGTAATGTTAAACAGCACATATTAAAGGCGCGAGGACAAGCCAAAGGGAATGCCGCAGGGCAATGGAATATTCCAGATTTTAACCTCTTGCTGGGTAAAAACAGCGTGAATGTGAAGGGCTCTTTAGCGGATAAATGGAACCTTGATGCCAAAATTAATGCCCCAGCGTTGAATGGATTAGTGCCTGGGCTAGGTGGCGTGATCATCGGGGATTTAAAACTTCGCGGTGATTTACAAGCACCACAAGCGCTGGCGGATTTAACGGCGCGTGGCGTGAGATGGCAAGATTTGACGGTTGAGACCACCACCGTTAAAGGCAATGTGGCAACAGGTGACCAAATCAAAGGTGACTTATCTGTGGTGGTGCGCGGACTACGCCAAGCAGATTTAGCCATTAGTAACCTAACGCTAGATGCCAAAGGGACTGAAAAACAGCATACGTTAAAACTGAATGTGACAGGGAAACCCGTTTCAGGACAGCTCGCACTGGCAGGGGGATTTGATCGCCAGACGGAAGTGTGGAAAGGGAATTTAAGCAATACTTTATTTGATACTGAGGTTGGGGAGTGGCGTCTGAATCAAGCCATGTCCTTGAACTACAATAACACCACGCAAGAAGTTGTTATTGGTAGCCATTGCTGGGTAAACCCGAATGCTCGCGTGTGTGTGCCGAAGCCAGTTAAAGCGGGTAAAAGTGGTAGCGCTGATATTGTATTAGAACGTTTTGATCTTGCGATGATCAAACCATTTATGCCAAGTGATACCCGAGTGAATGGGGTGTTCACAGGGCGTGCAAATGCCATCTGGAAAGCGGATGGTAGCCTGCCGCAAGTGAAAGTTGACTTGAGCGGTGATGGGGTCAAAGTCGTGCAGTTTGTTGATGGCGCGCGTTTGCCTATCGCGTTTGATACGTTGACATTAAATGCGGGTATTAAGAACGGTCGTGCGGATTTGAATTGGTTGTTGAAGATTGCAGACAATGGTCAATTTAAAGGTAATGTGCAAATTTCTGACCTCGAAAGAAAGCGTTTACTCTCCGGCAATATTGAAATTAACGCCATTACATTAGGTTTAATTAAACCGTTACTTGGCGAAAAAGACATTGCGAATGGAAACCTGAATGCAAATCTACGTGTCGGTGGCTCGGCGCATAACCCGCTAATGAACGGTAATGTCACGTTATCTGGATTAGAAGTGAAGTCCGGGTTGATCCCGTTTGATATTCAAAATAGCCAATTAGCGATTAACTTTAATGGCACCAGTTCAGTGATGACTGGGCAGATCAAAACGCCAGAGGGTTACCTAAATATCGATGGTGATGCGGATTGGCGCAACATTGATGCATGGCGAGCGAAAGTGCTGGCGAGAGGGAATAACTTACGAGTTTCTCTGCCGCCAATGATCAAAATTGATGTGCAGCCTGACTTGATTCTGGAAGCGTCACCGAAATTGCTGACCTTAAATGGTAGCGTCAATATTCCATGGGCGCGTATTACGGTGCAAGAATTACCTGAGTCTGCGGTGAGTGCGTCTTCGGATGTGGTCATGCTGGATGACCAGCTAAAACCGATCAATCCGAAACAGCAATCGATACCAATCCAAACCAATTTGAATATTAATATTGGCAACGATGTACGTCTGGATGCATTCGGATTAAAAGCTCGGTTAACTGGTTTATTAAAAGTCGCTCAGGATAAACAAGGGTTAAGCTTAAATGGCCAGGTAGATATTCCATCAGGACGTTTCCGCGCTTATGGGCAAGATTTGATTGTGCGTAAAGGGCTGATTCAATTCTCGGGACCTGCTGATCAGCCGTTCTTAAATTTAGAAGCAATTCGTAATCCTGAAAACACGGCCGATGATGTGATTGCCGGTGTGAAGGTAACAGGGCTTGCCGATAAACCAAAAGTTGAGATATTTTCTGAGCCCGCAAAAACCCAGCAAGAGACACTTTCCTATCTGTTAAGAGGGGAAGGGCTCGATAGCGGTGATGCGAATGGGTCACAAATGACCTCGATGTTGATCGGGTTGGGGGTTGCTCAAAGTGGTCAATTGGTAGGTAAAATTGGTGAAACATTTGGAGTGTCAGATTTAGCCGTCGATACGCAAGGTGTGGGTGACAGTTCGAAAGTGGTTGTGAGTGGGAAAATTACGAACGACTTGCAAGTTAAGTATGGAGTTGGCATATTTGATTCTTTAGCGACGCTCACTTTACGCTATAGGGTCATGCCGAAACTGTTTTTAGAAGCTGTTTCTGGCGTTAATCAGGCTTTGGACCTGCTTTATCAATTCGAGTTTTAATATATGCGTATCATTGTTTATGGCAGTTTAAGGCGCAAGCAAGGGAATCATCACTGGATGACTTATGCTCAGCTGCTAGGTGAGCATAAGCTAGAAGGTTATGAACTGTATGACCTTGGATATTATCCAGCGGTTATCAGAGGGAATGGCACGATTGAATGCGAAGTTTATCGTATCAATCCGTCTATTCTGACTGAGTTAGACGAACTGAAGAAAAATTCACAAGATTATGAGCGTGAGTTAATTCCAACACCTTACGGTAATGCGTGGATTTATCTCTATAAACACTCAGTTGAAGGCCTGCCTCACATTAAAAGTGGTGATTGGCTGAAGCGCCATGAAGAAGAGTAATCAGTAGTTTATCTGTAATGAGTCATCAAGAAAAACGCCGAGCATTGAAAATTCAGTGGTCGGCGTTTTTTATAAATGTTAAGCGCGGCTCATTGCTTGGAGCATTTTCACAAACTCATCAATATGATGGCGTTCTGTGGTTGGGTTCATAAAGACCGCTTTTTCGCCTGGAATGTACACAAAACGGTTATGTTCGGCATAAGTTGAGCAGGCGATGGAATCCACCCAATTGGTGAATAGCCCAGCTTTACCGCGTGTTAAGAACAGATTGCGGTGCCATTTGCTATTTCTAATCATGGTTTCATAAGCGGCTTTATCGCTAGCGCAACTTAATTCATAGTTAAAAATGTCCTGTGGATCCGCATTCAATTTAGGGGAATAAAGACGAAATCCGACACTAGGCCCCTGATTTTGAGGCACCATAATCGCCGCATTTTCCATTTCAATCAACTGGTTGCGCATGTAGTTAGCATTTTGTAGGCAGTGAGCAATGATAGTTTGGTACCCTTCAATACCGAGATAATGTAGCCCTGCATAGGCGCCAAAAATCCCAACCCCACTGCGACTACACTCAATGGTGGATTGCAGGTGAGTTTGCCCTTCTAAATCGTGTTCAAAGTACGTGAAGTTTTCAGGTGAGTTTTCAAGCGCTTTGAAATCATTGCCATCACGTACCATCACTAAGCTCGAGGTGTAAGGAACGTAGCCCCATTTATGGAAGTCGATAGTGATGGAATCAGCATATTTAAGTTGTTTGAATTTTTCGACGGTGTGGCGTAATCCAAACAGTGTGGCTTCGTTGATAGCGAGCGGGTTGGTATTAAAATCATAATTAATGAAGAAAATAATTGGCCAGCCGACCGCAGCATCCACGTGAATATGCGGTTTTTCTGTCACTTCGAATTCTTCACACAGACGGTTTCGCAATTCATAAACCTGTTTTATTTCATCGACACCAAAGGTATCTGTGGTACCTGCGGTTAATAAGATCACGGGGATCTTGCAGTGGACGGTATAACAAGCACGGATCTGCTGCTCTAAGTCATGTAAGTCGATGGTGTTATCCGAGGAGACTTTGATACGAATGGTTTTGTTTTGAATATCCACACCCAGTAATGACAGGTTAGTCATGTTGGAGTAGTGGCCACCTTGGGAGTTGATGATCCGATAGTCTTGATCCACAGACATACCCAGCTGGCGAGAATCTTTTAATGTTTTACGAATGCCAAATAGGTAACCATATAAATTACACATGGTTCCGCCTTGAGTGAATAATCCAGACGCTTGGTTTTCATCATAACCAATTAAGTTAGCGACTTGTCTAATCACTGTTTTTTCCATGGAGTCGGCGACGCCAGAATATTCGCAATAGACCATGTTGGGGTTGCCTAAAAGACCAAGCATAGAGCCGTATAATGCAGGGTCTGAAGGCATCGCAATCACGTTTTCGACAGATAATGGGTTTTCCCAGTTTTTACATAATGCGGAAGCAAAGGCTAGCAGGGTATCTTGTTGATCTCCCGGTAAATTAATCTGTTGTTGGACGTGGGATTGCTGCGCCAGCTGATTGAACCACTGAGCACCATTTGGATATTGATTGATTAGCTGACTGTCTGCGAGTGTGGTTTTACGAAATTGGGTGATAGCTTGGATTTTTGGGTCATTAAATATAGGCCATTTATTCGGATCGCGGCTAAAAAAGTTCGCCACAATATTATGGTACTGCTGTTCGAATTCGGGTGTGAGTAGGTTCGCACTTTGGCGAGCAAGAAGCTCTGATTGATTCACGCTAGACTCCCATTTACATTTATACAATTAATGATTTATGTAAATACTCTACACCTGAATCTATATTGATTTAAATAATATCAAATTGACTAATTTGGCTGGGTTGTTAATTTAACTTTGTGATAATAAAGAGATTAAAGTTAATCCGGCCGTTTTTTACTAAGGAAATATATTCCTATATTGATATGTCAATCACAGATTTATAATCTAATAAATATTTATTTTTAATTGTTATTATTTTGAGTTTTTTGTTAAAAGCAGATAATTAATCCAATAATAGTTAAATGTTCGGTGGGTTAGTTCTGATTGGAGTTTCGGGCTGTATAACCGCCGATATATATCACTGAATATTATGAAATTGTGAAAAAACACTAATATTGAGAGGGGAAGATATAGGCAAAAAAAAGCACTGGTCAAAACCAGCGCTTTTCTATCCACAGAAGGGATTAATTATTTTTTTGCAGCACGTTCGAAAGAAGCGATGATTTCAGCTTTAGCTGCTTCTGCATTCTCCCAACCGTCAACTTTAACCCACTTGCCTTTTTCTAAATCTTTGTAATGCTCAAAGAAGTGAGTGATTTGCGCACGCAGCAGTTCAGGAATGTCGTTCACATCTTTGATGTGATCGTATTCTTTGCTCAGTTTAGTGTGCGGTACTGCAACTAATTTCGCATCTTCACCAGATTCGTCAGTCATTTTCAGTACGCCAACTGGACGGCAACGGATAACTGAACCTGGTTGTAATGGGTATGGAGTTGGTACTAAAACGTCAACTGGGTCACCATCTAAAGACAGGGTGTTGTTGATGTAACCGTAGTTGCACGGATAGAACATCGCAGTAGACATGAAACGGTCTACAAACAGTGCGCCAGATTCTTTATCAACTTCATATTTGATTGGATCAGCGTTAGCTGGGATTTCGATGATTACGTAGATATCTTCAGGCAGTTCTTTACCTGCCGGTACATTGTTCAGGCCCATTAAAATGTATCCTTATGAGTGCTTAAAATAACGTGGGGGACATTATAGCCGCAAAGAGAGGTAAAACTCACTAGTTGGAGAGAAATTCAGTCAAAAAAGGCGAGAGAGCCTCGCCTTCAGGTCAAACGGAATGTTTGATTATTCTGCGTCAGGGTACTCACGCATAAAGGATTCCGCCTTCTCAACCATGGCTTTCGTTCCCACAAAGAACGGCACACGTTGATGCAGCTTGGTTGGGATGATGTCTAACACGCGGTTAGTACCATCACTTGCTTTACCGCCTGCTTGTTCTGCTAAGAATGAAATTGGGTTGCATTCGTACAGAAGGCGCAGTTTACCTGTTGGGTGGCTAGCTGTGCTAGGGTAAATGTAAATACCGCCTTTGAGTAAGTTACGGTGGAAGTCCGCCACTAAAGAGCCGATATAACGCGTGGTATATGGGCGGTTTGTCGCTTTGTCTTCTTCCTGACAGTATTTAATATATTTCTTAACGCCCATAGGGAACTTGATGTAGTTACCTTCGTTAATGGAATACATTTTACCTTCTGCTGGGAACATGACTTTTTCATGAGACAGACAGAATACACCTAATGATGGGTCGTAGGTGAAGGCATGAACGCCGAAACCAGTGGTGTATACCAGCATGGTTGATGAACCGTAAACCACATAGCCCGCAGCAACTTGGCGATTACCTGGTTGTAAGAAGTCAGCTTCTGTAACCGGTTGACCAATTGGGGTAATACGGTGGTAGATAGAGAAGATTGTTCCAACGGAAACGTTTACATCGATATTCGAAGAACCATCCAGAGGGTCCATTAAAACGACATATTTCGCGTTTTCTGCACGGTCACCTTCGAAAATGACGATTTCATCTTCTTCTTCTGAGGCGATACCGGCGACTTCTCCGCGCGCTTTCAAAGCCGCTTTCAGTTTTTCGTTTGCATACAGGTCAAGCTTCATCTGAACTTCACCTTGAACATTCGAAACACCGCTTGTGCCGAGAATGTCAACGAGTCCAGCTTTGTTAATATCACGATGGATAATTTTAGCGCCCAGTTTGATTGCTGACAGTAATGCAGTCAGCTCACCTGTTGCATGAGGAAAATCTTGTTGCTTTTCGACGATGAATTCGCCTAATGTTTTCATGACGAAGGTCCTGAATAAAATTGACAGAAATTTGCGGGTCTTTATTGTACCCTCGGGCGGAGAGTTTATCTAAATAAAGAAAAGATTAATAGGCTAATACATTTATAAACCTGTGATTGATGAGTAGAATAGTGACAAACCTCATGCTATTGGATGGAAAAGAATGCACATACATATTTTAGGCATATGCGGAACCTTCATGGGCAGCTTAGCTATTTTAGCTCGTTCGTTAGGGCACAAAGTGACTGGGTCCGACGCAAACGTCTACCCACCGATGAGTACATTGCTTGAAAAGCAAGGCATTGAACTAATTCAAGGATTCGACCCTGCGCAGTTAGAGCCAACCCCTGATATGGTGGTGATTGGGAATGCGATGACCCGTGGAAATCCATGTGTTGAAGCCGTATTAGAGCGTGGTTTACCTTATACCTCTGGTCCACAGTGGCTTCATGATCATGTTCTTCCTGAGCGCTGGGTATTGGCAGTTGCAGGGACTCACGGTAAAACAACAACTGCGGGAATGCTGGCGTGGATCCTGCAAGATTGTGGCTATGAGCCTGGCTTTCTGATTGGTGGTGTGCCAGGGAACTTTGATGTTTCGTCTCAGATTGGTAAAAGTCCTTTCTTTGTTATTGAAGCAGATGAGTATGATTGCGCATTCTTTGATAAGCGATCCAAATTCGTACATTACAGCCCTAAAACGCTGATTTTGAATAACCTCGAATTCGATCACGCGGATATTTTTGAAAATCTCGAAGCGATTCAAAAGCAATTCCATCACTTGGTGCGTATTGTGCCAAGTAGCGGCAAAATCTTTATGCCGAGTAACGACAATAACCTCAAGCAAGTGATGAATATGGGGTGTTGGAGCGAACAAGAGTTGGTGGGAGAAAACGGTGAGTGGCATGCCGTAAAACTTAATCATGATGGCAGCCAGTTTGAGGTGTATTACCAACAAGAAAAAGTGGGCGAAGTGAATTGGTCCCAAGTCGGTAATCACAATATCCAAAATGGCTTGATGGCGATTGCTGCTGCACACCATGTTGGCGTACCTGCGAAAGAAGCTTGTTTAGCATTGGATAAATTTATTAACGCCCGTCGCCGTCTTGAGTTACGTGGTGTTGAAAATGAGGTCAGTGTTTATGATGACTTCGCTCATCATCCAACGGCAATTTTAGCGACGTTAGAAGCATTACGTAGCAAAGTTGGCGGTACTTCTCGTATTATTGCTGTACTGGAACCTCGTTCAAATACCATGAAAATGGGGATCAGTAAAAATGATATCGCACCCGCTTTAGGTCGTGCGGATGAAGTCTTCTTATTCCAACCTAGCAATATTCCGTGGATGGTCACAGAAATTGCAGAGCATTGTGTGCAGCCTGCGCGCTGGCACGCAGATATTGATACTCTCGCTAATATGGTAGTGGAGACGGCTCAGCCCGGTGACCATATTCTGGTGATGAGTAATGGCGGCTTTGGTGGTATTCATGAAAAACTGCTGGCAGGGCTAAAGCATAAAGCTGAAGCAAAATCTGACGAGTAATATGACGAATAGTCTATAAGCGCTATCGTGAATCAGAGCCCTAACCTAAGTTAGGGCTTTTTCGTTATAGTTGCTGAGGAAGTTCGATGTTTGTGCGTTCTGGTAATCCGGAGCAGCTTAACACAGTGCCTTGCATCTCTTTTTTAACGCTTCCAAGATAACAATCCACCGAGTCTGTAAATAAGTGGAACAGGCAGCCGACGGCGATGGCTTTGAATTTCCATGAAGGGAAGAAAAATAAGACGACATAAGCGATGGCAGCCCAAATGGTGTGCATAGGGTGGAAGCCTACGCCGCAACGGTCAGGATCGAAAATAGGATCGGCGAGAAGGTGATCGAGGTCGATAACCATGGTGGAAACCATTAAGAGCCCGGCTAGCTTCCAGTTTTTTCGCCAAAATAAATAGCCAAATAAAAAGGGCACTAAAAAATGGAAACCGTAGTGAACGATGTTCCGTAAGATCTCAAATAACACGGGCTTATCTCGATATGAATCAGTGGAAGACGCGTCACTATAGAGCTAAAAATACAAAGAGGGAACTGGGTTCCCTCTTTTTCGATATCTAAAATTTTTCGAAAGGACTAAAGTTCTTGCTCGAAAAGTACCAAAATGGCTTCGTACAGTTCACGAGTTGTGAAATCGTTGGTTGGCGTTGAGAAAATTGTATCATCGCCAGCGATGCTGCCTAAGATGCCTTCAGCTTTGCCTAAGGAGTCTAGTAGGCGAGCAATTAACTGTGCAGCTCCTGGGCTGGTACGGATCACAACAACAGAGTGGTTGTAGTCAACATCCAGAACTAAGTTTTTCAGTGGGCTGGTGGCAGTAGGGACACCAGGCTCAGTTGGTAAGCAATACACCATTTCCATTTTTGCGTTGCGGGTACGTACAGCACCAAACTTTGTCAACATTCTGGAAATTTTAGATTGATTAATGTTTTCGAAGCCTTGTTCTTGAAGAGCGATCACAATTTCGGCTTGTGAACTGAATTTTTCTTCTTTAAGGAGTGCCTTAAAGGCTTTTACCAAGTCTTCTTGTTTCGACATAGTGCGCATAATTAACCCATCTTTTGGTATTAAACTGAGTTGTATTATGTTGAAAAGTGCATTTTTATGCAAGAAAATTGATTTTTGAGTGTTTAATGAGCGATTTAAGATAAGGCTTTTCTGGTAGTAATAAGGGGTTTATCTTAAATTATTGGTTCGAAATTTAACTTAAAAATGAATTGATTTAACAATAAGTTACTGTAAAAAATTTGTTAAATAATCAAGCGGTGCTGAATAAATCGTCAAATAAAATTAGGTTTAATGTTAAATGCAATAGCAATAAAAACTATTTGTTAAAAAAGTGTCCGTTATCTCATTAACAGATAAGGAATTTGTTTAGAATAGAACTATTGTGTTGGTGATTTATCTCGCGTTAACACTTCTCTCTAACTGTTAAAGAATTGTTTTTTATAAGTAATGTGTTTAGTGCGTAGTCAGATGAATTCATATATTTTAAAGTACAATTAAGGAGTTTTAGAATGAAAGTTGCAGTCCTAGGTGCAGCAGGTGGTATCGGTCAGGCTCTCGCCCTTCTTCTCAAAAACCAGCTCCCAGCAGGTTCAGAACTCTCCCTCTACGACATCGCGCCAGTAACTCCAGGTGTTGCCGCTGACTTAAGCCACATCCCTACCGACGTTAAAGTGGTTGGTTTTGCGGGTGAAGATGCAACCCCAGCACTGAAAGGTGCGGATGTAGTATTAATTTCTGCAGGTGTCGCACGTAAGCCAGGTATGGATCGCTCTGACCTGTTCAATGTAAACGCAGGCATTGTACGTAACCTTGTTCAGCAAATCGCGGTTACCTGCCCGAAAGCGCTGATCGGTATTATCACTAACCCAGTGAACACCACCGTTGCTATCGCGGCCGAAGTACTGAAGAAAGCTGGCGTGTATGATAAAAACCGTCTGTTCGGTGTAACGACACTGGATATCATCCGTTCAAATACTTTCGTTGCTGAATTAAAAGGCAAGAAAACTCACGAAGTTGAAGTGCCAGTTATTGGTGGTCACTCAGGCGTGACAATCCTGCCATTACTGTCTCAAATTCCTGGTGTTAGCTTCACTGATGAAGAAATCGCAGCACTGACTAAGCGTATTCAAAACGCAGGTACTGAAGTGGTTGAAGCTAAAGCGGGTGGCGGATCAGCAACACTGTCTATGGGCCAAGCGGCAGCGCGTCTGGGCTTATCTTTGATCCGTGGTCTGCAAGGCGAAAGCAATGTGGTTGAGTGTGTATACACTGAAGGCGAAGGTGAACACGCTCGTTTCTTCGCACAACCTGTTGTATTAGGCAAAAACGGTATCGAAAAACATTTACCAATTGGTAAATTAAGTGCATTTGAAGAGAAAGCACTGAAAGATATGTTAAGCGTACTGAAAGCAGATATCGAATTAGGTGAAAAATTCATTAATGGCTAATGCCAATTAAGATTTAGCGCTTAAATAAGGGCGGAATTGCTGTCATGCGATTCCGCCCTTTATTTTTATACTTGGTAAGTTTTCACTTATCAAAATAAGGGGAAGCCCCTTGAAGGTACAATGAATGAATCTTGCCGTTTTTCAAGAAAATGGTTAGGCGTCTTGTCTTTCAGTTCTGATCAAAAATAGCGACTGATTTTAGATCTTTTTCCTCTTCTAGTTCCTTGTTTTCTAATTCACCCGTCTCCTGGATTTTCTTTGGCTTTTCACGAACTTTTCTTTCTAATAAATCACCTGTCATTGGATCATAATAGCGACTAGGCCAGATTTCTGATGGATGTATACCTAAAAAGTTTGCGATGATCCATTCACCTTTAGGCCAAGGTCTCGATAGCGCATTCGCGAGTGTTGATGAGCTCAGCCCTGCTTCGCGAGAAATCGCCGCTAGGGTTGTTCCACGTTTGCGTAAAGCCGCAATGATATCTGCTGGGTGCCAGTTTGATTTCCGTAACATCATTTTTTAATCCTTTTTTCACTCAGAATCATGTAGAGTTAGTGGTACATCTAACAGAGTATTGTGATACATTCAGTGCAATCGTTCTGTTATTGGAAATAAAATAACAGAATTTCCCAATAATAATTTCTGATTTTTTCTAAAAGTTTATTTTTATGAAACTATCGTTGTTTTTATGAAAATAACGGAAAGGTTCAGATGATTATTGTGAATTTAGCTAACACTTTGAAAATAAAAATAACTCATTTTAGTTAGCTCTCTGTTTTTTATATTTTCTTATATTTATTCTGTTTATCGCGAAGATTTATATTTCTTAATAATGTATTGAATTATTTGAAAAGAATGGGTTTCTGAATCAGCACTATAAATCCATCAATATAAAATAGTTGATACAAAGTTATTGGTATAACTAGCGGATATACAATAAAAAGCATCTATATCGATATAATTTATTAACTATTATATTTAAATATTAAAAATGGATATTGAAACGATTAAGAAAATAAAGAAAGTTTATAGTTAATCGAAGTTGTCATCATAATGACAAGGAGCGTCGATAATGAACAAGGAATGGTTAACAGCAAAAGAGCTCGTTGGACGCCAAGGGCTTCCGACAAGTACCCAAGGCATTAATGCCATGGCGAGGCGAGAAAAGTGGTTGAGTCGAAAGCGAAGAGGTATTCAAGGAAAAGCATTGGAATACCATATTAGCTCGGTTCCCATTGATTTCGAAGAGTTCACTGTGATGTATGAAACTTCGGTAGGTTATCAAATGAAGCGTGATGAACATGCGCATATTTGGCAAGAAGCTTATAACCAGCTTTCCCATGATGAACGCGTGAAGATCTTATCGTTTATTATGCGTAAAGGTGCTTTAGCTTTAATTCACCTTATTAATCAAAATAGCCATACATAGATTACATACAGTATTGAATCGAATAAATTTTTAGAAAAATAACTTTGGTATAGCGACAAAAGCAGGTTGCAAAATATAAGCTAAGCGTAAAAGTGATATTATGAAAAAATTGTGGTTCACTGCGAAAGAATTAGCAGGATTAGAAGGCCTTCCATCTTCACCTCAGGGAATTAACTTAATGGCGAGAAGGGAAGGCTGGAAAAATCGTCGTAAAAGAGGTGTTCAGGGGAAGGCCGTTGAATACTATATGGAAAGCTTGCCGAATGAGATCCAAGGTCAGCTGTCACTTCATGAGCCATCGACACCGTATCAAGTGCAACGTATTGATGCACTGCAAATTTGGTCTGAGGCTTATTACCAACTGACGGAAGATGAGCGCAAAATGTTTGTGAAATACATTCTGCGTCACGGCTTATCATCGCTATTGGCAAAAATCGAGCCTGAACCAGAAGATGAATAACCATGAAAAAAGGGTGAAATTGGTTTCACCCTTTTTAATATTGGTTTCGAGCTCTATCGTAATTATGAATGGCGCTGAATAGCAACGTGCGCTAAACCAATTAACGCTTCTTTATACACGGAGTCTTCCAGAGCATTTAAAGCATCAATGGCTTTTTGAGCTTCTTCCTGCGCGCGTTGGTAAGTGTATTCTAATGAACCGCAGCGTTTCATTGTGCCAAGGACGGTATCTAAGAGATGGCGACCATTTCCTTGCTCAATCGCTTGCCTAATTAGCGCAGACTCTTCCGCATTCCCATGCTGCATTGCGTGCAGTAGTGGTAATGTTGGTTTCCCTTCATCAAGATCATCGCCAGTGTTTTTACCTAACTGGGTATTATCTGCATCATAATCTAGAAGATCGTCAACTAACTGGAATGCGGTCCCAATATAGCGACCATAATCTTGCAGCGCTTTTTCTTGCTCAGGCGTGGCATTGGCTAAGATAGCGGATGCATGAGAAGCCGCTTCAAACAGACGGGCGGTTTTACTGTAGATCACTTGCATGTAGCTCTCTTCAGTAATGTCAGGATCGTTGCAGTTCATTAATTGTAAAACTTCACCTTCAGCGATCACGTTAGTGGCTTCAGACATCAGTTTTAAAACACGCATTGAATCCAGATCCGTCATCATTTGGAAGGATCGAGTATAAATAAAGTCGCCGACTAATACGCTTGCCGCGTTACCAAATACGGCGTTAGCTGTCTGTTTTCCACGACGCATATCAGATTCATCGACCACATCATCGTGTAATAAAGTGGCGGTATGGATGAATTCGATTAATGCAGCAACTTGAATATGTTTGTGTTCAGAATAGCCAAGGGATCGTCCTGCGAGGATCGCGATCATTGGACGGATCCTTTTTCCGCCCCCGCTAACGATGTAATAACCTAATTGATTAATTAATGCTACGTCTGAGTTTAATTGGCTGAGGATCGCTTCATTTACTGCTGACATATCCTCGGCTGTCAGTTCAACGATAGATTCTAAATTCATTGTAATATATTCATATTATTAGTTTTTGGGGCATTCCCTAAGTCAAAAATGGGAAAACCGATATCACAGTAATGGCGTAAGCATAACACTATTAATAATAAGATTATCGGGTGAAATGCAAAAAATGTTTAAATAAGTAACAATTCAAGATATTCCTAAGAAATCAGCCGGAAAAAGATAGGGCCGATAAAAAAGTCGTATTTTTTGTAATCTAACTGCATTATAGGCTTGTGTTCTGCTGCTTTTTTGCGTAGAATTCGCGCCCTATTGTGAATATTTTATAGCGTACTCTGGAATTGAAATATTTAGCGAGTACGCGGAAAGCGGAGTTAATATGTACGCGGTTTTCCAAAGTGGTGGTAAACAACACCGAGTTAGCGAAGGTCAAACTGTTCGCTTAGAAAAGCTGGACATCGCAACAGGTGAAACTGTTGAATTTGATCACGTTCTGATGGTTGCTAATGGCGATGAGATCCAAATCGGTGCTCCTATCGTTGAAGGCGTTAAAGTGAAAGCGGAAGTGGTTGCACACGGTCGTGGCGATAAAGTTAAAATCGTTAAGTTCCGTCGTCGTAAACACAGCCGTAAGCAGCAAGGTCACCGTCAGTGGTTCACTGATGTTAAGATCACTGTCATCGCTTAAGATTTAGGAGAGCAGATTAATGGCACATAAAAAGGCTGGTGGTTCGACTCGTAACGGTCGTGACTCAGAAGCAAAACGTTTAGGTGTTAAACGTTTTGGTGGTGAAGCTGTATTAGCAGGTAGCATCATCGTTCGTCAACGTGGTACTAAGTTCCACGCAGGTAACAACGTTGGTTGTGGCCGTGACCACACTCTGTTCGCATTAGCGGACGGTAAAGTTAAATTTGAAGTTAAAGGTCCTAACAATCGTAAATTTATCAGCATCGAAGCTGAATAAGTTTTCTGACTTTTAATTTTTGAATTAAAGCCCTGCAAAAACCTTTTGCGGGGCTTTTTATATTCAGAATATGCCATCTCTGGGTAATACCGCCATCAGGCACTATAATGGCCAGCAGACGGAGAAAGAATTATGAAATTTGTAGATGAAGCCAAAATTTTGGTCGTGGCAGGAGATGGTGGCAATGGTTGTGTCAGCTTCCGCCGTGAAAAATATATCCCGAAAGGTGGACCTGACGGTGGTGACGGTGGTGACGGTGGTGATGTCTATTTACAGGCAGACGAAAACCTCAACACACTGATTGACTATCGTTTTGAAAAATCATTTCGTGCAGAACGTGGTCAAAATGGTCAAAGCCGTGAGTGTACAGGTAAGCGTGGTGAAGACATCACGGTTAAAGTCCCTGTAGGAACGCGTGTACGCGATCTTGGCACCAATGAAGTACTCTGTGACATGACTCGTCACGATCAACGCCATATGGTCGCTAAAGGTGGTTTCCATGGGCTTGGTAACACTCGTTTTAAATCTTCCGTTAACCGTGCACCGCGTCAGCGTACCATGGGAACGAAAGGTGAAACGCGCGAAATCTTATTAGAGCTGATGTTACTGGCTGATGTGGGAATGCTAGGTATGCCAAATGCCGGTAAATCTACATTTATTCGTTCAGTATCAGCAGCGAAGCCAAAAGTTGCCGACTATCCATTTACAACCTTGGTTCCAAGCCTCGGCGTGGTACGTATGGATAACGAGCAGAGCTTTGTGGTTGCAGATATTCCAGGATTGATCGAAGGCGCTGCAGAAGGTGCAGGACTTGGGATCCAATTCCTGAAGCACTTAGAGCGTTGTCGCGTATTGCTGCATCTTATCGACATTTGCCCAATCGATGAATCTGATCCGGTGGAAAACGCCAAGATCATCGTCGGTGAGTTAGAGAAATACAGCGAAAAACTGGCTCAGAAACCACGCTGGTTAGTCTTCAACAAAGTGGATATCTTAGGCGAAGAAGAGTCTGCAAAACGTGCAGCTGAAATTGCTAAAGGTATGGGCTGGGAAGATAAGTATTATATGATTTCTGCCGTGAACCACGAAGGTGTGAAAGCACTGTGTTGGGATATCATGGAGTTCATGAATACCCAGCCGCGTGATATGGCCGTTGAAGATGAAAACAGCCAACCAGAGAAAGTTGAATTTATGTGGGATGATTACCACAAAGAACAGCTGTCTGGTGCAGAAGATCTTGATGACGATTGGGATGATGATTGGGATGAAGATGACGACGAAGGTGTCGAATTCATCTACCAAAAATAATTATCTTTGAGTCATATAAAAAGGCACAACTTGCGAAGGTTGTGCCTTTTTTATTATAAAGATCTTAAAAGGATCTTTAGGGGATCAGTTCTTTTGGTAAAGATCGCGATAGAGGCGGCTTTCAAAGCGAACTAATGGTACACGGCGGCTATTATATTGGCTCTGTGGAACGGCATAAGCGGAAATAAACTGGACGAATGCCACTTTTTCACCGCTTGCGGTAGTAATAAAGCCCGCAAGGTTATAAACCCCTTGTAATGCACCCGTTTTCGCTGACACCTTGCCATTGACTCCTGCCTCATCTAAACCACCACGGTAACGAAGTGTCCCATCGTGCCCTGCGAGTGGTAGCATCGAAATGTAATCGAGCTGTTGGTCATTTTTAGCGATAAATTGCAAAACTTGCATCATGGTCGCTGGAGTTATCAAGTTATGGCGAGATAAGCCAGAGCCATCCACCATCACGGTGTTACCTAAATCAATACCGGCTTTTTGCTTGAGGACTTGCCTTACTGCATCAGAGCCTGATCGCCAGGTACCTGGAACGCCGTAATAATCACGCCCAATCGTTCTAAATACCGTATCCGCTATCATGTTATCTGACTTTTTCAGCATGATTTTTAAGAGGTCATGCAGCGGCTTTGACTCAGTTTTGACGAGTACTTGAGATTGTGGCGTCTGCTGGGTGCGTTTTTTAACTGAGCCGGATAATTCAATACCTGCGACCTGCAACTCATTTTTGACGATAGCGCCGGAGTAGCTTGCCCCATTTTGTACTGCAAATGCGAGCGGTAATGGCTCACTACGCTGGGTTAAGCAGCCTGTTAATGTGTAGCGGTTCAATTCACCAGGAACGACATCTAGCTCGCAGTAGCGAGCTTCTGGTGAGCCTTTAGCGAGAGTTTTGACTTCACTAAACATATTTACAGGGTAGAAGCTGGCTGTTTTGATATACGCCATTTCTCCCGCTTTATCTGATGGATAAAGGGAAACTGAGAAACAGTTTCTATCAATGATGGCAGCAGCCGGTGGAGCACTGAAGCACTGGGTCATATCATTCCATACCCAGCCCGGTGCTTTGTCATGGCTCGCAAAAGCAGAAATATCGACAATAAGATCACCATCGACTTTATGAATGCCAATCTGCTTTAATGCATTGACCATATTGCGAATTTGCTGACGTGTTAACGTAGGGTCGCCACTAAAGCGGATCACCAAGTCGCCGGATAACGTGTTGTTATTGAGCTTTCCGTTTGTCTCGAAGTTAGTGACGAAACGGTAGTCCGGACCTAGCTGTAATAATGCAGCGAGGGCGGTGACGACTTTCTGCGTACTGGCAGGCAGAGCCATTTGCTGAGCGTTATAATCAATAAGAGGGGTATTACTTCCTACTTTCTGCGCAACCAGAGCAAGGTTAGTGCCGTCAGGGAGATACTGCTTATAATCATCGATAGGGATGGCAGATGCTTGCGAAGTAATGAATGCAAGTCCTAAAGTGAAGATTAATTTTCTGGTTGATGTTAGTAGCGACATATATTTCACGCATTAGGGTAGACATACTGCACATACTAAAGTGTAATGCCCAATAAAGTAAACGATGATCCGCTATTAACTCTCAGTTAAAATAGCGAACAGTATGATAAGATAAGGCGCAAGTTGGTCTGATTGAGTTATTGACACCTTAAGTTTTTGAACACCCCCTACATATCATGGTGTTCGGTGTACTGTTGTTACAAAATCAGGAAGATACTTATTTTTAGATAGGATTGAATTAGAGGTATTTATCAAATGAAACAGATTCCAATGACGGTATTTGGTGCTAACAAGCTAAGAGAAGAGCTCGAGTATCTGAAATCTGTCCGTCGTCCTGAAATTATTGCTTCTATTGCAGAAGCTCGTGAACATGGCGATTTAAAAGAAAACGCTGAATATCATGCTGCGCGTGAGCAGCAAGGCTTTTGTGAAGGTCGTATTCAAGAAATTGAATCTAAACTTTCTCACTCTCAAGTGATTGACGTTACCAAAATGGCAAATAATGGCCGAGTGATCTTTGGTGCGACGGTTTCCGTATTGAATTTGGATACCGATGAAGAGTTAACCTACCGCATCGTAGGTGATGATGAAGCTGATATTAAAGTGAACTTAATTTCAGTGAATTCACCGATTGCACGCGGATTAGTGGGTAAAGAAGTTGATGATGTCGTAATGATTAAGACGCCGGGCGGAGATGTTGAGTTCGAAATTCTTAAAGTTGAGTATATCTGATTCCTATTTCCCTGAATTGGTTATATTATTTTACTGATTTAGAGAGAAAGGCCGCAGGCGGCCTTTTTCGTCATATAAAACATGCTTTCAATGGCATTTTTATATAAATGAGCAGTTATTATTTAGGTAAACTAATTTTGCGCTCAGCCGTTGGACGGTAGAGGACAAGAATTTTACCGATAACTTGAACATTTGCTGCACCTGTTTCGCGAACAATCGCTTCAGCGATCAAATTTTTAGTTTCACGATCTTCGCCAGCGATTTTGACTTTGATAAGCTCATGATGTGTTAATGAGACTTCGATTTCAGCCAAAACACCCTCAGTTAAACCATTGTTGCCAATCATAACAACAGGGTTTAAGTGATGAGCGAGGCTTTTTAGGTGTTGAATTTGTTTTTTGTTAAGATTCATCGATTTTTTGCTTGGTTAGTATTGAAAATGGCATATTCTACCGCCATCTGTTAACTATCACCATCTATTAATCTTACTCGATGGTAAAGAAGCAGCTAATGATTACCCGAAAGTAATCCAGTGACCAGTAGGCAGCGCGTTAACTCTTTCCCGATAAACAGCTCGATTTATGTGACTTGGGTAGAAAAAATGAAGCTAACTCTCTGTAACTTGAAGAATGTCGGGAAATGTATTTCTATTAGTATAGTTGGAAAGTGCAATGGCCAATAAAAAACGTTCGGCAAGCTCCAGTCGTTGGTTGCAAGAACATTTTAGTGATAAATATGTTCAGCAAGCACAAAAGAAAGGGCTCCGCTCGCGTGCATGGTTTAAACTGGATGAAATCCAGCAAAGTGATAAGATTTTTAAACCAGGTATGACCGTTGTTGATTTAGGGGCTGCTCCTGGTGGGTGGTCGCAATATGTTGTCGGCCAAATCGGTCACAATGGTCGTATTATTGCTTGTGACCTATTACCAATGGACCCAATCGTTGGCGTGGATTTCCTCCAAGGGGATTTTCGTGACGAAGCTGTACTGGCTGCTTTGTTAGAGCGAGTTGGCGATAAAAAAGTACAAGTGGTTATGTCTGACATGGCCCCAAATATGAGCGGAACACCAGCAGTGGATATTCCCCGCTCTATGTATCTGGTTGAACTAGCATTGGATATGTGCCGTGCGGTATTGGCTCCCGGGGGAAGTTTTATCGTTAAAGTGTTTCAGGGAGAAGGCTTTGACGAATACCTTAGGGATATCCGCTCCCTGTTTACGAAGGTGAAAGTTCGTAAACCCGAATCTTCGCGGGCACGATCGCGTGAAGTATACATTGTAGCGACAGGACTAAAACTATAGTACCCTGAGCGTTATTTGTTAACACAGTTGTAAGGTGAGGTTAATCCCTTGAGTGACATGGCGAAAAACCTAATTCTCTGGTTAGTCATCGCAGTTGTTCTGATGTCCTTGTTCCAGAGTTTTGGCCCAAGCGATTCGAATAGTCGCAGAGTTGATTATTCAACGTTTATCAATGAGTTAGCCCAGGATCAGGTACGTGAAGTTCGTATCACAGGTCGTGAATTGAACGTCAGAAAAGCGGATAATAGCCGCTATACAACTTATCTTCCTATGCAGGATGAGAAGTTGTTAGACACCTTGTTAAACAAGAATGTTACTGTCGTCGGTGAACCACCAGAAGAACCTAGCTTACTGACATCTATTTTCATTTCCTGGTTCCCAATGCTGCTGTTGATTGGTGTCTGGATCTTCTTTATGCGCCAAATGCAAGGTGGTGGCGGTAAAGGGGCGATGTCATTCGGTAAAAGCAAAGCCCGTATGCTGACAGAAGATCAGATCAAAACAACATTTGCTGATGTTGCGGGTTGCGATGAAGCGAAAGAGGAAGTGGGGGAGATCGTAGACTTCCTACGTGAACCTGCTCGTTTCCAAAAACTCGGTGGTAAAATCCCTAAAGGTGTCCTGATGGTAGGACCGCCGGGTACAGGTAAAACATTACTGGCTAAAGCGATTGCTGGTGAAGCGAAAGTACCATTCTTTACCATTTCCGGTTCAGACTTCGTGGAAATGTTTGTGGGTGTGGGTGCTTCACGTGTTCGTGATATGTTCGAGCAAGCAAAAAAAGCGGCGCCTTGTATTATCTTTATCGATGAAATCGATGCTGTTGGTCGTCAACGTGGTGCCGGTTTAGGTGGTGGTCACGATGAACGTGAGCAGACACTGAACCAGATGCTGGTTGAGATGGATGGTTTCGAAGGTAACGAAGGTATTATCGTGATCGCGGCAACTAACCGTGCTGACGTTCTGGACCCTGCATTATTGCGTCCGGGTCGTTTTGACCGTCAAGTTGTGGTTGGCTTACCTGATGTTCGTGGTCGTGAGCAAATCTTAAAAGTTCATATGCGTCGTGTGCCTATCGACCCTGCGGTTGATACAACTATCTTGGCTCGTGCAACACCTGGTTTCTCCGGTGCGGAATTGGCTAACTTAGTGAACGAAGCGGCACTGTTTGCAGCGCGCGAAAATAAACGCGTTGTAACGATGGAGGAATTCGAAAGAGCGCGTGACAAAGTGTGGCTGGGTGCAGAGCACCGCTCACTGATGATGACTGAAGAGCAGAAAGAATCTACTGCTTATCATGAAGCTGGACACGCAATCGTCGGTTATTTGATGCCAGAGCATGATCCTGTTCATAAAGTGACTATTATTCCTCGCGGTCGTGCATTAGGTGTAACTTTCTACTTACCTGAAGGCGACCAAATTAGTGCAAGCCGTCAGAAGTTAGAAGGTAATATCGCAAGTACATACGGCGGTCGTATTGCGGAAGAACTGATCTACGGTTATGACAAGATCTCAACCGGCGCATCAGGCGATATCCAGCAAGCAACTAGCACAGCGAGAAAAATGGTGACTCAGTGGGGCTTCTCTGACAAGTTAGGTCCAGTGTTATATTCTGAAGAAGAAGGCCCAGCATTCTTAGGTCGTTCAGGACATAGCTCGACTTACTCAGATGAAACTGCACGCATCATTGATGAAGAAATTAAAGCAATTATCGACCGTGGTTATGAGGTTGCACATAAAACCTTAACTGACAATATGGATATTCTGCATGCGATGAAAGATGCATTATTGAAATATGAAACTATCGATATGCCAATGATTGACGACCTGATGAACCGCCGTCCAGTACGTGCGCCAGCAGGCTGGGATGAGGATAAAAAAGTGAACAATGTGACAGGTTCATTTGGTGCTGCAACTAGCGCATCAAAACCTGAAGCAAAGCCAGCTGAAACTCAACCAGAAGAGCCAACTGAAAAATCTGATGAAAATAATTCATCCGATAATAATGATAGCAAGCCACAGTAAGCTATCGTGACAAGTTGAATAATTAAAAACCCCAGGTCACTGGGGTTTTTTACGTTAAGGAAAAATAATCATGCATATTAAAGCCCGAGGTCGCCTCCTTGACTTATCCACTCCTCAAGTGATGGGGATTTTGAATGTTACTCCTGATTCATTCTCAGATGGTGGCACTCATAATCGTTATCATGATGCTCTAGATCATGTCGCTAAAATGGTACAAGAAGGGGCTACGATTATTGATATTGGCGGCGAGTCAACCCGACCGGGCGCGGCTGAGGTTTCTATCAGTGAAGAACTTAACCGTGTTGTGCCTGTTGTGGAAGCGATTGCAAAACGTTTTGATGTTTGGATCTCTGTAGACACGTCAAAAGCTCAAGTAATGGATGAGGCAGCCAAAGCTGGGATGCATATCATCAATGATATTCGCTCGTTACATGAAGATGGCTCCCTTGTAGTCGCTGCAAAGTTAGGGCTGCCCGTCTGCATTATGCACATGCAAGGTCAACCAAGAACCATGCAAGATGCCCCCGATTATGTGAATGTAGTAAAAGAAGTTAAAGAGTATCTTGCCCGTGAAATTGAGCGCTGCATGAAGGCGGGAATTGATAAACAGCAAATAATCCTCGATCCAGGCTTTGGTTTTGGTAAGAACCTGTCGCATAATTACCAGTTACTAGCGCATTTAGATCAATTTCATGATTTCGGACTACCGCTCTTGGCAGGGATGTCACGAAAATCTATGATTGGACAATTATTAAATGTTCCACCTCAAGAACGTCTAGCGGGTAGCTTAGCGTGTGCCACTATTGCGGCAATGCAAGGAGCGCAAATTATCCGAGTTCATGATGTGAAAGAGACAGTACAAGCAATGCAAGTCGTTCAGATGACTCTGTCAGAAAAGGAAAAATTAGCGTATGAGTAACCGTAAATATTTTGGTACTGATGGTATCCGTGGCAAAGTGGGCGATAGCCCAATTACACCTGATTTTGTTTTAAAATTAGGCTGGGCTGCAGGTAAAGTACTGGCTCGTCACGGCTCACGTAAAATTATCATTGGTAAAGATACGCGTATTTCTGGCTACATGCTGGAATCTTCATTAGAAGCTGGCTTAGCTGCCGCAGGGTTATCTGCTTCCTTCACTGGCCCAATGCCAACGCCAGCAGTGGCTTATTTGACTCGCACTTTCCGCGCAGAAGCTGGGATCGTCATTTCAGCTTCCCACAACCCTTACTATGATAATGGGATCAAATTCTTCTCCATCGACGGGACTAAACTGCCTGACGAAGTTGAAGAAGCCATTGAAGCGGAAATGGAAAAACCAATCACTTGCGTTGAATCTGCGGAGCTGGGTCGTGCGAACCGCATCGTCGATGCCGCAGGACGTTACATTGAATTCTGCAAAGGGACTTTCCCGAATGAGCAAAGCTTAAATAGCCTCAAAGTTGTTTTAGACTGTGCTAACGGTGCAACTTACCACATCGCACCTAACGTCTTTAGTGAATTAGGCGCTCAAGTCATCACTATGGGTTGCGATCCTAATGGGATCAACATCAACGAAGAGTGTGGTGCAACCGACGTTCGTAAGCTGCAAGAGCGTGTTTTGGCTGAAAAAGCGGATGTAGGTTTAGCATTTGATGGTGACGGCGACCGCATTATCATGGTTGACCATCAAGGTAACAAAGTCGATGGTGACCAAATTCTGTATATCATCGCTCGTGAAGCGCTTCGCCAAGGCCAGTTAAAAGGTGGTGTTGTCGGTACACTGATGAGCAATATGGGGTTAGAAATTGCGCTGAAACAGCTGGGTATTCCATTTGAACGAGCAAAAGTGGGCGACCGCTATGTTCTGGAAAAACTCCAAGAAAAAGGCTGGCGCATGGGGGCTGAAAACTCAGGTCATGTGATTTTATTAGATAAAACCACAACAGGCGACGGTATTGTTGCGGGTCTGCAAGTATTGAGTGCCATGGTGCGTAACCATATGAGCCTGCATGATTTATGCAGCGGAATGAAGCTTCTACCTCAAATTCTGGTCAACGTACGCTTTAAAGGCAAACACGATCCTCTGCAAAGTGATGCTGTTATTGCGGCAAATGAGCAAGTGGAAAAAGAGTTAGCCGGTAAAGGTCGTGTATTGCTGAGAAAATCAGGTACTGAACCGCTGATTCGTGTCATGGTTGAAGGTGAGAACGAAGAAACTGTCACCGAAATGGCGAACCGTATTGCTGATGCAGTTAAAGCAGCGGGTTAATGTCTTACATTCTCCCTTTAGTGGATAAAAATCCGCTGGAGGGAGGCGAATCACTGAGTTGAGCATTATTTCGATAGTTTGCTGTTTTTTTCTTCAAATAGTTAAATGAAATCAAAATAGACTTGCTTGTCGGCTCAGCTTTGGTTAGTATTCGCACCTGCTCAATTCTGTAATAATGTTTTGAGTAGGTGTGCAGTATAAGGGTCATAGCATAGGCTATGCGCTGTAACTGAATAGGTAACTCAAATGTATATAGCTCTTTTAGTTGTTTTCTTGCTCGCGGCTATCGGCCTAATTGGTCTGGTCATGTTACAGCAAGGTAAAGGTGCTGACATGGGTGCATCATTCGGTGCGGGCGCTTCTGCAACACTGTTTGGTTCATCGGGCTCAGGTAACTTCATGACCCGTATGACTGGAATCTTGGCTGCTGTGTTTTTCATCATCAGTTTAATTCTTGGCAACATGACTGCCAATAAATATGGAACTGGTTCAGGTAGTAAGTGGGAAAACATTAGCGAACCGGCAAAAGTCGAGCAACCAACAGACGTTCCGGCAGCACCAGCAACACCAACGAGCGATATTCCTCGTTAAGTGTGACAGATTCCGAATGACGACTTTATGTCTTCATTAGTAGTAAAGCAGTAAGAAGTTAAAAATTTGAGGTTATTGATTATTAAATTAGTAACCTCGCCTCAGTGCCGAGGTGGTGAAATTGGTATACACGCTACCTTGAGGTGGTAGTGCCTACAAAACGGGCGTACGGGTTCAAGTCCCGTCCTCGGCACCATTATTTTAGACGACTTGTGAACTCACAATAGTCGGTGTAAAATAGTCACGTTTCGAACGCGGGATGGAGCAGCATGGTAGCTCGTCGGGCTCATAACCCGAAGGTCGTTGGTTCAAATCCAGCTCCCGCAACCATTTCTCTTAGCCATACATATCTTGTCGCAACAATATCAGATATCGTTATCGTAATTTCTCATCGATTTATCTAGATTTTCAAGGTATACTAAGAGCACGGTAAACCCATGTACTATGGGTCCAGTTACAAAAGCCCCGAATTTCGGGGTTTTTTGTTATTTGACAATCGAATTAACTGGGCTTTATGCCCTTTTTTTATGTCTGGGGGTGGGCTTGTCCACATTAGAGCAAAAATTAACAGAGATGGTTTCTGCACCAGTGGAAGCACTAGGCTTTGAATTTGTAGGCTTAGAATTTGTTCGCGGGCGCACGTCGACACTGCGTATTTTCATTGATAGTGAAGAAGGCATCACTGTTGATGACTGTGCTGATGTCAGCCATCAAGTAAGTGCAGTATTGGATGTCGAAGATCCAATTTCTGTGATTTATAACCTTGAAATATCGTCACCGGGTATGGAACGTCCACTGTTCACCATCGCTCATTATGAGCGTTTCATGGGTGAGGAGGTGGCTCTGTCACTGCGTATCGCGATGCAGAACCGTCGTAGATGGCAAGGTATTATCAAAGCCGTTGATGGTGAAATGATTACGGTTACTGTAGATGGTAAGGATGAGGTGTTCGCCCTCGGCAACATCCAGAAAGCTAACTTGGTACCACACTTTTAATTAAGTTCAATGAGGCAACTAGGATGAACAAAGAAATTCTGGCTGTTGTTGAAGCGGTTTCTAACGAAAAATCCCTCCCTCGTGAAAAAATCTTCGAGGCTCTGGAAACTGCGCTGGCGACAGCAACCAAAAAGAAATATGAGCAAGAGATTGATGTTCGCGTAGAAATCGACCGTAAATCCGGTGATTTTGATACTTTCCGTCGTTGGGTGATTGTTGACGAAGTCACAATGCCAACTCGTGAAATTACACTGGAAGCTGCACAATTCGAAGATCCTGAATTGCAGTTAGGCGAATACGTCGAAGACCAAATCGAATCTGTTGTATTTGACCGTATTACCACGCAAACCGCGAAGCAAGTTATCGTACAAAAAGTACGTGAAGCCGAGCGTGCGATGGTGGTTGACCAATTCCGTGAGCAACAAGGTGAAATCATCACTGCTCAGGTTAAAAAAGTTAACCGTGAAAACATTACCTTAGATTTAGGTAATAACGCAGAAGCTGTGATCCTGCGCGAAGATATGCTACCACGCGAAAACTTCCGTCCAGGTGACCGTATTCGCGGCGTACTGTATGATGTTCGTCCTGAAGCACGCGGTGCACAGCTTTTTGTTACCCGTTCTCGTCCAGAGATGCTGGTTGAATTATTCCGCATCGAAGTACCAGAAATTGGCGAAGAGATCATCGAGATTAAAGCAGCAGCTCGCGATCCAGGTTCTCGTGCAAAAATCGCAGTAAAAACTAACGACAAACGTATCGACCCAGTTGGTGCTTGTGTTGGTATGCGCGGGGCTCGTGTTCAAGCTGTCTCTAGTGAGTTAGGCGGCGAGAGAATCGACATTGTGTTATGGGATGATAACCCAGCGCAATTCGTTATTAATGCTATGGCTCCGGCTGATGTGGCATCTATTGTGGTTGATGAAGACAACTGTACGATGGATGTTGCCGTTGAAAGCAGCAACTTAGCCCAAGCAATTGGACGTAATGGACAAAACGTTCGCTTAGCGGCTCAGTTACTGAAAATCCATCGTGGTGATGACAAGTGGGAACTGAATGTCATGACTGCGGAAGAGCTGAATGCAAAACATCAGGCAGAAGCACATGCTTCTATTGAAACATTCACTAAGCATCTAGATATTGATGAAGAGTTTGCTACAACACTTGTTGAAGAAGGCTTCTCTACATTAGAAGAACTGGCTTACGTGCCTATTAAAGAACTTCTGGAAATTGACGGTCTTGATGAAGAAACCGTTGAAGTTCTACGTGAAAGAGCAAAAGCTGCCCTCACCACAATTGAACTAGCTCAAAAAGAGAGCTTGGGTGATAATCAGCCAGCAGAAGATTTGTTGAATCTTGATGGTATGGATCGTACTCTGGCCTATAATTTGGCTACTCACGGTATCTGTACACTGGAAGATCTTGCTGAGCAGGGCATCGACGACCTGATTGATATCGAAGGTCTGAATAATGAGAAAGCAGGCGAACTCATTATGGCAGCACGTAATATTTGCTGGTTCGGAAACGATGCGTAAACACTGTAGCAGGAAGGAACGGCATGACAGAAACTGTAAAATCACTGGCAACGGAAATTCAAACCACAGTTGAACGCCTGGTACAGCAATTTGCTGAAGCAGGGATCACGAAAGGTGCGAATGACTCTGTTAGCCAGACTGAGAAAGAAACTTTACTGAACCACTTAAACCGTGAACAAGGCGGAGCAGCGGGGCAGCCAAGTAAGTTAACATTGCAGCGTAAAACTCGTAGTACGCTGAGTGTTCCAGTCACCGGTGGCAAAAGCAAATCGGTAAATGTTGAAGTCCGCAAAAAACGCACTTATGTGAACCGCGACGCTGAAGAAGCGCAAGCGGAAGAGCAGGCGCAGCGTGAAGCGGAAGAGCAAGCACAGCGCGAAGCTGAGGAACTGGCAAAACGTGAAGCAGAAGCGAAACGTGCAGCAGAAGACGCTGCAAAACGTGACGCAGAAGCTAACGCAAAACGTGAAGCCGAAGAGAAAGCAAAACGTGAAGCAGCTGATAAAGCTACGCGCGAAGTAGCGGAAAGAGAAAAAGTGAAACAAAGCGAAAATCAAAAACCAAGCAAAGCGGCAACTGAAAGTAACGCTGACAAACAGCGCCTTGAAGCCGAAGCTGCTGAACTGAAACGCAAAGCGGAAGAAGAAACTCAACGTAAAGTTGAAGCTGATGCGCGCCGTGTTGCTGAAGAAGCCCGTAAAATGGCTGAAGAAAAAGGCGAAGACTGGAACTCAGATAGCAAATCTGAAGATGATAGCGACTATCACACAACAACATCTACCCACGCTCGTGCGGCGGAAGATGAAAGTGATGAGAAAGAAGAAGGTCGTCGTTCACGTAACCGTTCTGCTAAAGCACCTCGCCAGAAGAAAGGCAACAAACTTTCTGAAAAAGCGGATCGCGAAGAAGAACGCGCTGCTGGCCGCTCAGGTCGCACTAAAGGTAAGCAACGTAAAGGAAGCTCTTTACAACAAAGCTTCACCAAACCAGTTGCAGCGGTAAACCGTGACGTTGTTATCGGCGAAACTATCACTGTTGGCGAATTAGCTAACAAGATGGCAGTTAAAGGCTCCCAAGTCATCAAAACGATGATGAAAATGGGTGCAATGGCAACCATCAACCAAGTGATTGACCAAGAAACTGCACAATTAGTTGCAGAAGAAATGGGTCACAAAGTTATTCTGCGTCGTGAGAATGAGTTAGAAGAATCGGTAATGAACGACCGTGACACTGGCTCAGCAGTTAAAGAAGCTCGCGCGCCAGTTGTTACCATCATGGGTCACGTTGACCACGGTAAAACCTCTTTACTGGACTACATTCGTTCAACGAAAGTAGCATCAGGCGAAGCAGGTGGTATTACTCAGCACATCGGTGCATACCACGTTCAAACTGACAAAGGTATGATCACCTTCTTAGACACCCCAGGTCACGCCGCGTTTACATCAATGCGTGCTCGTGGTGCTCAGGCAACGGATATCGTTGTTCTGGTTGTTGCTGCAGATGATGGTGTTATGCCACAAACAATCGAAGCTATCCAGCATGCGAAAGCAGCAGGTGTGCCAATCGTTGTGGCGGTCAACAAAATGGATAAACCAGAAGCTGACCCAGATCGCGTCAGAAATGAGCTGTCTCAGTACGGCGTTATTTCTGAAGAGTGGGGCGGTGACACTCAGTTTATCGGTGTGTCTGCGAAAGTGGGTACCGGTATCGATGAACTGTTAGATGCTATCTTGCTGCAAGCTGAAGTTTTAGAACTGAAAGCGGTATATGCAGGCATGGCAAGCGGTGTGGTTGTTGAATCTTACCTAGACAAAGGTCGTGGCCCAGTGGCAACTATCTTAGTTCAAGAAGGTACATTGAACAAAGGCGACATCGTACTGTGTGGATTTGAATACGGCCGTATTCGTGCAATGCGCAACGAATTAGGTAAAGAAGTTCTGTCTGCCGGCCCTTCAATGCCAGTTGAGATCCTGGGTCTGTCCAGCGTTCCTTCAGCGGGTGATGAAGCGACAGTTGTTCGTGATGAGAAAAAAGCGCGTGAAGTTGCCCTGTATCGTCAAGGTAAATTCCGTGATGTGAAATTAGCTCGTCAGCAGAAATCTAAACTGGAAAACATGTTTGCTAACATGGAAGAAGGTAAAGTTTCTGAACTGAATATCGTACTGAAAACTGACGTTCAAGGTACCTGTGAAGCTATCACTGACTCTCTGATGAAACTGTCAACTGATGAAGTTAAAATCAAAATCATCGGTTCTGGCGTGGGTGGTATCACTGAAACTGATGCAACTCTGGCTGCAGCTTCTAATGCGATCATTCTTGGCTTTAACGTCCGTGCCGATGCATCTGCTCGTCGCGTAGTTGAAAGCGAAAGCGTTGATTTACGTTACTACTCCGTCATCTATAGCCTGATTGATGAAATCAAACAAGCGATGAGCGGTATGTTGGCACCTGAATACAAACAGCAAATCATGGGTCTTGCAGAAGTCCGTGATGTGTTCAAATCACCGAAATTTGGTGCAGTTGCTGGTTGTATGGTTACTGAAGGTACCATCAAGCGTAATAACCCAATCCGCGTTCTGCGTGATAACGTGGTTATCTACGAAGGTGAGCTGGAATCACTGCGTCGCTTTAAAGATGACGTTAGCGAAGTTCGTAACGGTATGGAATGTGGTATCGGTGTTAAGAACTACAACGATGTCCGTGTCGGCGATATGATCGAAGTCTTTGAAGTTATCGAAGTTAAACGTTCAATCGACGGTTAATTTTGTGAGTACCCACGAAGTATCGTGGTGACAAAATAGTATTAATGAGGGGGCTATTGCCCCCTTTATTGTCAGGAGATTAACGATGGCAAAAGAATTCAGTCGTTCTCAGCGCGTAGCTCAAGAAATGCAAAAAGAAATTGCGATTATCTTGCAGCGCGAAATCAAAGATCCCCGTATTGGCATGGCAACCGTTTCTGGTGTAGAGCTGTCACGGGATCTGGCATACGGTAAAGTCTTCGTCACTTTCTTCAACTTTGCGAATGAAAAAAGTGAAGAAGAGATGGTTGCAGACGGCATTAAAGCATTAAATGAAGCGTCAGGTTTCATTCGTTCATTACTGGGGAAAGCAATGCGTTTACGTATTATTCCTGAGTTAACGTTTGAATATGACAACTCACTAGTTGATGGTATGCGTATGTCTAACTTAGTATCGAACGTGATTCGTAATGACGAAGAGCGTCGTGCAGGTACAGATAGTAAAGAGGAAAAATAATGGGGCGTCGTCGTAGCGGGCGCAATATTGACGGCGTTGTGCTGTTAGATAAGCCCACCGATATTTCCTCAAACGATGCGCTGCAAAAAGTGCGGCGCTTTTTCAACGCGAATAAAGCTGGGCATACTGGGGCACTGGATCCATTAGCGACCGGTATGTTGCCAGTCTGCCTTGGCGAAGCGACGAAATTTTCACAGTTTTTACTCGATTCAGATAAGCGCTATCGCGTGATTGCTCGCCTTGGTCAACGAACGGATACTTCCGACTCCCATGGTGAAATCATCAGCGAACGCGATATCACTTTTACGGCACAGCAACTTGAGGAAGCCCTCGAACATTTTCGAGGGGATACCCTGCAAGTGCCTTCCATGTATTCAGCGCTGAAACATCAAGGGCGCCCATTATATGAATACGCACGTAAAGGTATTACGGTAGAGCGTGAAGCACGCCCAATTACAGTGTATGAACTTCAGTTTATTCGTTGGGATAACAACGAATTAGAACTGGAAATTCACTGTTCTAAAGGCACCTATATTCGGACTATTATTGACGATTTAGGTGAAATGTTAGGATGTGGTGCGCACGTCACTTATCTGCGTCGTGTACAAGTGGCAAATTATCCTTACGATCGTATGGTCACGTTGGAACAATTAGCTGCTTTGCGGGCAAAAGTGGATGCGGGAGAAGGCTCATTTGAATCCTTGCTCGATTCGCTATTATTGCCAATGGATACCGCAGTGGTTCATTTTCCTGCAGTGAATATTACTGAGGAAACAGCCGCGTATTTTAAACAGGGTCAACCTGTTCGTGGTGATGTAAAAGACCTAGTGGAAGGCGACATGATCCGAGTCACTTGTGGTTCAGAGCAGCGGTTTATCGGTATTGCTTTGATTAGTGAAGATGGACGTATTGCACCGAAGCGTTTGGTCGTTGAAAATGAACCGTCCGCATAATGGCGCTTATTGCTTTGCTGCCCTAAGCAGCGTAGAATGACGGCGCTAAATCTTGAGATGCTAAATTAGAGATTGGCTCTCATCACTTAAATTTATATTATTTTGGAGTTTATTATGTCTCTAAGTACTGAAGCGAAAGCGAAAATCGTTGCTGAATTCGGCCGCGGTGAAAACGACACGGGTTCAAGCGAAGTTCAAATCGCTCTGTTAACTGCACAAATCAACCATCTGCAAGGTCACTTCTCCGAGCACAAAAAAGATCACCACAGCCGTCGTGGTCTGCTGCGTATGGTTGCTCAGCGTCGTCGTTTACAAGCTTACCTGAAAGGTAAAGATATCGCACGTTACACAGCGCTGATCGAGCGTCTGGGTCTGCGTCGTTAATCTTGTCAGTTTCAGAGGAAAGGGGCCAAATGGCCCCTTTTCTTCTAAAAGTTAGTTGAAAGTTGAAGTAATACTCGAATTATACTTAACTAAAATGTTAAGCTATTATCGATAATTGACTGTTTTAATTAAAACCACTTAAAACTACATCCGTATTCGCGCGACTAATGAGAGAATTGATGATTGGAATATCAATCCTCTCATTAGTCGCGAGGCTGTAGTCAGAAAATAAACCATGCTACTTGAGAATCTCTCGTAGCCTTACAAAAAGGGTAATATTTTGTTAAATCCTATTGTTCGTAAGTTCCAGTATGGCCAGCATACCGTAACATTAGAAACAGGAATGATCGCACGCCAAGCAACGGCGGCGGTGATGGTAAACATGGATGACACCGCAGTATTCGTGACTGCTGTGGCACAGAAAAAAGTTAAAGAAGGGCAAGATTTCTTCCCTTTAACGGTTAACTACCAAGAGCGTACTTACGCTGCAGGTCGTATCCCAGGTAGCTTCTTCCGTCGTGAAGGCCGTCCTGGTGAAGGCGAAACTTTAGTTGCACGTCTGATTGACCGTCCATTACGTCCTCTGTTCCCAGAAGGCTTCCTGAACGAAATCCAAATCATCGCTACCGTTGTTTCTGTTAACCCACAAGTTAACCCAGATATCGTTGCGATGATCGGTGCATCTGCTGCACTGGCACTGTCTGGTGTTCCATTCAATGGTCCTATCGGTGCTGCACGTGTTGGTTTTATCAATGACCAATATGTTCTGAACCCAACTGCTGATGAATTAAAATCAAGCCGTCTGGATTTAGTAGTTGCAGGTACTGACAGCGCAGTATTAATGGTTGAGTCAGAAGCTGAACTGTTAAGCGAAGAGCAAATGCTGGGTGCAGTTGTGTTCGGTCACGATCAACAACAAGTTGTTATTCAGAACATCAATGAATTAGTCAAAGAAGCGGGCAAAGAGAAATGGGATTGGCAGCCAGAGCCAGTTAACCAAGCTCTGAACGATCGCGTTGCTGCACTGGCTGAAAGCCGTATGGGCGATGCTTACCGTATCACTGAGAAACAAGAGCGTTATGCTCAAGTTGACTTGATCAAAGACGAAGTGATTGCAACTCTGGTTGCTGAAGATGAAAACGTCGATGTTTCTGAAGTGTCAGACATTCTTGCTCACTTAGAAAAACAAGTTGTTCGTAGCCGCGTTATCCGTGGTGAGCCACGTATCGATGGTCGTGAGAAAGACATGGTTCGTGCGCTGGACGTTCGTACTGGTGTTCTGCCACGTACTCACGGTTCTGCACTGTTCACCCGTGGTGAAACTCAGGCGCTGGTTACTGCAACATTAGGTACTGAGCGTGATGCACAGGTTATCGACCAATTAATGGGCGAATACACTGACCGCTTCTTATTCCACTACAACTTCCCTCCATACTCTGTTGGTGAGACTGGTATGGTTGGTTCACCTAAACGTCGTGAAATTGGTCACGGTCGCTTAGCGAAACGTGGTGTGCTGGCAGTTATGCCTTCACAAGCAGAATTCCCGTACACAGTACGTGTGGTTTCTGAAATCACGGAATCTAACGGTTCTTCTTCAATGGCATCTGTATGTGGTGCGTCTCTGGCTCTGATGGATGCTGGTGTACCAATTAAAGCGGCTGTTGCGGGTATCGCGATGGGTCTGGTGAAAGAAGGCGACGATTTCGTTGTCCTGTCTGACATCTTAGGTGACGAAGACCACTTAGGTGATATGGACTTTAAAGTAGCGGGTAGCCGTGACGGTATCAGCGCACTGCAAATGGATATCAAAATCGAAGGTATCACTCGCGAAATCATGCAAGTGGCTCTGAACCAAGCTAAAGGTGCGCGTCTGCATATCCTTGGCACAATGGAACAAGCTATCAATGGTCCACGTGAAGAGATCTCTGAGTTCGCTCCACGCATTTACACCATCCGTATCAACCCAGACAAGATCAAAGATGTCATCGGTAAAGGTGGTTCTGTTATCCGCGCATTAACGGAAGAAACAGGCACAACTATCGAAATCGAAGATGACGGTACTGTGAAGATCGCAGCAACTGATGGCCTGAAAGCGAAAGAAGCAATTCGTCGCATCGAAGACATCACTGCAGAAGTTGAAGTGGGTCGTATCTACCCAGGTAAAGTGACTCGTATTGTTGACTTCGGTGCATTCGTTGCTATCGGTGGCGGTAAAGAAGGTCTGGTTCACATTTCTCAAATCGCTGACAAGCGTGTAGAGAAAGTGACTGACTACCTGCAAATGGGTCAAGAAGTTCCTGTTAAGGTGTTAGAAATCGACCGTCAAGGCCGTATTCGCCTGAGCATGAAAGAAGCTGTTGCTGGCGAAGAAGCTCCAGCACAGCAGGAATCAGCAGAATAAGCTGACCGAAAGTGTAGCGCCTGATAAACTTGGGCGCTATCAGCCTAAATTTGCTGACTAGTGGTAATGTAAGGGCGTAGTATGCAGAACTGTATTAACTTTCGTTTTATCGATAGCCGCACCTTAGTTCGTGTGCTATCCGCGTTCATCTTTTTTATTATTATTGGATGTAGTAATAAAGATTGGCGTAAAAACGAGGTTTTTGCAGTTCCATTGCAGCCTTCATTACAACAAGAAGTGATTTTGGCTCGTATGGAACAAATCCTTGCGAGCCGATCTTTGACCGATGATGAGTACGCGCAGCTTTTATATGAGCGCGGAGTACTGTATGATAGTCTCGGTTTAAGGGCGCTGGCACGTAATGATTTTTCAACTGCGTTGTCAATCCGTCCGGATATTCCTGAAATCTTTAACTTTTTAGGAATATATTTTACGCAGGCTGGCAACTATGATGCCGCCTATGAAGCGTTTGATTCTGTTTTAGAGCTTGATCCAACTTACAATTTCGCGCGAATGAATCGTGGCATCGCATTATATTACGGTGGACGATACAAATTAGCGCAGGATGATCTGCTGGCGTATTATCAGATAGATCCAAATGATCCTTTTCGTACTCTGTGGCTTTATCTCGTAGAGAAAGACATAGACCCGCGTATGGCACAAGACAATCTTGCTGCCCGCTACAATCAAGCGGAGAAAGGGCAATGGGGCTGGAATATCGTAGAATTCTATCTTGGCAATATCAATGAAACGACATTGATGGAGCGTTTGAAAGAGACATCTACGGATAACACTTCGCTCGCTGAGCATCTCAGTGAAACTAACTTCTATTTAGGTAAGCATTACCTAAGTCTGGGGGATAAGGATAGCGCAACTGCGTTATTCAAACTGACGGTAGCTAACAACGCACACAGCTTTGTTGAGCACCGCTACGCATTGTTGGAATTGGCGCTGTTAGGCCAAGAACAAGACGACCTATTAGAATCGGGCCAGCAATAGCTGACGAACATTTCTCTATTCATTTTTAAGCCATCATCCACCCGGGTGAGGGTTTATTTGTTCGTTTAATAACACAATTTGAGCCAGTTCACATTTTAAATGATAATGACCGAAATGATTTTCGCTCCGTTATGTAAACTGGCCGCCACTAAGTATGAGGCACCTTTACATGACGACTGAGACCGATATGTCTTTTGCTGATCTAGGTTTATCAGCATCTATTTTGAACGCACTAAGCGACCTGGGATACGAAAAACCATCTCCAATCCAGCAACAATGTATTCCATTGTTATTGGATGGTAATGATGTATTAGGTATGGCACAAACAGGTAGTGGTAAAACCGCTGCATTTGGTTTGCCATTACTGCATAACATCGACCCTGATTTAAAAGCGCCACAAATTTTAGTACTGGCACCGACACGTGAGTTAGCGGTGCAAGTTGCTGAAGCACTGAGCGATTTCTCTAAACACATGAACCGTGTCAACGTGGTTGCCTTATATGGCGGTCAACGTTATGACGTTCAACTTCGTGCATTACGCCAAGGACCACAAGTGGTTGTTGGTACTCCAGGTCGTCTGTTAGACCACCTGAAGCGCGGTACTTTAGATCTTTCTAAACTGAAAGGCTTAGTATTAGACGAAGCTGATGAAATGCTGCGTATGGGCTTCATCGATGATGTTGAAAACATCATGAGCCAGATTCCGGCAGAACACCAAACTGCGCTGTTCTCGGCAACAATGCCAGAACCAATCCGTCGTATTACTCGTCGCTTTATGAAAGATCCTAAAGAGATCCGCATTCAGTCGAGCATTACTACACGTCCAGATATCGCTCAAAGCTACTGGACTGTTTACGGCATGCGTAAAAATGAAGCGCTGGTACGTTTCTTAGAAGCTGAAGATTTCGATGCGGCGATTATTTTCGTTCGTACCAAAAACGCAACCTTAGAAGTTGCAGAAGCGCTTGAGCGTAATGGCTACAACAGTGCGGCACTGAATGGTGACATGAACCAAGCACTGCGTGAACAAACATTAGAGCGCTTAAAAGATGGTCGTTTAGATATCCTGATCGCAACTGACGTTGCAGCACGTGGTCTGGATGTTGAGCGTATCAGCTTAGTTGTTAACTACGACATCCCAATGGATGCGGAATCTTACGTTCACCGTATCGGTCGTACCGGTCGTGCGGGTCGTGCGGGTCGTGCATTACTGTTCGTTGAGAACCGTGAGCGTCGTTTACTGCGCAACGTTGAACGTACAATGAAACTGACTATTCCTGAAGTGGAATTGCCAGATGCTGACGTATTAAGCCAACGTCGTCAGGCGAAATTTGCTGAACAAATTCAACAGCAATTAGAAAGTAGCGACTTAGATCAGTACCGTTCACTGTTAGCGAAAATGTCTCCATCTGAAGATGTAGATATGGAAACTTTAGCAGCGGCATTACTGAAAATGGCTCAAGGCGAACGCGCTCTGATCCTGCCACCAGATGCACCGCGTCGTCCGCGTCGTGAATTCAACGACCGTGATGATCGTCGTGGCGACCGTCGTGACCGCAACAGCAACGGCAACGGTTTTGACCGTGCAGAGCGCGGCGACCGTGGTGCTCGTCGTGAGCGTCGTGATGTTGGCGATATGGAAATGTACCGTATCGAAGTGGGTCGTGATGACGGTGTTGAAGTTCGTCATATCGTTGGTGCGATTGCGAACGAAGCAGACATCAGCAGCCGCTACATTGGTAATATCAAACTGTTTGGTACTCACTCAACTATCGAGTTACCAAAAGGTATGCCAAGCGAAGTGTTAACTCACTTAAGCCGTGCGCGTGTACTGAACAAACCAATGCAAATGCAACTGATCGGTGATGCTCAACCATTTGAGCGTCGTGGCGGTGGCGAACGTCGTGGTGGCCCACGTCGTGAAGGCGGCAGCGAAGGTGGTTTCGGTGCAGGTCGTCGTAATGACCGTGGTGGCGATCGTGATGGTCGTCGTAGCGGTGGTGATCGCGAAGGCTTCAGCGGCAACCGTCGTGGTGGAAACCGTGATGGCGGCAACCGTGACCGTGGTAACTCTGCACCGCGCCAAGATGGCACCAATGCAGCACCACGTCGTCGTAGCAGCAGCCACAACGCATAGTAGCGCTATCCAGCCACGTTAATGTGGCTGAGATAAATACAAAAAAACCGCATTTTTTAAATGCGGTTTTTTTTATGCAGTTAATAAGGCTTTCGCTTCTCGCTGAGGCATAGGCAGTGGTGATCGGCTCACCACCACTTTTTTCACTCGCTGATTAAATGCCCCGTAAACAATTTCGCTAAATAGGCGCTCTTCCACCATATTCACGCCACCTTCAATAATTTCGAGGGCTTGAACCAAAACACGATGTTTCGACGCAAAAGGGCGACGGACTTTTAGACCCATATTGCAGACCAACTGATACAGCACAAATTCGGCTTTAAAAAAATCTCCGATAACCATCCTTTGGACTGAAAACTCACCCGTTGCACTGCGTTCTTCATGGGTGTCGAGATTTTTCAATGTCATCGAATTGGTTCGAATTTGCAGGTAAAAATCAGCCATAACCTTTTCTCCTGAGTCACTCGTTAAATTAACCCTAACGCCTCTTTCAACGGTTTTAAATAGCGGCGGCTAACGGGAATATGCCCACCTGAGCATAGCACCAATTCGGCTTGTCCATTATCCCCAAATAAAATCTCTCTGAGCTGGGCCATATTCACTAAATATTGACGATGGCAACGCACTAACGGCGTACGCATTTCTAATGTGCGCAAGGTTAATTCGGTAAAGCCTTCTTGTCCTTGGGTACTCATCACATACACGCCGCTCATACGTGAAGTGACATATTGGACATCATCTAATTTCATCAAATAAATGCGGCTGTGTCCGGTACAAGGAATAAATTTGAGCGGTTCGTTGTTATCGAGAAGCTCGAGATTCTGTTTCAGTTTATTTTGGCGTAAACGAGCTAAAGTCTTTGCCAATCTTTCTGGTTCAAGGGGTTTAAGTAGATAGTCGAAAGCATGCTCTTCGAAAGCTTGGATAGCAAACTCATTAAATGCCGTCAGAAAAACAATATGTGGGCGCTCTTCAGGATCGAGCATACGCACCATTTCTAATCCCGTAACTCGGGGCATTTGAATATCTAAAAACACCACATCAGGCTTTTTTTTGTGGATCAAACCGATGGCTTCAATGGCATTGGCGCACTCGCCAATAATTTCGATATCGTCATGCTCCTCGAGTAAGCAGCGCACGTTTTCACGTGCTAGGGGTTCGTCATCAACGATCAATACATTCATAGCGTTATTATCATTTATTATGTGCAATGTGATTAAGTGGACATGTAGGGCAAGCGAATTTTTACGCGGGTGAATTTTTCAGGTTCATACTCCACGCCTATTCCATATTTTTCACCGTATTTCAGGCGCAAGCGTTTATCGACTAAGCCCATCCCTAAGCCGTCAGATTGTCCACTTGGCTGGTATAAACCGGCATTATCTTCAATTTCAATATAGACATGTTCACAGCGAATATAGCTACGTATTGTAATGTATCCGGTATTTAATAACTGTGAAGTGCCATGTTTTATTGCGTTTTCGACAATCGGTTGCAGTGTGAACGCGGGTAATTCCACCTGTTTAACCTTATCGGGGATATCTAAATGGATCTGTAAACTCTCTTGGAATCGCGCCTTTTCAATTTGTAGGTATGAATTGATGTGCTCAATTTCTTCCCCTAGTGTCGCATTCTGCTCTGGACGTTTTAAGTTATTACGAAAGAAGGTGGAGATATATTGCACAAGCTGTCCTGCTTGCTGGCTATCTTTGCGGATCACAGCCTGTAATGTGTTGAGCACATTAAAGAGAAAATGCGGGTTCACTTGTGCGTGAAGCAGTTTGACTTCCGATTGCAGTAAGGATTGTTTATTACGCTCATATTGTCCCGCCAAAATTTGGGCAGAAAATAGGCTGGCAATTCCTTCCCCTAGCGTACGGTTGATGGAGCTAAAGAGGCTATTTTTGGCTTGGTATAATTTGATGGTTCCAATGACTCGCTGGTTTTCACCTCTCAGTGGGATCACGAGGGTCGAGCCCAGTTTGCATGAAGAGCTTAATGAGCATTTATAGGGAGTTTCGTTACCATCGGCATAGACCACTTCATTATTATCAATGGCCTGCCTAGATTGAATGGATGAGATAGGTGTCCCCGGAATGTGGTGATCGGAGCCTAGTCCGATAAAGGCGAGAATTTTTTCTCGATCCGTAATGGCCACCGCACCAATATCTAACTCTTGATAAATAATTTTCGCCACTTTCATGCTGTTATCCGCATTGAAGCCTTTACGCAAAATACCTTCAGTACATAAGGCTATTTTCAAGGCTTGAGCGGAAAATGCTGTGGTGTATTTCTCGACGATGGCGCGTCTATCCAGCAATATACGGATAAACATGGCTGCCCCGATGGTATTGGCAATGATCATCGGTGCGGCAATATTTTTCACTAATTCATAGGCTTCATCGAATGGGCGAGCGATGAGTAAAATAATCAGCATCTGGATGATTTCAGCGAAAAAGGTAACGCAGCTGGCGGTAACAGGGTTAAAAATTTTATTAATTTCCCCGCGCTTCATATAGTAGCGATGGACTAGTCCACCAATTAAGCCTTCGACAATGGTCGAGATCATACAAGCGAAAGCGCTCATTCCACCCAAAGAGTATCGGTGGATCCCACCAGTAAACCCAACAGCAAAACCCACTGCAGGGCCGCCTAATAATCCGCCAAGTACGGCGCCAATAGCACGAGTGTTAGCTATGGAATCATTGATATGTAAACCAAAATAAGTACCGATGATGCAAAATACTGAGAAAATCAGGTAGCACATCACTTTATGAGGTAGGCGGATAGTAACCTTAAGAAGTGGGGTGACCAATGGAGTGCGGCTGAGTGCCCAAGCGATAACAAGGTAGACGCACATTTGTTGTAGTAGTAATAAAATCAAGTCGAATTCGTACATGCTCGTCATATTTCACATTATGGGGGTGTTGGCTGCGCTCAGCTGCTCTAGTCACATACTTTTGTATGCTCGTCATATTTCACATTATGGGGGTGTTGGCTACGTTCAGCTCCTCTAGTCACATACTTTTGTATGCTCCTAGAGATATCTTCTCTTGCCGTCTACCCATAATGCGAACTATTTAGAGCATGTTAGAGTATGGCCCATTATATTTCACATTCTATATTTTACATTATGAGGGTGTTAGCTGCGCTCAGTGGGTTTAGCCATATACTTTTGGGAGATATTGTATCTTATTGGGCTGGTTAAGTAATCGTCATTTAATAATTAGCAAAACATCATTATTTGACATAAGCGCCAAAGCCCCTCAGACTAAAAAAGACCGCTAAAGCGTGATTTTGCGCACAAATTTCTTAACGTTAGTGTTAATTTATTGTCATAATGAAAAAGTAGTTTCCTCCGTTATTATTCAAGGCCCACATACATAATGAAAAAAAGAACCATCATACTGATCTTGCTTATGCTGATCTTAATTGCTGCTGCGGCGCTTTTTCATTCCCATAATCAATTTTTATTATTGCAAGGGGAAGTGGACGCACCGGAAGTCATCGTGACTTCAAAAGCCAAAGGCAGAGTCATTGAACGCCATGTAGAACGCGGGGATGATGTGAAAAAAGGGCAGTTACTGATCACCTTAGAAAGCCCAGAGTTACAAGCCCAATATGCGGCATTAAAAGCGGCTAAGGATCAAGCTCAAGCCCAACTCGACCAATCCTTAAACGGGACTCGTGAAGAGACGCTGCGTGACCTGCAAGCTGCGGTAGCTCAAGCAAATTCTCAATACCAAAATGCTTCTCGTGAATTTACCCGTTTAAATAATCTTTCAGGCAAAGGGTATGTCTCCGCGAATGAGTTAGATACCGCCCGTAAAGCAAAAGATGTTGCATTCCAACAAGTCCAAAGTGCTAAGGCACGTTTGGAAGAAGGGAAAAACGGCGATCGTATCGAGCAGCGTCAACAATATGAAGCCGCAGTGAAGCAAGCAGAGCAAAAACTTGCTGAACTCCAAGTTCAACTGGATGACTTGCAAGTGAAAGCCCCTGTGGATGGTGAAGTCGGTCCAATCCCTGCAGAAATTGGTGAATTATTCAATGCAGGTAGCCCTTTAATCTCATTGATCAGCCTCCCTCAAGCCTATTTTGTTTATAACCTACGTGAAGACATTTTAGTGGGTGTGAAAAAAGGGGACAAAATTGAGCTGACGGTTCCAGCCTTAGGGGATAAAACCGTGGAAGCCGAAGTTCGCTATATTGCACCGAAAGGGGATTACGCGACTAAACGAGCCACCCGTGCGACAGGGGATTTCGACCTGAAAACCTTTGAAGTTCGCTTGTATCCACAACAACCGATTGAAGGATTACGACCGGGGATGAGCGTCTTGTGGCACTGGGATAAATAACAGGTGACGCCATGAAACTCAAATTCGCTTGGCATGGTTTTGAACATGCTTTTAGCCGCGAAACCCAAATGGCGATCCGCAGCCCAGTCTTTCACTGGCTGAGTTGGCTATTCCCTTTGATGCTGTTTACGTTAATTAGCGCTAACTTCTCAGAGGGAACGCTGATGGATGTGCCAGTTTCGGTGGTAGATAACAACAACAGCCCAATTTCAAGGCAAATTATCCGCGATCTTGATGCGGGTCCTCATGCGGAAGTGAAAGCGATTGATGGCAACTTAGTGACATCCATCAAACAGCTGGGTAGCGCCAAAGATTATGCCTTGCTCTATATCCCCAAAAATTTTGAGGAGGATATATTGCGAGGACGCCAGCCTGAATTGCGCATGTACTACAATGCGCTATTTTACGCATCTGGCAGTTATGCTATTCAAGATTTTAGCGGCTTGGTTGCGGAACTTAACGCCAAATACCGTCAAGAAATGGCAAGATCGATGGGGCAATCGCTACCGGCATTGGCGCAAGTCACGCTCTCTTACGATAGCCTCTTTAACCCAAGTGGCAGCTATATTTATTACCAACAATTTGCGGCGACCATCCATATGCTGCAACTGTTTGTGGTCACTGCCACTATTTACACCATGTCTCGCGGCACCATTCTTCAAAGCGTGAAGCCATTTTCAATGGCACTGTTAGGCAAAATGGCGCCATATACGTTATTTTTCACGACGTTACTGATTGTGGAACTGGCGGCGCTGGTCACTATCTTCGATGCAAAAGTGGTGGGGAACCCGCTGTATATGATGCTGGTGGGCTTCTTCTATGTGATAGCGGCGCAGAGTATCGGGTTACTACTCTTTAGCTTCACGTCCAGCGCGATAATGGCTTACAGCTTAATCGGGATGCTGGTGAGTATTGCCTTGGCGTTTTCTGGCATGGCAGTGCCGGAACTCTCGATGATTTTGCCCGCACGGATTATTTCGAATGCGGAGCCACTCACTCACACTTTAAACGCCATGTTTGATATTTTCTTACGGGAAATCTCGTTTGAGCGTATTGTGCAAGTGTGCCTATTCTTGCTGATTTATCCGTTACTGACGGCATTTTTGATCCGTAAGCGCTTAGTGAAACGGCTAGAAACCCAAGGAAGTATCGTATGATGACGGTCTATTTTGCGACGTTTAAAAAGGTACTGCTGGGCATGCTGGAGAAACCGATGTGGCTGCTGCTGCTCGTTTCTCTCTGTATTATGAGTTTGGTCTATGCGCGTCCGGTATTGTGGGATCTGCCTGTGGCGGTTATCGATATGGATCACTCAGGCGCAAGTCGTGAGCTGATCCGCGATTTAGACGCCACACCCAAAGTCCAGCTACACAGTTACGATAATTTAGCTCAAGCACGGCAGGATATGATCGCGAGGCAGCTGTTTGCCATCGTGATCATCCCAACTGATTTTGAAAAACATTTGCTTAGTGGCAAAAATATCACGGTACCCGTTTATGGGGATGCCACAAACCGTTTAGCAAGTGGGCAAATCCAGCAAGAGTTATCGAAAGCGTATCAAACGCTATTGAGCGCCTATAACACCCAGTTACTGGAAAAAGCGGGTTTCAGTCCTGAACAAGCAAAAGTGATTATTGCCCCTGTTCGCAGTGAGACTGAGCCGCTGTATAACCCCGGTATTAGCTTTGCGGCGATTATCTTCCCTGGCTTGCTGGTGATGTTATTGCAGCACTCCTTATTAATTGCGTGTGTGCGGGTCAGTATTGCTATTCGCTCTACACCAAAAGGTAAACCCCCATTAGCGGTTTATCTGGGGGCGTTGTCGGCGCTGGTGCCTATCTGGTTATTTCTTTCGACCGTGTTTTTTGCCTTATGGCCATGGATTTTGGGTTATCGGCAAGAAGCGCCGTTGTACCAGATTTGGATGCTGACCTTCCCATTCTTACTCGCCGTTATTGGGTTAGGGAAGCTGGTCACGGAATGTTTGCGTAGTGTGGAAATGATCTACCTGACATTGGCGTTTATCACCACGCCGGTGTTCTATATGTCCGGTACGATTTGGCCACTGCAGGCCATGCCGGACTGGGTACGGATGATAGCCTCTGCGTTGCCATCCACATGGGCGACTAACGCGATGGCGGGGATCAACCAAATGGGGCTGCCATTTAGAGATATCTTGATGGATATTGTGATGATGCTGGTGCTTGGGGTGATTTACTCGTTTATCGGTGTGTTTATTGGCATGTTACGAGATGGCGAACTGCGCCACCTTAGTCATGTCATTCATCGGTGGCGTAAACATCTGCATAAATAAAAAGTAAGCGGTTGATTTTAGACCGCTTACTTTTTGAGAATCACTCTACAACGCTAAGGCTTAAATTACACTCTTCAGCAGTTGAAACCGAAAATGTGCGTCCGTTAGCATTGGTTTTGCCCGAATAGGCTTCCCCATTACAGTCATTGATAATGATGTAATTGACTGATGAAAGTGGTAAATCATTTCCATCGGTTAATAGGAAACTCAAATTATAATCGTGGCCACCCACTTGGGAACTAATGTTGCCATTGCTTTTGGCGGCAAGCCCTGCAATCACAAACTCACCCGTTTTGCCATCTTGGTTCAATTTTCCAACCACATTATCTTCGGTGCCTGCCACAATATGGGCATTTTCAGGTACTGAAAGAACTTTTTTCCCTTTAAAGACCACGCGATAGTACCCAGAATCGGAGTAACTCACCTCTTGGTTTTGTTCGAGATCCGCTTTGGTGTACTCAAGGGATGTTGAGCATCCCGCTAAAAAAAGTGTCATGACGAGCAGGGTACGTTTTATCACGGGTATTTCCTTATTAGTTTGTGAGTTTGATTGCTTATCTAATCTACCGTACGTCAACTGAATTCAAAGGAGATAACTCCGTATCTGTTTGGGGGATATTCTGGGTATAGGCCGGTTATTGATGAAAAATTGCGCAGGTTTTTGTTGGTGATTGGCCATGGAATGAGGAGGTTCGCTAGAGAGCCTATCATAAATAGAAAATTCATTACGCCTCTAGGGTCAATACCGCTTAAAAAATTAACTATATATCTCTCGTATTAATGGCAGTAACCCCAACCCAGCGAGCTGAATTTCGATTTCATTGGCTTTTTTAATATCCTCTTTATTTTCACCATCAAAAACATGGTCGGTACTGATAATTAATGTTCCGTGATTTTTTTCATTATCAATATGGATAAGCTGAGCTGCCATGGGAACCTGTTGTTGCGTTATTTTTTTATTTAAATAAAGCATCCAGCCAACGGGAAGTCTGTCTGGAAAAACATTTCTTTTATTATATCTATATTTATTAGTATCAATTCTTATACAGACTATTTTATAGGTTAAAAAATATTTTTTTAGTGATTCAATTAGTTTAGGTTGACTAGGCGGGTTGATATCACGTAGTTTAAATTCCAGATTATATATTAATCCTGAACTTGTATATTTTATATCTAATGCCTTGTTTTCATTAGCCCATATTGATTCCATCCAATCAAAATAAGGCATGTTTTTTAATAAATCAGTCGGCGTGTATAGGTTAAATGCTTTCTTTTGTAATGCTTCTTCAAGAGTGTCAGCAGTTAAGTACCATGAGCTTTCCTTTTCATTAGTAATACTCTCACATGTTAATATCATTTTTTCAAAAATATTAATCAACAAAGGGATTGATATTTCTTCACGTAATTCGATATCTACTTTAATTGATAAATCCATAAGTTATCCTAGTGTAAGTAATTTTAACCATGATTTTAATAAATAGATGTAGAAATAGAGTTTAGCGTCTAGAGTACGATAATTGAGTTGATTGCTACGTTATCGTACCCTAGATACCTCGTAACAACCTAACTATATATTTCCCGAATTAACGGCAATAATCCCAGCCCAGCAAGCTGGATTTCGATTTCATTGGCTTTTTTAATATCCTCTTTATTTTCACCATCAAAAACATGGTCAGTACTGATAATTAATGTTCCGTGATTTTTGTCATTATCGATATGGATAAGCTGGGCTGCCATGGGAACCTGTTGTTGCGTTATTTTTTTATTTAAATAAAGCATCCAGCCAACGGGAAGTTTATCAGGGAAAACATTTCTTTGATGGTAGCTATAGCCATTTGTATTAACTCTAATATCGATTAAATTGAATTTAATTGCACTTTCAGAGATAAGGTCAAGCAACATATCAAAGCTAAAACTAACAACCCTTCTTAAATCAAAATTGAGTCTATAGACTGAACCACTTCCATTACTAACCATAACTAGTGCATTATCATCTCCAGCCCAAATACCCTCTATATTGCTAATCTCATATTCATCTGTAAAAAAACTTGTTGGTTTGCCATTTTCAAATGCTTTATATTCTAACGCTTCCTCTTGTGAATCCCCACAAAAATACCAAATATCAGGTTCAGCAGATGCCATTTTCTTTGAAAATTCAATCATAAACTGAAATATGTCAATAACAGTACTTTTCACCATTTTATCATTTAATGAAATATCCAATTCAATATTTAAATTCATTATTTTACCTATATTAAGTTGTGTGATGCGTTCTAATTTGTGGTAATGATTGAAATATTCTAGTACAGAATAGATACATGTTTTTCTGAGAGAAATGCCAATCAGAATATGACTTTTTTTTCAATGGAAATTCACATAACCAGTTTTGTTCTGAAGCTTGCTTAAGTGGTTTCCCGCCCTTACTAAAAAAAGACTTCACATTACCATCTTTATCAAATGCAAAATCGAAGTTATCTTTCGTTTCAATAAAGTTACATTCATCAGGCTTCCAGCCATCAAATTCCACTAACGGGTTTAGGGTTCTGGTTGGCACGGGAATTGTGCACTTCCATTCATCAATGTATCTCATTTGCCCTGCGGGGGTATCGACAGTTCTGATTTGTGTATTACAAATTCTTGCTTGATACGCATAAGCATTGGGCGTGCGTGTATTGGTAATATCATTTTGATGAGGAACAATATAAGGGATCGCAGGGCAGTCCTGACAGCCTTTACTGGCTTCAATGGCAGCAACACCAACAGATGCCCCGGCTGTAGCACCTACAGCAGCACCTTGATTATTACCTCGTTTCTTTTCTTCATCATCAAACTCGCCACCGATCGCAATACTTTCATATTCCCGAATTTTATCTTCATAACTAGTATTTCCCCACTCATCATCTCCACTACCTGACGAAGAGGGGAAGCCGATTTTTGAGGCTTCATGGGTGACTAGCACTAATCCACCTAATGTGACCGTTCCTGCAGCTGCAATAATTAAAGGAACTGGCATATTAAGTTCTCCATTCAATCAATTTCATGGCTATCCGTAAAAAATCTTGGTATTGCTGCTCTGGATTTCGACCGTTTTCCTCAAGCATATCTCTAATTTCAGGCTTCAAATAAAAGTAAGGGGAGCACGCTTCATAGAACAAAAAAGAACGAATTAAAGGCTCTTTGGTAAACCTTAGGGATAGCAAATACCGAAAAGCAGATTGCAGACGACTATTTAATGTTTCAATTACTTGTAATTTATCAGGGTGATGTCGATAAAAGTCAGCAATAACTTGGGCGACATAATCACTTTGCTCGATGTTTTGAATTTTGGTTAATTGTTCTTCGCTAAACTGCATTTAATCGCCCTCCTTGTAATGCATAAAATTGCCCTTCAAAGCGGTAATACCATGCAATGAGAGGCATCGTTATCTCATTAAATTGTTCAAGGGTGAGAACTTGGGGCATATTGTGCGTTACGCGGGGATCATAAAACCGGAATAATGCCGTTTTGTTATCAGGTAAACTCACATTAAGAAGGTCAGAGAAGTGAGACGTTAACTTATCCAACGATAAATCACTGACTAGCCAAGATAATGCAGGAGATTTAGACTCTAATTGCATTAAATCAGCCAGCAAGTCATGCCGATGAGTCACATCAATCAACCACGGGCCAGCCCACGCGATTTCTGTATCTGAAGGTTGCTTAAACAGTGGGCTTGCTGTTCCATAATTATTTTGAAGCGCTTCATCAAAGTAGCGTTCATACTGTAGTCCGCAAATCAGACAATAATGTTTGGCATCAGGGTAACGCTCAAAATAGTTAAAAATAGGATGCTGATTATTCATTGATCATTATCCTTCTCTCACTACTAACATTTGCCCAGACTCAGCCGCTTTCATTAAGCAACTAATACAGATTTTTTTGGTAACAATGGAAGGGGGAATTGATGGTGATACCGGGGGGATAGCGCTGCTTTTATCGCTATATTCATCACTATAACAGTCTTGAATTGAATGAATAAAACGAGCCCGACAGGGGCATGAACTGATGCTTTCAAGTGTTCCCGCGACTTTGCGCCCTTCATCCCAAACACTTTGGCAGCCGCCAATAATATAAAATCGTCCAGAATGCTTGCCGCAACTGACCATATCGCCTTCACGAGCACCGGCAACACCATACCATTGCATGGTATTGTCTCCCGTTAATATTTGTCCTCCGCAGGTTGTTTTATCACCTACCCGCAAAAAATATCCTATTGCCATAATCAGTCCTCATCCATAATGGAGGACTGATTATTTTATACTTAAGTTAAATTTTCAATGGTGAACTTAAATTTAACTTAAAGAATAAGACTAATCACAGATCATCGAGTCAAAATAGACAAAAGCCCATCACGCCTCTAGGGTTAATCCGGCAATATTACGCCAATAGCCATTACAGCTTTGGTCGGGAATGCTCAGTGGGGACTGCCCGTATTGGTTGGCTTTAAATTGCCTAATCACATCGAGGGACTCAAGGCTTTCAGGGGAAACCCGCACAATATCCACCAAATCCTGCATGGACGAAATATCGTTGCCTAAGTTATAGCAGTAGCCGCTCAGGGTTTGGATGCCATTAAGCGTGAACACTTGCTGTTGTTCCTGTGACATCACTTTGCGCCCTTGCGGGTAATTAATGCAGCAGGTTTCGCACTCATCTTTTTGGCGGTTTTCCGAACGAGCGGTAAAACAGCGGGCAGAATAAGCCAGTGGTAGGTGACCGTAGCTGAAAACCTCTACTTCAAACTTATCGCGAATACCTAACTCTTCACATTGGTTGAGCAAATTCACCAGCCAGTCACGGGAAAGCTCAACGGGCATACACCAGCGCATCATGCCTTGGCGTAGCAAAATATTCAGTGAGGGGGCGTTATAACAGTTAAGCCCATGACCTGCTACAAAAGGCAATTTGCGCTCTGCCAGCATGTTGACGACACCAAAATCGTGCGCTTCAATCAAAAACTCGCCATTATCGACTAATTTACTGATTTCTTTCAGCTCAGAGGGGGCTTGTAGTAGTGCTAGAGTGCTGAGAATAATCTGTTTACCGCTTCCCGCTAGCTGCTTAGCAAGCTCAATCCAGTCATTGGGTTTCATATCACGGCGCTTGCTACATACCGTTTCCCCGAGATAAATAATGTCCGCGTCGCTGTCTGCTGCCTGCTGATAAAAATCCTGTAAAGTTGATGTTGGCCAGTAATACAGTACTGAGCCTAATGCATATTTCATTATGTTACCCATTAATCCATGCTGATGAATGATGTGCGCCAGTTATTGCCATTTACGGTGATACGCTCCAAGGGTGGTTTGGCTACCTTCAGAAAGGTCACCAAGGGCTTTGAGCCACCTAGGATCTGTCACAAAACCGTCTGGGTTGGATTTATAGCGATTGATGGCCTGACGCCAAATCTTGGTCACTTGGGTGACATAGGCAGGGCTGCGTTGACGACCTTCAATTTTTACCGAAGCGATATTGGCACTCATCAGCTCAGGTAGCAGCTCAATGGTATTGAGACTGGTAGGCTCTTCAAGAACATGGTATTTCTGCTCATCCACCACATAGCGCCCTTTACACAGGGTTGGATAACCGGCATTTTCATTTTTTTGGTAGCTGTCGATCAGCACATCATTGAGGCGGGATTCCATGCCATTTTCAGTCTGTTGCCAGCGAACAAAACGTGCAGGAGAACAAGCGCCGACGGTATTCGGTGATTCTCCCGTTAAGTAGGAAGAAAGATAGCAGCGGCCTTCAGCCATAATGCACAAGCTACCAAAAGCAAACACTTCCAGCGGTACAGGACTGGTTTTGGCGAGTTGTTTAACTTGATGAATGGATAACACGCGAGGGAGCACCACACGATGTACCTGAAAGTTACGCTGATAGAAACGAATGGCTTCCGTGTTAGTTGCAGAAGCTTGCACAGAAACATGGCGCTCAATATGCGGGTATTTATTGGCCGCGTACTCTAACATCGCTATATCGGCGAGGATCAGGGCATCGGCTCCTAGATCTGCCGCTAAATCAACAGAGTTCTGCCAGCGTTGATAACCATCAGGGTGAGCGAAGGTGTTTATCGCAATATGCAATTTACGCTTACGCTGGTGGATATAACGCTCTGCTTCATGCAGATTTTTTTCCGTAAAATTCAAACCTGCAAAATGGCGCGCGTTAGTATCATTTTTGAGTCCGATGTACACCGCATCGGCACCATTATCAACAGCAGCTTTTAAGGCAGGTAAATTCCCCGCAGGGCAGAGTAATTCCATTAGCTTTTTCTCTGTATAAAAATTTAGCAATTGGTCATTCTAGACAAGGGGTCTGGTAGAGGTTTTGATTTAGCGCAGAGAAGCTTGGAATGTTGTAGGCGAGATAGTTATTTCGTGACTATTATAAAAGTGTAGAGATTATTGGAAATAAATATTGGCGAGATGGATAAAGATTGATATAGGATCGGTATCATCACGTTATTTTTTGGCAAAATATGTCCTTATATCGGATAAATAACGGTATATCTCTGACTATCTTTACATCTACACATCAATGTTATCTATAATCTTAGTCATTATAGGTATTAAAATTGTCCAAGCGGCTGCTTTAACCAGTAGTTATGCATAGTGGACAGATAATTGATACGGGAGTTAGTACTGTGTTTGGTAAAATTCGTTCTCAACTGATCACTCAAGGCCCTTCATTTTTGAAGTTTCCATTGAAAGTGACCCCATTTGTCGTACAGCGTCAAATACTCGAACAACTATTAAGTTGGCAGTTTCGTGAATCTGTTAAAGAAGGCGAACTCGATTTTCTGGAAGGGAAATGGCTGAAAGTTGAGATCCGAGATTTAGAGCTTGTTTGGTTTATCAGCTTACAAGACGGTCAGCTGGTGGTACAAAAGCAGGCTGAACCGGATGTCAGTGTCAGCGGCAATGCCAATGATCTGGTATTGATCGCAGCCCGCAAAGAAGATCCCGATACGCTCTTTTTCCAACGCCGTTTGGTGATTGAAGGGGATACTGAATTAGGTTTGTATGTTAAAAACCTGATGGATGCCTTCGAAATTGAAAATATGCCTGCGCCGCTGCGTTTTGGTCTATTACAGCTCGCTGATGTGATTAAATCAGTACAAGACAGTGAGGACGCAGAGCATAAAACGCCTGTGTTAACCTCATGCTGATACGTGTAGAAATCCCGGTTGATGCCATGGGTATCGACACGCTATTACGTGAAACCTTCCCAACTGAAGGGGAGGCAGATCTTGTTCAGCACCTGCGTGAAGATGGGTTATTGACCCTCGGTGTGGTGGCAACCAACGATGATGGCGAAGTTATTGGCTATGTCGGGTTTACCCCGGTTGATGTGAATGGTGAAGATGTTCAATGGGTAGGACTCGCCCCATTAGCCGTTAAAAAAGCCTATCAAGGCCAAGGTATCGCGGAAAAATTGGTTTATGAAGGGTTAGATAGCCTAAATGAATTTGGTTATGGGGCTGTCGTCGTTCTCGGTGATGAGGGTTACTACGGGCGTTTTGGTTTCGAACCCGCTTCCAACCATGAATTACGTTGCCAATGGCCAAGTCTACAGAAACATTTTCTTGTCTACGGACTCGAAAATGGCGCCATTGACCAGCATAAAGGTGAAGTCACTTACTCATCGCATTTTGACAATGTGTAAGCCGCTAAATAATGCTGTAAATCATCAGGCTGGTCAGTGACCAGCCTTTCTTTTGCCTGCTTACTCAATTGCTTAACTCGATATTCTAATTGAGATGCTTCAGAACGATCCCCCGCAGTACAATGAAAAACGAGGGTCAAAGGCGCTTTACCTTTTAGTGCCTTGGCACCAGTTCCCGCTTCATGCTGTTGAAAACGCCGCTGAACATCGGTGGTGATCCCACAATATAACGCGTTATTTTTCTGCCGAATTAAGTAAAGCGACCAATTTTGCTGTGTCATTTTGTTTTTCTTGTCACTGAATTTAGCATTCTGTGCTGATTTATAAGGAGAATTTAGTTGGCTTCCAGCGAATTTTCTCGCGGATCATAAAGTTTATAACATACTAAATTATAAATAAAAAATGATATAAACCTGTCACAAATTTGTAACCTCAACATAGGTTGTTGTTCAATTATTTTGAATAACTATAGCAAAATTAGCTAATTTTCATCTCAAAATAAAGGGCATAGTATGATCCATATCACAGGGGAACACGAAAAAACCCCTGTAAATATCAAACATACAATGAGGAAGTTTACCATGAAAAAATCAACATTATTTGCTGCTGCTTTAGCTTTAGGTGCTGTATCATTTGGTTCAATGGCGGCTGAAGAAGTTAGACAAGCTAGTGAGCCAGCAGTTGGTTATGTGTCTGTAAGTGGTGCTGCAAGTGTAAATGACCTGACTGCACAATTAGCCAAAAAAGCTGATGAAGCTGGCGCAAAATCTTTCCGTGTGATTTCTGCAAGCGGTGAGAATGAGATGAATGGTACTGCAGCTATCTATAAGTAGAAAGATTTAGAGTAGTAACTTCGAATGTTAGCATTGTTGATATAGAACCTTATGTTAGGTGCAATTCGAATGAGTAAGTTATAGTAGTGCGAACTAAGTACAGATAACGTTCAGAACAGCTTAAGCACGCCCAGCCATTTTTATGGGCGTGTTCTGAACGGTCTAACATGGACATTCGCAATGACACCCGAAAACACCTTACAACACATCCAGCGCTATATTGCTCGCCAACACGTTTTTTCTCTGTTTACCTCTCACCAAGATGATATTTGGGCTGCCAGTTGCTACTACGCCTTTGACCGCCAAAATATGCGTTTGGTTTTTATGACATCCCCCGATTCGCAGCACGGTCAATTAATGCAGGAAAATCCTCGTGTGGCAGGGACTATCTCCGCACAAACTAAGCAAGTGGGCAAAATTCAAGGTATTCAATTTGTGGGAGAAATTCGCCAATTTGCTGGTGAAGAAGCGGATGTACAGAAAGCATTTTATTGCCAGCGATTTCCTGTCGCCTTAGAGGCGAAGTTGCCGATTTGGCAGCTCCAATTACAGACGGTGAAAATGGTGGATAATACGCTGGGGTTTGGTACCAAATTACATTGGTTACATGAAGCTTAGGTCTCGTAAAGCTTAACGCAGTCGATGAATAACTTGGTTACTGCTACCGCGCCATAGCAGCGCGGGGTCATACCGTTCTTGTTCAAACTTTCCATCAATCAATGTATTGATCAAACTCACCACTTTTTGCTGTTCTAGTGTCAACTCATCCAATTTATAGCCTGTCCACATCCAGATATCCTTATCTGGACAGACGGCTTTCACTCGCTTCACTAACGCTAGAATGGCAGGCAAGTTGGCAGGATGCAAAGGATCCCCCCCAGAGAGGGAGAGCCCTTGGCGGCGAATACGCGTATCCTGCAAATCTTGGATAATTTGGTCTTCCATCTCTTGAGTAAAAGGGATACCGGAATCCACTCGCCATGTGCTTTGGTTATAGCAGCCTCGGCACTGATGAACGCAGCCCGAGACAAATAATGTGCAGCGGGTACCGGGTCCATTAACCACATCCACAGGATAATATTGGTGATAATTCATGGCATTTATCCGCTGTTAACCGAGCTGTCCATTACCCAAGTGCTTGATACGGCGCTTCACTTCCTCTTGCTTACCCGCATTAAACGGTCGTGCATCTGGGCTGCCTAAGTAGCCACAGACACGGCGGATCACGGAAACACGGTTAGTATCGTGGTTGCCGCAAGCTGGGCAGGTAAAGCCTTTGCTAGTACAGGAAAATTCACCGGAAAAACCGCAATCATAGCATTCGTCGATTGGCGTGTTGGTGCCATAGTAAGGAACATGCTGATAGCTGTAATCCCAGACATCTTCGAGGGCTTTGAGGTTGTGCTGTAAATTCGGGTATTCGCCGTAACAGATAAAACCGCCATTGGCGAGCGCCGGATAAGGCTGTTCAAAATCGATTTTATCGTAAGGATTAACCTGTTTTTCCACATCTAAGTGGAAACTATTGGTGTAGTAGCCTTTGTCGGTTACACCATCAATAACGCCAAATTCAGCGGTATCTAAGCGACAGAAACGGTCGCACAGATTTTCGCTCGGCGTGCTGTATAAGCTGAAACCGTAGCCGGTTTGGGCTTTCCATTCGTCGGTGGCTTGGCGTAGACGATTGACGATAGCGACAGCTTTTTCGCGCAATTGCTCGCTGTCATACACATGAGTTTGCGTGCCAAATAGGGCATTGATAGTTTCGTGTAATCCAATATAACCCAATGAAATGGAAGCGCGTCCATGTTTGAAAATTTCCGCTACGCTGTCATTGGCTTTTAAGCGAACGCCGCAGGCACCTTCCATATATAAGATAGGGGCTACGCGGGCTTTGACATTTTCTAAGCGCGCAATGCGGGTCATTAAAGCTTTTTTGGCGATGGCTAAACGCTCATCGAGCAGCGCCCAAAATGCCTCTTCGCTACCTTGAGCTTCCAGCGCGATGCGCGGTAAATTCAGGCTGATCACGCCGAGGTTATTACGTCCATCGTGAATTTGTTTGCCATCTTCTTCATAGACACCCAAGAAACTGCGGCAGCCCATCGGTGTTTTAAAGGAGCCAGTGACATCAACCACGCGATCGTAATTGAGGATGTCTGGATACATACGTTTGCTGGCGCATTCTAAGGCTAACTGTTTGATATCGTAGTTAGGATCGCCATATTTATGGTTCAGCCCATCTTTTATGGCAAACACGAGTTTTGGGAAAACGGCTGTTTTGCGGTTTTTGCCCAGTCCCGCGATGCGGTTTTTGAGAATCGATTGCTGGATCAGTCGCGCTTCTTGGGAGGTGCCTAATCCAAAGCCAAAGGTAACGAAGGGGGTTTGCCCGTTCGCGGTATGCAGTGTATTCACTTCATACTCTAAGGATTGGAACGCATCGTAACACTCTTTTTCAGTGCGACTTTGGGCGTAAGCTTCGGCATCAGCAATTCCCCATTCTTTGGCCACTTTTAAGTGCTTTTCATGGCTAATAGCGACGTAAGGCGCCAAAATTTCATCAATGCGGTTAATGGTGGTGCCGCCATAAATATGGCTAGCCACTTGGGCAATAATTTGTGCAGTAACGGCAGTGGCAGTCGAAATGGATTTTGGTGGCTCGATTTCCGCATTTCCCATCTTAAAACCGTTGGTTAACATACCATCAAGGTCGATAAGCATACAGTTAAACATCGGGAAGAAAGGGGCATAATCGAGGTCATGATAGTGAATTTCACCCTTTTCATGAGCAAGTACAACATCGCGCGGCAAAATATGCTGTTTTGCATAATGCTTAGCAACGATCCCTGCGAGTAAATCACGCTGGGTTGGGATCACCTTACTGTCTTTGTTCGCATTTTCATTGAGTAAGGATAAGTTGCTTTGCTCAATTAGGCCGCGGATCTCGTGAGTAAGTTGGCTGCGTTTTTCGCGTTCGCTGTCTCTGTCATGGCGGTATTCAATATAGGCTCGAGCCAGATCCTTGTAAGGCCCCGACATGAGCTGGTCTTCGACAGCATCTTGGATCTCAGCGATATCTACTTTTTCGCGATTGCACAACTGCTCAGAGACAACCGTGGCAACTTGCAGACAATAATCATCATCTTTGACGTCCACCGCAGCGGCTGCACGTCGCACCGCTTCTTGAATGCGTGGGAGATCAAAATTGACCTGACAACCATCTCGTTTTATAACCACCGTTTTCACTGTCATACTCCTTATTTAATCCCTCACAGGACTGGCGATAGCGTCCATGATCCTTTATCAGTATGGGGCATCCCTGTGAAAGAAATGTGAATTTTTACTATATATAGTGTCTAGTGAATTAATTAAAGCACAATATGTAGGATATTGCCTTTTTTTAGCTGACGGTAATTTGATTTAAAACAAAGAAAAAAATAATTTATATGAATATCAAAAGGGCAGAGAAGAAAGAAAAAATAGGCAGAGAACATGAGAGAAAATAAAAAAACTCCCCTTTGGCCTGATAGGTATCAGAGGGGAGTTTTTTAAGAAACGATAAAAGGACGAAAACTATTTACGTACTGCGATAGCTTCGATTTCGATTTTCACATCTTTTGGCAGACGTGCAACTTCAACACAAGAACGCGCAGGGAATGGCGCATTGTGTTGTTTGAAAAACTCTTCGTAAGTGGCGTTAACGGTACCGAAATCATTTAGATCTTTCACAAAAACGGTAGTTTTTACGATATTGGCAACGCCCAAACCTGCTTTTTCTAAAATCGCTTTTACGTTCGCCAGTGATTGACGAGTTTGTGCTGCGATATCTTCAGGGACATTACCGGTTTTTGGATCAACAGGAATTTGACCTGAAGTCATAACCATACTGCCTAAATCGACGCCTTGAACGTAAGGACCAATAGCGGCTGGTGCATTTTCGGTGCTGATTTCGTATGACATAATTTCTCCGTTTATCACGTAAAAAAGGGCTTGGACGCTATTATAGACATGGAACGGCATCCACACAAAGACGCAGTCTACGCCTAAATACCTTACTGATTATTGATCACGGCGTCTCTATCGAACTCTTTTTCACAGAATTTGCAGGTTAATGCCACATGTTTCGCGCGTTTTTTAATGCGGAAACTGCTGGAAACGGGCTCATTATGGCTAATACAGTTACTGTTTGGGCACACCAGCACACTGTCGATTTGTTCCGGTAATTTCAGGTCTAATTTCTCGACTACTTGATAATCTTCAATACGATTAACGGTCGCTTCCGGTGCATACATCGCTAACTGGTTAGCTTGTTCCGGGGTTAAAAAGGTATTTTCGATTTTGATAATGTCTTTTTTACCCATATTGCTGGAGGGTAAATTCAGCCCGATAGTGATGCGCTCATCGGTTTTGGTGAGCTTAAACAGCTTCAGTAATTTGAACCCAATTTGAGCAGGAATATGGTCGATGACAGTGCCGCAACGGATGGCTTCAACTTGTAATTTATGGTCGTGTGTCATGGTCTTCTCCTCAGATTGCCAGTTCTTTATTTAATACCAGAGACAGCAGCGCTTGGCGCGCGTAGATCCCATTCCCTGCTTGCTGGAAGTAGTAAGCGTAAGGGGTGCTATCGACGTCCACGGTAATTTCATCGATACGCGGAAGCGGGTGCAGCACTTTTAAATTGTCTTTGGCGCTGTGCAGGTCTTGAGCGCGCAGAATAAATTGCGCTTTAACGTTGGCATATTCTGATGGGTCTAAACGCTCTTTTTGAACGCGAGTCATATACAGAATATCCACTTCAGGGATCACTTCATCGACATTGTTATGCAGGCTGTAAGTCGCGCCTTTTTCATCCAGAATATTCAGGATATGAGCCGGCATCGACAACACTTCAGGGGATATAAAGTAGAAGTGATTACCTTCAAACTTCGAGAGCGCTTGAGTCAGTGAATGCACCGTTCTGCCATATTTCAGGTCACCGACCATAGCGATTTTCAGGTTATCTAAGCGACCTTGAGTTTCTTGGATAGTAAACAGGTCTAACAGGGTTTGGGTTGGGTGCTGGTTAGAGCCATCGCCTGCGTTGATAATAGGGACAGAACCGGAGAACTGGCTGGCTAAACGCGCGGCACCTTCTTGTGGGTGGCGCATCACAATCGCATCAACATACTGGCTGATAACGGAAATGGTGTCTGCAAGCGTCTCGCCTTTCTTGCCTAATGAGGTATTGGCGCTATCGGAGAAGCCGACGACAGATGCCCCTAAACGATGAATGGCGGTTTCGAATGACAGGCGGGTACGCGTCGATGCTTCAAAGAAACAGCTGGCGATAACTTTATGCTTCAGAAACTCTGGTTGAGGTTGCTGCTTTAATGAAGCGGCCACTTTAAGAACTAATTCAAGGTCGGTTTTATCTAAATCGTTAATTGAGATTATGTCGCGGTGATATAACGGATTCGGCATCGTGATTCTCCTGTATCAGCAAGACTTGCTATCTAGTAGGCCAAAAAAAAGCCCCTCAATGAGGGGCTTTTTTATCAATACGGCGGGGAAAAACAGGCTGTCCTGACCGCGTGATGGCAGTGCGGTGTCGGTGTTCTCTTTCAAAAATAGAGCAGCAGCGTTCATGGTTTCTCCCGGCAAATTGTGGCGCATTATACGCGTGTGGCGCAATGACGCAAGCGTTTGCTAACAGAAAAATGAAATTTTTTACTTCTTACCTTACCTCTGCCCCAATCTCTTTGCTACTTTCTCTAACTTCATCATCAACAACAGTGTGATCGCGACTAGGACGATGGTCAGTGCGGAGCCGTTGGCGATATTTCCGCGGTCGGTAAGGCTGAAAATTGACACTGGCAACGTCGCCCAGCCTGGGGGATACAGCATCATCGTGGCACCCAACTCGCCGAGGGACAAAGACAGGCTCAAGGCCACAGCGGAGATCATCCACGGCATCAACAGCGGTAGGGTGACATGGCACAGGCGATACCATGGGGAAGCGCCTAAACTGAATGCCACATTCTCAATGTCCGCGGAAATTCGAGTTAACCCAGTGGAGACATTGCTAAAGGTGAATGCGGAAATCAGAACAAAATGAGCGGAAAACACAATCCAGAAAGTGCCGTTCATCTGCAAATAGCCTTGGCTAAATGCCACTAAGATCCCCAATCCAATTGACACCGATGGAATGGCACTCGGTAAATAGAACGCGATACCCAGATATTTTTGTACTTTGGCACTATGGCGACGTAAAGCAAGGGCTGCCCACAGACCGCAAAACAGTGCGAACAGACTGGCGCAAAAGCCGATAATCAGGCTGGATAGAATTGCTTCCCATGCAGGCCCTTGAAACGCATTCACAAAATGTTCGAAGGTAAAGCCAGAGGGCAAAATACCGTTCCATTGTCGGCTAAAGCTGGACATTAAAATCATCACTAATGGCAGCAAAAACAAGCAAGAAAATAGCGTGATGGCGATAGCGGTTGAAATGGCTCGCCCAGTTTTAGACCAAATTAACATGGTTATTTTTTCACTCCGAAACGGGTTGTTGTCATGCGATATAGGCTAAATAGCCCCACAGACAGCAGAATATTAATCAGCGCTATCATGCACGCGACGCTGTAATCAGATTCTAAAATGGCTTTGCTGTAGACCATCATCGGCAAGGTATTGACCCCTTTTGCTCCGATAAACAGCACGATGCCAAATTCGTTGGTGGTCAACAGCAAACACAAGCTGCCACCTGCGAGTAATGCAGGAAGCGCCGCCGGGAAAATCACTTGGCTGATCACGCGGGCAGGGTGCGCACCTAAAATACTGGCGGCTTCTAACTGGCTTTTATCGATTTGGCGCAGTGCCGCCATAAGAGGGCGCATCACCAGCGGAGTAAAGACGGTGATCTCCGCCAAAATCACGCCATTAATCGAGTACAAAAAGTCTACGGGGGGCAGCTCAAAATCAAACAGCGCCATTAATGTGCCATTAAGTAATCCTGCCGAACCATAAATAAAGGTAAACGCGAGAGTGATCAGAAAAGTCGGCAGTGCGATAAAGGTATCAATGACTTGAGTAATAAAACGGCTTCCAGGAAAAGGAATAAATACCAAAATCAGGGATAGAACCGAGCCAAGCACCAAGCAACCGAGAGTGGCAAAAAAGGCGATTTGTAGTGTATTGAATAAACCACTAATAAACCTTTTTGACTCAACTACTTGCCAGAATGTATCTAAGCTTACGCCGCCTGTGGGGCTTTGAATAGCTTGCTCGCCAATCAGCATCAGCGGGTAAAAAAATAGCGTCGCTAAAACAAGCAGCGGTGGCGTTATCCAATAAAACGGTTTTAGGTTTATGGATGATGGCTTAGACAGATTGATAGCCGACATATTATTCCTCAATCAACACAGTATCAGAGGGAGAGAACCACAGCGTGAGTTTATCGCCAGCTTGCGGTAACGGGGATAAATGGGTAACAGCGACCGTCACCTTTTCCCCAGCAACATCACACAGTAAGTGGGTAATATCCCCCTGCCAGCGGATGGACTGTAAGGTGGCGTGTAACTGGTTTGAGGTATCTGCACGTGGGGTGAGGCTAATATGCTGCGGGCGAATACAGATTAATTTGTGGCTATTGTGCTGCATTCCTTGGGTTTGTGCTTCAATAAGCGTACCGCCACAGCTCACACTGACTTGGGCTGGCACGGAAGAAAAGCCCAAAGCGGTCGCCGACAGAATATTGGCGCGCCCTAAAAACTCGGCCGCAAAGCGGTTAGGCGGGCGATGGTATAGGGCATTTTTCTCCCCGTGAGCCACCAAATAGCCATCTTTCATGATGCCAATTTTATCCCCCAGAGCGAGGGCTTCAGTTTGGTCATGGGTAACGTACAAAATGGTTAGCTCAGGTAATTCGCGGTGCAGCCTTGCAATCTCTTCCACCATATTATGGCGAATTTGCGCATCGAGGGCAGATAACGGCTCATCGAGCAATAGAACTCGTGGGCGAACAGCTATGGCGCGGGCGATAGCGACGCGCTGCTGTTGACCGCCGGATAATTGATGCGGGTAACGGGCGGCATAGTCGCTCATTCCGACGATGTTTAATGCCTCTGCCACGCGCTCTTTGATCAGCGCTTTAGGCTGTTTTTGGGCGCGTAAGCCAAAGGCGACATTATCTTCCACTTTCATATGGGGGAAGAGGGCGTAGTTCTGTACGACCATGCCCAGCCCCCGCTGATACGGGGGGAGGTGGGTGATATCCGTATCACCCATTAAAATGCGTCCACTATCCGGTTGTGCAAAGCCCGCAATTGACCGTAATACGGTGGTTTTACCGGAGCCTGAAGGGCCAATCAACACCAGTATTTCGCCGGGTTTGATGGTCAGAGATAACGGCTTGAGTACCACATTGTTATGGTAAGAAACCCGCAAAGATTCCAGCACAATGCCTGAATGATCAGTGCGCTGGCTTGGTATTTCTGTCTTTCTTTTCATCAACATAACTCACTTACTCGCTTTCAGTCACTTTGTGCCAACGGGTAATATCGTTCGAAAGAGACACTGCAACTTCGTCCCAATTCGGTTGCCATGTTTTGACACCTTTGAGGGTTTCAGTGGCTTTGTGGAATTGCGGATCGTTTGGCGTCAAATCTGAGCGTACCGGCATTCCCCATGACAGTTCGCTAACGTGGCTTTGGGCTTGTTTGTCTAACAGGAAGTTAATCAGCTTTTTGCCATTTTCAGTTTCAGGGCCGTTATTGACTAAACCAACCACATAAGGCAGAACCAGTGCGCTGCGTTCGCCTTTTTCATCGGCTGGCCAAAAGATTTTCACGTTCGGATTGCGCTCCATTTGGGAAAGGTTCATCTGCAAATCGCCGTTTGCGACGTACAGTTCACCTTTGTTCACTAACGCAGTTAATTTCCCTGTTGAGGCGGATGGACCGACGTTGTTGGCTTGTAATTTTCCGAGGTAATCAAAACCGGCCTCTTTGCCACCAAAGCTATGGAACACTTGAAGCATGACGGCAGTGCCATCTCCTGCTTGCCCTGGTGTGGAGTATTGCAGTTTATTCTTAAAACGGGCGTCGAGGAGTTCATTCCACGTTGCTGGAGGGGCTTTTAGCAGTTTGTCGTTATAGATAAAGGTCAGGTAGTTATTGACGATGGGGGTGTAGTACTCCGTTGAGTTAGGAATACTTACTGCGGCATCCGGCGTGAATTTTGCCAGCAATTCGGTTTTAGCGGCACGTTGGATAAACGGGGGAACGGTGACGAGCACATCCGCTTGTGGGTTAGTACGCTCTTTGGCTAAACGCTCAACGATGGCACCGGAGCCGCCTTCGACGTACTGCACTTTAATCCCTGTTTGCTGAGTAAAGGAATCAAATTGAGCCTGATACCAGCTGTTATTGCCATCATGAAGACCATCTGCGGAGTAAACCGTGACGACAGGGGCGGCAAAAACCGAGGTCGAACCTAGGGCGGCAAGGAGCAATACGGCAAGAGGGGTAGGTTTCATTTTACGTTTCATCTCCAGATCTCCAGTTAGTCGTTAAAGTTATCTGGTATATACCAGTGTTTTTACGCTAACGGGTTTATATGACAGAAAAATGAAATCTACCGAGAAAGCAAAAATTTATTTTTGAAGTGAAAGTTAGAGGGTATCGACCTCAATGCGCAGGCTGTCATGACGCCAATATTCCACATCATAGTCCAAAATTCGCCCGTGCTGATCGTAGTTCAAACGTTGCAATAACAGGGCTGGGCGACCGACTGCAACCCCTAATGCGCTGGCCGCCTGCGGTGGCATGGCAGTGGGATAAAACGATAAGTGCATGCTGGTGTAAATCAAATCATATTGCTGCTCATACACTTCGGTGAGGCTGCCATTCAGGTCATGGCTTAATAGCTCCGGTACACGAGCGGGAAGACAGTGATTTTCGCTGTAGCAGACGGGGCGATCGTCTGCATAACGCAGGCGAGTGAGTAGGTAGATTTGTTCGAAAGGCTGCAATTGCAGTGGCGTCATGGCTTCGACAGGCACGGTGACAACTTTCCCCTCTAACAGCTTGGTTTTGGGCTGACGACCTTGTTCTAAACACAGTTTATGGAAGTTGGTATTTTGCGTTGGATCGAGCCATAAACGCTCGGGCGTCACAAACCAGCCTCGGCGCTCAGAACGGTAAATTGCACCGCTAGATTCTAGCTGTGCCAAGCTTTCTCGAATAGTGACGCGAGTGGTATTGAAGATGGCACACAGTTCACGCTCAGAGGGCAGTTTATCACCACTTTTTAGCGCACCGCTCTGAATTCTTGCTTGTAATTGCGCTTTGATAAGAAGGTACTGTGGCTGTTCATCCATCGATAATGTATCCGTTTTTCGTCGCAAAATTTTTTATCCATTATACACGCCAATATGAATTTTTTGTTGCAGGGCGTCTTTTCCTTTGACCTTCTTGTTCATCTGCCGTCATTATAATATCAATCTGGTATAGACCAATGGTGAATTTAAATGACAATGAATCAATATCTGCTGTTAACGCCGGGGCCTTTGACCACGTCACAAACCGTGAAAGAGGCCATGCTGTTTGATAGCTGTACATGGGATGATGATTACAACTTAGGTGTGGTGCAGCGTATTCGTCAGCAGTTAGTGGAATTAGCGACAACCCAAGCGGGGTATACCAGTGTATTACTCCAAGGGAGTGGGAGCTACGCCGTAGAAGCGGTGCTGGGCTCGGTACTCGCACCGCAAGATAAAATCCTGATTGTCAGCAATGGCGCTTATGGTGCCCGAATGGCAGAAATGACGCAGTTAATGGGCATTTCACACCATGTTTATGATTGCGGTGAAGTGGCTAAGCCCGATGTGGCGGTGATTGAGCAGCTTCTACAGCAAGATAGTCAAATCAGCCATATTGCGATGGTGCACTGTGAAACCACCACCGGCATTTTGAACCCCATCGAGGACGTTGCGGTATTAGCTAAACGCTATCAAAAACGCTATATCGTGGATGCCATGAGCAGTTTTGGGGGGATCCCTCTGGATGTGGGAGCGCTGAATATTGATTTTCTGATCAGCTCGGCCAACAAATGTATCCAAGGGGTTCCGGGGTTTGGGTTTGTGATAGCTCGTACCAGTGAACTGGAAAAATGTGCGGGACGCTCGCGTTCCTTATCCCTTGATCTGTATGCACAATGGCGCTGCATGGAACAATTTCATGGAAAATGGCGCTTTACCTCCCCAACACACACGGTGCTGGCTTTCGCTCAAGCCTTGAAAGAGCTAGCTCAAGAAGGTGGTGTGAACGCCCGTTTCCAGCGTTATCAGCAAAATCAACGCAAGCTGGTGGATGGCATGCGTCAGTTAGGGTTTAGCACATTATTAGACGATAGCCAACAATCGCCGATTATCACGGCATTTTACTCGCCAGATGCCGACGATTATCAGTTCAACCAATTTTATCAGCAGCTCAAGGCTCAAGGGTTTGTGATCTATCCGGGTAAGGTTTCAAAGAGTGACTGTTTCCGCATTGGCAATATTGGGGAAGTGTATCCACACAATATTGATGCGCTGTTGGTGGCAATTAAGAATGCCATGTATTGGAAAAGCAAGGTATTAGCAAAATAACGTATTGGAAAATAAGGATTAATCATGAACCGTATTGAAGCTGTTATTTTGGATTGGGCAGGAACGACGGTGGATTTTGGCTCGTTTGCACCGACTCAGATTTTTATCGAGGCGTTTAAAGTCGCGTTTGATATGGATATTACACTGGCGCAAGCCCGTATCCCGATGGGGTTAGGAAAATGGCAACATATTGAAGCGTTAGGAAAATTACCAGAGATTGATGCCATGTGGCAGGCAAAGTTTGGGCGCTCAATGACTAGCGAAGATATTGATGCTATCTACCAAACGTTTATGCCGTTACAGATTGCCAAAGTTGTCGATTTTGCTGCGCCAATCGACGGAGTTGTCAGCGCAATTGCCACGCTGCGTGAGCAGGGGATCAAAATAGGTTCTTGTTCAGGTTACCCAAGGGCGGTAATGGAAAAGTTGGTTCCAGCAGCCGCGAAATTGGGGTATCAGCCTGATTACTGGATTGCCAGTGATGATTTAGCAGCTGGCGGACGTCCAGGGCCGTGGATGGCGCTGCAAAATGTGATTGAATTGGCGGTCAATTCCGTCTCCCATTGTGTGAAGGTGGATGATGCGGTGCCGGGAATTGAAGAGGGGCGCAATGCGGGAATGTGGAGCATTGGGTTAGCTATTTCGGGTAATGAGTTCGGTAAAACATGGGATGAATATCAAAGCATGAGCCAAGGGGATATTTCCCCATTACGCCAGCAGGCAGCGGACAAACTGTATGCGGCAGGCGCCCATTATGTGATTGATACCTTGTCGGATCTTCCTCGTGTGATTGATGAAATCAACGTGAGATTGGCAAAAGGTGAAAGACCGTAGCTAGACTTAAGTGTCCATTCAAACTGACCAAGTAGGGGCGCCTGCCTACTTGGTCGGTAGATTTAGAATATATTTATCGGTAATTCAGGCGCAATTGTCGCTACCATCACCGCTTTAATAGTATGCAGACGGTTTTCCGCTTGATCAAATACGATGCTGTAAGGGGATTCAAATACCTCTTCCGTCACTTCCAGCCCACCATAAAGATTAAACTCTTTGGCGAGCTGAGCGCCTAATGTGGTGTCTTCATTATGAAATGCAGGTAGGCAGTGCAAGAATTTCACCTCTGGGTTGCCAGTTAGTTTGACCACGTCCATATTCACTTGGTACGGCTTCATTAAAGCAATGCGCTGTGCCCACACTTCTTTAGGTTCCCCCATCGAAACCCACACATCGGTATACAGAAAATCGGCGTCTTTAACGCCTTCAGCCACGTTTTCCGTCAGAATGATTTTTCCGCCAGTAGTTTTAGCGATTTTCTGGCACTCTTCAACTAATTCAGCCTCTGGCCAGCAGCTTTTCGGTGCCACTAAACGCAGCTCCATGCCCGTTAATGCAGCGGCTTCTAACATGGAGTTTCCCATGTTATTGCGCGCATCCCCTAAATAAGCGAACTTAATTTGAGAAAGTGGCGTGTCGAGCTTATGTTCTTGAATGGTAAGCAAATCGGCTAATAACTGTGTGGGATGGAATTCGTTAGTTAATCCATTCCAGACAGGCACTCCCGCATGCTGTGCTAATGTTTCGACGGTGCTTTGTGCGTAACCCCGATATTGCACTCCATCGTACATTCTACCCAGCACTCTGGCGGTATCTTTCATGGTTTCTTTGTGCCCAATTTGGCTGCCTGATGGGCCAAGATAGGTGACTCTCGCCCCTTGATCGAAAGCGCCGACTTCAAATGCACAGCGCGTCCGTGTGGAATCTTTCTCGAAGATCAGCGCAAAATTCTTACCAGCTAATAAAGGTGGCTCAGTGCCAGATTTTTTGGCTGATTTTAACCAAGTGGAGAGTTTTAATAATGCATGAATATCGTTAGAGGTAAAATCCAATAATCTTAAAAAATGCTTTCCATGTAGGGGGTTCATAAATTACAGCCTTTTATAATTGAATTAATATTCAATTTATATTCATAAAAATTCAAAATCAACCCCTCAAGCAAAAGAAATTATTTCATTAGGTATGGTTTCACCCTCGACCCTATGGGAGAATGAGCCGGAGACTAATACCACGGAACAAGGGGTGTGGAGATGGTAGATAAAGCTGAATTTGATGCGCAGTACGAAGAAACTCGCCTGATCATTGAAGAGTTACTGGAAGATGGAAGTGATCCTGATGCGCTGTACGCGATTGAGCATCACTTCTCTGCGGACAATTTTGAATTGTTAGAAAAAGCGGCTGTTGAAGCATTCAAACTGGGTTATGAAGTGACTGATGCGGAAGAACTGGAAATTGAAACCGGTGAAACCCTGATGTGTTGCGATGTGATCAGCGAAAGTGCGTTAAATGCAGAACTGATCGACGCGCAAGTTGAGCAGTTAATGAAATTAGCAGAAAAAATCGGTGTGAACTACGATGGTTGGGGCACCTATTTTGAAGATCCAGACGCAGAATACGATGATGAAGACGGTGACGACGAAGGGGACGATGAGTCCGAAAATCGCGTTCACTAATTGATCCTTCAAATTTCAATAAGCGGTAATACCGCTGAATTGAAAGATAAGAAAGCACTGATTGAGAATATCGTCAGTGCTTTTTGTTTTTATGTCAGCCATATTGTTGATGTTGGCATTCAGAATATATAACGTCGATTATTGTATTGGTTGTCAAAAATAATTTTAAAAAACAATTCATTATCATTGTATAGCAAATTGACTTTGTTGAGTGGGAAGTCTTATTGCATGCTTGTCAGTTTTAATCTCATTTTTAGGGCTATTTGACGAAAAGCTTATTCGTATTTTAAAAATGAGAAGGTTATTAATCTTGTCTTCATCATATATAGAATAAAAATTTTATATTTTTGATTGCGAATAGAAATAATAAATTATATTTATTGTTTTTATGGTTGCATTCAGTTTGTTTTCAATGCATGAGGGTGATTTTAGCCTGTATTAACAAGCAGATTAAATTTAAATATTAATATCGCTTATGTTTTCATGTGTTATCGAATATAATCCGAATGCAAAAAAATGATTATTAATTTTTATATGGATGGATGAAATGGAAGAAAAAGATTTTTATAGTAATGGTAATGTTAGCATTACTAATTCAAGGTTTATTGTGGGATCAACAACATATGCCATGAATGGAGTGACTTCGGTTAAACGTGGAGAAACGAACCCTTCTAAAGTAGCACCTATCATTATGTGCATTATTGGTGCAATTGCTCTAATAAATGGAACTGCAACTAGTTTCTTGGTTGGTGCTATTTTAATTATTTTAGGTGTATTGTGGTTTAGAGCGATTAAGCCAGAATATATTGTTTTTTTAAACAGCGCATCAGGTGAATCTCAAGCATTATCAAGTAAGGATCGAAAATACATCGATGATGTTATTAATGCATTAAATAATGCAATTATTCATCGAGGATGATGAAAGCGAGTTTTTCACTAAGGCAATCTTCATTATTGATAAAAATGATTTTATCCTCAGATTTTTCATTTAGTTTAATGGCTGGTTAGCTGAATTGAAAAATAAAAAAAAGCACTGAATGAGAATATCGTCAGTGCTTTTTTATATATCAGTCTTCTAGCTTTTTCATCACATATTCAATGAACATTACAGCGCTTTTAGCATACGAATTTCGCAGTCACTATGGCCCGTATTGCCTAATGGTTCGTCGATAAAATCGAAGCCCAGTTTTTCATACAATTTGATGGCAGCTTGTAACTCTTTGGTGGTTTCCAAGTAACAGCGGGTATAGCCTTGCTGCTTAGCAAATTCCAAAGACATTAAGACGATTTGCTTGGCTAAACCTTTTCCGCGCAGTACAGAAGAGAGATACATTTTTTGTAATTCAGCGGTGTGTTCATCTCCACCGGCGACTTGTGAAATGCCGCCACCGCCAACCACTTTACCGTCCATTTCCACCACCCAATATGCGCTGCGTGGCTTGCTATACACTTCATACAGCGTGTCTAAAATAGGATCCGCAACTGCGAAGCCTTTATCTGCTGTTAGCCCATGTTCAGCGGAAACTTCACGAATAACAGCGGCGATCCCTGGGTTATCTTGAGGTTGAATTAAACGAACTTGAACGGTTGAGGTTGTGCTTGTTGTCATAAGAATATCTCTTTCTATTTGTATTATTTATATTTTTTAATTGCACTATTTACTTGTGCAATAATTATGATATTGAGTATCTTCCTAGGCTTTTCAATACTCAGAATACAAAAAAGCCCTAACTCATCGGCGACGAGTCAGGGCTAGAGATTTAAAGCTTAATGATTATAAAGAGGCGATAGTCACTTTTTGCGCTTCAATCTTCGCTTTCGCTTCGATATTTTCCGCTAAACGTGCACGCTCTTTCTCAACCACGGCAGCAGGGGCACGGCTTACAAAGCCTTCGTTTGCCAGCTTGCTTTCGATGGTATCAATTTCTTTTACCACTTTTTCCAGCTCTTTATCTAAACGAGCCAGCTCAGCGTCTTTATCGACCAGTCCTGCCATTGGGATCAGCACTTCAGCACCTGCAACTAATTTAGTCACAGAAACTGGGGCTTCTTCGCCTTCAGCCAGCACGCGAATGCTTGCTAAACGCGCCATTGAACGAAGGAAGTTTTCGTTCTCAGTGACACGGCGAGCCACATCCGCAGAGGTGCTACGCAGCATAACTTCCAGTGGTTTACCCGGAGCGATGTTCATTTCTGCACGAATATTACGTACAGCAACGATGGTTTCTTTAATCCACTCTAAATCGCTCAGTGCCAGCTCATCCACTTTCGCGGCATCGAACTCTGGGAATGCTTGCAGCATGATGGTGTCAGCTTCAATCCCTTTCACCACTTTCACGCGCTGCCAGATGGTTTCGGTGATAAATGGAATGATTGGGTGAGCCAGACGCAGTAAGCCTTCCAGTACTTCAATCAGGGTGAAACGCGCCGCACGAACTTGGGCTTCATTACCTTTATGAACCGCAGGTTTAGACAGCTCTAAGTACCAGTCACAGAATTCATTCCAGGTGAAATCATACAGAATACCTGCTGCGATATCGTAACGGTGAGTATCTAACGCTTCACGGTACGCTTTCACGGTTTGGTTGAACTGCGCCATGATCCAGCGATCAGCCAATGAGAAGCTCATTTCGCCACCGTTTTGACCGCAATCTTGGCCTTCGGTGTTCATCAGAACGAAGCGGCTCGCATTCCATAATTTATTACAGAAGTTACGGTAACCGGACAGACGTTTCATATCCCAGTTGATATCGCGACCCGTTGATGCCAGCGCCGCTAAGGTAAAGCGCAGGGCATCAGTACCGTGTGCTTCAATGCCGTCTGGATACTCTTTACGAGTACGCTTAGCAATTTTCTCAGCCAGTTGTGGCTGCATCATGTTGCCAGTACGTTTTTCCAGTAAGGCTTCCAATGAAATACCGTCGATCATATCCAGTGGGTCGATAACGTTCCCTTTGGATTTAGACATTTTCTGACCTTCTTCATCGCGGATAAGTCCAGTCATATACACGGTTTTAAACGGAACTTGAGGTTCGCCATTTTCATCTTTAATGAAATGCATGGTCATCATGATCATACGGGCAATCCAGAAGAAAATAATATCGAAGCCACTGACTAATACATCCGTTGGATGGAAAGTTTTCAGCGCATCGGTATTTTCTGGCCAGCCTAAGGTTGAGAATGTCCACAGACCGGAAGAGAACCATGTATCTAATACGTCGTCATCTTGGCGCAGTGCTACATCGGCACCTAAGTTATTTTCGCGGCGAACTTCGTCTTCATCACGACCCACGTAAACATTGCCTTTGTCGTCATACCAAGCAGGAATACGGTGACCCCACCATAATTGACGAGAAATACACCAGTCTTGGATATCACGCATCCAAGAGAAATACATGTTTTCGTATTGGCGCGGAACGAATTGAATGCGACCATCTTCAACGGCTTTGATAGCGTCTTTTGCTAAAGGCGCGGTGCGCACGTACCATTGGTCAGTCAGCATTGGCTCGATAACCACGCCACCACGGTCACCGTAAGGTACGGTTAAATCGTGAGGTTTGACTTCGACCAGTAAACCTAATTGTTCAAATTCAGCGACGATAGCTTTACGTGCTGCGAAACGCTCCATGCCACGGTAGGCTGCTGGAATTTCGCTGCTGTAATCGGTGCTCGGGTTGCCGTTGGTGTCGAACACTTCCGCTTCGTTACGAACGTTACCATCTAAGTCCATCATGTTGATCATGGTCAGTTGGTGACGTTTACCGACTTCGTAGTCGTTGAAGTCATGGGCTGGGGTGATTTTCACGCAGCCGGTGCCTTTTTCCATATCGGCGTGTTCATCACCTACGATTGGAATGCGGCGATTGACGATTGGCAGGATAATTTCTTTGCCAATTAAATCTTTATAGCGTGGATCTTCAGGGTTAACTGCCACACCGGTATCACCCAGCATGGTTTCTGGACGCGTGGTCGCAACCACTAAATAGTCTTTCCCTTCAGCGGTTTTCGCGCCGTCAGCCAGCGGATAACGCAGGTGCCACATAGAACCTTTAACTTCGCGGTTTTCAACTTCCAGATCAGAAATTGCGGTGTGCAGTTTCGGATCCCAGTTAACCAGACGCTTGCCGCGATAGATTAAGTTTTCTTTGTACATACGAACGAAAGCTTCTTTAACGGCTTTAGATAAGCCTTCGTCCATGGTGAAGCGTTCGCGATCCCAGTCAACAGAGTCACCTAAACGGCGCATTTGTTGAGAGATAGTGCCGCCAGATTCCGCTTTCCATTCCCAGATTTTGTCGATGAACGCATCACGACCGTAGTCATGGCGGTTTTTACCTTCTTCAGCCGCAATTTTACGCTCAACCACCATTTGAGTTGCGATACCCGCGTGGTCAGTACCCGTCTGCCATAGGGTGTTTTTCCCTTGCATACGCTGGTAACGGATCATGGTATCCATAATGGTTTGTTGGAAGGCGTGACCCATGTGCAGGCTACCTGTGACGTTCGGCGGTGGGATCACGACGCAGAAACTGTCTTTTGAGGTATCACCGTTCGGACGGAAGTAACCGCTTTTTTCCCAGTGGGTATACAGGGACTGTTCGATTTCCGCTGGGTTATAAGTTTTGTCGAGGGATGGCTCGATCATTGCGTTGTCTGGTTTCTTTTCCATTTTTATCTTTGTGTTCAGTAAGTTGGCGGCGTCGCCATGGTCAAATTGAAGCCGACGCTCCGGTAAGTTTTATACCGGTCACGCGCCAACTGTTTTAAAGTTTCATCGATAGGCACGAAGTCTATCACTTCATGGAAAGCCGTTGCAAAATCTGCGAATTGGCTTTGTAAATTAATCAGGATATCGCGAGGTGTATTGCCGCGTTTATTTGGCCAGCAAATTTCGATCGGCGAACCATAACGAGGGCCTTCCCCCGCCAAATTGTGGGGTACAAACTGGTGAGGATCCCTTTGCCAAAGCGCCTCATCCATTTTTTCCGCTTGCAGCTGATCCTCGCAGGCAATCAGAATGCGTTTTCCGTTGCGCCACGCTTGTGCAGCAAGTTCACAAGCGAGCCATTCGTGGGCTTCGTATTCCGCTTGTGGGGAGGGTTGCTCAAGTAAGTAGAATGTACCTTTTTTCATATACCCGTCATACTTCAATTTGTAGGGGTGTTGGCTACGGACTCTCGCGTCGGTCGCATGCTTATGTATGTTCCCAAGGTCGCAGCAAGATTAAATCTGTGTTGAATTATATACTTTTTTATAGCTGCCTCAAAATGGCTTAATGGACGTGTGTTCTGAGGCGTATAACTTGCTGATACCTATTGAAAAAACAATATCCCGAATCGCAGAACCTGCTCATCGGGATATTATAATTACAACTTAATCAATGGCGATTTTTAATCGTAATCGAAATTACTCGTCACCATTTAAGCCAGCGCGGTTCAGTAAGAACTGAGCTAACATAGAAACCGGACGACCGGTTGCTCCTTTAGCTTTGCCTGAACGCCATGCAGTACCAGCGATATCCAAGTGAGCCCAGTTATATTTACCCGTAAAGCGTGCTAAGAAGCAGCCTGCGGTAATTGCACCACCCGGACGACCACCTGTGTTCGCTAAATCAGCAAAGTTAGAGCTGATTTGCTCATAGTATTCGTCAGCTAATGGTAAGCGCCAAGCACGGTCGCCAGCTTGCTCTGATGCATTTAACAGCTCATGAGCTAGTGGGTTGTGGTTGGACATTAAACCAGTGTAGTGGCTACCTAAAGCAATCACACATGCGCCTGTTAATGTGGCGATATCGATAACCAGTTCTGGATCGAAACGCTCAACGTAAGTCAGGGTATCACACAGGACTAAACGACCTTCCGCATCCGTGTTTAACACTTCAACAGTTTGACCAGACATCGTGGTTAGGACGTCACCCGGACGATATGCGTGTCCACCCGGCATGTTTTCACAGCCAGCCAGTACACCGACGACGTTAATTGGCAGTTGCAGATCAGTGATAAAGCGCATGACGCCGTAAACGGTCGCTGCACCGCACATGTCGTATTTCATCTCATCCATGCCATCAGCTGGCTTGATAGAAATACCGCCTGAGTCGAAGGTTAAACCTTTACCGACGAGGACAATTGGCTTGCACTCTGGATCTGGGTTGCCTTTGTACTCCATGATGGACATCAGAGATTCGTTCTGAGAACCTTGACCCACTGCTAAGTACGCGTTCATGCCCAGCTCTTTCATTTGCTCTTCGCCGATCACACGAGTGGTCAGTTTGCTGTCAGAAATGTCTGCCAGTTGACGAGCTTGTGACGCTAAATAGCCAGCGTTACAGATATTTGGCGGCATGTTACCCAAGTCTTTAGCGGCTTTAACGCCAGAGGCGATAGCTAAACCGTGGGCGATAGCACGTTCACCGCTAGTCAGTTCTCGGCGTGTTGGTACATTGAAGACCAGTTTACGCAGTGGACGGCGGTGTTCGGTTTTGTTGCTTTTCAGTTGATCGAAGACATACAGGGACTCTTTCGCTGTTTCAACTGCTTGGCGAACTTTCCAGTAGTTATTGCGACCTTTCACATGTAACTCAGTCAAGAAACAAACGGCTTCCATTGAGCCAGTTTCATTCAGAGTGCTGATCGTTTTCTGAATGATTTGTTTAAATTGACGCTCATCGAGTTCACGTTCTTTACCGCAACCGATCAGTAAAATACGCTCAGATAGAACGTTAGGCACATGATGCAGCAGCAAGGATTGACCTACTTTACCTTCAAGCTCACCGCGGCGCAGCAGGGCGCTGATATATCCGTCACTAATTTTGTCCAGCTGTTCAGCGATAGGGGACAGACGGCGTGGTTCAAAGACTCCGACAACGATACAAGCACTACGTTGTTTTTCCGGGCTACCACTTTTTACACTAAACTCCATGCGTTCTCCTGAATCTTAAAGACAAAGGTCGATGCTCCAGTTAAAATTAGCCTTTCGCATGATCTGGCTTATAGAGAATGAACTCTTTGTGTTAAATTGAGCAAATACCTAGTTTCGCTTATATTAAGCATATTCCGATATAGCACTTAGTATAGATAATGCTTTTATATCATTCTAGCCAAACAATAAACCAGAGTATATTTTAGTAAATGGCTGTCATAGAACGAACTTAGCCATTTTCATCCCAAAAGACAAGTTTTCACAGGCGTAATAAGCGTGATCATTATTCGATATTTGGTTCGGGAAACCCTGAAAAGCCAGCTGGCGATACTTTTTGTCCTGCTGCTTATCTTTTTTAGTCAAAAGTCCATCGACATCTTAGGTGCCGCGGTTCAGGGGAATATTCCTTCGAATTTAGTTCTTCCATTATTAGGATTAGGTGTGCCGGAGATGGCGCAACTTATCTTACCTTTAAGCCTATTTCTTGGGCTATTGATGACTTACAGCAAATTGTACACAGAAAGCGAAATTACTGTGATGCATGCCTGCGGTCTGGGTAAAAGTGTGCTTGTGAAAGCGGCGCTGGTACTTGCCGCATTAACCGCCTTAGTCGCCGTTGCCAATATTACTTGGATGTTGCCTTGGTCATCTCAGTATCAAGAGCAAGTATTGGCGGATGCAAAAGCCAACCCCGGTTTAGCGGCGATGGTGGAAGGGCAGTTTAAAACCACCAAAGATGGCAACTTTGTGTTGTATATCGGTGAAGTTAAAGGCAATGATTTTAAAAATGTTTTCTTAGCTCAGTTGCGTACTGCCAACGAACAACGTCCTTCCGTTGTGGTTGCGGATAGCGGTTATATGAAAGAAGACGAATATGGCCGCCAGATGGTGGTGCTAGACCAAGGTACTCGCTACGAAGGCACGGCAATGCTGAGAGATTTCCGCATCACCGATTTCGTGAATTACCAAGCCGTTGTTGACCATAAAGCCACGGATGTCAGTACGGATAAAGTGGAACAGAAAACCATGATGCAGCTGTGGAATGAAAGTAATCCTGAGGTCAATGCTGAATTTCACTGGCGTCTAACCATTGTGTTCTCTGTGGTCGTGATGGCGTTGATGGTCGTGCCGCTGAGTGAAGTGAACCCACGTCAAGGGCGCGTACTCAGTATGATCCCTGCCATGTTGCTGTACCTGATTTTCTTCTTATTACAAAGTACGTTACGTAATAGCGCAGACAAAGGGGATGTCGACCCTAAATATGCGATGTGGGCGGTTAACTTCGGTTACTTGCTGTTAGCAGTGATACTGAATTTATGGGATACCGTACCAATGCGCAAAATGCGTGCTAAGTTGACCAGAGGGGTTGCCTGATGTTTGGTGTTTTAGATAGGTATATCGGTCGAACCATCCTCAATTCGATTTTGATGACGTTGTTTTTGTTGGTTTCCCTTTCAGGGATCATCAAATTTGTCGAGCAGCTTCGCAAAGTGGGTGACGGTGATTACACGGCGATGAGCGCAGGGGTTTTCACCTTATTAACCGTTCCCAAAGATATCGATATTTTCTTCCCAATGGCGGCATTATTGGGTGCATTGTTGGGATTAGGCGCGTTAGCTTCCCGTAGTGAACTGGTGGTGATGCAAGCGTCGGGTTTTACCCGTTTGCAAATTGCGATGTCGGTGATGAAAACAGCGATTCCATTGGTTATCGTTACGATGATCATGGGGGAGTGGATTGCACCTGCGGGCGAGCAGTGGGCGCGTAACTACCGTGCAGAGAAAATTGTTGGTAGTTCTTTGGTGGTTACGGATTCAGGTATGTGGGCAAAAGATGCCCATGATTTTATCTATATCCAGCGCATTAAAGATGCGAGCACCATCCAAGATGTTTCTATTTATCGCTTCGATGACCATCGCAAATTACAGTCTGTAATGTTTGCCGCTCGCGGAACTTATGATGCAGATAAAAAACTGTGGGTGTTATCTCAAGTTCAAGAATCTATCTTGGGTAGCCAGCAAAAAATCACGGGCTCACAGCGTTTAACCTATGATTGGAAAACCAATTTAACCCCAGAGAAATTAGGTATCGTTTCCCTGAATGCGGATTCACTTTCAATTCGTGGCCTGTATCAGTACATCACCTATTTGAAAGAGAGCGGGCAAGTTGCTTCGGTTTATCAGCTGAGTATGTGGCAAAAAATCCTAGCGCCACTTTCTGCGGCAGTCATGATGTTGATGGCGGTTTCCTTTATCTTCGGTCCTCTGCGTACGGTGCCGATGGGCGTGCGTGTGATTTCAGGGATTGTGGGCGGCTTCTTGTTCTACATCTTAAACCAAGGTTTTGGTAACTGGAGTTTGGTCTATTCCATTCCGCCAGTGCTGGCGGCAGCGTTGCCGAGTATACTGTTCTTGGGCGTGAGTATCTTCTTGTTAGTTAAACGAAAATAGTCCATTCCCTTTAAATTGGAAAAAGGCTGTAGAATCGAATGATTTTACAGCCTTTTTTATTGTCGACGGCAAGTCTCCATACCAAGACCATACTCACTTTATGCTGAGGATAAAATTACCGAAATTACTCAGCATCGATTGAATTTTTCCTTGTGGCTTAAATAATACATGCTGGATACTTTTTTGTTCCGTCTGAGAGGTATATTCACCGATAATGCCAATCACGTTTTTTCCACTTTTGTTGGCAATCTGTTGTGCATAAGAGAACGAACCGCCATTTGCACTGTATGATTTTTCAATCCTATAAGCATTTTTCCAGGTCGCTTGAATGAATGATTGCTTTGCTTCGTTCATGGTATCTGCGAATAGTTTTTTATACTCAGCGGTTGCTTCAATGTTCGGATCATCCGCTTTCTCATTAACCAGCCTTGAAAGATCGATTTCGACATAGTCTGGTTTTTTAGGTTGTGGAAAGGCAGCTTGATGATTAAATACATTTCTGAGTTGCTTTACTAATTCAGAAGCTGTGGCCGTTCCTGATTTTACGGAGCTGGGGCGTAATATGTTGTGGATGGAAAATGGGATAATTTTCATCTTAGTTCCCTCGCTAATTATGAGTAAGAAGGCCTAAGAGTAGCGAAAGGTCACACTAAAATATTGCATAAAAAGCAGCCGTCTATCAGAAAGAGCGGCGAATAAAAAACTGCCTGAAGGGCTCAGGCAGTTGTCACGATAAATGTCAGTAGGCGCACAAATCCGCGTTTTAGGGTAGGGGTATAACTCGCCAGTGCATTAATCGCGTCGGCGGTACCCTTTCAATTTTTCCCATACGCATGGTTAGACGATAACGAAGCAACCATATCATTCACACCGGCGGTTAACTTACTGAACTTACTACCATCTTTACGGGTCATCACCACGAATACCGCAATATTTTGCTGTGGGATCATCGCCATATAGGTATTAAATCCGCCGCCGCCGCCGGTTTTCTGGTAGATCCCCGGAATGCCGTTTTTAGGCTTCATATACACCCAGCCAAGACCTAGACCATCAGCATAACCTGCCACGTCCATCCCTTTGGCATCTAACAGCTTTTCTCGTGGGAAGAAAATACCTTGCTCACGAGCTGCGGTCGCTTTACGTAGGTTATTATCCGTGGATAAAAATTGCTGCATCCACTTTTGCATATCTGCCGGTGTGGAATACACACCGCCGCTTCCTGCTGCCGCAAGGGTGTTATGGCAAGGGCTTGGCTTGGTGCCTTCCATTAATCGGGCGCATTGACCTTTGCTTGGGGTATAGGTGGTATCCGTCATTTTCGCCGGAGATGTCACGTATTTGCTGAACAATTGCGGGTATGACTGCCCCGTCGCTTTCACCATCGCATCGGCGAGTAAATCATAGGCGAGGTTGGAATAAGCCGCTTCAGTGCCCGGTGTAAAGTCGAGTTTACCGGTTTTCAGCCATGTCCAACGGTTCTCTTGGGTTGGCCAGATAAAGACAGGACGACCCCATTTTCCACCTGGTTGTTCGCGAGGTAAGCCACTGGTATGGCTCGCTAAATGATACAGTCGGATAGGTTGCCCGCTGTTGTTATCAGGCACGGTAACGCCGTTGTAGCTGTATTGCTGTAGCGGATCGGTGATCGCTAATTTTTTATCTTGCTCCAGCTTAATTAAAATTTCGCTGGTCATTAATTTGCTAACAGAAGCTATGCGGATCAGGGAGTTAGGACCTGGTTTTTGTCCATTGCCCGGCGCGGTTTCACCATAATAGCGAGCGAGGGTTTGGTTGTTATCAATGACGATAATGGCCATGCCTCGAGCATCGCTTTCGTTATAAATTCGATTCGCATACATATCGACGATTTTGGTGACACGCTCGTAAGTTCTTCTATCGCCTTCGAATATTTGCCACTCTGAATTACCTGCAAGCATGCCACTTGGTGAGCTTTGCGAGGTTTTTTCTGTCGTTGAGGAACAGGCCATCAATGCCGCAGAGAGTGCGGATACCGACAAAATTTTAAGAAATGTTTTCTTCATGTTTGAAGCCAGCCGATATGATTGTTTATAAAAGGCTTTTCAGCCAATATTTATTTTTTCTTTGAGAAAATTTTCATGACGACACCAATTAAGATGCCAATAACCAGACCAGTGGCTATCCATCCAACAAAGCCCATAAAATATGCCTTTATAATTTTACATAAGAGTGCGGATAAACTAACAAAAATTATGCTTTGTCGCCAGCCACCCAAGGGTTAAGACAATGAAAATACTCTTAGGAAAATTAGCATAGATATTCAAATGTTGTTGAACATAACAGGGGATATTGGGCTTTTTGTGGAAAGATTTTTTCAGGTGCTTTTTTTTTAATCGAACAATCTGATTGTTCAAGATAAATGTTGCCAGTAGGCATCAGGCAAGTATAATGGCACCGTTTTCCAAGAAACACATCACTTCGTGCCGGAGTGGCGGAATTGGTAGACGCAGTTGATTCAAAATCAACCGCCTTCGGGTGTGCCGGTTCGAGTCCGGCCTTCGGCACCATAAGAACATCAAGAGACGTCAACGGACGTCTTTTTTTGTATCTAAAATCCAGTGTTTGCAAGGCTTTCCCTGCGTTTTCAGTCAATGCATGTCAATCTAACTCAACCCACATCAACCTCCGAGTGAGTATACATCTGAGTATATACATCGCTTCGATAATGTTTGTATACTCATTATATCTCGAATTACCGATGCTAGAGCAAAGCAGGCGCAGCCTGTGGCGTAGGCACATAGTTGGCTATGTAACTCGAAATCATCAACAGTAATCTGAGATATCTCGTTTATATACTCACTCTGGGGTGAAGAGGACAAAGAATATGGCATTAACCGATACGAAAGTTCGTGCAGCTAAACCTGACGAGAAAGCTTATACACTGACAGATAGTGATGGCTTGTTTCTGTATGTTCACCCCAATGGCTCTAAATATTGGCGTTTCCGTTTTCGCTTTGGCGGCAAACAACATTTGATGGCTTTTGGTGTATATCCAGAAATCTCCTTAGCGGATGCAAGAGAAAGAAGAGATGCTGCCAGAAAGCAAGTTGCTTTAGGTATCGACCCTCGTGAACACAAGAAAGAATTAAAGGAAGAGCAGCAAAAGGAATTTAATACCTTTGAGAAAGTTGCGCGTGATTGGCATGCAACGAATAAGAAGTGGTCAGAAGGCCATAGCCATCGAGTCCTCAAAAGCCTTGAGGACAATATCTTTGCTGCTATTGGCAAACGTAATATTGCCGAACTAAAAACTCGCGATCTACTCGAACCGATTAAAGCCGTGGAGATGTCTGGACGTCTTGAGGTGGCTGCACGTTTACAACAGCGTGTGACAGGTATTATGCGTTATGCAGTACAAAGCGGTTTAATCGACTATAACCCTGCACAAGATATGGCTGGAGCAGTTGCTACAGGCAAACGAGTCCATAGAGCTGCTTTAGAACTGAAACGCCTACCAGAGTTCTTACAACGTATCGATAGCTATACTGGCAGACCATTAACAACTTTAGCCGTCAAACTCACCTTGTTAGTCTTCATTCGTTCCAGTGAACTGCGTTTTGCTCGTTGGGATGAAATCGATTTTGATAATGCGATGTGGACAATCCCCGCAGAACGTGAAGCGATAGAAGGGGTTAAGCACTCTCATCGTGGATCAAAAATGCGTACCCCTCATTTAGTTCCTTTAAGCCGACAAGCCATTGAGATCTTAAAACAGATATATCAATTCAGTGGGAATCACGAACTGATCTTTATTGGTGATCATAATCCTAGAAAACCGATGAGCGAAAATACGGTAAACAACGCATTACGTGTGATGGGTTATGACACTAAGACGGAAGTGTGTGGTCATGGTTTTAGAACAATGGCATGTAGCTCGTTGATTGAGTCAGGGCTGTGGTCGAAGGATGCAGTAGAAAGGCAAATGAGCCACCAAGAACGTAACTCAGTGCGTGCGGCTTATATCCATAAGGCAGAGCATATTGAGGAAAGACGATTGATGGTGCAATGGTGGGCAGATTATCTGGATGCGAATAGGGAGAAGGAGATTTCACCTTTTAGTTTTGCAAAATCAAGTAATTCAATAAAGGCAATTTAAATGGGGTTATTGAGTTACTGGGGTATAAAGGAAGGCTAACAGTGCATGGCTTCCGCCACAGGATGAGCACAATTTTGCATGAGAAAGGATATAACTCTACATAGATTGAAACTCAGCTTGCTCATATCGATAAGAATGCGATCCGTGGCACGTATAATCATGCTCAGTATATGTATGGATGCAGAGAAATGATGCAATGGTATTTGGATTACATGGATGAGCGGGAGGGGAGCTTGGATAATGTGGTTAGTGTAAATTTTAAGTGATAACTACAGCCATCTTTACGTCTAGATTTAAAGATGGCTATAATAGATTGTAAGCTATTACTTCAAGAAATCATGACTAAATTTCTTTCCAGAAAGCTTGAAAATAGTAATTAATCAGAGTTGGCTATTATAAAGCCTGTACAGAGTTAGCTAACCTTTTTTCATGCCCAAAGGGAGTTGTATAAAAGCGTTGTTCAATACCGTAAAGAAGATGCTTCAACTCGTCGTCTGTTGAAATTAGGAATTTATTATTTTCCTGATCGAAATTTAATCGCTGGTCACAGTATCCATCAATATAAGTCAACATATTGACTTTGTCTTCAGAAGACATGGTGGCAAGTGTAGCCATTGCTAGTGCTACTCGTTTTCGGTTAGGCTTTGATACTTTTTCTGCTTCGTATTCATTACTGAGTTCAATAAAAGGCTCAGATAAAAAATCCTCAACTTCTTCATTCGTTGCTTCTTTATAAAGCATGTCAATTCCAGAAAAAATACTAGAGATAGTAGCTAAATTACGGAAAGCTAAAGTGTCAGATGCTTTTATATAAACTGCATCAGGAATTGTATTAATTACTAATCGGTTTTCACTTTTTTCAATTTTAGCGGACTCACCAAATGCGATTATTTTTTTCCGAATGAAAAGTGCTGGTGTGATTTTTTGAAAATAAAACCCCTGATCTTGAACTGAAACTAGATATGATATTTTTGAAAATTGCTCTTTAGTTGCGTCATCATGGTCTTTAGAATCAAATGGTTGATTAAATATGCCAAGGTTATACGGCTGCTGACTGAATTGTTCAACTTTAAACCATGTATCCTCATCTAAATTATGATCAGGGCTATATGTAACGCAATAATTAACATTGATATCAACGGTTTCAAAAAGCTTATAATCTGAAATTAACTTACGATATGGCTTCTTACGAAGCCCTTTTACCTTAATTAATACGTGATCCATTACTAGCTCCGTTCAATAAATGTATAGTTATTAATCCTAAAGGCAGTTGATATTTCGATATCACAAGGTGTTTTATATTTTTGGCGACTAATTAAAAATATTACTGTTCCGTTTATAGTTGTTACATTGTAAAACGTATAACCAAATACCAGGAATAGAGGGTTAAAATAGAGGGCCTGAGACAAAAAAGTAAAAATAAATAAAATGCCGTATACAAACCACAAAGATTCCCAACTTCCAACGCTGAGTGCAACAAAAAAATAACCTAGATAGCTGGGTAAAAAACTATTATTAGCATACTCAATACTTATTATATTACCTTTTTTGAACTCATCTTTTCCAAGTCTTTTGCTTAGTAATAGACTGATACCAGTAAAAAATATTGGGATAAGAACATAAAGAAAATATGACGCCATATTTGGTATCACAGTAATCCAGCTTAACTGACTAATTGTCACGTCAAAAAAATACGATAATGTGTATCCTTTTTGTACAATAAAAATTATCACTAAGAGTGATGTCGCATTAAATGTTAGCAAAAGCCGAAATAGAATATTCATTATACATCCTACGCTTGCATATAATTTTAAGTCATAATTATTGACAATCTCTTATGCTCGGTTACGTTTGAAATTTTCTGCCTGCTCGAAAATCTCTTTATACACTTCATCACGGTCGATTGGTGGGTATCCCCATTCATCAAGCAAGATAATCAAGTCGAAATGCAGTTCAGCTTTGATGTCGTCTCGTTTGTTCCAATCGGTGTACTTGGCTTTATCATCAATGACTTTCTTCACTTCTTTGGACAGGCCAAGCAGCTTCTCTTCTGGGTAGGTAAAGTCGTACTTATGAGCTAGTGAAATGAGTATGTCGTAAAACGCTTTTTCTTCAAAATTTATCCCCATTTCACCAAAGGAGGCCATTTCAGCACGTAGTTCATTGTAAAGGTTGATAATTTCATCAGAAAAATCATTGATTACTTCCGAGCGAAGGACATCCTTTTCGTCACGCTCATTGTACTTTTCAACTAACATATTCATTTTCTTAGTGAAGTCGATACCTTTCACTTTGTTGGTCTTTTTAAACTCGCCAATCGCCTTAGCAAGCATTTGCTTAAGCAGTTGAAGTTTCGTATTGGGCTGCTTCACCATCTCCAGCTTGGCAAGATAATCATCATCGAATATATCAATCTCGCCACCGTCTTTCTCACCCAGCCTAAAGATCTCTTCGACTCCATCACTGATAAGAGCATCTTTAACCAAATCCCTTACTCTGCGGTTCATTTGCTCTACATCTGGCGCACCGCCAGTGGTGATTTTAAATACTATGGTTCGAACGGCGAGATAATAATGAATCTTATCTTTATGGGCTTTGGTCAGCTCACTGCTTCCCACACAAATGTCATAAGCAGATTTGAGGCGCTTAGTCAGATCCATAAACGTCTTTTCAAACTTCTTGGTTCTTAGTGCAAAGTCAGCAGAGGCATTTAAACAATGTAACTGTTTTAGAGATGTGCCATTGAAGTACGGTTTAGAGTCGAATTTATGGAATAATCCATCTAACAGGCTCAGGTGATCCTTAACAATAATGACCGACTGTTTGATATCTTCTAAGCTCTGATCTTGCCCTGCTGTGTATTGGGAAAGAGCAAGGTTCATCTGTTTTTTAATGCCGATGTAATCAACTACCAGACCATTTTCTTTACCTTCGAATTTACGGTTTACTCTCGAAATGGTTTGGATCAGATTGTGTTTTTGCAATGGCTTATCAATGTAGATGGTATCGAGGAACGGTACATCAAAGCCCGTCAGCCACATATCCACGACAATCGCGATTTTGAAGTTCGATTTGTCATTTTTGAACTGACGATCCAGCTCTTTACGATACTCTTTACTACCGAGCTTATTCCACAAAGCTTTATCATCATCTTTGTCACGAGTCATAATCATCTTGACTCGTTCCATCGGCTTAACTTTTTTCTTATCACTTTCCGATAAAGTCGCACCATCCTCACAGACCTTCACTGCATCCCACTCAGGACGAAGCGCAATCAGTTTGTAGTGGTTTAATAAATTTGGCCACCTGAACAGAGGTGATATGCTCACCTCAGAACAACACAGGTGCCTTAATGAAAAAACGAAATTTCAGTGCAGAATTCAGACGTGAATCAGCCCAGCTGGTTGTGGATCAGAACTATACAGTTGCAGATGCCGCGAAAGCCATGAATGTCGGGCTTTCCACCTTGACGCGGTGGGTAAAGCAATTACGGGACGAACGGGCAGGCAAAACACCGAAAGCATCCCCTATCACGCCGGAACAAATTGAGATACGTGAGCTGAAGAAAAAAATTCAACGTATTGAAATGGAAAACGAAATATTAAAAAAGGCTACCGCGCTCTTGATGTCAGACTCCCTGAACAGGTCTCGGTGATCGGGAAACTCAGAGCGCATTATCCTGTGGCCACTCTTTGCTGCGTGTTCGGAGTTCACCGCAGCAGCTATAGATACCGGGAAAACCGGCCTGACAATCCGGACGGCAGGAGAGCCGTATTACGTAGTCAGGTTCAGGAGCTGCACGGCCTCAGTCATGGCTCAGCAGGTGCAAGAAGTATCGCTGTAATGGCAACACACAGGGGCTTCCGGATGGGACGATGGCTTGCCGGACGGCTAATGAAGGAGATGGGGCTGGTGAGCTGTCAGCAGCCTGTTCACCGGTATAAACGTGGCGGTCATGAACACATTGCTATCCCGAACCACCTTGAGCGACAGTTCGCAGTGACAGAGCCCAATCAGGTATGGTGCGGCGACGTAACGTATATCTGGACCGGTAAACGCTGGGCATACCTGGCCGTTGTACTCGACCTGTTCGCAAGGAAACCCGTGGGCTGGGCAATGTCATTTTCTCCGGACAGCAAACTGACAACCAAAGCGCTGAAAATGGCATGGGAAATACGAAATAAGCCATCCGGGCTCATGTTCCACAGTGATCAGGGTAGCCACTATACAAGCAGGCAGTTCCGACAGTTACTGTGGCGATACCGGATAAAACAAAGTATGAGTAGGCGTGGTAACTGCTGGGATAACAGCCCGATGGAGCGCTTCTTCAGAAGTCTGAAAAATGAGTGGGTGCCGGTGACCGGCTACATCAGCTTCAGTGAAGCAGCCCATGCAATAACGGATTATATCGTCGGGTATTACAGCGAAGTCAGGCCGCATGAATATAACGGTGGATTACCACCAAACGAATCAGAAAACCAATACCGGAAAAACTCTAAAACCGTGGCCAATTTTAGTTGACCACTACATTGTGATAATGTCAGTTCAGCGGTTTATCTTTGTTATTCAAGCCATTATCAACGCTCAAAACCGGTTAAAAAAAGCCAGTATCATCTTAATGAACTGCATGCGGATCTTGCTCAAGTCTTAGAGAGCAACAAACCGCTGCGCTTAACGCTCGATAGTCAAACTCAAGACCCTCTGTATCAAAACCTGTGCGCGGAAGGGATGACGGAAACCTTATTATTGCCGTTGGCATTCAATCATAAGCCATTGGGTGTTTTGGTGTTATCCCATGAAGATGACCGTATTTTCACTGAAGATAACTGCAATTTATTGAAACAAGTCGCGGCGCGTTTTGCGATTGCTGTGGATAATGCCGCGGCGTATGGCGAGATCACTCGCCTCAAAGATAGCCTGAAAAATGAAAATTTATGGCTCAATGAACAGATCCAAAACACCAATAGTTTCAGCGAAATAGTCTTCCAAAGTCAGGCGATGCGTGAAGTATTGGAGCAAGTGGATTTAGTCGCTCGCAGTGATAGCACCGTGCTCATCTTGGGTGAAACGGGCACCGGTAAAGAGTTAATTGCCAGAGCCGTTCATCAACTTAGCCATCGTCACCAACGCTCGCTGATTAAAATGAACTGTGCGGCAATTCCAACGGGTTTACTGGAAAGTGACCTGTTTGGGCATGATAAAGGCGCATTTACCGGCGCGACGAGCACCCATATTGGTCGCTTTGAAATGGCGGATAAAAGCACGCTGTTTTTAGATGAAATTGGTGATATGCCATTGGATTTACAACCAAAATTATTGCGTGTTTTGCAAGAGCGTGAAATTGAGCGCATTGGTGGCAATAAAGTTATCCCTGTGGATGTGCGCCTTGTGGCGGCGACCAATCGCAACTTGAAAGCGATGACGGAAGACCGAGAGTTCCGTGAAGATCTCTATTATCGTTTGAATGTATTCCCGATTGTGATCCCGCCATTGCGTGACCGACCAGAAGATATTCCGCTACTTGCGACCTATTTCACCAAGAAAATGGCGCAGCGTATGAACCGTAAAATTGAGTGTATTCCTCGCGATGCTCTCGCGCAGCTATCCTTGTATCCATGGCCGGGCAATGTGCGAGAACTGGAAAATGTGATTGAACGTGCGGTCATTTTAACCCGTGGAAATACGTTGAATATTCAATTGCATGAGCTAAATATCCCAAAACCATCTCGTATTAAAGAAGCCCTGAATAAGCCCAGTTCATTAGAGCGAAAAATGCAGACGGATGCGCCAGAAAGCGATGATGAAGAGCGAAGCCGCATTATTGAAGCGCTGAAAGCTACCAATGGGGTGGTTGCAGGGGCGAGAGGGGCGGCAGCCCGCTTAGGGTTGAAGCGTACGACGTTGCTTTCAAGGATGCAGAGATTGGGGGTTAGTGTTCAGGATTTATTCCAGTAATCTCTTAATCTCGTCATACTTCACGCTGTGGCGTTGTTGGCTATCCTTACTAACCCTAGTCACATACTTATGTATGCTCCTAGGGATTAGCTGCGTCTGCCGCCTAGCCACAACGCGAATTATTTAGAGATTGGTAGAAGCTGGCAAAGAAAAAGGAAAAGGGAAAGAGAAAGGGAAAAGATAAAAAGGAAAGGGAAAATAATCAGTGAAAATAAAGGATGTTGATTATTTTGTTGGAAGGTTATTTTTTTATTAAATAGTTTTTAATGGCGATTAATATTTTATTTTAGTCGCTTGTTGAATGGCGATGTTTATTATCGTTAGGTGATTTTTAATATCGGTAGCTTTTAATATAATTTGCACTGTAGGTTTGCTTTATATTCGCATTCCTACAGTGCAAAGCGTTAAAACAAACTATAAACCTTCGGCCGCCTCACGTAAGCGACGCTTGATACCCGTATACTCCTGAACCACATAATGCTCGGCTTGATGTTGATCCGCGATTGGCTCAACACGCACCGCACAATATTTGTATTCTGGTGTTTTGGTTATCGGGCTTAAGTTTTCGGCGACCAGCTCATTACAAGCACCAATCCACCACTGATACGTCATATATACGGCGCCTTTATTTGGGCGGTCGCTGATATTGGCGCGAGTGATGACTTTACCTTGTCGTGAACAGACCCAAACCAGTTCCTGATCCTTAATGCCTAACGCTTTCGCATCGGCCGTATTGATCTGAACAAAACCCGGTTCGTCAGCAAGAGATGCAAGGGCTTTACAGTTACCGGTCATAGAGCGGCAAGAGTAGTGACCCACTTCACGCACGGTGGCAAGAACCATTGGGTACTCAGCACTGACTTGGTCGATTGGTGGACGCCATTCGCAAGTGAAGAATTGACCGCGACCATTTGGTGTATCGAAATTACCACCTTCATACAGGTACTCAGTGCCTTCACTTTCTAATGTACGACATGGCCATTGAATGTATGCCAAGCCCGCCATTTTCTCGTAAGTCGCACCAAAATAAATCGGGCAAAGCTCACGCAGCTCATCCCAAATTTCTTTGGTGTTGTTGTAGTGCATTGGGTAGCCCATTGCGGTTGACATTAAACTGATGATTTCCCAGTCAGTTTTCACATCACCCACAGGCTCTACCGCTTTATAGAAGCGTTGGAAACCACGGTCAGCCGCCGTATAAACACCTTCATGTTCCCCCCAAGAAGTGGCTGGGAAAATCACGTCTGCAATTGACGCGGTTTTAGTCATAAAGATATCTTGCACGATTAACAGCTCAAGTTTGTCGAACGTGCGGCGGATCGTTGCTAAATCCGGCTCTGTTTGCAGTGGATCTTCACCCATCACATAGTGTGCTTTCAGCACGCCTTCATCGATAAAGTGAGGGACTTCACTCAGTGGAATACCATTTTCATCCGGCATTGCGTCAATGCCCCAGAATTTGGCGAATTTCTCGAGTGCCGCTTTATCTGAAACATACTGGTAGCCCGGCAGCGTATTTGGTAATGCGCCCATATCGCAGGCACCTTGTACGTTATTTTGACCACGTACAGGACCCACACCCACATGCGGCTTGCCAAGGTTGCCTGTCAGTAATGCCAAGCTGGTCAGAGACTGAACTGTCTCTACCCCTTGATAGAACTGAGTCACACCCATGCCCCATAAAATGGTGGCATTTTCAGCTTTAGCGTACATCCGTGCAGTTCTGCGGATATCCTCGGCTTTGATGCCGGTGATCTCTTCAACTGATTCAGGTGTGTATGGCGCGACTAATGCACGATATTCGTCGAATTTATCGGTATGTGCCTCGATAAAGGCATGGTCATACAGATTTTCCTCGATGATAACGTAGGCTAACGCATTCAATAATGCGATATTCGAACCGTTTTTCAGTGGTAAGTGAATATCTGCAATACGCGCGGTTTCAATATAACGCGGGTCGCAGACAATAATTTGTGCCCCTTTCTCTTTCGCTTTTAAAATACGGCGAGCGACAATAGGATGTGAGTCCGCGGCGTTATAACCGAAGACAAAAATACATTTGGTATCCTCAATTTCAACAATTGAGTTGCTCATTGCGCCATTACCGACCGAACGCTGCAGACCTGCAACCGAAGGGCCGTGTCAGACACGAGCACAGCAGTCGATATTGTTACTACCGACCGCTGCACGAACAAATTTCTGCATCACGAAGTTAGCTTCGTTACCCGGACCGCGGGAAGAGCCTGTCGTCATGATGGCTTTTGGGCCATATTTTTCTTTGATGGCTAATAAACGGGAGCTTGCAAATTCAATGGCTTCCTCCCAAGAAACGACCTCTAATTTGCCACCACGTTGACGGCGGATCATCGGGTTTTTTAAACGCGGCGTTAAAATTTTAGTGTCATGAATGAAGTCCCAGCCATAGTAACCTTTCAGGCAAAGCTCCCCTTCATTTGTGTGACCATTTGCGCCTTCAGCGCCTATGATCTTCCCGTTCTCCACCTTCAGGTTGATTTTACAGCCTGAGGCGCAATACGGGCAGACGGTGATGACTTTTTCCATCAACATTGCTCCTCTATTTTTGTGTAGCGGTTTCCCGCTCTTTCAAGAGAGCTAATGCAGGGTTTGTGCCAGTTTTTTTAGCGAAGACTGAATTTGTAATTAACTGAATAAAAAGAAAATATTTTTAGGTGAAAAGTAAACAAAAGCTAAATGGAGAAGAAATCGTCAAAAGTGTCGAGGATTTCTCGGACAATGACGTATAGTTCTTGCATCATTTATTTCATAATCTTGTCACAAAGTGGTTATTTATTCGTCATTATTATGACTTAAATTTGCCAATAACGCGCATGTGAGAGGACTTCATTATGTTTAGTGTTGATGCTTTACTGGAAAGTGCTTTTCCGCAGCAAACACTGCCCGCTTGGAAACGGAAGTTATTAAAGCGTTTATTACATGAAAGAGATTTCCAGCAGCTTGCTGAAGATTATCCGCACTTAAAAGGGCTCGATCAAACGGGAGCTTGCAAATTCAATGGCTTCCTCCCAAGAAACGACCTCTAATTTGCCACCACGTTGACGGCGGATCATCGGGTTTTTTAAACGCGGCGTTAAAATTTTAGTGTCATGAATGAAGTCCCAGCCATAGTAACCTTTCAGGCAAAGCTCCCCTTCATTTGTGTGACCATTTGCGCCTTCAGCGCCTATGATCTTCCCGTTCTCCACCTTCAGGTTGATTTTACAGCCTGAGGCGCAATACGGGCAGACGGTGATGACTTTTTCCATCAACATTGCTCCTCTATTTTTGTGTAGCGGTTTCCCGCTCTTTCAAGAGAGCTAATGCAGGGTTTGTGCCAGTTTTTTTAGCGAAGACTGAATTTGTAATTAACTGAATAAAAAGAAAATATTTTTAGGTGAAAAGTAAACAAAAGCTAAATGGAGAAGAAATCGTCAAAAGTGTCGAGGATTTCTCGGACAATGACGTATAGTTCTTGCATCATTTATTTCATAATCTTGTCACAAAGTGGTTATTTATTCGTCATTATTATGACTTAAATTTGCCAATAACGCGCATGTGAGAGGACTTCATTATGTTTAGTGTTGATGCTTTACTGGAAAGTGCTTTTCCGCAGCAAACACTGCCCGCTTGGAAACGGAAGTTATTAAAGCGTTTATTACATGAAAGAGATTTCCAGCAGCTTGCTGAAGATTATCCGCACTTAAAAGGGCTCGATCTTGTCGAGCAGTTTATGAATGACTTGAATGTCCGTTGCGAATTAGGCGATGGGGATTTAGAGAATATCCCAAGCCAAGGGCTGGTCTTATTTGTTGCAAATCATCCGATTGGCTCCCTTGATGGGCTCGCAATTTTACGCGCAGTGGCAACAGTTAGACCCGATGTCAAAATCGTCGCCAACCAAATGCTCAGTTACCTTGAGCCACTTCAAAGCTTATTTATTCCTGTTGATAATGTTGGCAATCGCACCAACCGCCAGCAAGTCGTCGGCATGCAATCGCATCTTGATAACCAAGGGGCCTTGGTTGTTTTCCCTGCGGGGGAAGTTTCTCGCTGGAGCACGAAAGGCGTTCGTGATTGTCATTGGCGCACAGGTTTTTTACGTTTAGCCGCCAAATCTCGCGCACCGATTGTTCCTGTGCATGTGCAAGCCCATAACAGCCTGCTGTTCTACACAACATCCTTGGTGTATAAGCCGCTATCGGCTTTGATGTTGGTGAACGAAATGTTCAAGCAGCGCAATAATCGCATCAAATTACGCATCGGTGGGCGCATCCCGTTTTCCCAATGGTATGACGGGCGAACGAATGATAATGAACTGGCAGAGCGGTTTCGTCGCCATGTGTATCTGCTAGGCAAAGGAAAAGCCGGGCTGTTTACCTGTGAAGCCCCAATCGCGTTACCTGAAGATCGCATTGAACTGAAAAAGGCGCTAGCGGTTTGCGAACAATTAGGCGTCACTCCCGATGGTAAAATTATTTACCTCTATCAGCGCCAGCAAGAAGAGCGAACGCCGATTTTACGTGAGCTAGGGCGATTGCGGGAAATCGCATTTCGTGCGGTGGGGGAAGGCTCCGGTCGACGCCGCGATCTCGATAGTTTCGATGACGATTATTACCATCTTATTTTATGGGATGAAGAGGATTTAGAAGTGGTGGGCGCATACCGATTTGTGCCGACGGAGCAGCAACTAGAGAAAAAAGGGTTAGAGGGGATCTACAGTAATAGCCTGTTCCACTATAACCAAGACATGATGCCTATTTTGGCGCAAGGGATTGAATTAGGACGCAGTTTTATTCAGCCTGCCTATTGGGGAAAACGTGGCTTAGATTATCTTTGGTTAGGTATTGGCGCGTATTTAGCGAAGTATCCGCAATATCGTTATCTATTTGGCCCTGTGTCTATCTCAGGAAGTATGCCCGTTGCTGCGCGTGATTTGCTGATTGCCTTTTATCGCCTTTATTTCTCCTCGGAGCTGGCAATGGCGCAATCCCGTAAGCCGTATCCCGCGTCACTACCACAGGTTTTAGCCCAGTTTGATGGCAATAACTATCAAGAAGATTTAGTGAAGCTAAAAAGCTTACTCAGCAATATTGGCTGCTCTATTCCGACTCTGTATAAACAGTATACGGAGCTGTGTGAGCCAGGTGGCGTGCAGTTTATTGATTTTGGTACCGACCCTGCGTTTAACGACTGCATTGACGGTTTGGTTTTGGTGGATTTAAGCCGCTTAAAACCACAGCGTTATCAGCGTTATATTGCAGTCCATCAAGCTCAATCGACGACTGAATAAAATGATGGGAAGGGTGAGGAAACTCATCCTTTCCTATCTTATTTATTATATTAATAATCCCATTGATGCCATTCACCCTGTCATTATTCCATCATAAATTTGTCATCTCACTGACCCATTCCTTTCGTAGCATCCTCGATAACGATTAAGTCCCAAAGAGGATAACAATGTATGTTAAACGCACTCTCTTCATTGAATGGGAGTCAGGATGCTTTTCAAAAAGCTAACGCAGCGAATGCGCAATTAGCCTCGCAGCATCCGATGATTTCTATTCACAAACTCTCTCAAGTTTTTGCTCATCAAACGGTGCTGGATGGGATTGATCTGACCGTCGCAAAAGGCTCTATCTTAGCGCTATTAGGCCCCTCCGGTTGCGGTAAAAGTACCTTATTGAAGCTGTTAGCGGGGTTATTGCAACCAAGCTCAGGCGAGATTTTATTGAATGAAAAGCTGGTCGCAAGTGCCCAGCGACTTGTCCCGCCGGAACAGCGCAATCTCGGTATGGTGTTTCAAGATTATGCACTTTGGCCTCACATGACCGTATTTCAGAACGTGGCTTTTCCTTTACGTATGCGCAAAGTGGCGCGTCAAGCGATAGAGGATAGGGTGAACCAAGCCTTAGAGCGGGTTGGATTAGCAGGTTTTGCCAAGCGTAAACCTGCCGACCTCTCTGGCGGTCAGCAGCAGCGGGTGGCATTAGCCCGCGCCATTATCGCGGAACCTGAAATTTTATTGTTTGATGAACCCCTTTCTAACCTTGATGTTGCTTTACGCCGTTCTCTGTGTGATGAGATGGCGCAGCTACTTCGCGCATTAGAAATTACCGCCGTTTATGTCACTCACGATCCTGCAGAAGCCCATGCATTGGCGCATCAAATCGCTCATATGCAAAACGGCAAAATAGACAGTTTGGCCACCTTATGAAGAGAGACTCTGTTATGCAAAAGCTGATGTTATCAAACCATTTTTCCATGAAAGGTATCGCAATGAGTTTAGGATTATCCTGCGCACTATTTTCCGTTTCTTCCCATGCCTTGACCGTCTACACCGCAGGGCCAGGGGCGATGGCAAAACAGCTAGCCGCGGGGTATGAAAAGCAAACGGGCGTGAAAGTGGATGTGTTTCAGGCAACGACTGGCAAGGTGATGGCGCGCTTAGAAGCGGAACAGGCCAACCCGCGTGCGGATGTCTTGATTTCTGCCTCATGGGATACCGCGGTAGACCTTCAGCAAAAAGGCTGGTTACTGGCGTATGAAAGCCCAAATGCCGAAAAAGTGCCTGCGCAATTCAAAACACCATACTATGTGGCACAAGGGATCTCCGCCTTGGGGATTGTTTGGAACAGTAAAAGTGGCACGCCGAAGCCAACAGATTGGGCAGATCTAGCTCAGCCAGTTTTTAAAGACAAAGTCACCATGCCAGACCCTGCATTGTCAGGGGCATCGTTAGACTTATTGTTGGGATTACAGAATGCGAAACCAGATGCCGCATGGACGCTATTCTCTGAATTAAAAGCTAATGGAATGGTGATTTCTGGCCCGAATGCGCAAGCGTTAACGCCTGTGTTGCAAGGAGCAAAAGCGGCTGTATTTGGTGCAGTCGACTATGTGGCTTACGGTAGCATCGCGGAAGGTGAATCCATCGAGGTGATTTTCCCAAGTAGTGGAACGGCCATCGCGCCACGTCCCATGATGATTTTAAATAGCAGTAAACAGCAAAATGAAGCTAAAGCTTTTGTTGATTACGTGCTCTCCCCTGAAGGTCAGAAAATCGTGGCAGATGCCTGGTTAATGCCAGCCAGAACGGATGTTGCTGGCAAGCGGCCTGATTTTTCGACGTTAAAACTGTTGCCAGAACCGACTACCGACAGCGCAGAGCGCAGCAGCGTGTTATCTCGCTTTAGCGGTATTTTCCGCTAACGGTTTTCTCTTCCTCGCCGCTGGGTGGCATTAGCGACCCAGCAGGAGCTGATTTTCTGATGATGACACGTCGTTTATTGCCATTTTCGATCTTAATCGCCTTGGCGATTTTAGTGATTATTCCCTTGAGTTTTATTGTGTTACAAGCGCTATTTCCGTATTTTGGACAAGGGGATTTCAGCCAAATTTTCCAGCCGATTACCCATCTATTTAATGAACCGGCACTGGTAAATTTACTGCAAAATACGTTTTTACTGGGTTTAGGTGTGGCGCTGGTAAGTGCCGTGATAGCGATCCCATTAGGGGCTTTACGTGGCTTATTTAACCTGCCTTTTGCCCGTGTTTGGGACTTACTGTTTTTGATCCCATTTTTAATTCCACCTTATATCGCAGGGCTTTCATGGATGTTAACCCTGCAACCGAATGGTTATTCTCAGCAACTATTTGGCATCAGCCCCGGTAGCGCCCTGTTTTCCCTTGGGGGCATGGTGGTGATTATGTCGTTAAATCTGTTTCCGGTGCTCTATTTTTCGGTCTCCCGCAGTATGGCGGCGAATGGCAACCGTTTGGCGGATGTGGCACAAGTTCATGGGGCATCCGCATGGCAGGCATTTATGCGAGTGACATTGCCTCTCTCTTTGCCCTCGATTGCCGCAGGTTTATTGCTGGTCTTCACTTTGGCGATTGAAGAATTCGGCATTCCTTCGGCGATTGGCTCTCCGAATGGTATTCGGGTTCTGACAACGGATATCGAGCAGCGTCTTGCCGATTGGCCGATTGATTTACCGGGAGCGGCATCACTGTCGTTGGTGTTAGCCAGTTTGGCGCTATTGGCTTATACCTTACAGCGTTCGTTAGTGTCTGGGCGTAATGTGGCGACGAATACGGGCAAAGCCGCGGTATTGGTGACTCGCTCATTGGGTATTTGGCGCATTCCTGCGGTGTGTTTGTTTTCTTTCGTGGCGCTTTGTGCGGTTGGCATGCCGTTACTGGCTATGTTTGGCACGGCATTTTCCAATACGGTTTCTGGCGGATTGACGCTGGATAACCTAACGCTCCGGCATTTTGCTGGACTGTTAAATAGCCACACAGAAGCCCTCGATGCATTAGTGACGAGTGTGTCTCTCGCAACGGCAACCGCGATATTGACGGGGACATTGGGCTTTTTATGTGCATGGCTGGTCGTCGCGCAGCGGATCCGTGGTGCCGCATTGCTGGATGGGCTCTCGTTACTGCCAATAGCCATTCCCGGTATTGTGGTCGCAGTGGGGCTTATTTTGGCGTGGAATCAACCGTTTTGGCCCATCACGCCCTATCATACTTGGGGAATTTTATTGCTGGCCTATAGTTGCTTACTACTGCCTTATCCTGTGCGTTATTGCAGTGCGGCATTCACGCAAATTGGCGGCAGTTTATCCGATGCGGCACGGGTTCATGGTGCAGGGTTAATGACGTCACTGAGACTGATTTTATTTCCGTTGGTTTTACCGAGCTTAGTGGCGGCGATGATGTTGGTGTTTGCGGTGGCATCACGAGAGCTGGTTTCCTCGCTGTTACTGGCTCCTGCTGGCATGCAAACGGTGTCGATTTTTGTTTGGCGCCAGTTTGAGCAAGGTTCCATTGGCAGCGGTATGGCGATGGCCTGTCTGGCGGTATTGATAAGCTTAACCTTGATGCTGTGCGCGCAATTTATTCAGCAGCGGTATAGCCGTTAATCAACCATCCCAAGGGCGATATTCACCTTGGGATGCATGATTTTACAAACTCGATTTAGGAATTGGTGGCGCGAATTGCAGAGCACCCGCAATACGGTTCCAAGCATTAATCGCTCCAATCGCTGAGGTTAGAAACGCAATTTCGGATTCAGTAAATTCATTCTGTAGTGCTTGATAAACATCATCAGAAACATGCTGAGCAGCCATTAAAGTTAGTGATTCTGCCCAAGCGAGCGCGGCTTGTTCGCGAGGCGTATAAATACCGGCATCACGCCAAGTTGGCAAGAGATCCAATTTAGCGGCTTCAATCCCCAATTTACGGGCTAAGTTTAAGTGATATTGAAGGCAAAACGCACAACCGTTGATTTGGGATACGCGTATTTTCAGTAACTCAGTAAGTGGTTTTTCAAGCCCTGAATTGCTAACGGCTTTTCCCAGTTCTCCCATCGCGGCAACGACTTCAGGGGCGATTTTTTCAAACTGATTCCAATCACTTCTTCCAATAATTTCAGGTTTCATTCTGTGCTCCAAACGGATAATATAAGAACTCTGATAATAATATTCGAATTCTTACATTATGCGCAAGTCAAAAGTTAATACATCGATGATCCCTGAAATAGGGGAAGGCAAACGTGGGGAATCAGGTCATATTGGCTATTTACTGCGACAGGCTCATGCGGCTCATCGTATTCGCATGGAGCAAGTTTTGCAGGATGTGGGAGTAACGCTTCCTCAATTTTCTGTGTTGTTAATGGTTGCAGAATATCCTAAAGCCTCAGGGGCTGATTTAGCGAGGCTATCATTATTAACGCCGCAGACTATGAGTGTGATTGTGAAAAATCTCGAAAAGGCGGGAATGATCTCTAAGTTGCCGCACCCGGAGCATGGGCGGATCCAAATTATTGAAATAACCCAATTAGGGGAAGCATTATTACGTCAATGCAAAGGGGCTGTTAAGTCCACTGAAAATAGGTTATTAAGTGGAGTGAGTGAATCTGATGAAAAAGTGATCCGAAAATGGCTGGTGGATGTCGCCAAGCAATTTGATAGCGACAAAGCCTAATACTCCCTATCTAATACTTCCTATGACGTGAGAGAAAATAATGAAATTCAAATACGCTATTTTGTATGTCGAGAATGTAGAGAAAACCCTCGATTTTTACCAACAAGCTTTTGGTTTTAAAAAATTGTTTCTCCATGAAAGTGGTGATTATGGCGAGCTGGATACTGGTAGCACAACAATTTCATTTTCTTCATTGGCGTTAATGAATCAACTCGGTAAAGGCGCGGTTGGTCCTAATCCGCACGCCCCTGTTTTTGAACTTGCTTTTGAGACTGATAATGTACAAAACGCGTTGGCTCAGGCAGTTAAAGCCGGAGCTGAGTTGGTACAAGACGCGCAGGAGATGCCTTGGGGACAAACGATAGGTTATGTTCATGACCTAAATGGCTTTTTGATCGAGATTTGCACACCAGTGCAGGGCTAATTCACTGTAAATATCGGAATTATTCGATATACCGAATCACCTATTTTAGTGAAAATACAGCCAATTACGCTAAAAATAAGGAATAACGATGCAGGGCATGAACCCAGAAGCGCTCGACCATTTCAATGACATTATGCAGGTGGTTAACAAGCTGGCGAAGCTGTTAAATCCAGATTCAATCGAGAATATGGAAACGGATATCTCTTCATTTGAGGAAGAGTTAAAAGAGTCGATCAGTGAGGACGAAGAGGGGTTCGTCGAGCGTATCGAAGAGGGTGAAATTGGCTATTTAATGGCAGATCTTATTGTCAGGTCGAATATGGGAAACAGCTTTTGGATAGACTGGAAAGACAGTGAATCTGCGGTGAGTTTCTTGGAAGACGCTGTTGACGTTGAAGGGTTGGATATTCAGCTAGATTTTGCCGTTAAAGACCCTAAAAACGATTTAAGACCAGACCAAATTTTTGTTCGCGCTAATCAGCAACTACAAGCCCTTGGTTACTATTTATTGGGTCTGACTTCCGGCAATGATGCCTACCATGAGATCTTAATTCCTTCCGGTATTTTCGAACCGTTTATGGACATCATGGAACATTTCGACGTCATGGTTGAGCTGAATGACGAAGAAGTGGATTACAGCGAGTATTAATAGCAAAAAGGGGAATACAAGCAGTATTCCCCTTCATATATCAACTCACACTACCATTCAAAGTTCACTGACGCGTTGTACATAGTGGAAGAACCTGTACCCGTTGATGCGGCGACTCCCCCTTTGATAGCGACATTTTCATTAATGCGATACCCCATACCGACAGCGACTGCAGATTCATCTTTATAACCCCCGACACCCGCCGTTAAGTTCATTTTTCCTACGCCATACGGTTGGAATAAACCGGATAGTGCGGCATTCGCAGCAAAACCTTTGTCGACTTTTTTGTCTAAATCATCAATTTTGGTATTCAGGCGATTTAACCCATTTTCTGTAAATTCACCCAACTGATTGACTCGTTCATCGGTGTAAGTGTTCGCAGATTTTAAGGTTTCGGCATTACCACGTTTCATTTGCGCTAAATTGACGGCATCGCTGTCATTTTTCGCATCGGCAATACCGGAAAGTTGTTTGTCGCCAAAATTGATGGATTTGACGTTTTTTGCCTTATCACTGAGGTTGATACTTTCACCGTCACGGCTCATTTTCAGCGCTCCGGCATCTCCCATTTCTGAGGATAAACGCGCAATTTCACTACCTTGTTTATCTAATGCCGCCGTATTTTTCTGAATATCGCTGGTGTTTTTACTAATGGCACTATCATGCTCAGCCAGTTTTTCCGTATTCGCTTTAATATCCTGTTTACTCTGAGCAATTTCCTTATCGTGCTCGTTTAGCCGGTTGGTGTTTTCCTTAATATCTTGGCTATTCTGGTTAAGCATTTTGTCATGCTGCGTCAGTTTATCGGTATTGGCTTGGATATCTTTGGTATTTTGCGCAATCGCCGTATCGTGTTGCGCTATTTTATCGCTATTTTCTTGAATTTTTTGCGTATTTTTAGCTACGCTTTGGTTAGTCGTGTGCAATTGGCTGCCATTGACAGCTTCTGTAGAGTCAGCCGCTACACGACCTGCCGATACGCCGCTTAATGTCCGGTTGTTAAATTCAAACACTCGGGCGCTATCAGCTTTGCTATTCAATACGATTTTTTGGTTATCAGCACTTAATTGCACTAATCCTAACGAGCCAGAATCAATGTTTTTGGTGATCGTGGTAATCGCGTTTTTATTTTCTACGATATCCTGGGTATTTTGGCTGATAGCGTTTGTATTCTTGATAATATTGTCAGTGTTGGTTTTCACCGTTTGATTGGTGGCATAGAGCTGACTGCCGTTCACCGCTTCGGTGGAATCTGCACTTAATTTACCCGCTTTCACGCCGTTCAGGGTTTTATTTCCGATATTAAACGCTTTGGCATCTTTGGCTTTTTCGCTCAATATTACTTCTTCACCGTTCGCCGATAACTGAACAAGCCCTAAAGTACCGGACTCCAAGTTGCTGGAGATATCTTTCAGTGTTTCGCCTTGTTTGGATATGTCCGCTGTATTTTTCTTGATATCGTTGGTGTTTTTATCGATAGCAGTTTTGTTATCAGCGATCGCAGTGGTATTCGCTGTCACAGCTTGATTGGTGGCGTGCAACTGGCTACCGTTTACCGCTTCAGTAGAGTCGGCACTTAATTTACCCGCCAAAACACCGTTCAGGGTTTTATTGCCAATATTAAACGCGTTGGCATTTTTGGCTTTATCACTGAGGATCACTTCTTCGCCGTTGGCAGACAGCTGGACGAGCCCTAAGGTACCGGATTCTAAGTTGGTGGAGATATCTTTCAGCGCATCACCTTGTTTGGAGATGTCTTGGGTATTTTTATCAATGGCTGCGGTATTGCTGGTGATATCAGACGTATTCTTGTCGATAGCGGTTTTGTTATCGGCGATATCGGTAGTGTTTTTATCGATGGCGGTTTTATTGTCGGCGATATCGGTGGTGTTCTTATCAATCGAGGTTTTGTTATCAGCAATATCGGTCGTGTTTTTATCGATGGCGGTTTTATTGTCGGCGATATCGGTAGTGTTTTTATCGATGGCGGTTTTATTGTCGGCGATATCGGTAGTGTTTTTATCGATAGCGGTTTTGTTGTCGGCGATATCGGTAGTGTTTTTATCGATAGCGGTTTTGTTGCCCGCGATATCGGTAGTGTTCTTGGCGACTAATGCATTAGTTTCATTTAATTGGCTGACATTAACGGCATCGTTATTTTCCGTGCCTTTATCAATGCCCGTTAATTTACGGTCACCATCTAAACCTGTAAAGTTGACTATTTTCCCAAGTTTATCACTCGCAACATTAATAAATTTATTAGCATCGTTAAATTTAACAATACCTATTTCCCCATTATTAATCTGGGTTATTTTATTATTTACGGTGGTTATTTGGTTGTTAGCATCAGTTTTATTATCACTGATCTGCTTAGTTAAATTTGTTTTTGCAGTATTTAATGCATTATTTGCATCAATTAAATCTTGAGTATTCTTAGTGACATTCGCATTGGTAGCAGAAAGTTGTTTAAAGTTAACTGCGTCATTATCTGCGCTACCCGCATCAATATTGGTGAGCTTACGTTTTATTGTATCGTTACCAAAGGAGACTTCATTCACATTTGAAGCCACGGAAGAACGACCAATCGCGACGGCATTATTGGCGGTCGCTTTACTGGAAACACCGATAGCAACCCCTCCTTCTGCGCTCTCGGATGCTAATGCAGCTCGACCAATCGCGACACCATTATTTTCAGCAACCGCACTGCGCCCAACGCTGGTACTTAAGTTATTTGCGATGGTTGCAACTCCCACCGCAGTACCGCCTGAGCTGACATAAGTTCCGGCACCAAATGCAGTGTTACCAAAACCATAAGCGACTGAGTTTGGACCAAAAACAACGGTTCCGCCTGTGGCGGTCGTTCTTGAATCTGTTGATGAGTTCGCTATAGATGAATCTTTTCCTACAACAATGGTTTCAGATAAATAAAGGTTAGATAAGTTATCCGGATTCCATTTAGCATTGGGAAAATATTTTTTATAAATATCGATGTTATAAACGGCAACCATATTTACGTCGTCATCGACTCTTACTGTTAATTTATCACTAACCACTGCATTAGCAATTAATGGAAATAGACCGGATAAAGTAATGATAATATTTTTTATACTGAATATTCTTATAATATTTTCTTTTTTACTATTTTTTGGATTAATCTTATTGTCTGTTGAATTTTTTAATTTAGATCCGGATTGCGTTATTTCAGGTACGGCAACCCACGACTTTATCGCGTCGTTCTAAATAGTTTTATAAACTTTATTCATAATGACTTCCTATGAAATATAGCATTGCTGCGTGTAGGGTTAATTAATCTGCGTAAAGTTTACGTAGATATTGAATTTTTGCTATTAGGCTTTAATTATACTAATCACAATGGTAAGTGAATGTCATTAATAAAATAATGAACAGGGGTTTTGATTTGATTTTTTTTATGTAATTAAGCTTTAATTAATTAAGTTTATTTAAATTTAAATAAGTGGAAAACATAATTAAGTATATTTTCAATATAAAAATAAAATTATCGAATGATAAAACTGCAAAAATACCCATATACAGCGTATTGATGCATTTTATTGATCTTCAAAGTTTTAAACCTGATAAGAGTATTTGCGTTAAATCTTTGGGCTGTTTAATCATATTTTTTATTTCACTGAGTGGGTTTCATTCGCCATATCTTTTCAACATATTCATTTATGGTTCTATCGGAAGAGAAATAGCCCATATTAGCAATATTATTGAGGGTTTTTTGCGTCCATAACGTTGGGTTTTGGTATAGCTTATCGACGGCATCTTGGGCTTGAACGTAAGAGTGGTAATCGGCAAGCAATTGATAATGGTCTCCAAAATTAATCAGAGAATCATAAAGCGAGTAATAGCGGTTAGGGTCATCAGGGCTGAAAATGCCCGAAACGAGGGAATTGAGGACATTGTGCAGATCTTCATGATCTTGGTAAATCTTTCGTGGGTCATAGCCTTGTGTGCGAATCGCGTTAACTTGCTCGGCGGTATGCCCAAAGATAAACATATTGTCTTCGCCAACATGTTCGCGAATTTCAATATTAGCACCGTCTAATGTGCCGATGGTCAATGCGCCATTGAGGGCAAATTTCATATTACCTGTTCCAGAAGCTTCAGTTCCTGCAAGGGATATCTGCTCAGATAAGTCGGTGGCGGGAATGATTAACTCCGCTAAGCTCACGCTGTAATTCGGAATAAAAATCACTTTTAAGCGGTTTTTAATTCGGGCGTCATGGTTAATCACGTTAGCGACATCATTGATAAGTCGGATAATCATTTTGGCGTTAACGTAGGATGAGGCGGCTTTTCCTGAAAAAATCACCACGCGCGGAACCCAATTTTTTTCGGGAAGTTGCAAGATACGCTGGTAGCGTCCAATGACTTGCAAGATATTGAGTAATTGGCGTTTATATTCATGAATACGTTTAATTTGTACATCGAACATAGCGTGAGGGTCGACGATGATATTGACGCTTTTAGCGATATAGTCGGCGAGAGCAACTTTGTTTTCTAATTTGCAGGTTTTTAACCGCTCAATAAATAGAGGAAAATCGGTGCGTTGCTGTAGGCGCGAAAGCTCTGTGAGATCTTCCCGCCAACTTTCACCGATGGTTTCATCAATCAAGCTTGCCAGGGGTTTATTGCACAACGCCAGCCAGCGGCGTGGGGTAATGCCATTGGTGATATTGCTAAAACGCTTAGGAAATACTTTGGCAAAATCAGCGAAAATTTCTTGAGTCATGAGCTCAGAATGCAGCTTTGACACACCATTTATTTGGTAGCTACCCACGACGGCAAGCCATGCCATGCGAACATAGCGTCCATGGGATTCATCAATCAGAGATAGGCGGGTTAAAAGTTCTGGGTTATTGGGGTAACGCTGTTTGATCTCAGTGAGAAAGTGGTCGTTTATTTCAAAGATAATTTGTAGATGGCGAGGGAGCAATCGCCCGAGAAGGTCCACAGACCATCGTTCTAATGCTTCTCCCATCAGAGTGTGATTGGTGTAGGAAAAGATTCTTTCACTCATTTGCCATGCGGCTTCCCACTCATATTCGTGTTCATCTATCAGCAAGCGCATCAGTTCAGGAATCGCTAAAACGGGGTGGGTATCATTTAGATGGATTGCCACTTTATCGGCAAGATTACTTAACGTGCCGTGGACTCGGTAATGAACATCGAGGATATTCTGCAAGGTTGCTGATACAAGAAAATACTCTTGCCCAAGACGCAAAATTTTCCCTGATTCCGTAGAGTCATTGGGGTAGAGCACGCGAGAGACATTCTCAGAGAAATTTTTATCTTCAACGGCGGCCGAGTATTCCCCTTGGTTAAATTTGTTGATGTTCATTTCATTAGTGGCATGGGCTGACCACAGGCGCAGAGTGTTGGTGGCGTCGCAACCATAGCCCATCACGATTTGGTCATAGGCGCGAGCAAGCACTTCTTCAGTTTCCACCCAACGAACGATTTTGCCCTCTTGCTGAAGGCGACCAGCAAAACGGATCTTATAGCTAAGGTTATAGCGTGGAAACTCCCATGCATTGCCATATTGTAGCCAGCGGTCTGTGGACTCAACTTGTTGACCATCAATAATATTTTGTTGGAACATGCCATATTCGTAGCGAATACCAAACCCAACGGAAGGGATTTTTAAGGTGGCGAGGGAATCTAAAAAGCAGGCGGCAAGACGCCCTAAACCGCCATTGCCTAAACCGGGGTCATCCTCTTCTTCTAAAATAGCACTTAGTTCAAAGCCCATTTTTTTCAAAGCATCAGCTACATCTTCATACATGCCTAAATTTAATAAAGTATTGGAAAGGGTGCGGCCAATTAGAAACTCCATTGAAAGATAGGCAACCGCACGATCCGATTGAGATAGAGAACGGCGAATGGCGCGTAGCCAACGGTCAACGGTTAAGTCGCGGATGGCGTAGGAGATGGCATTTAGCCAGTCATGTTGCGTGGCAATTATTGGATCTTTGCCGACCATAAATTTTAATTTGGTCTGGATGGAATCGACTAACGCATCGACTCGCTGTTGACGATTTTGGATAGTAAATGGGTTATTCATGTTCATATCCTCCAGCCATTGGGGTTATTAAGTTTTGGTATAGCGCAAGGTATTTTCTGGCGGAAGCCTGCCAGCTAAAATCCATCTGCATACCTTGGCGGCGTACGCGTTTCCAGCGAGTCGGTTCATTCCACAGAGCGAAAACGCGACGCACAGCATCATTGAGTTCGGTGGCTTTTCCATGGTGGGAGCGATAACCGTGATAGTCATGAAAGACAAAACCGGTTGCCGTGCGATCTGCCAAATTTTCGAGGGAGCAATCGGTGACAGTATCGGCTAGCCCGCCTGTGTGGCGAACCAGTGGGAGAGTGCCATATTTCAGACCATAAAGTTGGGTTAGCCCACAAGGTTCGTAGCGGCTAGGCACCACAATCACATCAGCGGCAGCAATCAATTTATGGGCGTGGGGTTCGTCATAACCAATCAGTACCGAAACCTGTTTTGGGTATTGGTAGGCGAGTTGCTCAAAGGCTTGCTGCAAATCGGCATCGCCGCTGCCTAAAACCGACAGTTGCCCGCCTCGGTGCAGTAAATCTGGGATCACTTCTAGCAAGAGGTCTAACCCCTTTTGTGTACTGAGGCGGCTGACAACGCCGAAAAGTGGCACTTTATCGGTGACATTAAGTTTGTTTTCTCGTTGGTGGGTCATTTTACTGATGGCTTTGCCAAGCATATTTTGGCGGCCGTAATTATGGGGGATCAACGGGTCAAGTTGTGGATCCCAAACTTGGTAATCCACGCCGTTTAAGATCCCCAAAATATCCTCTTGAGATTGGCGCAGCTTAAGTAAATTGGCGAGCTCATAACCGTATTCAGGAGTGGTAACTTCTTTGGCATAAGTGGGACTGACAAAGGTGATTTTATTGGCGTAGAACAGCCCCGCTTTGAGGTAGGAAATTTGCCCATAAAATTCTAAGCCTTCGGGGGAATAAAATCCGTTAGGCAGCTGCAACTCAGGAAAATGGATTGCCGAAAATAGCCCTTGGTAAGCCAGATTATGAACGGTAAATACGCAAGGAACAGGGTAATTTTTGGCGGCGAGATAGGCGGCGCATAGTCCCGCATGCCAGTCGTGGGCGTGAATAATGTCGGGTCGCCAATCGGCATCAAAACCGCAGGCAAGTTCGCTGCTTATCCAGCCTAATAAAGCAAAGCGCAGATAGTTGTCCCTGTATTCTTGTTGATTATTGTCGTGGTAGGGGCTGCCTGTACGCTGATAGAGATGCGGGGCGTCAATTAAATAGAGGCCGACACCATCATAATGGCCAAAACGTAGAGTGATGGGGCCTGCAAATGTATCGATATGGTGGCCAACCAAGGTGTGGTGAACGGCATCCAGTAGCGCTGGAAAACCGGGTAATACGATACGGACATCCGCCCCTTCAGCGATTTGAGCTTGGGGTAATGCGCCGAGCACATCCGCTAAACCGCCTGTTTTGATAAGGGGAAATAGTTCTGAGCCAGCATGAAGTATGCGCATCTGAGTCTCCTTTAAGCGGCAAGTTTATCGAGCATTGTTTGAGTGACAAGGACGACGCCACCTTCAGAACGGTAGAAATGTTGGGCATCCCATTGTGGATCTTCACCAATAACTAGCTTGTTGGGTAACACACAGCCGCTATCAATAATGCAGCGTTGTAAGCGGCAGGCGTATCCAATAGAGACATCGGGGAGGATCACGCAGGCATCGAGTTGGCTGTGAGCATTCACACGGACATTTTGGAAAATGACGGAGTTAGCGATTTTGGCGTCTTCGACGATGGAGCCTGCATTAATCAATGTGTTGGTAATTTGGGGAGATTGCAGCGACTCACCTTGAATAAACCGAGCTGGTGCCAATGGGGAGTGCCCCGTCCGAATCGACCAATGGGGATCATACATGTCCAGATCGGGCTTCGCTGAAACTAAGTCAATATTGGCATTCCAGTAAGCATCAATGGTACCTACGTCGCGCCAGTAGGGTAATGCACCCATATTAAAATCAGAATAGACGCAGGAGCGGCTAAACGGATGCGCCCAAGCCTTGCCTTGCTGTACCGCCTTAGGGATTAAGTTTTTACCAAAATCATGTTGTGTATTCTGCTGTTGCTGCTCTTCAGCGAGTAATTGGTAGAGGTATTGGGCATCAAAAACGTAAACGCCCATACTGGCTAATGTGGCATAAGGCTTCCCCGGCATCGATGGGGGAAATTGAGGTTTTTCAATAAAATTAATGATTTGTTCGTCATCGTTAATGTCCATAATGCCAAATTCAGAGGCTTGGCTACAAGGCACTTCAATACAGGCCACTGTGCATTGGCTCCCTTTTTCCACATGGTCGAGCAACATGCGGGAATAATCCATTTTGTAGATATGATCCCCAGCTAACACAATGATGTATTTGGCTTGATATTGGCTAATAACATCGAGATTTTGAAAGATGGCATCGGCGGTACCTTGGTACCAATCTTCGGTATTCTGTTTTTGTTGAGCAGGGAATATTTCAATAAACTCATTGGTTTTCCCGTTTAGAAATGACCAACTGTGCTGAATATGTTGGATTAAGTGATGGGAATAGTATTGGGTCAGTATACCGACGCGATAAATTCCTGAATTAATACAGTTAGATAAGGTGAAATCAATGATTCGAAATTTCCCGCCAAAGTGGAGCGAAGGTTTTGGCTGCTTCTGAGTCAGGGCCTTGAGACGAGAACCTTTACCACCCGCCAAAATAAGCGCAACCGTATTGCTCGGAAGTTCTTTGGCTAATAGCTGCCTCGAAATGGGATCTGGGTAGGCATAAAAAGGTGTTTTCTCTGACATATCAATTCCTTAATGATCACTTGGCGAAAAATCGTGGCGCTGCATGACCACGAAGGTTTTTGGGGGAATAGGGCTAAGCAAGTGGAAATGAAAAGGCGGGACAGGGTGCCAATTCCCCTCGGGAAGCGTGAGCGAATGGGGCTGCTCAGTGAAATTAATCAGTAATAGCCATTGATCAGAAAGTAACACTTGCATGGGGCATGATTGCTGCCACTGTTCAAGGGGGGTGGGGGAGCCTTGGGCATTTAGCCACTCAACGGTTTTATTGGGTGGCAGTGAATGCCACCATTGCCCCGACGTCAGTGCAGGGATCTGCTGGCGCAATGCGGCGAGTTGTGCGGTAAATTCCATAAGCGAGTGATCGGCTTCCTGCCAGTTAAGCCAGCTTATCGGGTTATCTTGGCAATAAGCGTTATTATTCCCTTGTTGGCTATGCCCTAATTCATCTCCTGCACGTAGCATCGGAGTGCCTAATGACAAGAACAGCAAACTTAATAAATGACGCTGGCTCTTTTGGCGTTCCCGCGCTATTTTCTCGGGGGCATTTAACCCTTCAAAACCATGATTATGACTGTTGTTGTGGTTGGTGCCATCTTGGTTATTTTCACCATTGGCATGGTTATGCTTGTGATTAAAACTGACCAAATCTCGCAGGGTAAAGCCATCGTGGGCGGTGATGTGGTTAATTGAAACAAAACTAGGACGATCATTCTGTAAAAAGCAGTCCCGCGAGCCTGCAAGGCGACTTGCCAAGGTACCGATAGGAATATCTTGATACAAAACAGCACGACGGCAATCATTGCGAAATTGGTCATTCCATTCGGCAAAAGGCGGTGGAAATTGCCCCAGTTGGTAACCGTTGTTGGCGAGATCCCAAGGTTCGGCAATCAACTTAAGCTGCCCAAGAATGGGGTCTTGGCTGATAGCCTTAAGCAGTGGAGCATGGGAATTAAATTCCGGCGTTCTCCCCAATATCGTGGATAAATCAAAGCGAAAGCCATCAACATGGCATTCAATTGCCCAAAAATGCAGGCAGTCCAGCACCCATTGGCTTACGGTGGGGTGGAACAATTTCAATGTATTGCCGCAGCCCGCCCAATCTGCATATTCGCCATTTTCACTTAACCAGTAATAGGTGGGGTTATCTAACCCTCTAAACGATAAGCAAGGCCCAGAGCGGTCTAATTCGGCCGTGTGGTTAAACACAATATCGAGGATAACTTCAATGCCAGCACGATGCAGGGCTTTGACCATATCGCGAAACTCACGCAGTGGCGTAGAGCCTGCTTGCCCAGACCAATGCTGAGGCTCAATCGCAAACGGTGCCAGCGTGTTATAGCCCCAATAATTAGTGAGATTTTTAGCCTGTAATCGCGGTTCATCCAGATGAAATTGCACAGGGAGCAGCTCCAGTGCCGTTACACCAAGTCGCGTTAAATGCTGGACTATGCAAGGGTGTGCGAGAGCCGCATAGCTACCACGCAGGGCTAGTGGAATGTCAGGGTGTAGCATGGTAAGCCCCCGAACATGGGCTTCATAAATCACGGTTTTTGACCATGGAGTATGAAGAGGCGTATCCCCTTGCCAGTCATACGGGTCATGGCTGACGACGGAGTAAGGATGCTGTTTACCACTGAGTTCGCGGCTGTAAGGGTCAATCAGTAAGTGGGCTTCATCAAAAAATAATCCTGCTTGCGGTTCCCATTTCCCGCTGGCGCGATAACCATAATGCAGACCCGCTTTTTCCCCCATTAAATAACCATGCCAAATATGGTTATCCCCCCGATAGAGCGAGTAACGAGTTTCATCACCGAGTGAGTCCAACACGCACAGGTCAATGTGTTCTGCATGTTCGCTATAGACCGCAAAATTGACGCCGTGTTCGTCCATGTGGCTGCCAAGGGGGGAAGCGTGACCTTGCCGAAAATTAAAATGTGTCATTCGGTGCCTCCCGTTTCCAAATCCGCCCGTTTCAAATACAGGGTAGCCAAAGGGGGAAGCGTAATATTTAGGGAGTGATTTTTACCGTGAGCCGCTATTTGCTGGGTGGATATTGCCCCCTGATTGCCCACATTACTGCCACGATAATAGTGAGAATCGGTATTGATAATTTCTTGGTAGCAAGCCGATTGGTGAACGCCAATGCGGTAGTTTTCGCGGGGAACGGGGGTGAAGTTGGTGACCACCAGAATTTCATGATTGTTAGCATCGCGCCGTACAAAGGCGAATACTGAATTTTGATGGTCATCAACGACCAACCATTCGAAGCCTTGTGGGGAGTCGTCGAGCTGGTACAGAGGTGGATGCTGCTGATAACAGTGATTTAAATCGCGTACAAGGTGCTGTACACCGGTATGCCAGCCATCATATTCAGGGTTCAGTAAATGCCAATCTAGCCCCGTGTCGTGATCCCACTCTCGCCCTTGGGCGAATTCTCCTCCCATAAACAACAATTTTTTACCGGGATGACCCCACATAAATCCATAATAAGCTCGTAAATTGGCAAATTTTTGCCATGTATCGCCCGACATTTTGCTGAGAAGTGACCCTTTGCCATGTACCACTTCATCGTGGGAAAGAGGTAAAACGAAGTGTTCTTTGTGGGCGTAAAACATACCAAAGGTCATTTGTTGGTGATGATATTGACGGTAAATCGGGTCAAGGGACATATAGCGCAGAGTGTCATGCATCCAGCCTAAATCCCATTTGAAATCAAAATCTAAACCGTGATTTTCAACCGAGCCTGTGACATTGGGAAAGGCGGTTGACTCTTCGGCTATCATTAACGCATGGGGGCAGTTCTGTTTAACAATTTGGTTGGTATAACGTAGAAAATCGAGAGCTTCGAGGTTCTCTTTGCCACCCCATTTGTTGGGTACCCATTCTCCTTCTTCGCGGCTGTAATCGCGGTAGATCATTGAGCTAACCGCATCGACACGCAGCCCATCGACACCAAAACGCTCTAGCCAATAGAGGGCATTGCCTGCCAAAAAGTTAGCCACTTCATAGCGGCTGTAGTTATAAATCAAGGTATGCCAGTTTTGGTGGACGCCTTCGCGCGGATCCGCATATTCATACAGCGCGGTACCATCAAATTGGATTAACCCATATTCATCATTGGGAAAATGGGCAGGTACCCAATCGAGGATCACTTTAAGGTGATGCTGGTGGGCGGTTTGAATCAAGTAGAGAAAATCCTCAACGCCACCAAAACGGTAGGTTGGGGAATAGAGTCCGATAGGTTGGTAGCCCCAAGAGCCATCAAACGGGTGTTCGCTGATGGGCAGCAGCTCCAGATGGGTAAACCCCATTTCCGCCACATAAGGAATAAGTTGCTCCGCCAGTTGTCGGTAGCTTAGCCAGCCATTGTTGTGCGGGTGACGGCGCCAAGAGCCTAAATGCACTTCGTAAATTGAGATTGGCGCGGAAAGTGGCGAATTTGCGCTGGCGGAGTGCAGTGGAGTTTGTTTGTCTGGCAAGGCCGTTATCACTGATTCTACATGGGGAAATAGCACACTTTTCAGTGCGTAAGGGTCGGCTTTGACCCGTATATAGCCTCGGTTATCTTGTAATTCATATTTATACGCTTGCCCAATTTTTGCATCAGGAATAAACCGTTCCCAAATACCCACCTCATGGCGCAATGTCATTGGGTGAATACGCCCATCCCACTGATTAAATTCGCCAACAACTGAGACCCGTTGAGCATTGGGCGCCCATAAAGAAAAAATTACCCCATCAACACCGTCGAAGTTGACGGGGTGGGCACCAAGACATTCATAGGGACGTAGATGGGTGCCTTCTGCCAGTAGCCAGCCATCTATGTCACGAATGAGAGTGCCAAAGCCATCAGTGTGCTTTTTAATTGCTTGGGTTTCTGCGGAAGATATTTCAGCAGAACGACGCCCTGAAGTTATTTGAGAAATAACTTCGCGATTATTAGTTGGCAAATAAATAACCTCAAGAAAAGTGAAATGAGCAATTTAAACTTTACTTAAATTATTTAATTTGTATTTGATAGGCTTCACATATTTAGCTTTAAAAGTTGTTAAATTCGTTATTTAACAATGAGTTGATTTGTTTTTGAATAGTATTATTAAGTTATCAATTAATAATACTCAACGTAATTAAATGCTTAATTTAATAACTATCACCCGATTATGATTGATATCGAAATATCGGGTGATTATTTATCTTTATTTACACCTATTCAGGGTGATTTGTTTAATTATTCACTTTTCTCTACTTCAAAAATTATTGATTGATAAGGCTGTAGGATAATTTGCTGCTTGTCGTTATGGGTATTGTCATTATGGGCATTTGCGATATTGCTTAAATGCACTTGGCGATAATGTTGGTGAATAGCCTGCGGTTTATCGCTGAAATTACAGTAAATATCGATGGCGCGTGAGCCTAATGTTCGGCGATAAGCAATAACAGGTTCAGGGGCGCTGATTTCTGAGAATTCGCCTTCAACCAAGATATCGCTAATTGGCGAATGGCGGCGCAGGGTAATTAATTGCTGGTAAAACGCGAAAAGTGAATCGGGTTGCTGCTGTTGAGTCGTTGCATTGATCTCGCGGTAATTGGGATTAACCTTCAACCATGGGATGCCTGTGGTAAATCCGCCATGATGTTGGTTATTCCATTGAAATGGTGTTCGTGCATTGTCGCGGCTGCGTTGGGTAAAATAGTTCATCATGGTGGTGTGAGAGTATCCGTGCGTTTGACCCCATAGGTAGAGTTTAAAGAGATGCAGATCGTGGTGCTCGTTGAGCGTCATTGGGCAGTTCGTCATGCCAATTTCTTGTCCTTGATAAATAAATGGCGTGCCGCGCTGAGTCAGTAAGAACATCGCCAACATTTTCTCGGTGACAGGGGAGATGGCGCCTTTCGGTAAGAATTTGTTCAGTGAGCGCGGTTGGTCATGATTTTCTAAATAAGGCGCGCCCCAACCAACTTGCTGGGTTGTGAGCTGGCTTTTTAGAAAAACAGGTTTCAAACGTTCACCAGTGATTGGAGCAATGGAAAACGGGGGCTGCTTGGCAATGTCGAGATCCGCAATACTGAAGTCGAACACCATAGAGAATGAGCCGTCCTCACCAATATAATTCGCAAGATCTTGCGGTGGAACATCGATTTCAGCCACCGTCATTGAGTTCGCAGGGTGGAAGGTTTGGCTCGCAAGCTCCTTTAAAAATTCATGGATGCCCGGTTGGTTAACCACCCAAGGGACTAAAAACGCAGTGCCATCTTCCCGATCAGGAGGGAATTGGTAAGGCGAGAGGGCTTCAGGGGATTTTTTTATATTGCCGATGGCATCAATGCGGAATCCTGCAACCCCTTTAGCTATCCAACGATTGATCATTTGGATAATTTCTTGGCGCAATTGTGGATTTTCCCAATTAAGATCAGGTTGCTCGGGGCCGAAAGAGTTGAAGTACCAGCGATTGCTATCGGGAACTCGAGTCCAGACTGGGCAGTCAAAATAGGTACGTAAATTGTTCGGTGGAGTGGGTTTATCCCATTCAATAAATTGGTAATAGTCGGCGTAAGGGCTGTTTGGGTCGGCAAGGGCAGCTTCGAACCAAGGGTGCTGGTTTGAGCTGTGATTAAGCACCAAGTCCAGCAGAATTTTAATGCCACGCTGCGAAGCTTGGCTGATTAAAATATCAAGGTCATCATTGCTGCCAAAAACCGGATCCACGCTGTCATAGTTGGCAATGTCATAGCCATTATCTTTCATCGGTGATTCAAAAATTGGACATAACCAAATCACGTTTACGCCTAAAGATTGGATATAGTCTAGCTTGGCGGTGATACCAGCAAGATCGCCAATACCGTCGCCATTATGGTCATAGAAGCTTTTGGGGTAGATTTGATATACCACCGCGGATTTCCACCAGGCTTGAGCCATTTGTTTTCTCCCTAATCAAAATAAGATGTGAGTAAGTTGCTTTAAATATAGGTAATGTGTGTTTTTGTGCGATGTATCATTATTTTGCGAAATGCAAATGCAAACTAATATCATTAGCGCTATGTTTCATGTAAGATGACCGCCATCTTCGGGTCATGAATGACGTGACTAACGATAATCACATTGAAAGGTGGAGGAATTTAGATGTTCGCAAAATCATTAGTTTCAGGGTTTGCCCTATTATCCGTTGTTGCGTTAGCGGGTTGTGATGACGCTAAGCAAACGCAAACAGCAGCGCCAACGACCGAGCAGCCAGCAGCAGAAAAACCAGCTGAAAAACAAACGATTGTCGTTGAACATGCTCAAGGTAAAACTGAAATTCCTAGCCATCCACAACGTGCGTTTGTGATGAACATGGAAACCTTAGACATCATCGATGCGCTGGGTATTCCGGTGATTGGTGTTCCACAAACTAACGCCCATTTTCCACAGTTTTTAGAGAAATATAGCACCTCAGAATATGTTAATGGCGGGAGCTTATTTGAGCCGGCTTATGAAACTATCAGCAGTGCAAAACCTGATGTGATTTTAGGTGGTAGCCGTGCTCGCGACGCTTATGACAAATTAAGTGGTATCGCACCAACGATTTCTCTGGATATTGATAACAAACGTTTTATTGATAGCTTGATGGAGCGTACTGCGCTGTTAGGTTCTTTATTTGGTAAAGAAGAACAAGCGAATAAACTCGTTTCTGACTTCAAAAACAAAATTAATGATATCAAAGGCAAAACCCCTGAAGCGGGCAAGGCGATGGTAATTTTAGTGAGCGGCGGTAAAATTTCTGCTTACGGTCCAGGTTCCCGTTTTGGCTTTATCTTTGATGTATTAGGTTTCGAACCGGCTTATGTCTTCACTGAAGATACTGGCCGTCACGGTAATATCGTGAACTCAGAACTGTTATTAAAACTGAACCCAGACTGGTTATTTGTTATCGACCGTGATGGTGCGATTGGTGCGAAAGATGCACAACCTGCGGCAGATGTGTTAGACAATGCATTAGTTAGAAAAACCTCTGCATGGGAAAAAGGCCAAGTGGCTTATTTAGATTCTTCAGCGGTTTATATCGCTGGTGGTATCCAAACTTATTCCAAATTAATGGATGATGTAAACAAAGCTTTAGAGAAGAAAAAAACGAATTAATCAATGAAAACGCTTTATCTCTCTTTTGGTATTCTCGCGTTATTGGTATTAGCGGTATTAAGCTTGTTTATTGGAGCGGGTGACGTGTCACCCGTTTCGCTTTTCACCGACCCCGAGATGCAAGATATCTTTTTCGTGAGCCGTATCCCTCGCACCGCCGCCCTGATCCTCGCAGGAAGCGCCATGAGCGTCGCGGGGCTGATTATGCAGCTACTCACCCAAAACCGTTTCATCGAACCTTCCCTTGCGGGTACCACGCAATCAGCGAGCCTTGGTTTACTGTTCGTGATGATCCTGTATCCAACAGCTTCTATCATGACCAAAATGGTGGTAGCGAGCGGATTTGCACTGCTAGGCACCGCACTGTTTATGCTGATTTTGCGCCGGATCATTTTGAAGTCCGCCCTGATAGTGCCGTTAGTCGGTATCATGCTAGGGGCCGTGATCAGCGCGCTTACCATTTTTACTGCTTACTATTTCGACCTGCTTCAATCCCTAGGTGCTTGGATGAGCGGCGATTTCTCCAGTATTTTACAAGGTCGCTATGAGCTGCTTTGGCTGGTGGGTGGCTTAACACTGGCTGCCTGCTTAATTGCCGATAGCTTTACAGTGGCAGGGATGGGGCGTGAGTTTTCCGTTAACGTCGGTTTGAATTACCAGAAAGTGATGACCATCGGGTTATCTATTATCGCCTTAATCAGCGGTGTGGTCGTGGTCGTTGTCGGTGCGTTGCCATTCTTAGGATTGATTGTCCCGAACCTGATTAGCTTGATGATGGGGGACAATATTCGTAAAACTATCCCGTGGATTTGTTTGGCAGGCGGCGGCTTAGTGCTGCTGTGTGACATTATTGGTCGCCTAATTCGCTATCCGTTTGAAATTCCTGCGAGTGTGATTTTAGGTGTCGTCGGCGCGGTTATTTTCCTTTATCTCTTGTTAAAGCATCAGCGTTATGGAAAAAGTTAATTCATTAAGTTTGCCAGTGAAAAGAATGTTCACGCCAATCCAGCGCATCGGTTTGTTGGCTGCGCTGTCAGTGCTGTCGATCATTTTATACATGACCATTAATTTGGGCAGTAATCTTGCGTATATCCTGCCCCATCGTGGTTATATCGTTCTGACAATGATCATTGTGGCGTTTGGTTCTGGGGTGTCGACGGTTCTGTTTCAAACTATCGCCAATAACAAAATCCTGACGCCATCCATTATGGGGTTAGAGGCATTGTTCATCCTGCTGCAAACTATCTTTGTGTTTTATACCGATAGTTTTCCCGCATCATGGCTATTGAATATTGGTAAATTTTTGCTGGAATCCTCCCTGCTGGTGATTTTCTCTGTGCTGCTGTACCGCTGGCTGTTTATCTCCGTAAAAATGAATATCAACTTAGTGTTGATGGTGGGGATTATCCTCGGAACCTTGTTTCGCAGTGTGGCGACCTTATTGCAAAGATTGATGGATCCGAATGAGTTTTCCATTTTGCAAAGCCGGATGTTCGCGACTTTTACCAAAGGAACGCCGGAGCTGATTCTGTTCACGTTGGTGATCACCGTGATTGTGGGCATTCTGCTTTGGCGTATGCGTTACTGCTTTGACGTGCTCGCACTGGGACAAGCTAATGCGGTGAACTTAGGGATTAACTACCGTCAGCAAGTCACCGTAATCTTATTACTGATTTCTGTCTTAGTGGCAATTTCCACGGCGCTGGTGGGCCCGCTAACGTTCCTCGGCTTGATGGTGGCTAACTTGGCGTATTACATCGCAGGAAGCAGTCAGCATCGCTATTTATTACCTGTTTCTTTCCTACTCGGTGTGATTGCATTAGTGGGCGGGCAGTTAGTTCTTGAATATGGATTGAATAAAGCGGGTACCTTGTCTGTAGTACTCGAGTTTGTCGGTGGAATATTCTTTATTTATATGGTGTTAAGAAGGTTTTAGTATGATTGAAATTCATCAGATATCGAAAAGTTATCAAGATACTAAGGTCTTAGATAACGTTACAGCCAATATTAAAAATAGCGGTGTCACTTCAATCATCGGTCCAAATGGTGCAGGGAAATCAACGCTGTTGTCGATTATTGGTCGCTTACTATCGGCTGATCACGGTTATGTCAAAGTGAATAACTTGGATGTCTCGACCACACCAAGCGACCAACTCGCTACCTGCTTATCGGTACTTCGCCAAGAAAACCAATTTGCTAGCCGCTTAACGGTGGAAGAGCTGGTTGGTTTCGGGCGTTATCCTTATACCAAAGGGCGCTTAACACTGGATGATAAACAGAAAATCGACGAGTCTCTGGCATTTTTGAACTTAACAGAATTTCGTCATCGTTATCTTGATGAGCTTTCAGGTGGCCAGCGACAGCGCGCGTATGTGGCGATGGTGCTATGCCAAGATACCGAATATGTGCTGCTGGATGAACCACTGAATAACTTGGATATGAAGCACGCGGTGATCATGATGAAATTACTGCGCCGTGCGGCGGATGAGCTAGGTAAAACCATCATTCTGGTGATCCACGATATTAACTTTGCTTCAGTGTATTCAGACTATATCGTGGCGCTGCGAAATGGGCGTTTGTCTTACCACGGCGAGCCTCAAGAGATCATGAAATCCGAGATTTTAGAGGAAATTTTCGATACGCCGCTGGAAGTCAAAGAACTGGATGGACAACGTATCGCGCTGTATTACTGATTTTTATTAGAATAAAATAAGGCGATTAAAGATTTCGTTACGCGACAAATTGTTGCAAAAGGTGTTTTTTTGAACTAGCATTGGTGACAAATGAGACTTTCTGTCTTGTGGTTAATCTTTTGTGAGTAGGTGAACATTATGGCCATTTCAGTCAGATTAGATGATGACTTTGTGTCTGATGCTAAAATTCACGCTGAAGCGAAAAGCAGAAGTGTTCCTAAGCAAATTGAACATTGGGCGAAAATTGGCAGGATTGCTGAAGAAAACCCTGATCTACCTTATAGCTTTATCGAAGAAATGCTTTTAGCAAAAGCTGAAGTCGAGAATAACAAGGTATCTCGATATGTCAGAAGAACAAAACGAGATTGATGTTTATCAATCAGCTAGGTTTGAAAAATCATTGAAGAAAATGTCTGACCATGATGCCAAAATTGTGGAAGACGAAATTGATAAAATCATTAAAAATCCGTTAATTGGTGAGCAAAAAAAAGGGGATTTAAGCTACCTTAGAGTTCATAAATTTCGGCTTAATGAATTGACTGCATTGTTGGGATATTCATGGGTTTCATCAAAATTAGAGTTATATTTACTCACTATTGGTTCTCATGAAAACTTCTATGATAATCAGAAAAAACGGACTAAAGCTGATTTGATTTGGATGAGTTAATGATAAGATGGCGGCAAATAATGCCGCCATCTTTGTTTTAGTGCATAGAAATATTATTGCGGCGGGATCGTAATATCTTCGTCGCTGTCTAGCTCATCCAGCGGCTGAAGAATTTCAAGGCGTTTAATACCATCAGCATTCACCACTAAACGTGCTAATTCATTGTAGGCTTTCTTATTCATGATGACGCGGCGGCACAGGTAAATATGATAAACCTTTTCGCCCATAATCACGGGTTCATCATCATTCACCATCAACTCTTCATAGCTAATATCGAGATATTTCAAAAAGTCTGAAATATTAACCCGCGTAATATCCACAATGGACGATTGAGTCTGCATAAAGGCCGCAGAATGGCTGTGCAAGGTGACATCCTTGCGATAATACAGAATATCTTCCACGCGCTGTACATTGACCAAATTTACCCAGTGGGATTTTTGTCGCATTTCATGAATATCTGGTGATAGGGTGCTTTCTTTCAGAAAGCGGAATGATTCCTTACAAACCCCAACCGGCTCTTTGACTCCTTCCCGATAAATACGTAATTGGCGGTCGGGGATCCAGCGTTGAAACAGACGGTATAGCTGTTCTCGTCCAATCTCTTTTAAACGATCTTTAAAGATATAACCAATCACCATCGCTAAGAATAAATTGGCGCTGAGCGCACCGTATTTACCTTGCCACATAAAAGCGATAAATGTGGCGAAAATCATCGAAATTGCGGCTGCAATACCATAAATAGAGTGCAAAAGTAGGGGAAGACCTCGTTTGTGGCGGATCTCTAAGTAGAGGTAGCGATTAATATATTTTTTCAGCAAATTGCGGCGGTAAGTGACCATTTCCGCGTCGTTTTCATCATGTGGAAAGCTATCAGGGGCTAGCTTTTTCAAGTAACGCATTTCTTGATACCACAGATGGCGAATTTCATCGCGCAGAGGAAGCTGTTTGTCTTTTAATAAATCCTGTAAGTAAAACAGGGTGTAATGGGACATAAACTCATCGCAATAGGCGAAAGCGTTGGATTGAATCACGCTCTCAATGGGGGCAGCATAGGCGCTGAGTTCTCGATAGCGTTTGAGCCCATGCTCAATGTCTGCCAGCATCCCCGTTATATACTCCTCAGTTTGTCGTTGAGAGTTCTGAGCGACCATCTTCAGGGTTAGCCGTACGCTGCGCTTAAAGGTGAGTGCAAAGCGTTTTAGATGGTTTTCATATTCATCTAATGTTGGGGGTAATTCAGGATCTAGCCGTTCCAACCAGCTTTTCAATTCATCAACTAACCCACCTTCTGCGGGAATAGAAGAGAGCTGTATTGTAGGGGCTCGCAGTCGAATATAGTTTTTTAAGCTGCGCTGAAGATTTGAAGGGGTGTAGAGATCTGGGTTAACTTGCATCGATGCTGGAAGAAAGAAGAAGGTTTCAACTTGGTAGCGGATCTCTTTTGATTTCCGAGGAAAAAAGACTTGCTGTTTGATTTCAAACTGCTTTTTACCGTGGATCTTGAGAGATTCTTTAATCATAGCCTTCCTACCAGTGTTTCAGCGTATTCAAATATGAGGTGAATACGATGCAAGTATTTATCAAGGAAGAACAATAGTAATGTGGATGGTAATAAAAGAGAAGGGTGGCAAATAGCAGGAAAACAAAAACGGCCGCTAATGTTTACTTCCAAGCCAAAGCGGAAATAAATAGTCGGCCGTTTTAGGCGTTCGTTGTCAGTTAAAAATTATTTTTTAGCTGCTGGGCGAACTGCGGTTACTTCAATTTCCACTCTCCAAGCTGGGTTAGCCAGTTTAGCGACTTGGAAGGTAGAACGAGCTGGCAGATTGGTCACTTTTTCAGTTTCATAGAACTTGTTGTAGCCAGCCATGAAGCCAGCGAAGTCCATAGTTCCTTTAGTTTCATCACCACCAACTAAGAAAACTTGCATTTTAACAACGTCATTCATAGTCAGACCCATTTCACCCAGAGTCGCTTGAATTTGTTTCAGAACGTTGATTGTTTGTACTTCAGTGTTACCGTAAGACTCTAAAACGCCTTCTGGAGCATCTTTAGAGATTTTAGAAGGAACTTTCCCGCTCAGGAAGATGAGGCTGTTGTTCGCGCTGATTTCTACTGATTCAGCGATTGGGAAACCTTTAACTGGAACACGTTTCACATCGTCTGCTGCGTTTGCAGTTGCTACACCTAAAACTAAAGGTAAGGAAAGCAGTAAAGTTTTGTAGCGCATAATAACTCCTTTATATATGAAAGTAGGAACCTATTAAGACCGTAAGGGGCTCGATAGGTTCCATCTAATTGTGTTTCGTTTTAATTAGTTAAAACGAGACAGTTTATAAGGCGTTGGATCGATAAATGTCTTCTCGTCCATTAACAATTCAGCAGTTAATCGACCAGCCGCCGGGCTTTCAGTCATACCCCAACCAGTCGCGGTATTGATAACCAGACCTGGGTACTGTTCAACTTTAGAAATGATTGGAATCTCGTCATCAGTTGGAGAAACGGTACCGCCCCAACGTTCAACAACTTTAGATTCTTTAAATACTGGGAATTCTTTTCTCAGACGCTCAAGAACGCCATCTAAGTGGTCGTTGTTTGGCGTGTTAGTTGCTGTACGGAACTCTTCGAATGGAGTCTTCTCGTCTAAGTTCCAAGAAGTTGCCATAGTGAATGAGTTGAACAGGTCTTTACCGATAGAGAATTCTAATGGTAATTCGCCGCCGCCTAATACGTGCAGGAAGCGTGGTCCTAACAGGAAGCTATCTTTTACGATAGAGCTGGTGAAGATACGTGGTGCAACCGCGTAAGTACCGTCTGCTTGTTCGCGGAAGTGGATACCGTTTGGCAGGTGGACGTTACCTTTTGGTGCGCCTGGAACGCCAGTAATACGCTGTTGAGACAGGTAAACGTTCAGAGTAGGGACATCAACACCTAAGTTACCCATGAACAGACGTGACCAAATACCACCAGTCAGAACGACTTGAGAGGTTTTGATTGCACCTTTTTCAGTGACAACGTCAGAAATTTTACCGCCTGCAGTTTCTAAGCCACGAACTGCGCAATTCAGGTAGATTGGAATACCAATTGATTTTGCGTAGTTAGCCATTGCTGGGGTAACAGTTTCTGGGTCAAGGCTACCAGAATCTTCTTCAAAACCACCAATTTTCCATGGAGATTGAGCACCAACCAGACGATTAGCCAGTTCTTGACCTTCGATCATACGGGTTCTCAGCGGGGTATCGAAACCTGGGTTTTCAGACGCAGATTTGATCCACGCTCTTGCAACTTCCAGATCTTCTTCGCTTGAAGGAACTTCAACACGGCCTTGAACACGGTAGCTAGTATCAGCACCGATTTTTTCGTTCATGCCGAGCCATTGAATTTTTCCGTAGTGGTGTAATGGGAAAATAGCTGGGGAGGTTTTATAGCTGATGATCTGGCTGTATGCGCGACCAGATTGCTCGCCGCCGACAACGCCTTTTTCACAGATAACAACGTTTAAGCCGCGCTCTTTCAGGTTAATCGCAGTCATGATACCTTGCAGACCAGCACCGATAACGACCGCATCAGCAGATGCTGGTAATTTACCCTCGGTACCCGCGACTGCAGGTACGCGTGATGGCGTAGCTTCAAAACGACCTTCTCTGCGGATCATAGGGACAACAGCTGCGCCCCCAGCAATAACACCAGCAGCACCAACCCCTAATAATAGTTTTCTTCTCGAGATTTTCATCTATAACCTCAATAACAATCTTGTTTTTTATATAGTAAATAATTTCAAATTGAGATGATGATCTTATCATATATTTTGAAATTGTTAAGTATCGAAAGGATTTGTTAATAAAATTGAGTGAAAAGTTTGAGTGGGTTATTTGATCTGGTCAGTGTTGTTGGGGGTTTGTCGCAATTTGGATTATTTTATCAATAGCAGAAATTGATAATTTTAATTGTTAATGTCAGAAAAAGTGTACAGGTGTAAATATCTAAATTTCAGATAAGGTAAATGTTTTAGTGGTTAAATTGAAGCAAGGCTAAATAATTAATATCAGTTGATTATGCTGAATTTAGATTAAGTTTGATTTTGTTTTTTACCTCAAAAAATAAAGATTAAGTTAAATTTTTTAGCTATTTTATAATCACTTGATGGATTGGCGCTCAATTAATTTCCGTTTAGTCGTACCGTATATTTATTGAGGGTTTTATAGATGATTATTTTCTGATCTATGCGAATTTTTATTTATATCAATATGAAAAGTATGATTTTTTATTTTTACTGTGATTTTATTAACATAATAGGTTAATTATTTATTTGATGATTTTTTTGCTTCCAATCCTTAATCTAAATAAATCCCACACCCTTCTTGAGAGTATTCGGTTGTTAATTGCTCATATTTAAATGCAGTTATTAACATCACTAAATGTAATGATTTTATTTATGCTGATTTTTTGCATTTTCATTTTTCACATTAAGAGCAAATTTATTTTTTTATCTTGCTGATAATTTGTTCAAATTAATTAATTTGGAAAAATTTCATTTATTTTAGTATTTAACATTTGATGTATTTTTAAGCTAATGAAGAATGGTTAATGAAATGTTAAATTAAATATTAAAGTCTGGCTATCAGATAAATATATATACAATGAGAGGGATAATTGGTTAGGAAAATGGGTTATGCCTCCCTTCCGATGAACGTTAAGGGAGGCAATTTATAGTTAGCAACTCAATGCATCTGCCACTGCTTTAAAGCGCGCAAACTTATCCCGTAGCTGTTGATGAGCAATAGGGTTCGGTTGATAGGCAGTGATTTTTGGCGTGCTGGATGCAATCGCGGTATCAAACCCCGAATAATACCCAGAACCGACAGCGGCGCACAGCGCGGCGGCTTGGCAGCCTGACTGCTGAACATCAACCACTTCAAGAGGCAAATTACTGGCATCACAGAACATCTGCATCCACAACGCTGAATTGGTTGGGCCACCGGTAAAGCGGATAGCTTGAGTGCAGTCATCAATGCCCACAATACGGTCTTGATGCAGCAAATGAGAAAATACAATTCCCTGATAAATGGCGTAGGCAATATCCCCTTCAGTATGATGGGAGCTTAACCCGAGTAGCCCGCCATGCAGGTTACTGTGGTAGTTAGAACCATATAACCAAGGGAAAAATAGAATATCGTTTTGCCGTGTTGCCCCTTCGGCAACACAAGCATTGAGTACTTTGTAATCTTGCAAGCGTTGGTCGAAAAAGTGTCTTGTGAACCAAGCGAGATTACTGGCTGAGGTTGGGCTGCCTTCATGAACAAAATAGGTTCCCGGAATACAGTATTTTCCCCACACATATGGGTAATCCGCAGGCATGATTTTATCGAAAACTCGTGTGGAGATAGTCCAGGTTCCAGCGACAGCACTGAGTTTATCTTTTTGGCTGACCCCCGATGACAACGCGGCTCCGACCACATCGAAGAACCCGCCAAATACTGGCGTACCTTCTTTAAGACCGCACTCATTTGCGGCATGAGTCGTGACGCAGCCTGTTGACTGTGCAGAATTAATCACAGGTGCGAGTTTGTCGTTAGCCTCTTCAATACCAAACAATTCACAGAGTTTAGGGTCATAACTGGAAGTGGTCGGGTTATATAACTGGCTGCCAGAAATATTGGTCTCTTCGCAAGTGAGCTGGTCAGTTAATCGATAACGAATATAGTCGTGAACCATCAAAACATAGCGACCATCGCGATAGCTGTCTGGCTCATATTGTTTTAACCAATTTAGCAGGGCAACGGGGTGCGATGCCCAAAGTTGCTGCAAGCTAAGGGGATAGGCTTGTTCTGAGGTACCATTTTGGTGCCATTGGGTGACAATCGCTTGTGCGCGGGAATCCGAAGAAACAATGCCGTTTCTGACGGGTTTTCCGTGTTTATCCAGTAAATATAGCCCTTTGCCATGCGAGGAAAAGCTGACCCCTGCGATTTGTGAGGCAGACAATTGGCTCTTAGCGATGGCTTCACGGATCACGCTGCAGGTGACTTGCCACAGGGTTTCCATATTACGTTCGCTAAACCCAGCTTGCGGGCTTTCAGTGGGAAAAGGGTGCTCAGCAACCACTAGCTCTTGGCCATCAGGGCTGTAGATCCCAGCTTTGATCACGGTGCCCCCAAGGTCGACACCCATGAAAAATGTGCTCATTGTCGGCTCCTTAGTTTTCCCAGCCCGCTTGCTGCATTTTATCTTCAATCCAATGGCGCGCCTTGATGATTTCAATCAGCGGTTCATCGGCTTTTTCTGTCCACATTTCAATTAAGAAAGTACCGCGATAATTTAGCTGCTTAAGCTGCTTGAACAGTGCCACGAAATCCACACAACCTTCGCCAAATGGCACATCACGGAATTGACCTTTGCAACTGTCTGTTACGGCGTAGGTATCTTTCAGATGCAGAGCAACAATATTTTCGATGCCTTTGGTTAACTCGGCAGCCACATCACTACCCCAAGCGGTTAAGTTACCGACATCAGGATAAACTTGGAACCACGGTGAGCGAATTTTATCGGCAAGCGCCTGCCATTTAGTGATCGAATTCATAAATGGCGTATCCATGATTTCGACGGCGCACATCACCTGAGACGCGGCGGCAATTTCTGCCACCCATTTCATGCCTTCTTCAAAGCGGGCAATGGTGCCTTCATCTTGCTCTTCGTAATACACATCATAGCCAGCCAATTGAATGGTACGAATACCCAGATCTTGAGCCAATTTAATGGCTTTTGTCATTAATTCACGGGCTTTTTGACGGGTATCTTCATCATGGCTACCAAATGGAAAACGGCGGTGACCTGATAGGCACATCGTTGGAATGCGTACCTGCGTTTTTTGGATGGCAGTCACTAACTCTAAGCGTTGCTCCAAACTCCAATCTAAACGGGCTAAACGCTCGTCCGTTTCATCAACCGACATCTCGACAAAATCAAATCCCGCCGCCTTTGCAATAGCTAATTTTTCGCTCCAGCTACTGTGCTTTGGAAGGGCTTTTTCATAGATACCAATCGGATTTTTTCGTGAAATAGTCATCTTTATTCCCTGTAAGTTAATTTTGTACGGATGCTTTATTGAGGCGTTGATTGCGTGTCATTGCACGCTTAGCGCTCCATTTTTCTTTAAAGAATTTGAAGGCCAGAGCAAGGATCAACGTAATTCCCCAAACCGCGAGATTGAAGTGGAGACTGACGCCCAACAGGCTAAGACCCGTCGCGATGACTTGCAGAACTAGCAAGGCGCAGAAGACGCGGCTGACTTTACCGACACCGCCGAATGGGTTTGTGCCTCCCAATACGATGGCTAAAATGGTCAGTAGTAAGTAAGAATCCCCGTATCCCATGCGGGCTGAGTTAAAACGCGCCATCATGATCAGCCCTGCCAACACACACAGCAGACTGGAAATGGTGTAAATCGCGATCATCACACGGTCGGTACGCACGCCGCTAAACCATGTCGCATTGATGTTGCTGCCGCTCATATAGATATTTTTGCCAAGGCGGGTGCGACCTAAAAACAGTGCCAAAATAATTGCGGTCACAATAAAGATAATCATGGCAATTGGCATACCGAAAACGGTGTCAGAGCCAATGGCGCGGACCACTGGCGGCATCCCACTGAGTGCGGCGCCTTTGGTGAGGTAAACGCCAATACCGCTGATAATGGTCATGGAACCGAGGGTAACTAGAATCGGGTGAGCACCAATATGGGAAATCATCAGCCCCGTTAAGCAGCCAATAATAACGGCGATAACAGTGGCACCGATTAACGCAAAGACCAACCACATTAGCTGCGTGCCCGTTCCGGCATCAACAGGTAAGTAATTGATAAATACCCAAGCCATAAATAGGCCGGTTAAGTTAGCGGTACTGATAATGGCGAGGTTTAACCCGCCACTTAACATCGGAACAAACATGGCGAAGGTCAGAAGACCCAGCTCCGGTAACTGAAACGTAATACTTAAAAAGGTATTTTGGGTAAAAAAGTGCCCTGGCATGGCGATACTGAAAGCCGCAATGGCGACCAAAAAGATTGAAAGCAGTCCGATAACAGAGCCATCAATTTTAAAAAAATCTTGTTTTTTCATGGTGATATTCCTGTCAAACAAAGCCTACGTCCGTTTCTTTACGCTTTTTGTAGTGAGTAATACAAATGGCGATAAGAATGACCATACCGATGACGATATTGACGAAGTAGTTGGAAACCCCGATTAAGTTCAGACCGTTTTTCAAGATACCGATAAGGAAAACGCCCATCAGTGTGCCGATAACGCTACCGCGACCGCCGGATAAACTCGCGCCACCTAATACCGCGGCTGCGAGAACATCAAGCTCGCCACCCACTAAGGCGCTAGGCACCACTTCACTCATTCGGTAGGTCTGCAACATACCGCCGATTGCCGCCATGGCACCGAGATAGCCGTAAGCGAATAGGTAGATAACCCAAACACGAATACCAATACGTGAAGCTGATTCTTGGCTGCCGCCCACCGCATACAGTTGGCGACCAATGTGGGTTTTGTTCATTAAGATCCACGTTAAAAACGCGATCCCTAACATCACGATCAATGGCAAACCAATTTGATAATATTCACCATCCACTTCAAAAGGCAGGATGGTGACAGGATCTACCCACCAATCTGGTAAGTCGTAGATACTGTGTCCGTTGGTTAGCCACATCAGCATGCCGAACAGCAAAGATTGCATACTAATGGTGATAATGATCGACACCACATTAAGGGAGTAAATCAAAATCGCGTTGATCAACCCAAAGGTGATCCCGATGACAATCGCAAGGGCGATACTGAGGGTCGGGCTTTCGAGTAATCCTTGCAGTAAGAAAGTGGCAATGACGTATTGGACAACCGAGGCTACGGCGGCGAAAGAGATATCAATACCACCCGTGACTAGCACCACGAATAACCCCAGTGCAAAAATACCGGTGACCGCATAGCTTTCGCTTAAGTCGAGCAAGTTTTGAATCGTGAGAAATTGTGGGCTCATGAGGGTGAAAAACACCACCATGATGAGGATCACCCAAATAAGCCAGCCTTCAACAGACTGCGGACGAAGTTTTTGCCAATTAGCCATTGATGATTTCCTCCAATTGTTGCTCAGTCATGGAATCCGTCACAATTTCTTTGACGATAGATCCTTGTTTCATATGTAAAATGCGATCGCAGTTGTAGAAAGCTTCAGAGGCTTCATCGGTGATCAATAAAATGGCGATCCCAACACCAGAAAGGCGATGGATCAGCTTGTAAATGCTGTCTTTAGCACCGATATCGACCCCTACAGTAGGGGCATCGAGGATCAGCACTTTAGGGCGTGTCAGGATCCACTTGGCGAGCACCACTTTCTGCTGATTTCCCCCCGATAGGGTGGAGAGAGCATTGTTTGGGTCGGTCACTTTAATATCCAAATCCGCGATCCACTCTTGGACGATTTGCTGGCATTTTTGCTCATCAATCAGATGCAGAGGGGTTTTCAGGCGATCTAAAATCGAAATCACCATATTGTCAGCGATAGACTGCTGCAAAATTGCCCCCAGTGTCAGGCGGTCTTCAGACACGTAACCAATACCATGTTTGATAGCTTGGGCATTGTTTTTGAAGATAATCGGCTTGTCTTCGACGATCATTTCGCCGCTGTCAGGACGGGTGATCCCAAACAGGGAAAGGGCAAGCTCGGTACGACCAGAGCCTAATAATCCGCAAAGTCCCAGTACTTCACCGCGCTTTAATGACAGGGAAATATTCTGGTATTGCCCAGCACGGCTGAGATTTTTCAGCTTTAAGACTGTGTGAGTTTCTTCTGCGTTATTGGGTAATTTGCGCTCATGAACAATATCAAGCCCTGTCATCAGCTCGGTGATTTTGCGCGTGGTCAGGTCTTCTGCTGGCCATGTACCCATTTTCTGACCATCACGAATAACGGTAATACGGTCAGAAATCTCTTTCACTTCCTCTAATCGATGGCTAACAAAAACAACAGTGATCCCTTTGTTTTTCAAGTAATTCACGGTAGAAAGTAGCTGATTAACTTCGGTGCGTGTTAACGAGGCCGTTGGCTCATCCATGATCACTAAGCGCGCATCTGCTACCAGTGCGCGGCAAATGGCAACTTGTTGGCGCTGGGCGATTGGCAAAAATTGCACGGGGGTATCAGGGTCAATGGTGAACTCAAGTTCCTTGAGAATTTGTAACGCTTTTTCCCTCACTTTTCCTTTCTGAAACCAACCGAAATAACCGTTTAAATTCAATTCAAAGGCGATGTTTTCCGCCACGGTTAAGTTAGGAAATAAGGATAAGTCTTGGTAGATAACTTGAACGCCTAGCTCTCGCGCTTTGTCTGGGGTTAGGCGAGAGTATCGTTTGCCGTCTATTTCAATTTCGCTGCCTTCATCGGGAGCATAAACGCCGCTAATGGTTTTAATTAACGTACTTTTTCCGCAGCCATTGGTGCCCGCTAAACAGTGAACTTCACCTTTGTTTAGCGTCAAGTCGATATTGCGTAATGCACGATGACCACCAAAGCTTTTGGAAAGATCCCGTAACGTAATCAGTGGGGAGTTTTTTTCGGCTGTCATAGTGGAGTCCTGGTGTTGACTGTGTCGTCAGATTCAGAGTGACAACAGACACCGCTATCAGACCTAAATAGGGTACTGCTGTCACTTAAACTAGGTGGAACAAAATAATACTGTTGTCGTATTTTTATTATGTAGAGCGAACTTACAGACCGACTTCAACCAGCTTTTTGGTGTTTTCAATATTCAGATTAACTGGGTTATCGCTGAGGATGGTGTTACCACTCACTTTGATCTCACCCATATCACCGATGCTGACGCCAGTTTTGATCTCTTCGCCATTCATCATTGCCGTCGCGACTTGTACGAAAACTTGACCAGCCACTTTCGGGTTAGAGATATAGCCGCCATCAATCGCGCCTTTTTCTAACAATTTAATGCCTTGACCCGGCGTGAATGTACCGAAGACGCAGGTTTCTGCGTTTTTACGGCGTTTATCGATAGCGCGACCCGCACCGATAGGCCCTTGAGAACCAAACGACATGATGCCTTTCAGATCTTTATGTTTAGATAGCAGGTCGTTTGCGGTACGCATAGAATCATCAACGGATTCCGCGACACCAAAGCGGTCATCGACCATTTGCATTTTCGGATAGTGTGCTTTTTGGTAAGCGATTGCTGCATCAGCCCATTCGTTGACTAAAGGTACCGTCAGGCTGCCCACGAACATGGCGTATTTACCTTCTTCACCCATACATGCAGCCATATCTTTCATATGGTTAGCGCCCATGCTTTGGGTATCCAGTAATTCGAAATCCCAATCCGCATTTTTTTGATCTGGGGATTCGTGAGTAATCACTTTGATGCCCGCTTCTTGAGCGCGTTTTAAAACTGGCTCAAGGACTTTTGCATCGTTAGGAACGACGCCGATAACATCGACTTTCTTCGCGATTAAATCTTCAATTGCACGAACTTGTTCTGCAGGGTCAGCGGTGGTTGGACCCACTTGGAATGCATTAACGCCGAGCTTTTTACCTTCTTCGGTGATCCCTTGCTCCATGACGTTAAACCAAGGAATTCCCCCCACTTTTACCACGACACCCATGGTAAATGGCTTTTGTGCTTTCTGTGATTCAGCCATCGCCATGTTGGAAAACAGTGCGGCGCCCATTAAGCAAGGTAAAACTAATTTTTTCATATTCATCGTTATATTCCTCAGAGATGATGTGCAGATATAGCCATGCTCATCAACATAGGGTTAATGTTTTGTTTAATCGGATAGATATAATTAATTTCTATTAATCGTTAATTTAATTAATAGGTTTCTTTGCTGCCTGGTGTAATTCGGTTATTTAAAATAAAAACAAATTGCTTAATTTACTCACTTAGTTACGCTGCGACTATCATCGATATAAATGCTATTTATTACACTAAATACTATTTATCACATTCAATAATGTTTAATTTTGGAAATGCTTGCTTGAAATTTTTATCATTAAGTTTATTGGTAATTAACACGTTAATATCATTTAAGGTACAAACTTGGCTAAAAGCATATTGGTCTAATTTATTATTATCCGCTAATAACACACAATTCTCAGAAACCTGAATCATAATATTTTTTAATTTGGCATTAACTTCACTGCCATCTCGAACGCCAGTTTCAATATTGAATCCTTGGCATGATAAAAATAACGTTTTAATTTGAAAGCTACGGATAATACTTTCAGAAATGGGACCATGAAAATCATCATGGCGTTCTGAATACTCTCCACCAATGCCAATGACGCGAACGCGATCTCGGCATGCTAATGCTTGAATGATTTTGACGGAGTTGGTGACCACCGTAATATCGATATCGGGTATTTGCCTTGCCAGAAACCAGCATGTACTGCTGTTATCCATCATGATGCAGTCACCCGGTTGAATAAATTTCAACGCCGCTTTGGCGATTTTCATTTTCGCATCTGGGTTCTCTTCCGTTCTTTTACGAAAGGATTCTGCACCATCCACCATTTGACTGAGTTTGACCGAAGAGGGCATCACATTCAGTACTGGGCTTTCATCTTGCTCAGTGGCAACCGCACCACCAAAACTACGAATTAAACGTTTTTCACGTTCTAATACCGTTAAATCTCGGCGAATAGTTTCTTGAGAAACGTGACAAAGCTGGGCTAAATCGCGCACTAACGCTGAGCCATGTTGAGAAACATGGGAGCAAATTAATCGGTGGCGTTCAGCTTGTAGCATCTCAAAACTCCTATTCAGCCCATGGCATTTATTATTTCTGTAACAAACATTCTTTCCGCGATAAACATTCTTTCCACGGTAAACAGTCTGCCAGTGATAGATTTTTTTTGTCGTGACTCGACTCATGTAATAACGGATAGAAACAAACAAAGCTATTTATAGAGTTATCGATCACGTTTATATGAAATAAATATTTCTGTTTTCATTTTTATCGTTAATTAGATCACTAAATATGGCGGTATATAGCCAGAAACTAGACGAAGCATTAATCAACTTTCACATATTCGGGCGTTTTTATTAGGCATATTTTTGTTTTAGTCCGCCTGATTGTGACCGAATACGACCGAGTTATGTTGATTTGTTAATGATTTGTAAAGTGCCAGGCTTTTTTATTCAGCTAAATCTGTTTACCTTAATAATCAGAACAACGTCTATTCATCGACAGTAAATAGAGAATAAAAGAGAGCCTTGTCGTTGATATGACTCGCTATTTTCATATCGTATTCACGCCATTTTTTTACACCTAGGGAGGTCATCATGCTGGAAACATTAAAACAGCAAGTATTTGAGGCGAATCTTGAATTACCAAAACATAAGCTAGTAACGTTTACGTGGGGTAACGTAAGTGGAGTAGACCGAGACGCCGGTTTGATGGTGATTAAACCTTCCGGGGTGGATTATGAAACCATGAAAGCGGATGACATGGTGGTCGTTTCATTAACTACTGGTGAAGTCGTCGAAGGAAAATATAAGCCTTCTTCAGACACCGACACTCACTTAGCGTTATATCAAGCCTTTCCCGAGATTGGTGGTATCGTACATACCCATTCGCGCCATGCAACCATTTGGGCACAAGCTGGCTTACCGCTAAGCGCATTAGGCACCACACATGCCGACTATTTTTATGGTGAAATACCTTGTACCCGTAAAATGACAGAAGGTGAGATTGCCGGTGAATATGAGAGAGAAACTGGGCATGTGATTATTGAGACATTTAAGCAGCTCGGAATTTCTGCAAAGGATATTCCTGCGGTATTAGTTCATAGCCACGGCCCTTTCGCTTGGGGTAAAGACGCTCATAATGCGGTACACAATGCAGTAGTGCTGGAAGAGATTGCGTATATGAATTTATTTACGCGCCAGTTGACGCCACAAATTGACGATATGCAGCAAGAATTGCTGGATAAACATTATTTACGTAAACATGGTAAAAATGCGTATTACGGACAAAAGTAGAGTTTATTTATTTTTAAATACGCTATTTTAAGACTATTCATTTTATTGTTAATAAGTTGATAAATTTATTTTTCATTTAATTGAAAGGTTTTAACTCGCTCAATATTCATTGAATGCCATACACTATTATCCATAACAAATTATCTATAGCAAATTACCTATAACAACAGCCACGGAAATATTATCGTGGCTTTGCCATGAAAAAATATTTTTATCAGGGTATAGGGTTAAATTGTAAGTCGGTTTAAACTGGCGCGGTGTATTGGTGATACTGAGTGGAAAGGACATGTCTAATCGAGTACTTTTTCTATTTTTGACCTTTTTCGTTAATCTTTTTTCTGTTTCACATGCTGCGGATATAAAAAATAATAATTTAATTATCAGTGGTTCAAAAGCGATCAATCTTGATAATTGGGAGCTTGTGGATGTGCCTCCCAAATTGATTCAGACAAAAGCGCCAGAAAACATCTTTGCTATTGTAGGCGGTCAAATGCGTATTGTTGGGGAGATTAATCCAGACAATGGCTTTTACGCCTATAGTCCAAATGGTGACTATAATGCCCTACAGTTTGGTAATGATTTTGCTTATGTTAAAAGCACTCAGATATCCAAAAAGAAGCCTCGGAATATCCCTGAAGATGACCGTTTAAACGATCTTAAAAACCCGGTTTATGATTATTTGATTACAAGCCAAAAAACGCCAGTATTCAGTGCAACTGATGAAGATTCGCGGCAAATCGCCTCTTTATGGGAAAATCTTCGCTATCCAGTGTTGGCTCGAATGATCAAAACGGATGAAGATGGGGATAAAACCTCATGGTTAACCATTCGTCTCGGTGATCGCTTGGGTTATGTTCGCTTAGATGATGTGGCGATTGATAAAGGCATTCCTATTTTTACTTATCACCATATTCTCGAAGACAGTGAAAATAAAAATTTTCGCCATACTTCAACAACAACCTCGGTTGATGCTTTTCGTGAGCAAATGAATTACCTCAAAGAGATGGGGTATCAAACATTATCACTCGAAGATGTGGAAGGTTATTTAAATAAGAGTGCGAATTTACCAGGGCGTGCCGTAGTCTTAACCTTTGATGACGGGCTTAAATCCGTTTATCGCTATGCATTACCTATTTTAAGAGATAATCAGCAACAGGCGACGCTGTTTGTCATCTCTTCGCGTATCAAAACTCAGCCACAAAAATGGGATCCGGATTCTCTGCAATTTATGAGTAAGCAGGAAATTAAAGAGAGCCAAGATGTTTTCAACATTCAATCTCATACGCATTTTTTACATCGCTTAGATAACCGTAATAACCCGATAATCTTTAGCCGTAAAGAGCACACGATTATGCTGGATTTTAAACGTTCAATGAAAGCGTTGGCAAAATTCGAAAGAGACCAGCGTTATTTAGCTTACCCGTTCGGCGCCTATAACCAGACGGCGATTGATGCGGCAAAAGAAGCGGGCTTACATATTGCGGTGTCCACCATCCAAGGTAAGGTCAAGCTCGGTGATAACCCTTATGCACTAAAACGCCTGTACGCCTACAGCACTGACCCAATTAGCAAATTTGCATTGATGGTAGGTAATAGCGAGCAGGATGTGGTGAATAAGAACGTTGTTGTTGATAAATAAGTTGAAAAGACCTTGGGTGTAGCTTGTATAAGGCCCTCAAGGTTTTATTCGCTTTATGCTGAACATGTTGCCAATTCGGTTGTTATCCATTGGCAAAAATATTGTGTTAATGGGTTATGTTCAGCGTCTTTATGAATTAGCCATGCCCATTTAGCACCTGTTACGCGCTGCTCTGTGAGTGAAATTAATTGCCCTGAATTTAGAGCGTGTGCAGCGAGTAATTGACTGACTAATCCGATCCCCAATCCTTGGCTGACGGCATCTAATAACAGACTAGGATCCGAAAAATTCACCCCTTTTTGTGATTGTCCAACCGATGCACCACCACCAATAATCCAGTTACTCCAATCCATCTCTCGCTCGCCGTGTAGCGTTAAAGGCGATTTAGCACCAAGCAGACTAGGGTGGCAAGCTGGGTAGAGACTATCTTGATATAACACTTCAAAAGTACATTCATTTTGTATGGCTAGGTCATCACGGATCGTGATATCAATCGTTTCCATTTCCATATTGGGTACGTCATAGGTGGTGAATAACCAAATATCAATGTCAGGGTGTCGTTGTTGAAACTGTCCAAGTCGAGGCAATAGCCAGTGACGAGCAAATGCAGGCGTTGTGTTCACAATAAGTTGGTTAGACTTTCGATACTGATCGAGCCGGCGTACTCCAATCGCTAATTGTTTCAATGTATCTTGAACACTAGTGTAAAAATCCTGCCCGGCATCCGTGAGCGTGACACTGCGCCCTTGTCGAATAAATAGTGGCTGCTCGAGTTGGCTTTCTAAACTACGGATTTGCTGACTAATTGCAGATTGTGTGACATGTAATTCTGCTGCAGCTTGATGGAAACTTCCCAATCGGGCAGCCGCTTCAAACCCGCGTAATGCATTTAATGGTGGCCAATATTTTAACATGCTTGATAAGCTTATCTAATCAGTTGTGCGCTAATTATATCGTTGGTTTTATGGCTATCAAGGGCATTAAGATAGGTGCATTGAAAATTACTGAATAGTATTACTTATCATAATGAGTATTAAGGAAACCAGTATGCCGACTCGTCGTCAGTTTATCCGACAAACCTCAGTCATTAGTGCCATAGGCGTTGCAGTCTCTTTTGGTATATCACCGGTTGCAATAGGAAATATGCGGAGTGAAAAACGGGGAATGATGCCAGATGAAGGGGAATTACAGGAGTGTGCTTTCATTGCCTTCGGCGCCCAAAAAGCAATTTGGAGAGAATTCACTACAGATGTGCAAATAACATTAGGGAGCATCACTAAAGCGATTGCTAAGTACCAGCCGGTGGTGGTTTTTTGTCGAGAAAATGAGCGCCAGTTAGCTGAGGAAATGTGTGGTAGCCAAAATACGCGTTTTATCACGACAGAGCTCGATGATATATGGATGCGTGATATCGGAGCCAATTTTGTGGTTAATCCAAAAGGGGAGCTCAGTGCCGTTGATTTTAATTTCAATGGTTGGGGCAATAAGCAACAACATTATAACGATGCCCAATTGGCAAAATTCCAAGCGCAGCATTTTGGTGTGATTACCCCATTTATCAGTCGCTTAACTGGAGAGGGGGGAGGGATTGAGGTTGATGGTCATGGTACAGGGATGATAACGGAAAGTAGTTGGGTAAATGATAATCGAAATCCTAATTTAACCCGAGATGAAATAGAGGAAGAGCTAAAAAAAGCATTAGGATTACGTAAAATCATCTGGTTGCCAGGTATTAAAGGAAAAGACATTACGGATGCACATGTCGATTTCTACGCGCGTTTTGTGAAGCCAGGGGTTATTTTGATAAATCTCGATAATGATTCGGACTCTTTTGATTATGAAGTCACGCGCAAGCATATGGATATTTTAGAAAATGCAACGGATGCTGACGGGCGAAAACTGAAAATTTATACGGTGTCGCCACCTAGCACTCTGCGCCAAACTCGTTTTAGCCGACATAACCCTGATTTCGCCGCGGGTTACATTAATTACTTTGTCATCAATGGTGCCGTTATTGCGCCTGAATTTGGGGACAAGCAGGCTGATCATGATGCGAAGCAGCTCCTTGAAATGCTATACCCAGACCGAGACATTATCATGCTTAATATTGATGTCATTGCAGCGGGAGGGGGTGGAATACATTGTGTCACTCATCAATTACCCGTGCATAATGACTGAAGATAAAGAGCGCTAAACAAAAAATTGCCTACTTTAATGTAAGTAAAGTAGGCAATGATGTGGAAGATTTATCGCACTAGGCCATTATTTAACGCATTTCTTGCAAGTGTCATTCTGCACAATATCAAAGAAGTTATTGCCTTTATCATCCACCAAAATAAAGGCTGGCAGCCCTTCCACTTCCATTTTCCAGACGGCTTCCATACCTAACTCTGGGTATTCGAGGCAATTTAAGCTTTTGACAAACTCTTGCGCCAAAATCGCCGCGGAGCCGCCAATGCTACCAAGGTAAAAACCGCCATGTTTTTTACAGGCGTCAGTCACGGCTTGGGTACGGTTACCTTTTGCCAGCATTAGCATACTACCGCCATGAGATTGGAATAGGTCGACGTATGGGTCCATACGGTTACCCGTTGTTGGGCCTAAAGAACCCGACACCATATCCTCAGGTTTTTTCGCAGGGCCTGCGTAATAGACCATATGATCTTTAAAGTATTGTGGTAAGTCTTCACCATTATCTAAGCGCTCTTTAAGCTTGGTATGGGCGATATCGCGAGCGATGATCAGTGGACCACTGAGAGATACACGGGTTGATACAGGGTGTTTACTCAACTCGGACAAAATATCTTTCATTGGGCGGTTGAGGTCGATATGAACCACGTTCCCTTCTGACTGATGACGCATCGATTCAGGGATATATTGTGCTGGATTATGCTCCATTTTCTCCAGCCACAAGCCGTCTTTGGTGATTTTTGCTTTGATATTGCGGTCAGCAGAACAAGAAATGGCTAAACCGATCGGGCAAGAAGCACCATGGCGAGGCAAGCGAATAACACGCACATCGTGGGCAAAGTATTTACCGCCAAATTGCGCACCAAAGCCGAGATGGCGTGACGCTTCTAATAACTCATTTTCTAGCTCAACATCACGGAACGCTCGGCCATACTCATTACCTGTCGTTGGCAGGTTATCATAGTATTTTGCTGAAGCCAGTTTGGCTGTTTTCAGCGTGGTTTCCGCTGAAGTACCGCCGATAACGAATGCGATATGATAAGGTGGGCAAGCGGTTGTCCCTAAGTTTCTCATTTTCTCAATTAAGAAGTTTTTCAACTTAGCCGGGGTCAGCGTTGCTTTAGTTTCTTGATAAAGAGCGGATTTATTTGCAGAGCCTCCGCCTTTGTTAACAAATAAGAAATGGTATTCATCACCCGTAGTGGCAAAAATATCAAATTGTGCAGGCAAGTTGGTACCTGTATTGACTTCGTTAAACATATCCAGCGGGGCATTTTGCGAAAAACGCAGGTTTTCGTGTTGGAAAACGTTGTAAATGCCTCGAGAGAGGTATTCTTCGTCATCACAGCCCGTCCAAACTTGTTGCCCTTTTTTCCCGACGACAGCAACGGTTCCCGTATCCTGACAGTTTGGCAGAACACCTTTCGCAGAAATCTCGGCGTTACGCAGTAATTGCAGGGCGACATACTTGTCGTTTTCACTGGCTTCTGGATCGTGCAAAATCGCGGCGACTTGTTTTTGGTGGGCAGGTCTTAAAAAGAACTGGGATTCATAAATTGCATGTTCAGCAAGAAAGGTTAAAGCCTCTGGCTCAATTTTTAGCATTTGCTTCCCAGCAAATTGCTCTACAGAAACATATTTATCAGAGACTTGGTAATATTCGGTTTTATCCTCAGATAGCGGATAAGGTTCTTGGTAAAAAAACTCTTTATTAGCCATTTTGCTCACTCACATATTAATTTTAGCGGAAAATATAAGAAATAAATTGTTTATAGGCTTTTTATTCTAAATCTCGCTTGTTTTGTCAGGCGGGATAATCGTTTATAGGGATAATAGTCTGAATGAAATTAGAATAATTACTCATTATATTCAAAGGGATGTAAAAGAAAATATGACTTTGGTTAAACTTTGCCAAGAAACTAATATTCGAATTCAAAGTATGAAGCTAATCACATAAATTAATTATGGGTATTGGGTTTAATTATTTGTTATCCATGTTATCGCGGAGCAGTTAATTTAGAATTTATGCATTCAATTTTTCCATAAATATCCTAATAGGTTAGTGGATTAATTAATCATTTATAGTTGGTTAGCATTCTGGAGATAATAAATAAAATACAGAGTGAAAATAAAAGGAAAATGGGTTTTTATTATTACTAGAGCAAGTTATCTTAATCGATAGTTTAGTTTGATTGTTTGTTTAACATATTGAATTTAATATTCTTTTAATGTTTCTTTTATTTTGGGTTCTATAATGAAAAATGATAGATAAGCACAAAGCTATGAAAAATATGTCTATGTCACTTATTTTTATCATAAATCGCTTTTATTTGTTTTAAATTCATAGTGAAAGGCAAACAAAGTGTTGAAAATGGCTTTCAATTTTCATTAACAGTGTTTATTATGCTGGCCTTATTGTTTTATTAAAAATGGCGCTACTGGTTTTGGGCTTTGCTGGGGTTCTCCTGGGGGCTTAACAGTCTTTAACGGTGGCGGTTCTATCTGCATTATTCCTAGGGATAGAGTGTATTATAAATGACTGAGACAACTTCTCTCACACCACTCGTCGAATTAAAATCTTTAAATAAAGGTTTTGATGGCAAACAAATTATTTCTGAGCTTGACCTCACGATCCGAAATGGGGAGTTTCTCACCATTTTAGGGCCTTCTGGTTGTGGTAAAACGACGGTTTTACGTCTGATTGCTGGATTAGAAGATGTGGATGACGGTCAAATTATTCTTGATGGTCAGGACATTACAGATATTCCTGCGGAACAACGTTTCGTGAATACTGTTTTCCAAAGCTATGCATTATTCCCACACATGACCGTATTTGAAAATGTGGCATTTGGTTTGCGCATGCAAAAAACACCAAAAGCGGACATTCAAAAACGGGTGGAGCAAGCCTTGCATATGGTGCAATTGGCGGATTTTGCAGAGCGTATGCCGAACCAACTTTCGGGTGGTCAACAGCAACGCGTGGCAATTGCGCGTGCGGTTGTTAATCGTCCCAAGGTTTTGCTATTGGATGAGTCGTTATCTGCGCTGGATTATAAGCTGCGTAAACAGATGCAAAATGAGCTGAAAGCCTTACAGCGTAAGCTGGGGATTACGTTTATTTTTGTGACTCATGACCAAGAAGAAGCTCTGGCTATGTCTGACCGTATCATTGTGATGCGTGAAGGGAAAATTGAGCAGGATGGTACGCCGCGTGAAATTTACGAAGAGCCGAAAAACCTGTTTGTTGCTCAATTTATCGGTGAAATCAATATTTTTGATGCAAAAGTGTTACATCGTATTGATGAACAACGTATTCGTGCCAATGTTGAAGGGCATGAATGTGATATTTTCACCGATTTACCGGTCACAGAAGGTCAGCATTTAAACGTCTTATTGCGCCCTGAAGATTTACGCGTTGAAGAAGTCAATGACGCCGATAATCACCCTGGGCTGATCGGTTATGTGCGAGAACGTAACTACAAAGGCATGACGTTAGACTCAGTGGTTGAGATGGAAGATGGCAAAATTATTATGGTCAGTGAGTTCTTTAACGAAGATGACCCTGATGTCGACCACTCCCTTAACCAAAAAGTTGCCGTGACTTGGGTTGAAAGCTGGGAGGTAGTTCTGGATGATCATTCGTAAGCATAAAATCTTGCAGAATGTGATTATCACGGGCGTCGTTGCTTGGCTGTTGCTCTTCGTCTTTCTGCCTAACTTAATGATCATCGGCACCAGTTTTTTCACGCGCAGTGATACAAATCTGGTGGATCTGGTGTTTACTTGGGACAACTACATCCGTCTGTCAGACCCGATGTATGCCCAAGTGATGCTGCATTCGTTGAATATGGCGTTAATCGCCACGTTCTTCTGCCTTGTGATCGGCTACCCCTTTGCATTTATTTTGGCGAAGCTGCCTAAGCGCATCCAACCGCTGATGCTATTTCTGCTGATTGTGCCATTTTGGACCAACTCATTGATCCGTATTTATGGCTTAAAAGTGTTCTTAAGTACCAAAGGGTATTTGAATGACTTTTTGCTGTGGATTGGCATTATCGATAAGCCGTTGAAATTGATGTATACCCCAGAAGCGGTGGTATTGGGCTTAATCTATATTTTGTTGCCATTTATGGTGATGCCGCTCTATTCCAGTATTGAAAAGCTGGATAAATCCTACTTGGAAGCGGCGCGGGATTTGGGCGCCAATAAATGCCAAACTTTTGTGAAGATTATTATTCCATTGACCATGCCGGGAATTATTGCGGGCTGCTTATTAGTGTTGCTGCCAGCAATGGGGCTGTTCTACGTGGCGGATTTAATGGGTGGGGCGAAAAACCTGCTGATTGGTAACGTCATTAAGAGCCAGTTCTTGAATATTCGCGATTGGCCGTTTGGGGCGGCAACCAGTATTTTCCTCACGGTGATGATGGGGCTGCTGCTGTATGTGTACTACCGAGCTGCTAAGCTTTTGAATAAAAAGGCGTATGAAGAATGATAGGACGTATTTTGCGTGGTGGTTTTATGACCACCATCTACGCGTATCTTTATATTCCAATCATTATCTTGATTGTGAACTCATTCAATGAATCGCGTTTTGGTATTCAGTGGCAAGGTTTTTCGACCAAATGGTATGAGTTACTGAGCAATAATGACAGCCTGCTTGAAGCCGCAGGGCATTCATTGACCATGGCGGTACTTTCAGCGACGTTTGCGACAATTATCGGCACATTAACCGCTGTTGCTCTCTTTCGTTATCGTTTTAGAGGCAAGCCATTTGTCGGCGGAATGCTGTTTGTGGTGATGATGTCCCCCGATATTGTCATGGCAATTTCATTGCTAGTCCTGTTTATGATCCTTGGCGTCTCATTAGGTTTCTGGTCGCTGTTATTTTCACATATCACCTTTTGCCTGCCTTTTGTGGTGGTGACGGTATACGCGAGATTGAAAGATTTTGATGTGAAAATGTTGGAAGCGGCGCGGGATCTCGGGGCGGGGGAATTTACCATTTTACGGAAAATCATTCTGCCATTAGCGCTGCCTGCGGTTGTCGCAGGGTGGCTGCTGAGCTTTACCTTATCAATGGATGATGTGGTGGTTTCTTCCTTTGTGACGGGGCCAAGCTATGAAATCTTACCATTGAAAATCTACTCAATGGTAAAAGTCGGGGTCTCCCCAGAAGTGAATGCACTGGCAACGGTGTTGTTGCTGATGTCGCTGGTTTTAGTCTGTTTAAGCCAGTGGGTTATGCGCGATAAACACGGTAAAAATGCCGTCGCGAAGTCATCAAAACGTTAAGTTGTACTTGGTGGGTGTCATTTTGGCACCCAATCTTTCCATGCCATCAGGCGAGAGGGTAGGCTTTAACTGAGCCTATGAAGATAGATAAAAAGCACTTTGTTGAGGGAAAATCAGTGATGAAAAAATGGTCCTATCTGCTAGCCGCAGGTTTAATGGCTGCAAGTATTGGCACGGCAACTGCCGCTGACGATAACAAAAACGTACTGTATTTCTATAACTGGACAGAATATGTTCCCCCCGGTTTATTAGAGCAATTTACTAAAGAGACTGGGATCAAGGTGATTTACTCCACCTATGAATCCAATGAAAGCATGTACACTAAATTGAAAACCTATAAAGAAGGGGCTTACGATTTAGTGGTGCCATCGACTTATTTTATCGACAAAATGAGCAAAGAAGGCATGCTGCAAAAGATTGATAAGACAAAACTGCCTAACTTTAAAAACCTCGATCCAAACCTTATCCATAAAGAATTCGACCCAAATAACGACTATTCAGTGCCTTATATTTGGGGCGCAACAGGGATCGGAATCAATGGTGATGCGGTTGATCCTAAGTCCGTCACTTCATGGGCAGACTTTTGGAAGCCAGAATACAAAAATAGCTTACTGATGATGGATGATGCCCGCGAAGTGTTCCAAGTGGCGCTAACAAAGCTTGGTTATTCTGGCAATACCACGGATCCAAAGCAGATTGAAGAAGCCTATAACGAACTGCAAAAATTGCGTCCAAATATTCTGGCCTTTAACTCAGACAACCCTGCAACCCCGTATATTGAAGGCGAAGTGGATGTCGGTATGCTGTGGAACGGCTCGGCATTTGTGGCTAGACAAGCGGGTTTACCGATTGAAGTTGTATGGCCAAAAGAGGGCGGTATTTTCTGGATGGACAGCTTAGCTATCCCTGCCAACGCGAAGAACGCAGAAGGGGCACACAAGCTTATCGACTTCTTATTACGCCCAGAAATTGCGGCACAAGTGGCGGAGTCTATTGGTTATCCGACGCCAAACTTAGAAGCGAAAAAATTATTACCAGCCGAGATTGCGAATGACCCATCTCTATACCCATCAGAAGAGGTATTGAAAAAAGGGGAATGGCAAAGCGATGTGGGGAATACCAATATTCTGTATGAAGAGTATTTCCAAAAGCTGAAAGCAGGGCGTTAATATCGATTCTGTTTGGCTATTGTTATATAAGGCATCACGCTGGTGATGCCTTTTTTACATACAAAATCAGTGATTAACGCGCGCGATTATGGATAACAAATTTGGCAAAGTTATCTGCCCAAGGCTGTAAGAAATCCTTACTTTTTGGGGAAATGGTGTCTTGCTCATCCACCATGCCGTCATACCATTTTAAATAACACTCAGGTTGATTCATCGTCGGCATATTGAGGAACGCGAGGCTATTGCGTAAATGTTGCTGGGCAATTGCGGTGCTAATATTACCAATCGAAACTCCTAATACGCCCGCAGGAATACCATCCCATGAGTTATCTCCCCAAGGGCGAGAGCCTTGGTCAATTGCATTCTTTAATACACCTGGCATTGAGCGGTTATATTCCGGTGTTGCGAAGATAATGCCGTCTGATGCTTTGATTTGGCTCTTAAAATTAGCCACTACCGCGGGAACATTCTGGTCGGCTTCTTGGTTATAGAGAGGTAAATCAGCAATGCTGATAAATTTGAAGGTAAAATTCGATGGGAATAATTTAGTGATGGCTTTGGCGACTTTTAGATTATAAGAGTCAGCACGTAAACTACCCACAACCACACCGATATTATACTGATTGGACATAATCAAAACCTCTTCTTATGTTGTGAAAATACAACGAGTTCGTATATTTTCTTTGGAATAGGAATTTCTTTAATAATTTAGCATAATAAAATTCATTAAAAATAAATTAAGTTAAATTTAATTTTTTCCAATTGTAAATTGCAGGAAATTCATTACGTTATTTGTTTATATTTTCAAATTAACTTTGTGATTTAGGGTGGCTAAAAAAGAATACTGTGACGTCAATTACACTATTCGTATTTAATTCCTCTCAATATTCTCTTCATTGATACGAGTCAAAATAGAACATACCGACTGGTCGGTATTATTCATTCCCATGAACACACTCGTGCATCCAAGAAAAAAAGATCCAATCAAACGACAAGAAGAGTTGCTAAAGGCAGCTAGGATAATCGCTGGTCGAGAAGGCATTGCGGCGCTTTCGCTGAATGCTGTCGCCAGAGAAGCGGGTGTGAGCAAAGGGGGATTAATGCACCATTTCCCCAGTAAACAAGAACTTATTCACGCATTGTTTATCCAGCTATTAGACATCATGGATGTGCGTATTGCCGCCATTATGGCGAATGATTCCGATCCTTATGGGCGATTTTCTCGTGCCTATTTGCACTACGTTGGCGAGCTTAAAGACTCCGATGAAAGTTTTCAGCTCGCACTTTTATCATTGGCTATGCCCACAGAGCCTGTGTTACGTAAATGCTGGCGTGATTGGATGTTAGGGCATCTCGCTCAAGGTGATGCATTTGATAATGGCTATTTGGGGGCTTTAGTGCGCTATGCCGCCGATGGACTGTGGTTATCTGCGTTAACGGAAGGCCCTACATTATCGAGCCAAGAACGTAATGCCATCATTCAGCGGTTAACACAAATTTCGTTTGAAGAGATGGGTTAGTTTTCCCAAGGGAAAATACGTCTAAACATACAATGAGGCGATAATGAAATATAAAATCAATGCCTTCATTATTTATGATGCCGTTGATGGCACTTTATCTTTAAAAAAAGATGAGGTGGATACTCAGCTGTCTATTACGGCTAATGCATTATTATTCTATTTAATTCAAAAAAAAGGCGTAGTTTCTCGTGATGAAGTGCTTAAGGCGGTTTGGGATGATAATGGTCTGGTTTCATCAAACAGTAATTTAAACCAGTATCTCAGCCTGCTAAGGAAAACATTTCGACAATACGGTATTGAAAACATTATTGTCACCGTTGCTCGTGGGCGCTTAGAGTTTAATTCTGAGATTTTATTGGAATTACTCGATGAAGAGACGCTCAATACCACACACTTATTAAACAGCCTGAATGAAATACAAAAAGCCGAAGTGGTTCTGGCTTCTTCCTTAGAGACTAAACCTGCCGAATCCCCCTCTGAAAAATTACCGTATTCATTACCAAAACAGAAACGTGAAATTTGCTGGTATCTCGCAAGTGCGGCTTTTTTATGTAGCTCCATTTTATTGGCAGCGATGAGCTATTTTTCATCTCAGCCCTCCGCGCCAATGGTTTTGCCAACGCTAGAACATACCAGCTGCGATGTGTTATCTAATGAAAAAATGATTAACGCTTTTGTGGCTGATAACTATGTCCAAAACTTTGATAAAGTTAGGAAAAACTTAAATTTGGCGTGTAATGATAAAGAGCGTTTTGTCTTCTTTTATGGGGATAAATTGCAGAAGAATGGCTTAGGGCGCGTCTTTCTCGCCCATTGCGCAGCCAATGAATCCAATCCATTCAGTTATTGTGATAATTATTTTTATTATTCTTGGAAGCCACAATGAAAATATCGGGAAAGCTATTATGTCTCGTGAGTGCGCTGATCTTTGCGTGTGTTGTGATTTATACACAGTCAGTTGTATTGGCCAATAAAAATTCCGGTCAAATGGCGTGTTCAACCAAGGGGATTATGCGTTTTGAGAATATGAAGGATGAAAACGTTAACGGTAATATTCACTTTAATTTTGGGACGAACGGCGAAGGCTCTATTGTTGTCGAAGGATATACCACCTCTAGCGCCGGATGGCTTTATTTACAGCGATATGTCAAATTCAAATACACCAGCAAACGTATTTCGCCAACGGAACAACACTATAATATTAGCCACTGGGAAGCCAGTGCTTCCTCAATTGATGAATCCCCTAATGTGATTTTTGATTATTTTATGCGGGAAATGTCAGATAGCCATGACGGCTTATTTATCAATGCCCAAAAACTCAATGATAAAGCGCTACTCTTGAGTTCAATTAATTCCCCTTTGTTTATCTGTACGCCTAAATAAGCGCGTGGACTTGATTGATAGTCCATACAGCTTGGGGCCTATCCACACATTCATTCCTATTGGTTTACTGGGCAACGTTAACTAGCAAGTTGATAAGATTTTTACTGCCTGGCAATCAGTGCTATGGCGCGGCGTGCCTCGTAAAACACAGCAATTCCCTTTCTGCTTATATTGTTACCTTCCCATCTCTCATTAGCTTATGGTTCGGGCGTGAGGCAAGCCACACTTATTATTGACCAAATTACCTTCTTGCATCAGCCCAATCACATCTTGTTAACCATTCCTCCAATAAACCGGTTATCCGCATTTATGGTTTTTTTTTCCACCAGATAGATACGTGAATTTTTCAATTTATCAGTATAGATATGTGAATTGACTGCCTGTTAATTATAAATTCTGGGTTTTTATTCTAATTATCCACTCTTTATGGATTTATATTTTGTTTTATTTTTTGGGGATTATAGTGATTTTGAAGCCAAAAGCTGCGTTCAATTAATCACCACGCAGACTCAATTGGCATAAATGTTTACTCACAGTTAAGAGGCATTAACGTTCTGGAACATGGCTCTTAGGTGCTGCGGGTAGAGAAAAACGTAACGGCTTCCTTGGAGGAAACAACAATGGGTGATGCATTAGGACTTATTGAAACAAAAGGTTTGGTGGCTTGTATTGAAGCAGCTGATGCAATGTGCAAAGCCGCTAACGTCGAGCTAATTGGCTATGAAAACGTGGGTTCTGGTCTCGTGACTGCCATGGTGAAAGGTGATGTTGGCGCAGTAAAAGCGGCAGTAGATTCTGGTGTTGAATCTGCACAGCGTGTTGGTGAAGTGGTGACATCGTTAGTCATCGCCCGTCCACATAACGATATCAACAAAATCGTGATTAAACATAAAGCATAGCGTTTTCGGGGGAAATATGGGTGATGCATTAGGTCTTATTGAAACACAAGGGCTCGTTGCTTGTATCGAAGCAGCTGATGCGATGTGTAAAGCTGCTAACGTGGTGCTGATTGGCTATGAAAATGTGGGTTCTGGGTTAGTCACCGCCATGGTGAAAGGGGATGTTGGCGCAGTAAAAGCGGCAGTAGATTCTGGTGTTGAATCTGCATCTCGCATTGGCACCGTCGTGACCTCTCTGGTTATCGCTCGTCCACACAGCGACATCCAGAAAATTGTCTCTCAGTATAAAGTCGCAGAATAAATAGGAAATTTACTTATGAAAGAAGCTCTTGGCTTAATTGAAACCAAAGGTTTAGTGGCGTGTATCGAAGCTGCTGATGCAATGTGTAAAGCCGCTAACGTCGAGCTAATCGGCTATGAAAATGTGGGCTCTGGACTCGTCACCGCCATGGTAAAAGGCGATGTGGGTGCTGTTAATGCGGCGGTTGAATCCGGTGTCGAAGCTGCCAAGCGTGTTGGTACCGTGGTGACTTCTCGTGTGATAGCAAGACCACACAATGATATCGGCAAAATCGCGCAGCAGCATAAAGCTTAATCATTAGAAGTATTAGATAAAACAACAAATTAGTAAGTTTAATCTTTTGACTCCGGTACGGGGGAAGACATGGTTGCATTAGATAAAGATCTGCAATCCAGACAACTGGCTAGAGAGCTGGTTAGAAATGCGAAACAAGCACAAAAAATCTTTGCGACTTTTTCGCAGGAGAAAATCGACAGTATTGTTAAACACATTGCGACAGAATCTGCTCGTCATGCAGAAGAGTTAGCAAAAATGGCGAATGAAGAGACGGGTTTTGGGAAGTGGCAAGACAAGGTCCTGAAAAATACGTTCGCTTCAGTTCGTGTGTATGAACATATTAAAGATCTGAAAACAGTTGGCATCATTAATGATGACAAAATCAATAAAGTTATGGATGTGGGTGTTCCGTTAGGGGTTATCACGGCACTGGTGCCTTCGACTAACCCAACCTCAACCATTATCTATAAAACATTGATTGCCTTGAAAGCCGGTAACGCAATCGTCTTTTCCCCCCATCCAAACGCGAAAGCATGTAGTTTTAGAACGCTTGAGATCGTAAAAAAAGCGGCACTTGAAGCGGGTGCGCCAGCAGGTATCGTCGATGGTGTGACTATGCTAACGCTGGAAGCGACAAAAGAATTAATGCACAGCAAAGATGTTTCTCTCATTCTGGCAACGGGTGGGGAAGGCATGGTACGCGCCGCTTATGCCTCTGGCACACCAACAATCAGTGGTGGCCCTGGTAACGGTCCTGCTTTCATTGAACGTAGTGCAGATATCAAAAAAGCCGTCAGTGACATCATTACCAGCAAAACGTTTGATAACGGTGTGATTTGCGCATCTGAACAATCCATCATTGTTGAACGCTGCATTTACAACGACGTTCACCGCGAATTATTAGCTCAAGGCGCTTACTTCATGAATGAAGATGAAGCGAAACGCATGGCTTCCATGCTACTGAGAGCGAATGGCACGATTAACCCTGAAGTTGTAGGAAAAGACGCGATTACGTTGAGCCAACGTGCGGGCTTTAGTGTTCCAGCTAACACTCGAGTGTTAATTGCGTTACAAGATACTGTCTCACCGAAAAACCCGTATTCACGGGAAAAACTGTGCCCAATCTTAGGTATGTATGTTGAGGAAGATTGGCGTTCTGCATGTCACCGCGTTGTTGATTTACTGACTAATGAAGGCTTAGGGCACACTTTGGTGATCCACACTCAAAATGAAGATGTTATTCGCCAATTTTCTCTCGAAAAACCGGTTAACCGTATTTTGATTAATACGCCAGCCGCACTAGGTGGAATTGGTGCAACCACCAATATTACGCCAGCACTGACATTAGGATGTGGAGCGATTGGAGGTGGTTCTAGTTCTGACAACGTCGGTCCGATGAACTTGCTCAATATCCGTAAAGTCGGTTATGGCGTTCGTTCCATTGATGATTTGAGACAACCCGCACCAGTGAGTGCTCCGGCTTACTCAACATCACCAATCGCATCGACTGGGCATGGAAATCAAGCGTCTGTCAGTATTCTCGATGATGACCGTTTTCGTCAGGCTCAACCAGTAAAAGCTCAAAGTAATAGCGCTGCGGATAACCGATTTGCTAATGCAGTGAGTCATGTTGACGTTGCCGATGTTGCTGAAGCGGTCGCCACTCATGGGGAGATCACGGAAGAGAATGTCGAGCAGATTATTAAGGCCGTTCTCGGACGCCTAAATAAGTAATTTATTGAGATAAGGCGGGTAAATCATGATTTTGGCAAAGGTAATTGGACATGTTGTCGCAACGCAGAAATGCCAAGAGCTTAGTGGCAGTAATTTACTGATGATCACGGCGCTTGGTGATGATCTCAAACCGTTGAAGGACAAAACGTATGTTGCGGTGGACAGCGTAGGTGCAGGTATTAATGACCTTGTTCTGGCGGAAGAGTACTTCGCATTGAATAAGGACAAATACAAAGCGATGTCCGTGGTTGCCATTGTTGAAAAAGTGTATCGAGACGGTAGGGAGTAAATAACGCATGAACCAGTTTTTGATGAAACCAAGGGTGCAATTCGGTGCGAATGCTTTGGATTATTTATCTCAGATTAACGCCCAGCACGCGTTTATCGTAACCGATAAAGCGATGGTGAAATTTGGGTTAGCCGACGAGGTGATTCACCGATTATCTCAACAGGGAATTTCATTTTCTCTGTATGACGATGTAGTACCGGATCCAGAAATCTCGTCCATCGTAAAAGGCATGAAAATCATGGATAGCCAATATCCAGATTTAGTGATTGCACTGGGCGGTGGTTCGGTGATTGATGCGGCAAAAGCGGTTATTTACTCCCTATGGCATACCCGCCAAGACAGCCATAGAGCCAAACCTCATTTTGTGGCTATTCCGACCACCAGCGGAACAGGCTCTGAGGTTACATCTTTTTCGGTGATTAAGTCTAATTCCGAGAAGTTGGTATTGGTTGATGAATTTATGTTGCCCGATGTGGCGATTTTAGACCCTGTTTTAGTGAAGTCAGTCCCTGCCGCTATCACGGCAGATACGGGAATGGATGTGCTATGCCATGCCCTAGAAGCTTATGTTTCACGCAGTGCATCTGACTTTTCAGATGCGCTTGCCGAGAAAGCCGTTCAGTTAGTTTTTGCTCACTTAATAGATTGCTATCGCGACGGCAGTAACTTAGTGGCTCGTGAAAAAATGCATAACGCATCGTGTATTGCAGGAATGGCATTTACCAACGCATCCCTTGGGATCACCCATAGCTTAGCGCACGCACTTGGCGGCGTGTTCCATATTCCACATGGTCGCGCGAATGCGCTATTGATGGCTCAAGTGGTGGCGTTTAACGCGGGCCTGGAAGGGTGCTGTGAAACCAACGCGGCGAAGCGTTATGCCGATTTAGCCAGAAAACTTAATTTACCGGCTTCAAATATACGCGAAGGCGTTGAGAGCTTAATTATGGCAATCAACGTACTGAAAGATGAAATGAATATGCCGAAAGGCATTCACGCTACAGGCGTCAATGAAACTGATTTTAATGCCCGTTTAGGGGAAATGGTTGGACAGGCGTTGCGCGATAGTTGCACTCCGACTAATCCACGGGACGTAAATGAAAAGCAGCTAGAAGCACTGTACAGACAGTCTTTTTAATAGTTAACGCTTTTTATGTGATGAATAACGAACTAGAAAGAACATCAGGAGAGGCTAACATGGCCAAATATGCTTTGACCCCACGTGTAAAAACACTGGCTGAACGTTTAAGTGCTCGCAATTGCTCAATCATTACCGAACGTGCCAACATTCTTGAAACTGTCAGAAATCAATTAACAGGGGCGCCTCAAGCGATTAAACCCGCTCAGCGTTTTTATGAGTTTATTCGTAATTTCCCTGCTTTTATTGCACAAGATGAATTGATTATTGGTAGCCAATCTTCAACACCTCGCGGTGCAATTTTCCATACAGAAGATGAAGTACACAGCCAGAGTATTTATGAGTTTTTAGCGGGTGATAGCACAATCGCCGCACCGGATTATTTAGTGGTACTAAATGTCGGATTTGCGGAAATCAAAAACCAGCTAGAAAATCGCGTTAGAAATATTGGTAGTGCCGTTAGCCGTAATAGTATTGATGAGGCAAATAACTGTCGTGCAGCAATTTATGCCTGTGATGCAGCCATCCATTTTGCAAACGCTTTAGCTGTACGAGCAGAAAATCTTGCGGCCACAGAAGCTAACCCATATCGTCGTGCTGAATTACAAGAAAGCGCGGAAGTATTACGCCAAGTACCTGCAAAACCAGCACAAACCTTTAAAGAAGCTTGCCAAGCGTTCTACCTATTACAATTGATTTTGCATTTAGAAAATGGCAGCTATGCCGTGAACCCAATGGGTTTCGACAAAGCCGTTTATCCATTCTATCAGCGTGACATTGAGCAAGGTCGATTAACTCAACAACAGGCTTACGAGATTGTTGAAAGCTTATGGTTAAAACTGGCTGAGCTGTCAGAAGTCCGTGCAACACGCGCCATTGATGGTTATCCAATGTTTGATGCACTGAAAGGCGGCGTTTATCTTAATGATCCGCAAGTTTGCATTAACGAACTTTCCGCGATGATGCTTTCTGCTCATGAAAATATCAGCGCAATTAATGCTGGATTAAAAGTCCGTTTATATTGCGGTCAAGCAAGCACGCAGCCTCAATATTCTGCGGCTTCAGCGAGTTATGTAGCACCAACGGCTCAACAAGATAATGAATTCAAAGTGATGGAAGGGTTAACGCCGCGCTTACAGCGTTTGCGTAACCGTTATCTAGAAGCGCGTCCAAGCGTGTCTATCTATCGCGCGTTAGCCTTTACGGAAGTAGTGAAAAATAACCCAGGTTTACCGCCGATTTTATTACGTGCAAAAGCGTTCCGTCGTGCATGTGAAACCGCACCTATCTTGATCCAGCCTGAAGAGCTGATTGTCGGTCACCCATGTGGTAAAGCGCGCGCAGGTGCATTTTCACCTGATATCGCATGGCGCTGGGTAGTGGATGAACTCGATACAATGAGCACTCGCCCACAAGACCCATTTGTGATCTCCGAAGAAGATAAAAAAGTGATTCGTGAAGAAATTGCGCCATTCTGGGAAGGTCGTTCTCTGGATGAAATTTGTGAAGCGCAATATCGTGAAGCTGGGGTTTGGGAATTCAGCGGCGAAACTTTTGTGAGTGACTTGTCTTATCACCAAATCAATGGCGGTGGCGATACTTGCCCTGGTTATGACGTATTGCTTTTCACCAAGGGCATGAATGGCATTAAAGCAGATGCTCAGGCAAGACTGGCTGAGTTAAGCATGCAAAATCCAGAGGACATCGACCGCATCTATTTCTATAAAGCCTCGATTGAAACCTGTGAAGGTGTGGTGGCTTATGCGCATCGTATCGCTGAACATGCTCGTGAACTGGCTTCTCAAGAGACAGATCAGAAACGTCGTGAAGAGTTACTGACAATTGCTCAAGTGAACGAAAATGTACCGGCGAATCCACCAAAAACATTGCAAGAAGCGCTGCAAAGTATTTGGACTGTGGAATCCTTGTTTGAAATTGAAGAAAACCAAACAGGATTGTCATTAGGCCGTTTAGACCAATACTGTTTCCCAATGTATGAAAGCGATATTCAATCGGGTCGTTTAACCCAAGACCAAGCATTGGAAATGATGCAGGCGTTTATCATCAAATGTGCGGAATTAATGTGGATGTCGAGTGAGCTGGGCGCTAAATATTTCGCTGGGTATCAGCCATTTATCAACTTAACTGTGGGTGGTCAAAAACGCTCTGGTGGTGATGCATGTAACGATTTAACGTACTTAATTATGGATGCAGTCCGTTTCGTGAAAGTTTACCAGCCATCATTAGCATGCCGTATTCACAACCAATCTCCGCAAAAATATATGGAAAAAATCGTGGATGTGGTGAAAGCCGGTATGGGCTTCCCTGCCTGCCACTTTGATGATTCCCATATCAAAATGATGCTGCGTAAAGGCTTTGATTTCGAAGATGCTCGCGACTATTGCTTAATGGGTTGCGTGGAACCACAAAAATCAGGTCGAATTTATCAGTGGACATCAACGGGTTACACCCAGTGGCCAATCGCCATTGAGTTTGTTTTGAACCGTGGTCGGATGGTGCTGTTCGATAGTCACCAAGGTTTAGATACCGGGGATCTGCGTAGCCTGAAAACGTTCGAAGATTTCGACAATGCCGTAAAAGCGCAAATTGCCCATATTGTTCGTCTGTCTGCGATTGGTACGGTCATCAGCCAGCGTGTTCACCGTGATGTCGCGCCAAAACCATTGATGTCTTTACTGGTGGAAGGCTGTATGGAGAAAGGGAAAGATGTTGCGGCGGGTGGTGCAATGATTAACCACGGCCCGGGGCTGATTTTCTCTGGTCTAGCAACTTACGTTGACTCAATGGCGGCTATTCGCAAAGTGGTTTATGAAGAGGGCCGCTATACCTTAGAGCAAGTGCGTGATGGTCTGCTTGCCAACTTTGAAGGTTATGAAGAGTTACGTCGTGATTGCCTGAATGCACCTAAGTTCGGTAATGATGACAACTATGTCGACCAATATGCTTTAGACATTACTGAATGGACTGAACGCGAGTGCCGCAAATACGACATGCTGTATTCCACATTGAGTCACGGCACATTATCCATTTCTAACAACACACCGATTGGCGAGCTAACTGCCGCGACTGCGAATGGTCGTTTAGCGTGGATGCCACTGTCAGATGGGATTAGCCCAACTCAAGGGGCGGATAAACAGGGCCCAACGGCAATTATTAAATCCATCAGTAAGATGAACGTGGAAACGATGAACATCGGTATGGTGCATAACTTTAAGTTCTTAAAAGGCTTATTAGATACACCAGAAGGTCGCAATGGGTTAATCACGTTGTTAAGAACGGCATCCATTTTGGGTAACGGTCAAATGCAGTTCAGCTACGTTGATAACGAAATGCTGAAAAAAGCACAGCAAGAGCCTGAGAAATATCGTGACTTAATCGTTCGTGTTGCTGGCTACAGTGCTTACTTCGTTGAGTTATGTAAAGAGGTTCAGGACGAAATCATTAGCCGTACGGTGATTGAGAAATTCTAAACCAAATCTGGGTGGGGATAGGCGGCTATTCCCACCATTCATAATAAAAACAATAAGTTTGAAACTGTTTTGGAGATGCAATGATGAACACAGCGGCAGAAATCAGAGGGCGGATATTTAATATCCAGAAGTACTCAATTTATGACGGTGATGGCATTCGAACCCTGATTTTTCTTAAAGGATGCAATATTCGTTGCCCTTGGTGCGCTAACCCTGAAGGGCTAAGTAGCCAGTTCCAAGTGATGTTTTCCCACGATAAATGCGTTGGGTGTGGGAAGTGTGTAGATGTTTGCCCTGCGGGGATCCATTACATGACTACCAATGAACAAGGGGAAGCCGTCCACCGCGTGAATCGTAGTATTGACTGCATCGGTTGCCGTAAATGTGAGGAAGTGTGCATTTCTGATGCGCTAGACATTATGGGGAAAGATGTCACGGTCTCTGAAATGATGGAGATCATCATGCAGGACTACGATTTTTATATTTCCTCTGGCGGAGGTGTCACGATTGGTGGCGGTGAAATGAGTTTACAGACAGATTTTGCCGTTGAGCTTTTGCGTGAATGCAAAAAAATGATGATCAATACAGCGGTTGAAACGCAAGGTACGACATCATTAGCGAATTATGAAAAGTTAGCCGAAGTTGTCGACCTATTCCTGTTTGATGTTAAGCATATCGATACTATTGAGCACAAAAATCTGTTTGGTATTGGTAATGAAAATGTGCGTCGCAACCTCGAAAGATTAATGGAGTTAGGGGCAAATGTGGTGATGCGTATGCCTTTAGTTCGCGGATATAACGATTCTTTTGATGCAATAACAGGCGCAATTGAATACGCCATGGAATTGTCGAAACGCGGCAATTTAAGTCGAATTGATATTCTGCCTTATCACCAGCTTGGTCGCGGAAAATACGACAAGCTCGACATGATTTATCCCATCAAGAAAGACCCAACCTACAGCGCGGAAGAGTTAGATCAATTAGAGGCTTTCTTTAAAAAATTCGATTTCGATATTCGACTGGTTCGTCACTAAGTAGGAGAGAAAAATGAAAAGTTTAGGCGTCATTGAGACTTACGGGCTGACATCAGCAATACAAGCTGCGGATGCTGCATGCAAAGCGGCGAGTGTCGAGATTGTTGGCTACCGTAAAATCGGTTCTGGCTTAGTTTCTGTTTGTTTTCAAGGGGAAATTAGTGCAGTAAGAACCGCCGTTGACCATGGTGCATCGGTTATCAGCCATCAAGACCTATTAAAAGGCACATTAGTCATTGCCCGCCCAGAAGAGCGAGTGATCACCCAGCTGCTATCCACTAAGCATAACGCGAGCGAAGAAGAAAACGGTGTTGAAAAACCGGTCGTTGAGGCGCCCGTGGCGATGGATGTCGAGATTGCCGCTGTGGAGCCAAAAGCTGATGTGCGTAAAGGGAAAAAATCATGATAAACCAGCAGCTGATGGGAAAAATTCTGTCTCGCTTAGCTATGTCAAACCCAGCCTCAATGATTGATAGCCCCATTGCTATCCCTGTGGGCGTTTCGAACCGTCATGTCCATCTTTCACAAGAAGATGTTACCGCGCTTTTTGGTGAAGGTTATCAACTGACGCCATTTAAAGATTTGAAGCAACCAGGTCAATTTGCGGCAAAAGAGTGTGTGATGGTGGTTGGGCCTAAAGGGTCGATCAGTAAAGTGCGAGTGTTAGGACCCACAAGACCAACAACTCAGCTGGAAGTCTCGAAAGCAGATTGTTTTGCATTAGGTATTAAAGCGCCAGTACGTGAATCTGGAGATTTAAATCAATCGGGGAGTGCGTTGTTAATTGGCCCCGCAGGGCACGTTAATCTTTGTGAACAAGTCATTTGCGCTCAGCGCCATATTCACATGAATTTCATGGATGCTAGGTCGCTAAATGTCTCCAATGGACAGCGAGTATGTGTTCGCACGGAAGGTGAACGTAGTCTCGTATTTGATGAGGTCGTTGTTCGAGTGGATGCAAGGTTTTCTCTGGAGTTTCATATTGATACAGATGAAGCGAATGCGGCAGGGTTACGTAACAGTGACAGCGTGTTTGTTGTCAGTTAAGTCCTAAATGAACGGTGGCAATATGAACGAAAAAATGATTGAGCAGATAGTGTTACAGGTACTGCAACAGCTGAAACGGCGAGTCTTGGTGTTATTGTCCCCAAGCCAAGACTATCAACAGGCGGTTTATCAGCGTTTATTGCAGTTACCTTCAATGTCTTTTTCTTTCTATGCCACCAAGGAGATGCTAACGCAATCGACGATAAATCAATGGAAAGAAATTGGGCAATGTTTTGATATTCATACCTTTAATATGGGAAAACTTGCAGGATTTCACGGGGTTTTTCTCCCTTTTATAGGAACCAAGGTACTGAATGAAGTCGTGAATGGGTTGGCAACCAGCGAAGAGAGCGAAATTATCATCCAAACACTCTCTCGAAATATTCCTATCATGGCATTGAAATATCATTGCTGCCCTGACAGTGATTTGAACCAAATATTAGGTTTGAATAAAAATGAACATTATAACCGCCTTATTAAAGAGAATATGAATAAGGCTATCTCATTAGGTATTCAATTCGATACATTTAATAATATTGAAAATAAAATGCTCATTAAAAATGATGAGATATCGAGTGAAAATAAAATAAACCAGAATCGCTATATTACTTTGAGAGAAGTAATGAATGACCCAAAGGAATATTCCCTAAATAAAAATAAATTAACAGATTCGGCAATGGATTATTTAAAGTCTCTAAAAAAATAAATTTTATTTCAATTTAATATTTTAAACGTCTATCTATGTAGGAGTATTATCTATGTCCTCTAAAGCAAAATCATGGCTTTGGATGCTAGCGGTTATTATTTCTGAAACCTCAGCAACATCCACATTGAAAATGTTCGATAATAGTGAAGGAACAACTAAATCATTATTATTAGGTCTGATAGTGATTCTTTATGTTATCTGTTATTACTCTCTTTCTCGCGCAGTGAAATATATTCCGGTTGGGCTAGCGTATGCGACTTGGTCGGGTACTGGTATTTTGATGGTTTCAACTTTAGGTATGCTGTTTTATGGGCAGCACCCCGATATGGCGGCAATGATTGGGATGGGGGTTATTGCCTCTGGGATCGTGATTATGAACTTGTTTTCTAAAATGGGCTCGGATGAGGCGGAACCGGCTGAAAATTCGGATGCGTCACTGTCTTCAACCAACAAAGTTGCTCATTAATAAGAAGAGAGAAATATTATGTTTACTGGATTTTTATGGTTGGCATTATCAATTGGTTCAGAAATCACGGGTACATCGATGATCAAAAAAACCAATAGTTTTAGCAAATTAGGCCCGTCAATTTTAGTGATTGTGGCTTATTGTCTGTGCTATTTCGCGTTAACACGAGCAATGGGGTATATCCCTGTTGGGGTTGCGTATTCTTTATGGTGTGGGTTTGGTATTGTTGGTGTGACGTTAGTTTCAATGATTTTATATAAACAAAAACCGGATGTGCCCGCAGTCTTCGCGATGGGATTAATTATCTCTGGCGGCATTATTATGAATACTTTCTCAAATATGTAACCTCGCGTTTTATCTCTCTTGTACCCATTGATTATTACCTGTGATTATCAGGTGATAATCAATGACTGTTTCACAACATAAAATGAATGTTTGACGCTAAGAGCCTCTATCTATCCTATGCTAATTTAAGCTATTACCATCGTTTAATTTAGGAATAAAGATATGCAAATTATTGAGTGGGACGACTTTACGAAAGTGGAAATGCGTGTTGGTACGATTATTCGTGCAGAAGTGAACAGTAAAGCAAAAAAGCCCGCTTATGTGATGGATGTAGATTTAGGGGAATTGGGAATTAAGCGTTCAAGTGCACAAATTACTGTGCATTACACCCCTGAAAGTTTAATTGGCAAACAGGTTTTATGTGTGTGTAATTTCGAAGTTAAACGTATTGCGGGTATCAAATCTGCAGTCTTAATTACAGGTGCCCCCGATGAAACGGGTGCCATTGTATTAGCTGAATTTAATCTACCTGTGCCGAATGGTTCTCGCTTAGCTTAAGCCGTAAGGCGCAGACCACAGAAAAATTCATCAGGTTTGGAAATGGCTCGTTTGGATTGTAAAATTAACGAGGAAAATCAATTTATTGATTTTCGCCTGATAACACAAAGAGGGAAAAACCACGCTTTTATCCCTCTTTGTCATCAACCTAAGCCGTCAGGCTGCATTTTTTTGATTAAAATCGTATACTCCTACTGTATGCCACCCAGTAGGAGCTTGCCTTGTTATTACCTGAATTGCACTATCGCCAATATTCCCAAGAGGTTATTTCTCATCAACGTGATGGGCAATGGCAGGTAGTCTTTGCGTTATCAGGGGCGATGGAGATCAATATGCATCGTCAACATTGGCTGCTAAATGCGGGTCAGGGAGTGGTGATCCCGCCGAGTGTTAGTCACGCTTTCAGTGGGCAAGAAGGCAATCAAAATTATGTGCTGGAAATGCCTGCAACGGCGCAGTGGTCAGTAAATGAAAAAATGACGCATTTCACGCTGACGCCAGCGGCGGTGGGGTTATTAAATTGGTTGCAAAGTTTCCCTCAAGCACCGGAACAAAACTTTGCCGTTGCTCGCCTGTTATTAGCCCAGTTAAAACCAGAAAATCGTTGGGTTGATGAGCTGGTTCATTGGGTAGAGTTACGTCTGCATTTACCGATAAGCTGCGAAGACATCGCCTGCGCGTTTTATATGTCAGTCAGTACGTTACAGCGTAAAGTGAAAGCGGAAACGGGGCTTACGGTCATGCAATTCTTATTGCAAAAACGGATGGAGGCAGCGGGAAGTTTATTATTAACTCACCAAACTATTGAGCATATTGCCACTTTGGTGGGGTATGATTCTCACTCTGCATTTAGCCAAGCATTTCGTAAGTTTTACGGTAAAACCCCTCAGGAATATCGCCTACAATCCCTACCTAAACGTTAATTCTTCGCTATTTAGACTCTAAATGCTCTGAAATTGTCACGGCATATTCGCCATATAAAAAGTCGGTATTGATATTGGCTTGTTTGAGTTTTAGCTCGAGTAATGCTAATTGCTTACTGATGGCAACATAATTGGGGTCATCGGCAGAGAGTTGCTGCAGCATGTGACATAAATTCAGTGCTTCTTTTTTCTGTTGCAGTTCAGGCGGTAGATACCCAGAATTTTTAAGAATACGATAGCCTGCCCTTAATTCTTCAGGAACTTGGCTGTCATCATCAAGTTGCAAAGGCTTCCCTTCACCATTGAGGTTGGATAACTCCCCTTTATTTAAAGCGTCTTGAATATGACGCTCTGCCCAAAGATCAATGACAGACATTATAGCTCGCCCCGTAGTAAATAGGCGTCGATTATAGCGCTGATTAATCTAGATTAAAAACGTACATTAAGCAGGCTAATTGGTATTTTACTTTGCTCTATCTAACTCAAATTTATTGTAAATGTAAAAATAGGTATTAATCGAATTAAATGGAATAAAACTGACGAAATTTGACATCTATTTAGTCAAAAATAATCATAAATGGCTTGTTAATATTATTAAAATGTTAGCTTGACCACATTTTTGTATTTTTATGATATTTAATTTTTATGGTTTTAGTTTTTAACATAAATAAAATTTAACAAAGTAAATATTATATTTTTACTATCATCACGTTAATTGTTAGTTAATGTATTCGATTTGTATCAAATTTGTTGGTTTGAATTTATATGCTTGTAATTAGGTGAAGAGAAAAACATTGTGTAATGTTCATTTCTCTTGTTTATAAGGAGCATACATGGAACAAAAAAGACAAGAGGGTAGCCGTTTTTTACGAACGGTTGAGTGGCTGGGAAATGCTCTGCCACATCCTGTTATTCTATTCATTATCTTAATTGGGATTTTATTAGTCTCTTCCGCCGTTGGTCAGTATTTTGGTATTAGTGTGCCGGATCCTCGCCCTGAAGGTGCGAAAGGTCGTGCGGCAGACGGAATTATTCACATTGTTAGCCTGTTAGATGCGGAAGGCATCCGTAAAATTCTGTCTAACGTGGTCACCAACTTTACGGGATTCGCGCCTCTAGGCACGGTATTAGTTGCTCTTTTAGGGGTTGGGATCGCAGAACGTGCCGGTTTATTATCTGCAGCAATGCGTCTGATTGTTATCAAAGCGCCACGTAAATTAACCACCGTTGCGATTGTTTTTGCTGGGATTATGTCTAATACCGCGGCAGAACTCGGGTATGTGGTATTGATTCCACTGGCTGCGATTATTTTCCATTCATTAGGTCGCCATCCATTAGCTGGGCTTGCTGCTGCATTTGCAGGGGTATCCGGTGGATATTCAGCGAACTTGCTATTAGGAACAGTGGATCCGTTACTGTCAGGGATCACTCAGCAAGCCGCTCGAATTATTGACCCTACCTATATCGTTGGGGCAGAAGCAAACTGGTACTTTATGTTTGCCAGTACCTTCTTGATCACTATCTTGGGTTATTTCATCACAGAGAAAATTGTTGAGCCACAGTTAGGCCCTTATCAGGGCGGTGGTGTCGATGAGGACGAAGATAAACTCCGTGCCTCTGCTGAAGTCACTCCGCTGGAGAAAAAAGCACTGTTCTGGGCATCGGTGACTTTCTGGGGATTAGCGGCAGTATTAGCCTTAATGGTGGTGCCGGAAAGTGGAATTTTACGTAATCAAGAAACGGGGTTAGTGAGTAATTCACCTTTCTTAAAAGCGATTGTGGTGTTTATCTTTATTTTCTTTGCGGTTCCGGGGATTGTTTACGGCTATATCGCAAAAACCATGCGTAGCGACAAAGATGTGGTTGATGCGATGGCAAGCGCAATGAGTACCTTGGGTCTCTATTTAGTCATCATTTTCTTTGCAGCACAGTTCGTTGCATTCTTTGGATGGACAAATATCGGGCAAGTTATTGCGGTCAAAGGCGCTAATTTCTTAAATAGCATTGACCTACACGGTGGAATATTATTTGTTGGTTTTATTCTGATTTGCGCCTTTATTAACCTCATGATCGGCTCTGCTTCTGCTCAATGGGCCGTGACAGCACCGATATTTGTACCAATGCTAATGTTGGCAGGTTATTCACCGGAAACTATCCAAGCGGCTTATCGTATTGGTGACTCGGTGACCAATATTATTACGCCAATGATGAGCTATTTTGGTTTAATTATGGCAATCGTCGTCAAATATAAGAAAGATGCAGGGATTGGCACTTTGGTTTCAATGATGTTGCCATACTCGATTATTTTCTTTATTGGCTGGTCTCTCTTCTTCATTATTTGGGTGTTTATTTTGGGATTACCGGTAGGGCCTGGATCCCCAATTTATTTTACGCCTGGAAGTTAATCTAATAATGAGTTTTTAAGGGTAAATAGATTTTTATTTACCCTTTATTATTTTCGGATGTATATTTTAAATTGGCTATAAATTGATAATCATAAGATAGCTTATTTTATGGGTTATTATTAGTTTGTTGGATTTGTAGTATTAAATGCTTGTTGTTGTTTTAATATTATCCTAAAGTTAATTTGTAAATTCAGTTTGTTTGTATGGCGATATCAATAATAGGCTTGTTTTCAATTTCATTTTCATTTGTTGTTTTTAATAAAAAACAAGGTGGATAATATGTATAGAATGACAGTTTCTGCAAAGTTATTTCTGGCATCTTTTTTTACTCTTTTATTCGTTTTTCCTATTTTTTGTTATTTAATCATTTTTCAATAATCAAGAATTTATTATTTAAATTAATTTTATTATTTATTTTTTGATATACCGTGAAAATAAAAAACGCTGATTGTCATGTAAACGTCATTTGCTAGAGATATGGTCGTCATCAATCTGTCATGTGTTGGCGATATTTCTGTCATTTCTCGGTGATAAATTCTCTCTCGAACATAAATTGCGTGAATTCACACATTTTAGTGTAAATCTTGGCGGATAAACTTCAGTCATAATAAAAGAGAGAATTGGCATGGCATCTATCAAACAGTCTGCTTTAGCAATGATGTTAGGCTTGGCTTTTAGTAGTCAAGGAATGGCAGTCACCACAATCCCATTCTGGCATTCAATGGAAGGTCAGCTTGGCGAAGAAGTGAATGACCTTGTCACTCGCTTTAATGAAGCTCACCCAGATTACAAGGTGGTTCCTACTTATAAAGGGAACTACGAGCAAAGCCTAGCTGCGGGGATTGCGGCATTTCGTTCTGGCAATGCGCCTGCGATATTACAGGTTTATGAAGTCGGTACTGCGACGATGATGTCATCCAAAGCTATCAAACCTGTCTACGAAGTTTTCCAAGAAGCCGGAATTGATTTTGATGAGTCTCAGTTTGTGCCTACTGTTTCGGGCTATTACAGTGATGCAAAAACAGGACACCTGTTATCTCAGCCTTTCAATAGCTCTACTCCCGTTCTTTATTACAATAAAGAAGCCTTCAAAAAAGCCGGTTTAAACCCAGATACCCCACCTAAAACATGGCAAGATCTTGCTCAATATACTGAAAAATTACGTGAATCAGGAATGAAGTGCGGCTATGCCAGCGGTTGGCAGGGCTGGATCCAAATTGAAAACTTCAGTGCATGGAATGGTTTGCCTGTCGCATCGAAGAATAACGGTTTTGATGGCGCAGACGCGGTATTGGAATTCAATACTCCAGACCATGTAAGGCATATCGAGCAGCTGCAAGATATGAATAAAAAAGGCACCTTCAGTTATTTAGGGCGTAAAGACGAGCCAACTGAGAAATTCTATAACGGGGATTGTGCCATTATTACTGGCTCCTCCGGTTCTCTCGCGAATATTCGCAAGCACGCTAAGTTTGATTTTGGTGTTGGCATGATGCCTTACGATGCACAAATCCCAACGGCACCACAAAACGCTATCATTGGCGGTGCGAGCCTGTGGGTGATGGGTGGTAAAGATCCTGCCACGTATAAAGGCGTTGCAGAGTTTATGAAATTCTTAGCTGAACCTGAAAATGCGGCGAAATGGCATCAAAATACCGGATATTTACCCATTACAACGGCAGCGTATGAGTTAACGAAAAAATCCGGTTTTTATGACAAAAACCCGGGAGCGGATATTGCGACTCGCCAAATGTTAAACAAAGCCCCATTGCCTTATACCAAAGGATTACGCTTAGGTAATATGCCGCAAATTCGCACCATCGTGGATGAAGAGCTAGAGTCCGTGTGGTCAGGTAAAAAGACCCCACAACAAGCCCTCGATGCCTCTGTTGAGCGTGGTAACCAATTACTGCGCCGTTTCGAAAAATCCACTCAGTAATGAGTTCTTTCGCCTCTCTTGATGGAATTAAGAGGGGCGCTGCATCACATCTGATTTATTGGATTGCTTATGTCATCATCTCGTCCCGTATTTCGCTCCCGCTGGTTACCTTACGCGCTAGTACTGCCACAGCTAATTATTACGGTGATTTTCTTTATTTTGCCTGCTGGGCAAGCGCTCTGGTATTCATTACAAAGTATTGATCCTTTTGGTTTATCCAGTGAATTTGTGGGGTTAGAAAACTTCACTCAACTCTTCAGTGATAGCTACTATGTAGACTCTTTCTATACCACAATGATTTTTAGTGCTTGGGTGGCGGGAAGTGGGCTTGTGGTCTCGCTGTTTTTCGCGGCGTTGGTTGATTATGTGGTAAGAGGAAGCCGTTTTTACCAAACATTAATGCTGCTGCCTTATGCTGTTGCCCCTGCTGTTGCGGCAGTTTTATGGATGTTTTTGTTTAGTCCCGGCAGAGGATTGATAACTTATGGTTTGGAATCCATTGGCTATGACTGGAACCATGCCCAAAATAGCGGTCAGGCAATGTTTTTAGTGGTTTTAGCCTCAGTTTGGAAACAAATCAGTTATAACTTTTTGTTTTTCTTCGCTGCCTTACAGTCTATTCCACGCTCTTTGATGGAAGCGGCGGCTATTGATGGAGCTGGGCCTATCCGTCGTTTCTTTAAAATATCCTTACCATTAATTACTCCAGTAAGTTTCTTTTTGCTGGTGGTGAATTTGGTGTATGCCTTCTTTGATACTTTCCCTGTGATTGATGCGGCAACGGGCGGGGGGCCAGTACAAGCGACGACGACACTGATTTATAAGATTTACCGTGAAGGTTTTTCAGGGCTCGATCTCTCTTCATCTGCAGCACAATCCGTGATTTTAATGGGTTTGGTGATCATCCTAACGGTGATTCAATTCCGTTTTATCGAGCGTAAGGTACGTTACCAATGATTGAGAAAAATCGTGGACTGAGCGTATTCAGTCATTCAATGCTGGTAATTGGGATTTTAGTGATTTTATTCCCGCTGTATGTGGCTTTTGTTGCCGCGACACTCGACGATAAAGCGGTCTTCGATACCCCTATTACCCTAATACCTGGCTCTCATTTATGGGAAAACATCCTGCATATTTGGAATAACGGCGTGGCAGCGAATAGCGCCCCATTTTGGTTGATGTTGGTGAACAGCACCATTATGGCGCTGGTGATAGCGATTGGAAAAATTACGATTTCGATGTTATCGGCTTTTGCCATCGTTTGGTTCCGTTTTCCGTGTCGTAGTTTATTTTTTTGGATGATTTTCATCACGTTAATGTTACCTGTCGAAGTGCGAATTTTTCCTACGGTCGAGGTAATTTCTAACTTAAACATGGTGGATAGTTACGCAGGGCTAACCTTGCCATTGATGGCATCCGCCACGGCGACCTTTTTATTTCGCCAATTTTTTATGACGTTACCGGATGAATTGATTGAGGCTGCACGGATTGATGGTGCTTCGCCAATGCGGTTTTTCATCGACATTGTGTTGCCGTTGTCCAAAACAAACTTAGCGGCGTTGTTTGTGATCACCTTTATTTATGGTTGGAACCAATACTTATGGCCGATCTTGATCGTTGCAGATCCCAGCTTAGGAACCGCAGTTGCAGGGATTAAAGGCATGATCGCGTCAGGTGAAGGTACGACTCAATGGAATCAAGTGATGGCGGCAATGTTGCTTACGCTGATTCCACCGGTTCTTGTGGTATTAGCTATGCAGAGGGCGTTTGTGCGTGGCTTGGTCGATAGTGAGAAATAACCATGGCAGAATTAAAACTTCAAGCCGTCACCAAAAGTTGGGACGGAAAAAATCAAGTGATCAAGCCGCTGACCGTGGATGTGGTGGACGGCGAATTTATCGTAATGGTGGGGCCTTCTGGGTGTGGTAAATCTACGTTACTACGGATGGTGGCAGGACTTGAGCAAGTCACGAGTGGTGATATTTGGATTGACCGAAAGCGGGTCACACATCTAGAGCCCAAAGAGCGTGGCATTGCGATGGTATTCCAAAATTACGCTCTGTATCCCCATATGAGTGTTGAAGAAAATATGGCATGGGGACTAAAAATTCGTGGGCTAGGAAAAGAGATTATTCGACAAAAAGTGGCGGATGCTGCACGGATTTTAGAGCTTGATGGCTTATTAAAGCGCCAACCGAGAGAGCTTTCTGGCGGCCAGCGCCAACGTGTGGCAATGGGGCGTGCCATTGTGCGTGACCCAGCCGTATTCTTATTTGATGAACCGCTTTCTAACCTTGATGCAAAGTTGAGGGTACATATGCGTCTTGAACTGCAACAGCTCCATCGTCGTTTAAAAACCACCAGCTTGTATGTGACACACGATCAAGTGGAAGCGATGACCTTGGCGCAGCGAGTGATGGTGATGAATAAAGGCGTTGCGGAACAGATTGGCTCCCCAGTTGAAGTGTACGAGCGTCCTGCCAGCCGTTTTGTGGCGAGTTTTATTGGTTCTCCTGCCATGAATTTGCTGGAAGGAAAACTGAGTTCGGATGGTTCTCGCTTTGAACTCAGTGGCGGAATGCAATTACCGTTAGGTAGAACGTATTTACAGTGGGTAGGGCATGCGCTAACGTTAGGTATCCGACCGGAACATTTACAGTTAGGCTCTGAATCGTCAGGGGGAATCCCGCTGGTAGTAGAGACCCTTGAAATGTTAGGTGCTGATAATCTCGTGCATGGCCAGTGGGCTGGGCAGAAAGTCATTGTACGCTTAGGGCATGAGCATCGCCCTCAGATTGGCTCCACGTTATGGCTTCATCTTCCTGAAGCCCATCAGCATTTTTTTGATACTCAATATGGACATCGTTTATGAATCTTTGGCCTTATCCTAAAATTGTCGCCCATCGTGGTGGCGGTAAATTAGCCCCTGAAAATACGCTCGCAGCGATTGATGTCGGGGCAAAATATGGTCACACCATGATTGAGTTTGATGCCAAGTTATCTCGCGATGGTCAAATTTTCCTTCTGCATGATGATACCCTTGAGCGAACGAGTAATGGGTATGGAATTGCAGGGGATTTTGACTGGAGCCAACTGGTTAAAATTGATGCGGGAAGTTGGTATAGCCAAGAGTTTGCCAACGAGCATTTGCCGCTACTATCGCAAGTGGCTGAGCGTTGCCAACAACATCGCATGATGGCGAATATTGAAATTAAGCCAACCACTGGCTTGGAGATTGAGACAGGAACCGTGGTGGCATTAGCGGCTCGCCAACTTTGGCAAGGACAAACTGCACCGTTACTTTCTTCATTTTCCATTGAATCCCTTGAAGCGGCTCAAGCCGCAGCACCTGAATTGCCACGTGGTTTATTATTGGAAGAGTGGCGAGAGGATTGGCGTGAACTGATAACGCGTTTAGGCTGTGTCTCTATCCATTTAGATCATCTCTTATTGGATAAAGCTCGGGTCGAGCTATTGAAGCAAGCGGGCTTATATATTCTGGTGTATACGGTGAATGACCCTGAACGCGCCAAATTATTATTAGCGTGGGGCGTTAATGCAATTTGTACTGATCGTATTGATTTAATCGGCCCAAATTTCCCCGAAGAGTAAATTAAAAAATTCGTTTATTTTGAATGACACCTCAATGTGCAATACGCTGATTGAGGTGTTTTTTTATGGCTAAAATAAGTAAATAATTCGATTAAAAGCAACGAGTTAGTCCGTCAAGTGATTCTAGTTAATTAGGACTAACTTTTTCTCACTCTCCCGAAAATATTGGTTAGTATCTCGCCATCTTATGAACCAAGACGAGGCCGAGATGGCGACCCAATCAATTGTAGCTCCTCATGATTCAACCTTTAAAGGCTTTATGAGCAAAGTGGATAATGCGCGGGATTTTTTTGAAGTCCATCTTCCTAATCGCATTAAACACCTTTGCAATTTTGATACGTTGAAGTTAGCCAGCGCTTCATTTGTGGATAAAACATTGCGCTCTCGTTTCTCGGACATGCTCTATTCCGTTCAAACACTCAAGGGTAAGGGGTATTTTTATTTCTTGGTGGAGCACCAATCTTCCCCCGATAAGCTGATGGGTTGGAGGCTGATGCATTACGCATTTTGCGCGATGAACCAGCATTTGCAGCAGGGGCACCAAACTTTGCCGCAGGTGGTTCCCATCCTGTTTTATCATGGAAATCAATCCCCTTATCCTTATTCCCAGCCATGGACGGATTGCTTTGAGTGGTCTGATTTAGCCCATAGTTTGTATTGCAATCCACTGCCATTAGTGGATCTGACAATGGCAAGTGACGATGAACTTGTGAATCACCGTAAAGTTGCTGCGATGGAGTTAGTTTTAAAGCATGCATCTCTACAGGGTGACGTATTCGGATTATCGGAACGATTAGTTCAGGTACTCAACAATAATCAAAATCATCAAGATGATGTTATTTTGGTTATTAATTACCTCTTTAGCGTTATGGACACACCTGCTTATACCCATATAGTAAAAACGTTGGTTGAGCAAACAGAAGAGCATCAGGAGACCGTGATGAATATTGCACAGCGATTGAGAAATGAAGGAATGGAAAAAGGAAGGGAAGAGGAACGAATGATTAGCCAACAAAAATTAGCGAATGAACGTCAACACTATCAGCAACAAATGGTACTAAACTTGCAACAGCAAGCTGTAATGAGTTTAAAGTTAGGTTTGAGTGTCGATATTATTAGTCAAATTACTGGGTTATCTCCTTCTGATATTCATGCGCTGCGCTAATCAGTATGAAAATAATAAATGTTGGGCTCCGTAAAGACGGAGCCCAACATTTTTACAGACTCAAAGTGTGATTAGAAATTCACTTTCAGTGTTGCATTCACACCACTGGAGCTAACGTCACTGTTATATTGACCTTGGTAAGAAACACCGAAAGTCGTGGATTTATTCAGCTGAGCATCAACCCCTAAGCCCACGCCAAATAAGTTATCTAACTTGCCACCACGAATTTTGGCTTCGCCAGTATCTGACAGGAACAGCATCGCTTCAGGACGAGTATCACCAAATAAATGGCTCGCAGATACGTCACCTTTCAGTGTGATATTTACATTACCCGCGCTGAATGGATAGCCGCCACGCAAACCAACAGTACCGACTTGGATATCTTGGTTGTCAGTTTTGGTGGTGAATTGCATATTGCCCACTTGCTCATGCAGATTGTCGCTGGTGACATGCAGCCAGTTAAATCCAGCATAAGGCTCAACAGAATAACGGTCATTATTCAGTTGGGTATAGGCACCTTCTACGAAGAATTGAGTAATTTTCGCATCATAGCTGGTGGAGTTATAACCGGACTCTTGACCTACCCACAGCGTGCGTTTCGCATCTCTGTCTTGGTTTGTATGAGTGACACCATAGTTAACCGCAGCCACATTTTTGATATTAGATACACCATAGGCACCAACATGCAGGTCATTGCTGTCAATTTTACCGTACTCATGGGCTTTATACTTAGATGAACCCGCCCCAAAGAACAGACCTGCTTTGGTGTGCTCAGCGACATCAATTTCTGCACCGACTAACGCTGCGTAGAAATCGGTATCCATATTGCTGTAACCATAATCAAGGTTGCCCCATTGACCAACACCCGTCATCCAGATGCGTGCATTGCTATTTTCGAGATTAGCATAGCGACCATGACCCACGCCGATAGCCTGATCTTTCACAGTACGAGTTAGACCTAATACGTTCACCACACTGGCATTATTCGCATTAAGGTACATATCGCTACCGAGTGATTGATAAGTATTACGAAGGTCACGTTCGCTCATCGGCAGCGTTGCATCAAATAGCTGACCTTTAGCATTACTTTCTAGTGTATTAGCAATCGAACGACCATTTTCATTATTGGCAAATGAAGCAAATGAGGTATCCGCTTTTTTGCTCAGAGAGCCCGTAATGGTGTTGTCTTTTACGGAAACGTCTTTTTGGAATAGTGCATAATCATCTGCGGCAGCATTATTGGTATTTGCTGCGAGCATTTTGGTTTTAGCGCGGTTGTCGGCTAAATTATCTGCGTTAACCGTACCTTGGATTGAATTATCATTCAGATAAACGTCTTTCAGTTGCCCAATATTATCGGCAGCAACGTCCAGTTTAGCCCCTTGATTTAAGGTCATATTACCGACATTCACATCATGACCTGCGGTAACTAAATAGGTACCTTTATCGTTGATGTTGATATTGGCTTTATGGCTTTCATTGGAGACTAACTGACCTTTTTGAGTGAATTGGTCGTTATAACGATTAAGCACGCTAATTGTGCCGCCGTTAACATTCACGTCCGCAGTACCAAAGGATTCAGTAAAACCGTACAGAGAGCCTTGCTCGACGGTTGTACCACCACGGTAGGTGTTATCCCCCGTCATCACCAATGTACCTTGACCTGTTTTGACTAAAGCGCCGTCATACAGACCTGCATCGATTTTGGCTTGAATGGCCTCAGCTCGTTTTTGGTAATATTCCTGACGCCATTTTTTAGCATCTTCTTTATCAACAATGTGGGAAGTTGGGTCTGGGTTGCCATCGTTTACCACGAAATCGGTACCAAGATTGTAATCACCGCCAGCATCAATACCGTTGGCTTTATAATCGGCTAACCACGCCAAATCTTCGGTTTCACGCTGATCTAACGCCGCTTGGCTGATGTCGTTTGTCCAGACATCGAGTGGTACAGCATCCAGTTGGTATTCGAATTTACCTAAGAATTGACCCGGACCATACATGCCTTTTTCGAGGTCAGGTGTACCCCAACCATAGCGTTCATCAGGTACACCATCAGCGGATGTCCAACCTTTATAGAGGCTGCCATCTGGGTTGTAACGGTTAGCAGTCGTGAACATCACATCACGAACTTGCAGGGCATTCATGGATTGATAACGGGACATTAAAACGCCCATAGCACCCGTGACGTGAGGCGCTGCCATTGATGTTCCGCTAAAGGTATCCCAACCTGGATTGCCGTTTTCATCCACAACGCTGGAATAGATATAGCGGCTAGGGGCAACGACTGTCCACCATTTGGCATTACCCGCTTCGTTGAACATACCTTCAATTTCATAGCCTGTTTTGTCTGCCGTCTGTTTTAACCCAGCAACCGCAATCCAATGTTTCTCAGCTTGTGGATTGAAATAAGGGTAAAGAGGGCGGTAGTACGGGTTTTTAAAATCGCGGTTACCCGTCGTGAAGACTTGAACAACATTGGTGCCTTTCACTGCATCATAGGCGGCATCCACAAAGGATGGGTTATCCCCGTAGATTTTTTTGAAATAGAAATATTCGTACTCAGTTTGTTGGGTGGTATCAACGGGTAAATGCACGGTGGTGTTACCGCCATCAGGGCCGACCGTTTTCCCTGCATCAATAATTCTTGGGTTGGTTCCCCAACTGTTATTGATCACTTGGGCACCTGCATCCACCATGGCTTTCCAGCCTGTATAGAAATATTGGTAATCTTGATAAGGGCCGTAGTTATTGCTGTCGGTAGCTCCAGTGTTGCCAACGTAGACATCAGAGCCCCATGCGACCCCATGCATTCCTTCGCCATCACGGTTAGCGCCGACGGTGCCTGTCACGTGGGTACCGTGAGTATCATTCACGCCTTTGATCCAGTCTCCAGTCACATCGAAAGCTTGGCCTTTTTCATAGTGGCCGCCTAATTCTTGAGGATAACGCATCCCCGTGGAGCCGTACTCACCTTTGGCTTTAACTGCGTGGAAGCGGGAACCACTTAGCTCTTGGTGGGATAATAACGCGCCAGAATCCATAACACCGATTTTAGCGCCTTGTCCGTGATATCCCAGCGCGTAGGCACTGGAGGCATTCATGGCAGCTAAACCCCAGTCATTTTTATATTCTTGGCTTTCCCAGCTATTTTTATCACCAAGTTGCCCTGTTTCAGAGTAAGCCAGTGTATAGCCAGAAAATAACAGCGCAGAAGTAATAATAGACAGCTGAAAAATATTTTTATTGATTGCAGCTTTATTTTTATAACGAGAAGATGATGCAAATTTATGTGCTTTGTTCATTCTGATACCTTTGTTATCAATCAAAAAACATCATTAAGAATCAAAAACAGAATCGCAGAGATAATCTGTGTTTTATAAAAATAAATACTTGAGCGCCATCTCAAAATCTTTTTATTTATCGAAAAAGTAGATTTATTGACTAGCTAATCACATGAAACGCAGATTAATAGAACGCGAAAAGAACAAATTAAATGATAGTTCTGTGTGGGGAATTAAATTAATTTTTGCTTTTGAATACAAGAATTAAAATTTAGATAAATTTATTGAGAATAAATCAGACGTGATAACAAATTCACATTATTTATTAACAGTCATTCTTGCTAATTATTTTTTAAGTATTAATGACTAATTTAAAGTAATGAATTATTTTTCTATTATTTAGCAATATTCATATTTTTATAACCAAAAAAAGCCGCCATTGTTTTAAAATGGCGGCTTCAAAGAACGGCTTTAAGTTAAATTATTAAGCAAATAATTACTGATAAAGCTGTTTAATTTCTTTGGCTACGGCTAAACCACGTTTCGCTTCTTTTTCTGCGATTTCAACGGACAAACCAATATACGAACGTGGGTCTAGCATTGCTTTGATTTCATCATTGCTAAATGCCGCCGTAATAGTTTCGTTCTTGGTGAGGTTAGTGTAGAAATCCTCTCCATCTGCTGCGGTTTTGATGGCTTCTTCATACAGTAATGAGTGCGCTTTATCTTTACCCAGCTTCTCAGCCATTTTCATCATTACGTATTCGGTATTATCTAACCCTTTATTTCTCAGAACGTTATGCAGCATTCTCTCTTCGTGAGGTACCAGAGTTCTCGAAAGCTCTTCGGTTCTTAATAAAATTTCAGTGGTCAGTTCCAGCGCTTCTTCGATAAGCCCATCGAATAACATATAAGAGCTGCTATCACCTTCATACGGTCTGACGGCAGAATACATCCCAACACTCGGTAATGAATACAGTTTTTGAGAGTTAGCAATAATCCCTTTCGCCAGTTTCGGGTTGATTTTGTGTGGCATGGTGCTGCTGCCCACAGTGCCTTTGGTGAATCCTTCAGACACTTCCGCTATTTCTTCCAGCGTCGTGCTGTAAACTTCTTCCCCGATTTTATGGCAGATATTCGCCATCAGCGCTAAGTTCGCCATGTACTCGAGTTTATGGGTGCTAAGGTTACGTGATGGCACTTCCATCGCATGCATACCCGTCAGTTCAGCAACGCGTTTTTGCACTTCTAAACCAATCCCCGGCATGGAGTTAAACGCACCCACAGCACCGCCCATCATGATGGTAAATACACGCTTTTCACACTCTTTCATACGCTGGTAGCAGTCGATGAAATCGCTGATCCACACGGACACTTTGTACCCGTAAGTAATTGGGATAGCGTGGCGTCCATGGGTTCTGCCCGGCATCACCATATGCTTAGTTTTTTCAGCAAGACCCGACAGGTTTTCGATGATCTCACTTAACAGCAACATAAATTTATTATGTACCGTTTTCATCATGTACAGCTGCGAGCTTTGCTGAATATTTTGAGTGGTAATTCCGTAATGGATGTATTTACCACTCTCTTCAGAACAGGCATTCACCAACACTTTTAAGAAGGGAACGAAGCCGTGCCCAATTTTTTGGTAAATGCGGCTCATCTCTTCAAAATCAATGTTCTCAATAACCGCTTTTTCTTTAATTTCATCAGCCGCTGATTGGGGAATGAACCCCGCTTCAGCCTGCGCTTGAGCTAACATGGATTCAAACATCAGCCAAGTATTGTATTTGGCTTCATCCGATAACAGGGCTTTTATACCGCGGTCATCGATGGTTTTACTCTTAGAATCATATAAGGCTCTCATCATATATCCTTTTATTTCTTCATGAACTCATCAACAGCGTTGCGAACAAATTCAACTTTCGGTCCATACACTACGTGGACGTGGTTTGCCGATGGAAAGAAGAATGCGGTACATCCTGATTCCAACATTAAATCTTTATCAATTTTATTCACTTCTGCGACATCAATACGCATACGGGTAATACAGTTATCTACGTTACGAATGTTCTCTTTACCGCCTAAGGCTTCAACAAGGATCTCAGCGATTTCGCCATAACGTTTTTCTTTAATTAAGGTATTTTTCAGGTTGCTCGACTCTTCACGACCTGGGGTTTTGATATCAAATTTGATAATCGCCCAGTAGAAAATGAAGTAAGTCACTACCGCTAAACCGCCACCAATCAGCACTAAGAATATCCAGTTAGTGTGCTCGTACAGCAGACCGAAGATAGTGAAGTCAAACACGGTTCCACGGATATACCCGATAGCGACGCCTGCGAATGACAGTAACACTGCACCAATACCGACGATGATGGCATAGATTAAGTACAGCAGCGGTGCGATAAACACGAAGGTAAATTCGAGAGGTTCGGTCACGTTACCGAGCATCGCGGTCAATACCATGGTCACCAACATCGATTTAACTTCAGCACGGTTCTCTTTTTTCGATGTTTTATAGATAGCTAATGCAATCGCAGGGAACAGGAACAGCGTTACCAGCATTTGTTGCTGTGCCATAAAGCGCGTCAGGCTTGGCATCATTGCCCAGTATTCACTACTTGGACCTTGCTTAAATAACACTTCCGTTAAAGCTGGAACGACACCGACAAAGGTCTGTCCATCAATAACATAGGTACCACCAGCTTCGGTAAATCTAAACAGAACGTTCCATACGTGGTGTAACCCGAATGGAATAAACAGACGTTCACCCCCCGCGGTAAAGAACGGACCGACAGGACTGAGGAAGACGGCGGAAAGCTTCATCAAGCCTTGCACTAACACTTCCCAGATAAACGGTAATGTTCCGCCGACCATGATCATTAAGCCGACCATGATAATCGCGACTGACTTTTTACCCGAGAAGAAGGCGAAGGCGGTCGGCAGCTCGAGGTTATAGAATTTATCGGTGGCCCATGCACCAATTAACCCTGTAATAATCCCCCCAGCGGCACTGATGTTTAAGGTTTGAATACCTAAAACCTTAATCTGTCCCACTTGACCCATAATCGCTGGATCCGCCAGTTTACCGGTGAGTACCAACCAAATATTCATGGTGATAATCAACGAAAGGTAACCGACAACGGAGGCGAAGACCGCGATCCCCTTATCGCGTTGGCTCATGCCGTAGGCAACCCCCATGGCGAACAGTAATGGGATGTTGTCGAAGATGACGCCCGCGATAGAACGGATGCTGACAAGTAATGCGTTAACGGTTTCATTGCCGAGGAAAGGGAATCGAGCAATCATGTAGGTTTGAACTAATGCACCACTGATCCCCAGTATCATACCAATTGGAGCCAGAACCCCGATTGGCAGGAGCAGTGTCCTACCAAAGCGCTGGATTGACTCACCGAATTTTCTTTTAGCCATATTTTTTCCTAATGACGAAGAATTATTGAAATTAACTGGAATACTAGCACTGGGTTTTTTAAATGAAATGATGTTACGGTTTTAAATATTATCTCAGGTCACAGATTAAGACCTAGGTCATTAAAATTAAATAAAGCTTTAAAAATCATATTAATAATGATTTTTCTATAAATGTGTTATGGGTTTTTTAAATAAATGATTATTTGAAAAATCACAAAAATAATTGAATGAAAAGCACTCAGCTAACCTTAAGTTAAATAAATAAGGTGGGTGGGAGTTTATTTACAGCAGGTTTTCCAATTCATTAATTAATAAATCCACCAGAATAAAAAATCCAGTTCTGGATTTTGAATCGTCCCGTTTGGTGTCATAGCTATCTGCGAAGCAGAAAAGAGTGTTATTGGCGTAGGCGGTGAGTTCGTTGGTGTGAAAGGCGGTCATACTGATGATGTTGGCCTCTTTCAATTGCACGATTTTAGCGGTTTCGATGATTTTCTTGGTTCCACCAGACAGCGAGATAAAAATCACGGTGTCATTTTGGTTAACTAGGCGAGTAAAAGAGTCGGAGAGATTGTAATCGTTGATAAAAAAGCAGTGTAATCCAAGAGAGAAGAGCAAGTGTTCAAGATAATAACCAACGGCTTTACTGGTGCCACGTGCGACTAAAAAGATATTACGCGAGCCGCGTAATGTTTTCGCACAGTCGCGAATTTGCTCTTCATTTATTAAAGTGAAGGTTTTATGGATATTATTTTCAAGCTGCTTTTTATACGACGCAGGGTTGTTTTTTTCCGCTTTATTTTGTGAAAGTATATGGTTATTAATTTGGAATTTGAGTTCTTTAAACCCACTAAAACCTAATTTCTGGGACAAATTAATAATGACAGTCTTAGAGACAAACGTTTTGGCGACTAATTCATTAATATTCAAGTAGGGAATATCGGCAATATTATCGGTAAGATATTTTAATACTTTTTTTTCACTGACGGTTAAGTTGTCATAATTCTTTAGAAAATCCAGCATATCTCACCTGATCAATAGAGTCTCAAAAGCCCATTTTAGTCTGGGTTCGCGTGTTATTTATGATGATCTCGACACTGTGTGAAGTGAGCCAAAGCTCAATAGAGTTGATTATACGTTAAAGCCGTATTTTATGCAGGTTTTCCGAGAGTTTTTTTGATGTGAATGACTTATAAGGTCGATAATAATACTTATCTATTTAAGCTAATATTATAAAAATGAGACTGGCCTCAACAGAGTCTAAAGGATTAAAAACGCCTTGTGATAAAGCACATCACAAGGCTATTTTGTTTATCCCAATTCCGGCTCAATCATTATTTGAGCTGCCAAAGCATTCCTTCCGAAATCACCGCGCTGCCATGAGAAGCAAATAACATTAACTTGCGTTCATTAGGTTGGGGATAAATACGGCTAGACATTGCGGCGTCACCGTCGTTGACGAAGACTTCAACGGAGGAGCGGTCAATAAAAATACGCAATGAAAGCTTATCGCTCGCGGGTAATGGAATGCTGCGATAACCGTCCAGCTCATATTCTGGATAATGCCGCCAGAGCACTAAGCGCTGAGATTGGCTATCAATATACAGCTCTAATCCATCGCCTACTTTATTACCTAGCGCTATGCCATATCGTTCCGCATTGCTTTGGCTTATATCCCAAACAAGCTCTAATTCGATGGCGCTGGAATGGTCGAGTAGCACTTCTGTTTGACTAACCGAGTGAGGCTCAATGGGTTGGCTCTGTTGGCGTAGTGATTTGGCTTCAATCACTGGGCGTTGGCATAAATGCCCATCTCGTTCAAATAACTCGCGTGGTAGAGTTAAGCAGCCAGCCCAGCCTTCTTGTTTGGATGGCATGGCAGATTCCCACATATCCATCCAAGCCATAATGACACGTCGCCCATCCGCTGCCGTAAATGATTGTGGTGCGTAAAAATCGTGTCCATTATCTAATTCAGTAAATTTTTGGTTTTGTATAAAGGCGCTTCCTTGTTGCCAGTGACCTTGAATTACGCCGGATTGGAAGCGATTACGATATTGGTAACCTGTATTTTGTTGGATGCCTTGTGGTGAAAACATCAAATAGTGATGGTCGCCACACGGGAAGAAATCTGGGCATTCCCACATATAGCCACCATCAACGTCAGCATGGGCGAGGATCCGATCAAGTTGCCATTCGCGTAGTGAATTTCCCTTATAAAGCAACGTTTGCCCACAATTTGCCGCGTCTCGAGCACCTAACACCATCCACCAAGTGCCATTTTCTTGCCAAATTTTAGGATCACGGAAATGCATGATGCCATCGGGAGGCGTTAGCACAATGCCTTGTTTTTCAAAGTAAATACCATCGGTGCTGGTTGCTAAACATTGAACTTCACGGATAGCGCTATCGTCACCGGCTTCTTTTAGCCACACATGCCCTGTATAAATGAGTGAAAGGATTCCATTATCATTTACAGCACAACCCGAAAAACAGCCATCACGATCATAATCATTACCGGGTGCTAGCGCGATAGGCTGATGTTGCCAATGGATCATGTCGTGGCTGGTGGCGTGACCCCAATGCATTGGCCCCCAGTCAGCACTCATTGGGTGATGTTGATAAAATGCGTGATATAACCCATCAAAGTAGATCAAACCATTGGGATCATTCATCCAGCCAGCGGGCGGAGCAAGATGGAAGTCAGGGTAATAGGTATTTCCACGTTGAGCTTTAAGTTGCTCAAGAGCAAATTGTGCTTGCTGAAGTTTTTGGTTCATAGTTCCACCGTTTTTTTCGATGTTGTCATACGATTGACGGTTGATGCGTCCTCTGATTGCAGAAGGACACTTGAAATTATCGTCATCAAAATGACGATAGCGGCGAGGATCATATAGGTATCTGCAAAGCCTAATGTGTCATAGCTGTATCCCGCGAGTGGGGATAAGAATGAGGCGCAGAGCGACGCTACAAACTGGAAACCCACTAAGTAGATGGTTGCAGATAAACGTTTATCAAATACGGATGTAATGTATTTAAATAATGAAATTAATAGGATAGGGAGTTCAACCGCATGTAGCAGTTTCATAAATGAAATTGTGATTGCATCGTCGGCAAGCCCTGAACCTAAAATACGCAGCGCCATGATGACACCGCTCAAAAGCAGGCCTCGCTTTGCGCCAATTCGATTGACGAGGAAAGGTGCTAAGAACATCCCTCCCGCCTCTAAGAAAACCTGAAGCGAATTTAAGTAGCCAAACATCTCGTTGCCTTCGTTTTGGTTAGCAAACAACGAGGCAAAATAGACCGGAAATTGTTGGTCGTAGACGTTATAAACACTCACCCCGCAGACAAATATCACCAAAGACCAAAATGAACGCATGCGTAATAATCCCAGCGCATCAGTGATAGTCAGTGACTGAGTTTTGCCGAACTCAAGCTCATTCATGGTATGAGGGCGAACGTTGCGTAAACGCCATAACAGGATGATGAACAGAAGTGCGCTGGCAGAACCCATAGCAAAGTTTAAATTGGGGTCGATATTAAATAATAACCCGGCAAAAAAGGTGGCGCCTGCCCAGCCTAGTGAACCCCACATACGGGCACGACCATATTCAAAACTCGCAATGCGGCTAACGCGTTCAGTGTAGGATTCAAGGGCACCAATGCCGGCAAAGAAAGTTGCGCCAACATAAATACCCAACGCGGCCGCTCCCGCAAAAATGTTCCATTTTAATAACGGGGTACAGACAAAAATAAACCAAGGCCCGCTGATTAATAGCAATCCACCCAGAAACCATAATAGATTTTTGCGTAAGCCAAGCCTGTCTTGGATAAAACCATAAAGAGGCTGAGCACAAAATGCGGTTAGGCTGATAACAGAAAAAATAATGCCCGTATCGGTGCCCTTTAGGCCAATTTTTTGGCTGAGCCACAGAGATACCAAGGAAAACACGGATGACCATGTCCAAAAAAAAGTAAATAACAAACCACTTAATGTGAGATAGGCATGCATGTTAGCGCGTGTTTTTTTGCCCATAGATATTCTCCTACTGTCAGAATGTCTATATTGTTAATGTTAACATTCACTTTATAAAAGACGGCATAGTGCATAAATATGATGTTAATCACCAATGTTAACATTAACATTGACGGTATGTGAGGGATGTCACAGGTTTCTTATTCTCGCAATCATGTGGCGATTTATTGGTTGATATACTCCGATGAAAAGACGTTGAAAACAAAGACGTTGAAAATAGAGTAAAGAGGGCAAAATGGTACTCTTAAAAGATGTCGCAAAGCTGGCTGGCGTTTCAATGATGACGGTCTCTAGAGCTATCAATAATCCTGAAAAGCTGAAAAAAGAGACATTAGAGCGCATTCAAAAAGCCATTAATGAAACCGGTTATACGCCTGATCTTTCAGCTCGCATGATCCGCGGTACACGTTCAGGACAAAAACCTCGAACGATTGGGGTATTGGCGCTAGATACGGCGACGTCCCCTTTCTCTGTCGATATCACGCTGTCTATTGAAGAAACGGCGCGTTCACATGGTTGGAATAGCTATGTGGTGAATATGCTAGAAGGTGATGACCCTGAAGCCATCGCGAGTTTACTTTTTTCTCATCGCCCAGATGGCATTATCTACACGGCAATGGGACTTCGGCAGGTTGAAATTACCAAGCACATGATGAAAGTGCCATTAGTACTCGCTAACTGTGAAAGCCTAAATGTACCAACGGCCAGCTATGTACCCGATGATGAAGATGGCCAATATAACGCGGTGAAAGCGCTATTAAATGCGGGGTACCGCCAACCGCTGTGTTTATATCTCCCAGCTAACCACCCAGCGACTCTTCGCCGAGCTCTTGGGGTTAAGCGCGCTTGTGAAGAGCATGGAATTAATGCGGATGCGTTATCTCATCATTTTTTAAGTACAGAAAACTATGCAGATATTCCTGAGATTGTACGCAAGCAGATCCACCATGGAAAAGCGGGTTTTGATTCAGTTATTTGTGGAAACGATCGGATCGCATTCATCGTTTATCAAATCTTGTTAGAGAGTGGATTGAAGATCCCAAAAGATGTCGCCGTTGTGGGCTACGACAATATGGTTGGGATCGGTGAATTATTTATTCCACCGCTTTCGACGGTACAACTCCCGCATTATGAAATTGGCAAACGCAGCGCGCTACATATCATTAATGGGGAGACACATCGAGAAACTATCTATATTTCATCGCCTTGGTTACCAAGGGATTCAATTTAATCATACTGACTATTTTCAATATTGCTTGTGGAGTTATTTATGACCGATAAAGTGTGGGTTCTCGGTGATGCTGTTGTTGATTTGATCCCCGAAAGAGAAGGCTGCTTACTTCAGATGCCGGGTGGTGCGCCTGCGAATGTGGCGGCTGGGGTTGCTCGCCTTGATGGACAAAGTGGGTTTATTGGTCGTGTTGGGGATGATCCTTTTGGCCGCTTTATGTGCCGCACGTTAGAGCAAGAGAAAGTGAACACCGACTATATGAAGCTGGACCCGCAACATCGTACATCAACGGTGGTGGTTGAACTGGATGAAGAGGGAGAACGAACCTTTACGTTTATGGTTCGTCCCGCAGCAGATCTTTTTTTAGAAGTTGAGGACTTACCCGTATTTCAGAAAAATGAATGGCTACACGCTTGCTCTATCGCGCTGAGTGCGGAACCGAGCCGCAGTACCACATTTTATGCCATGGAAAAAATCTGTAGTGTCGGTGGACGCGTCAGTTTTGATCCTAATATCCGAACGGATCTTTGGCAGGATGAAAATCTACTACGTGAATGTTTACATAAAGCGCTAACTTTCGCTTCGGTAGTGAAGTTATCTGAGGAGGAGTTATTTTTCCTAAGTGGCAAAACCGATATTCAGCAAGGTATTGCACAGCTTTCAGCACAGTATTCTTTTGATTTGCTGCTGGTCACTCTAGGTAAAAATGGGGTGATGGTGTGTTGGCAGGGAGATATCCTACATTATTCTGCTAGACCGGTAGTGGTGGTTGATACGACAGGTGCGGGAGATGCTTTTGTCGCAGGTTTACTGGCAGGGCTGGCGGTGTATGGTCTGCCGCGTGATGAAGACACGCTGGGTGTGATTATTGGGCAAGCTCAAATTTGCGGTGCATTAGCCACCACGGCGAAAGGTGCAATGACCGCATTGCCATATCGTCAAGACTTACTCAAAAGCTTGTAGTCACGATTTCACGCTATTTTTTAGGGTGGTAGTGGTGAACAAAGAAAGTAGTTTTTGAGAAGTGAAGACTGAAGTGATCCGCTAGAAAGCAAAAACCCGCCACTAGGGCGGGTTCTTTAAATAGTGGTGCCCGGACTCGGAATCGAACCAAGGACACGGGGATTTTCAATCCCCTGCTCTACCGACTGAGCTATCCGGGCAACGGGGCGCATTAAACCGTATTAGGCTGTTCCCGTCAATGCATTTTTTATAAAAAAAACCATTTTCTGACTGAGTGTTTTCTTTTTCGACAAAAAACGCCTGTTTAACGCGCGAGTGTACGAATTTTAACTTAATGCGCCTTTTTTACGGCACAGAGCGATAGTCAAAATATCTTCAGAAAGCTGTTGAGCAATTTCCACATCACGGATATCACGATTAACCAACAAGCGATTTAAGCAGCCTTCTAAGACCAACTCCATCTGATTGGCGACGAGTTCTGCATCTTCAATATCTAGCTCATCGAGCAGCTGCTTAGTAAAGCTGAATGAGTTGGATTTTTGCAGTCGGCTTAATTGATGGATAGGGTGCTCTGGGTCTGGATAATAGTTGCAGGCGGAAATAAACAGGCAGCCAGGAAAACGCCCTTCACGGACTTTCTCTGCCAATTGTTGATAACGAGCCATGAGTTTTGATTGTGGGCTGAGTCGCTCATCTAATAAGGTTTGACGCTGCCACACTTCAATTTGCTGCCCGTGATAGCGTAGAGAATCATAAACGAGGGCTTCATCATCAGGCCAAAATTGGCGTAAGGTCGTAAAATCGGACTCAATTTCAGTGAGTAAACTCTCTGTCGAGGCGGATAACCCCTGTTTCTCTAACTGGTTTAACGCATGGCTCAAAATAGTGTCGCGCTGGATACTCATCATTATCTCCATCACAAGATTTGCTAGTTTTTCCATCTTAGCAATGTTCAAAGTTGATTTATAGGCGTTGATTTTGTCACAAGTATGAAGGGAATTGTGGGGAATTACGGGTAACTCAGAGAGCGAAGAGGTAGAGAGGCGTTACCCTCTCTATACCTAACGAGTTGTTTAGTCGAAACTAATTCCTAGTTAAACAACTTATTCTCCATATCAATATCGATATGATAAAAATTGAAAATATTTTGTAGGAACTCATCAATATCGTGCTTTTTTAATTCTAAAGCATGCAAAATTCCCAAAAGATTTTGAATAGTAATCGCATTGACACCTCGCTCATAGCGAGAAATCTGTTGTTGGCTGATGCTTAAACGAGAAGCGAGTTCAGCACCGGTGAGCCCAACAACTTTACGTCGTCGTTTAAGAAATGAACCAATGTAAGTGGATACTTCATGGTTATCGAATTGTTGATTAGCTAGCATGATCCCTCCATGCGAGTTTTATTGAGATAATAGTATTCAAAGATAATTAAATATTATTATCTTTAATTGGCGAGAGTAATCGAAAATTGACTATATCAATTTAGGTGTATTTAACCGCTAAGTTAAACTAATTACCAATATTTATGACGGATTGATAGGCTATTTTCGATAGTTAATAGCTATTTTGATCACTCAGTTAGTGAGTAAAATTACAAAGGATTATGGGTCTTATGTTCGATTATTTTGATTTAATTAGCTAAATGATCTGGGTTTTTGGGTTTTTATTGGTTTTTTATGGCGATAATTACTGACTTATTTTTTATAAAAATAATGCAAAAAATAATAATGAAGTATGAATTAGGTAATGGGCTGTTACACTTATATATATATTATTCATAAATATGTTTCGAGAGAAAGATTTATATTTACTTCGTCATAAATATACAGATTTGTTTATTGATTATCGGTATTATTTTAAATAGTTTATAGAAATAAGAATAAATATGACATCGTGCAAATAAGGAATGCTGATTAATGAAAATTATCATTGCACCTGATTCTTTTAAAGAGAGCATGAGCGCCGAGCTTGCAGCTCAATCAGTGATAAAAGGTTTTCAACGCGTGTTTCCTGACGCGGAATATATTTCGCTGCCAGTGGCTGATGGCGGAGAAGGAACGGTGGATGCGCTGATTGCGGCGCAGCACGGCGAAAAAATACCAGTTACCGTGGCAGATCCTTTGGGGCTCCCTGTCATGGCTTATTATGGGCTATTAGCTGAAAGTAAGACGGCGGTGATTGAAATGGCGCAAGCCAGTGGGTTGATGTTAGTGCCTATAGCCAAGCGAAACCCGATGCTGACGAACAGTTATGGTACGGGAGAGCTGATAGCCAATGCGCTTGCTCAAGGGGTTGAGCGGATTATTCTAGGGATTGGCGGCAGCGCCACAGTGGATGGTGGTGTCGGCATGTTACAGGCGCTGGGTGTGCGATTTTATGATGAAAATCATCAATTACTGGGGAGCACGGGGAATATCCTTTCGCAAATAGCGCATATTGACATTCAGCAGCTTGATCCGCGTTTATCTCAGTGCAAAATCGACATTGCTTGTGATGTGAGTAACCCCTTGGTTGGGGAACACGGCTCTGCGGCAGTTTTTGGTCCACAAAAAGGCGCAACGCCAGAAATGGTGGCAGAGTTAGACAATGGGTTAAATCAGTTTGCGGCGCTTCTTCAGCAGTTAACGGGGACTGACTATCGTTATCTTGCAGGTGGCGGCGCAGCAGGGGGGATCGCCGTTGCAGCGGCTGCGCTACTCGGCGGTGAGCTTAAATCCGGTATTGAGATTGTGATGGACGCTTTAGCGTTTGAGCAACATTTACCAGATGCCGATTTGGTGATCATCGGGGAAGGTAGTATGGATGGGCAGACCGCTGGCGGAAAAGCGCCTCTTGGTATTGCGAGACTCGCGGCAAAACATCAGGTTCCGGTTATTGCATTAAGTGGTGTGTTAGGGGATGGTGTGAAAGGTCTGCACCAAGAAGGTGTCACGGCGGTATTTAGCATTCTGCCAAGATTGTCTTCGCTTAGTGAGGCGCTCAAGCAGGGGGCTGAAAACTTAGAAAATACAGCGTGCAATGTGGCTCGAGTATTGAATATGGGGCGCCATCTTTGAAATAAAAGCGAAGCGCATTTATTTGATGAAAAATAATCCGACTTATCCAATATTTATTTTATATGCACTTTTTCCGATACCATGACGACGAGTTATTTGATAAATGAAAGGGTAATAAAGCAATAAACTACAAGAATAGGTAAAAAATGCTTAACCCCAACACGTTTGTGCCACTGAAAATTATTGCTTCTGGCATCGCACTACCCACACATAAAATATTGTCGATGGATTTGGATAAGCAGCTGAATAAGCCGAACGGTTACGTTGAAAAGCGCTCTGGGATCCGCTGGCGCTACCATGCATCCAATACCGATAGCCAAGCTGAATTAGCCGCCGCCGCAATTCACGACGCATTAACTCGCCACCATATTGATCCTGCTTCAGTGGATGCCTTGATTTGTGCATCGGCTATTCCCGTTCAAGCCCTACCTTGTAGCGCAGCTCATATTCTTGCAAGTTCAGCGCTTCACTCGGGAATTGCTTGCTTTGATGTGAATGCGAGTTGTGTGAGTTATTTATCGGCGTTGCAAATTGCGGGTGGGCTACTCGCTACCCATCAATATCGCCGAATTGCGATTGTCTCTGCGGATATTGCTTCTCGTGGGATTGATTGGGAACATGAAGAATCTTCGCTGATCTTTGGTGATGGCGCAGCTTGTACACTTGTTGAGCGCGGTGATGGGCATAGCGGCATTTTGGCATTTCGTTTGGAAACCTATCCTGAAGGGCTGGATCTTTGTGAGATCAGGGCGGGTGGTACTCGCCGTAATCCGCGCTCAGGTATGGAGCCGAGCGATTTCTTATTCCACATGAAAGGCAAACCGCTATTCAAGATGGCATCCGCCATGGTTGAGGATTTTATGGAGAGAATACTGTCTCAAGCGGGAGTGACCTTAGCGCAGATTGATACGGTAGTTCCCCATCAAGCGAGTCACTTATCCTTGGAACATATGCGCAAGCGCCTTAGTGTCACCGCCGAACAGTTAGTCGATATCTATGCCACACATGGCAACCAAGTGGCGGCATCAATTCCTTCCGCGCTACATGAAGCCATTATCACCGACCGTTTTTATGGCAAATCTCGCGTAATGCTGGTAGGAACCGCAGCCGGTTTGGCTTTATCTGCCCTGGTTTTAGTCCCATGAAAATCTTAGTTACCGGCGCGACCAGCGGGCTTGGGCGCAATGCGGTCGAAATACTGCTACGTGAAGGGCATCAGGTGGTGGCTTGTGGGCGTGATTTGGCGATTGGTCAGATATTAGCTGATTCTGGCGCGGCATTTATTCCCGTAGAGCTGGCAACCTTAACACCGGAAAACGCACGGAAATTGATGTTGGGGTGTCAGGCCATTTGGCACTGCGCTGCACTGTCGGCGCCATGGGGTGAGCGTGAAACATTTGAAGCTATTAATTGGCAAGCCACCACAACCTTGGCGCAGACTGCGGCAGAGCAAGGTATCGAGCGGTTTGTGCATATCTCCACCCCTGCAATCTATTTCAATTTTACTCATCAGCACAATATTTTCGAATCAACGAATAACACGCAATTTGCCAATGATTATGCGCGAACGAAGTTCCTTGCCGAGCAAGAGATTACCAAGATAGTGCCGAATTATCCCTCAACTACGTTTGTGATTTTGCGCCCTCGTGGATTATTTGGTGCGCATGACCGGGTTTTATTGCCGCGTTTGATGGCGCAAGTTCGTGCCCGTCATGGCAAATTGGTGCTGCCGGCAGGGGGCAAAAATGCCTTCGATTTGACCTACGTTGAAAATGTGGTGGATGCCATGATGTTGGCAACCCAAAAACCGTTAAAAAGCGGGTCGGTATACAATATTACCAACCAAGACCCTCAGCCGTTGGCCACGACATTAAAAATGCTATTTGAGCAAACAGGTACTGAGTGCCAGATTAAATCAGCCCCTTATTCGCTATTATACGGTGTGGCATTTTGCTTAGAAAAATTGGCGATTATGCAGCGAAAAGAGCCGTTATTAACCCGTTATAGCCTTGGCGCTGCTTATTTCACGATGATTTTAAACAATCAACGCGCTCAGCAGGAACTCGGTTACATCCCACGCTATTCCATGGCGGAGGGCATCGCACGCACCGCAAAATGGCTTAATGAAAACCAAGAGGGCAAACCATGATGAACATTCGGGTATTTGAAGTGGGATATTGCACCCATCCCGGCTGTGTTGCCCTTAAAGGTGCCAGTATGAAAGCGTGTAAATTCCCCGCGCGGGCATGGCTGATTGAGGGGCATGACCAGCGCTGGCTGTTTGATACGGGGTATGCCGACCACTTTTATGACCATACCCGTGAAGGGATCATTCGGCTGTATCGAGCGGTTACGCCGGTTTATTTTGATACCAAAGATGCTCTCGTTTCTCAGCTTAAGGCGGATGGCATCACGCCTGCTGATATTACTGGGGTGATTATTTCCCATTTCCATGGTGACCATATTGCGGGGCTACGGGATTTCCCCTCTGTGCCGTTAATCTGTTCGGGGGAAGGGTGGCAAAAAACGCGCAATCTAACTGGGTTTTCCGCATTACGTAAAGCTTTTGTACGTGGGTTAATCCCTGAAGATTTCGAAGAAAGAGCACGGTTTTATGAAGGCTTTGAGCGTATTGAGCTGCCTGAAGCCTTAGCCGAATTAGGATTTGGCTACGCAATAAACCCAGAAAAAACTTTAATTGCCGTGCCATTACCAGGTCATGCCGCGGGGCATACTGGGTTATGTGTCGCGACGGATGACGGCTGGATCTTGCTGGCGGGGGATGCGGCGTGGTCACCAACGAATTACCGAGAATTACGCGGACCAATGGCGGTAGCGAATTTGATTATGGATGACAGCCAAGCCTATTACGATACGCTCAATAAATTGCATCAGATTGATAAACGCCAGATACCGATCCAACTGTGCCATGAAGGTGAGCTGTGAAACTGCTGAAAATTCTGTGGTATTACTGGCAGGCTCGCCGACTGCGTTTTACGGATCGTGCAGCGCTAGAGCGATATCAACAGCGAAAATTGTCGGCATTTACTCAGCGTTTTTTACGGCGCAGTCCCTATTTTTCGGCCTATTGTGAGCAAGCACTTACTCAATGGCCTGTGATGAATAAAGCCTTGATGATGCAGCATTTTGACCGTATGAACACCCAAGGTCTGAAAGTGGATGAGCTGCTTGCCTGCGCAAAACAGAGCGAATCTTCCCGAGATTTTTCTCCAACAGTGGGGAAATTTAGTGTGGGGTTATCGTCTGGGACATCAGGAAAACGCGGGGTGTTTGTGGTTAGCCCTGATGAGCAAGCTCGCTGGTCGGGAACCATGCTCGCTAAGATGCTGCCGGATGGGCTATTTACCGGAGAGCGCGTTGCACTGTTTCTACGTGCAAACAATAACTTATATGAAAGTGTGAATAACCGTTGGCTCTCATTTCAGTTTTACGATTTGCTAGGGGATTTTGATGAGCATCTTGCTGCACTTAATCAATGGCAGCCTACCATTATTGTTGCTCCTGCTCAGGTGCTGGTGGAAATCGCAAAACGCCAGCAGCGAAATGAGTGCTCACTAACCCCAAAAAGGGTGATATCAGTGGCGGAAGTGCTAAATGCCGATGACAAATCCCTGCTAAAAACGGTTTTTGCAGATGTGGGCGAAGTGTATCAAGCGACGGAAGGTTTTCTTGGCTGCACCTGCCCTCATGGCACATTGCATCTGAATGAAGTTTTTTTGCATATTGAAAAACAGTGGATTGATGAACGCCGTTTTTCACCGATTATCACCGATTTTACACGGCAAACTCAGCCTATTGTGCGCTATCAACTGGATGATATCTTGGTCGTTAGAGATACCCCATGCCCTTGCGGCGATGCGCAAATAGCTATTGAACGCATCGAAGGGCGTAGCGATGATCAATTGGTGTTAACCAACCAACAAGGTGATCCAATAACCCTGTTTGCGGATGCCTGTAACCGAGTGATATGTAATACTTTACCGACAGAAACAGATTACCGACTTCATCAACAGGGGAAGTTATTTACCTTATCCGCGGATTGTGAGGAAGCGGTGCTATTAGCATGTAAGCAAGCACTAACTGACTACTTTGAACTGCAAGGCGCAGTGACTGAGCATCTTCAATGGCAACTCAACACCAACTTGCCCGTGACCGTAATGGCAATTAAGCGTCGGCGGATCACGCGGGAGGCATCATGATAACGTCGATGTCAGTGTGGCAGCGCGTGGGGTATTTACTATTAGGTTGGGGATGTGTTGGGTTTATCTACTCATTGACGGGGCATATTTATTCTTCTGCACATGTTATTTCCCCCACGATAATTGATGATGCCATCGGTTATTCGCCAAATGCGGTATGGCTCTATCTCTCATTTTTCCTATTTATTCCCTGCGGTTATCTGCTGAGTCACGCAGAAAAAGTGAAGCCGTTAATGTGGCAGATGATCCTCTGTGCGGTGCTATCTGGCACGGTATATCTGATTTATCCAACCACAGCCGAGTTTCCTCAAAATATAGGGAGTGGGTTGACTCAACAGGCACTTGCCGGGTTATTGCAGGTGGATACGTCGCAAAATATGCTGCCTTCGCTCCACGTGTCATTGACGTTAATTGCATGGGGGGCTTTGTGTCGAAAAGGTCAATTTTTGAGAAACCTCTTGTGGCTATTGTGGGCGTTGATGATTATTTTTTCTGTCTTAATGCTGAAGCGGCACCTGTTTATTGATGTGGTTGGCGGCGCGGCTTGTGCGTGGATAGCGATAACGGTTGTTCGTTTACTGACGTTTCGCTTATTGGCGGCTAATCCGTCACGGAGAGTGCGATGAATGAACTGACATTTCCCATTATCTTTATGGTGTTGATTGTGATGGTGGAAGCGCTGATTATTGCCCGTCAAAAGCGCGTTTCATTCAGTTGGCAAGATGTGGTTTTTAACCTTAATTCTGGGCATATCATGCTGTGGCTGTTCCGTGGGTTAGAACTATTTTGCTACGGTTTTGTGGTCACACATTTTTCTTTTGGCCTTACCGATAGCTGGCCAACGTGGTTGGTGTGGTTGTTTACGTTAATCGCTTGGGATTTAGGGTTTTATTGGCTTCACCGCTTACATCATCGTTACCGTCTTTTGTGGGCAGTGCATGTGGTGCACCATCAAGGGGAGCATTTTAATCTCTCGTTAGGGGTACGTAATTCGTGGTATTCCTCACTCACTTCTATTCCTTTCTTTCTGTTATTAGCGTTGATGGGCGTACCGCTCACCGTCTTTATGACGGTATCCGTGCTTCATTATACGATTCAATTTTTTAACCACAGTGGATTAATTCCTCGGTTTAAATGGTTGGAATCGTGGATGGTGACGCCGCATCATCATCGGGTTCACCATATAAAAACGGGCGGGTACGCCAATCGTAACTTTGGCGGCAGCTTTATTATTTGGGACAAGCTATTTGGAACGTTTTCTGAATCTCCTGAAACGCCCCATCAATACGGTATTGGTGGTGAGGCGGCAACGGAAAATCCGTTGATTGATAGTAATCGCCCATTTTTGCGTATATTGGGCGTGAAAAAAGCGAATAAACCGATGCATTCTCCTAGTTATCACATCGGAAAAATGGGGCTAGTGGGTGGGTCCTTACTATTGTTCACGTTGGTGATTGGCTACGTGTATCGCTATGGGTACGGTTTTAATGGGACGACTCTTGAGCAAGTTGGGTTATTTCTGCTGTTGGCGGCAGGGACTGTCGCATTATCTGGCTTATCAAGCGGTTATGGTTGGGGAAAATGGAGTTGGTTTGCCGTTGCCAGCCTGACACTGTTATTGATCATAATCGCAGGTTGGTTGACACCATTCTGGCTGGTGATGGGGGCGCTATTATGGTTGCACAGCCTTGCTGTGCTAATGGGCGTAGGAACAACGCCTGTGGATAGACGTGATGTACAAGCCTAAGCCATTACCGCCCCTCGCTTTTCGTCAGCGGGATGACTTGGCTTTTCACCGTGCATTGCAGCAAGCGGCGAAGGGGTATCTGCAAGAAAAAGGCGATCACCGCTTTGCCGATGGCAGGGTCTATCTCAAAAGTTTGACGCTAATTTTGGTGTGCTTAGGCAGCTATGGGCTGATGCTAAGTTCTCAAGGTGGAATTCTGTTTTTTGTGGGTTATCCGCTATTTATTTTCTTTGCCTTATTGTTGGCGATTAATATGGTGCACGATGCCTCGCACAACGCCGTTTTTCAGCGAGGAGCACTTAACCGGATTGTGAACTTTTGGGTAACAATTCCTTTAGGGTTAGATCCTGATTGTTGGCGCGTGCGGCACATTGTTTTTCACCATTCCCATACCAATGTTCGCCATTATGATCTGGATATTGAAGAAAATTTTTTACTGCGCCAAACCCCATACCAGCGCTGGTATCCGTTTATGCGTTGGCAGCATTTGTATTGGCCGCTGATCGCAGCAATGACATTTCCTGCACTTATTTGGGGTTACGATTGGTTTGACCGTTTTCATTTTACGCGCGTTGCCCCAAAAATGCGCCATCAGGGTGCGAAAGGTATTGGGGTATTTTTGCTGAGTAAAATCCTGCATCTTTTCTTAGCAATATTATTACCGTATTGGGTTTTATCCCCTTATGGCATCGGCATTGGCACGTTATTGGGTGTTTATCTGCTTAGCCAAATGTTCGCGTCATTTATTTTTGTGGTGCTGATTTTGGGTACTCATTGGGCGAAAGCCACCTTTTATACAGCATCGGATTCAGGGCGCATGGAGCAAGGATTTTACACTCATACGTTCTCCACCACCTATGATTGGCAAACCACGCCGAAGTGCCTGACTTACTGGCTCGGCGGATTGAATTTGCATCTGACGCACCATTTATTCCCCAATTGGCACCATCGGCATTATCCAGCGCTTGCTCGTATTATTCAGCAAACTGCCGCGCAATTTGGCATGGATTATCACTGTGTTGATGCCAAAACCTTGTGGCGTTATCAGCAGCGGTTTTTAAAGCGAATGGGAACAGGGGAAGGGGTTAGGTAAGCGATAGTCGCCTACCTAACTGTGGGTTAGTTTAGCTCAGATTGAACCTGTTGTAAGCTGCGCACCCACGGTTTATCCCGTTGAAATGCAGAGGGTAAGCCTGGTATGGCGTGCTTTGCGGCTCGAGGAGTTGGGTATTCGCCATACACTAAAACATACCATTGGCGGTTATTTCTCACCGTTTCATAGACCAAATAATTACGTAATTTATATCGACGAGCTTGTGCATCAAGCCCTTCAGGGCTGCTTGCGCTGCCTAATTGTAATGTGTAATGACGAGGTGGCGCAGAGCGAATCTCGCCACCTAAATTCGTGCTCACTGAGGTGTGTTTCGCCACCGGGATCGTCACTTCTATTGGCTTGCTAGGCATATCGATTGGCACTAATTCTACCTGTTCAGTTTCACCTTTTTGTTCTGACGGGGGCAATACAAGGGTAATGATCACTTCCGTCGGTTCGTCAGAAACGGTTTCATTTACCTCTGGTGCTGTTTGTTGCTGAATATGGGCTTTATGTGCAGCGGCGAGCATTAAGCGTTCACGGTGCTCGGCAATAGGTTGCCATATTCTAGTCAGTTCTTTTTGCAATAGGCGCAATGTGGCATAAATCCGGTGCGGTCGGTGGTTGTTTAAAATCTCCAGTAGCACCTGATTTCCCTTGGCTGAGAGCTCGATAGCATTAACTTGCGGTTCAGCGTGAATGGGCTCGGTCATCGGTAAGCTGATTAAATTGTACGAATATTGCTGGCAACGTTGTTCATCAACCGCTTCTGTGGTGACAGTGGTATCTTCCTGAATATCATTCAATGCCTGTTGAGCTCTTTCACGCACTTCGTTATTCGCGGCGATGGCTTTTTCCAGCCACCACGTTGCGCAGGCTGTATTTTGAGGGCCACCTTCACCCGTGAAAAACAGAATCCCTAAATGGTACTGACCGAGGGGATAGCCCTGCAATGCGGATTGCTGAATATAGTAACGCCCTTTTGCGAGATCGATAGGGACGCCATCTCCATTGATGGATTGCACGCCGAGGTCGTGAATTTGCTCAAGGGATGTTGGAGATACTGCTGACAGCGCAGGGCGGCACAACAGAAGCGACATTCCCATGAGCAATAATGTGAATAAACGGTGGCGGTGAGTGGCTATCATGGCATTCTCATCGTTGAATGATAAAGGCTTAGTGGTTTGTGGTGAAAACCACTAAGCGGTTAGGCAGGTTATTCCCAGTCAAGAGTGACGGTGGCGGTGGCGGAAGCTGCACCGAATTTAACTCCCTCTCCGAGAGAGCAAAGGCTAAAACGATAAGGAATTTGGTGTGAACCGATGGTAAGATCACCTAAATCAACTTGATTTGCTGGTGGGGTATTAGATCCAGGCCCGAAATTGGTGCCTTTTGTTGCGCAGGCATCATGTATTGTCTTAATTGAAGCACGCACAGTAGCTGGTGCTAATTCTCCAGTGGCATCCATGGTCATTTTTAAATTATTTGTAACGCTATAAATTGTTCCATTTAGTGTCAATTTAGCTGGAGAATGAGTACCATTATTTCCAGTGCAGTTGATCATGAAATTCCCATCAACGACCCCTAAAACATCCTTACGGTTCCCTCCAGGAGAACCTGAAGTATTGCCTTCCCAATCCCAAATATTTACTTTACCAAAATCAATTTTAGGTGGGGTGTTGATAGTGCATTGTAACCCTTGTTTTAGAGTAAAGAACGGAGCCGCTGCTATAGTTGCCTTGTTATCCAGCCCACCTACATGGACAAAGATATATCCTGAAAAGCTATAGTCTCCAGGCTTTACGGTGGGGCTAATATAAAGAGCAGCTCGAAAGTTATTGATTTTTTTATTAACTAGGGAGCTAATCGAGCTATTACCAAAAATGGTATTTTCGAATCTGGCAGCATACATAATTGCTGGTTGAGTATCACTAATTGCACTTGGTGAGCTGGATATTATCGGTTCGCTTTTAAATTGATATTCAACATCTATATAATTTGTAGTCTCTTTAGCAGAAGTTAAGCCGGATAATGTAAAAACAATACCAGGTCCGATGACAACACCATAATAACCATCAACACTTCCCCAATAAGCCCCGCCTATATTTGAGAATATTTCACTGTTAATATAGATATGTCGAGCGCCTTTCTCATAAACATTTCTCTCAACATTTTGTGGTGAGCCCTCCCATACGATTCCTGATTTGTAAAAAACTAAACCGTTCGGAAATGTTCCCCCCGCATTGTCGCTAAAACTCCACGTAGTAGATAAACTGTATACCATTAAACCTGCTGCGACTGACCACATTTTCCCCCAGCGTTTTTGATTATTCAATTTCATTATTTTTCTCCTGCAGGCGACTGTAACCAACGTGTTTTATTGGGTGTTTGATGTAAAGGCTCGATATTTTCCATTGGAGCGGATACCTGCTGAGCCGTTTCTGGTGTATTCGATACCATAGGCTGAGCCTGTTGTTGCCCACTCACACAGCGATAAGAGGCTTGGCGGATTGGCATATCTGCGGAGACATCCACATGGCGCAAGTCAAAACTCACCTGACATTGCTGTGCGGCAGCGTCCCCCCATTTCACCAACAATTCCCCCGTTTCAGGTAACCCAGTGAGGTACACCTGCCCTGCATCCCCCACAATGCTGCTAATGTTGTCAGCGCTGTTATCGGAAATTAAGGTGGCAATGGCCCCAAATGGCACATATTTGGCACCCTGTTTTAAGGTCATGAGCACTTGGTAGCCGATACGGGTACGGAAACTGGCTTTCACCACCGCACCTTTGGTGGGGTAAACGTTGGTATTGGATTGCGGTAAATCGATGTTTTCAGGCAATGTGCTTGGGTCTAAACCAATGCTGTTTTTGTTATAGTCGGAAAGATAAGGTGCCACCGCATAGCCTCGCCAATCCGTTACAGCAGAACCGCCATTAACACTGACGCCTTCGGCGCCCGGTGCACTAATGAGTGCGACAGAGTCCCCCATGGAGCGGCTTAAGGTTAGCCCTTCGGCGTGGAGCAAGGCGCCGCCGCTGGCATTCATATTGATTGACTGGGAATTATTGCTATAGCTATAACCGGTGCTGATGCTGCCTTTATCGCCTTGGTAGCCCGCATTCAGGTTGGTGTTGGCAATTTGCCCTTTATTTCCCCAGCTTTGTGATGCGCCATACGACAGCTTGCCATCCATAAAGCTGCCGCTCAGGCCGCTATTATTTTGCGTGCGCCCATTTTGGTCATGACTCATGGAGTAGGTGGCATAAATTGACTGCCAATCACGGTCTTGGGTAAACACACTAAACGGCACGCTTAAGTTGAAGGAGAGCTGGCGGTTTTCCGGCCAGTTATTGCGACTGTCTTTTACGCGGTCGATATTGTAGTTCACACCGTAGCTGATCCCTTTAAAGCTGTTGCTGTAGCCCATGGATAAACCCGTTAAGGTTCGGCTGCTACCCCAGTAATCATCGCGATTAGCGCGAAAATGCAGTGAGCCATACTGTTGCATCTGCTGGCTGAGCTGGGTTTGGAAGCTGCTGCGACGACGTTGCAACGTCCACGGGCTAAGACCCTCTTCAAGGCGATAGCCTTGGCTGTTAAATTCGCTGAAATTATAGAAATGCTCGGTGGAGTAACGTAATGCGGTTAAATCCACCGACGTGCCTGTTGCCATTAAGCTTTTTGAATAACGGATGCGGTAGGATTGCCCGGTTTTTCGCTCGCTGGCGCTAGCCACTGGGTTGGAATAAGTAAACTTAGCCGATGAGTGAGTAACGTCCGTGGAGACGGCACCGAAATCCCCTAAAGAGACCCCTGTTCCTAAACTCAGAGATTGATAATCTTTTGCCAGCAAGGCGCCGCCATACAGAGTGACATCGTTATGCAGCCCATAAACAGCGGTACCTAGAATAAAGTCAGAGCGACGCGAGCTGGTGGTCAAGTTACCGTTATAACGACCGGAGGCTACTTCGTATTTCCAGCCGCCGGGGCGCAGCATCACGGGTAAGGATGAGTAAGGCACCACAAACTGGCGTTCAGCGCCATCGGCTTCGGTGACCGTGACGTCATAATCCCCAGACAAGCCTGCTTGTTGGATATCATTGATATAAAAGGGGCCTGGAGCCACATAGGCTTCGTACACGATATTGCCATTTTGGCGAATAGTGACGCGGGCGTTGCTGTTGGCGACGCCACTGATCGCCGGGGCATAGCCGCGTAATTGGCTTGGCAGCATCTGTTCATTGGAGGTCAGTTGCACGCCCTTAAAGGGCACGCCATCAAACACATCACTGCCTGTGCTGCTTTCACCCACTAACAATGTCGAGCGCAATGCCCGAATATCCCGTGATAGGGTGGTATTGGAAAAGTAGGTTTGGGTATGGGTCGTCGCCGATTGGTTCTCGCTTCCGCTGTATTCGAAACGGGAATGGGTGAGGTTACTGCGCAGACGCCATGGCCCCGCATTGGCACCCAAGCGTGCAGACGCAAAGACGTTGGTATTTTGGTTTTTTTTGCCGTGGTCATAGCGGCTCGTGGTGCGACCCGCACTGACGTTATAGTTCGCCATGAGTGCCGGAATGCCATCGTCCCATAATGACGGGTCTGCATTACGATTGACTTGAGATTGCATCGCCACTTGCGGCACGCTGATGTTTAATCGCAAGCGTGACAAATCTAATCGGGTTGTCGCTTGTGGGATCAGTGCACCTAAATCTGAAATAAACTCGCCGTTAGGTAAGTCTTTCAGGACAGGAATGTGCGGTACATTGACCCCAAATGTGTCGAGTTGCTCCGGGGTTAATTCCGGTGCGATTTCACCGTGGGCATTTTTGATAAAATTAAGCGTAAATTGCCCCACGTCTTGTTGGTTAACAAACACGGACACAGTGTATTCCCCTTCAGCTACGCCACCGGCTTGTGAGAAGGCAGATAAATCCACGTCTGTGTTTTCACCTGCTACCCCTAAAAAACTGGGATCAAAGTAATCTTCGGCCTGTGTTGGCGCGACCGCCAATAGCAATACACACGCCAGCGGGTGATAACGGAAAAAAGGGGTTTTTGGCTGATTTTCAGCAATTTTATGGGCTTTTTTCATGATCTTCCTTTATCTTGCGAATGCAAGAATCCCCCCGTTGCCAATGCGCATCGGGTGAATGTGTTTATCTGTATGGTGCGGTTACATTGCTGAGAGTTGGCGTGTTCTCATTTTGTCGGTTCCGCCATCGTCGTCCATGAGCTGCCAATGAATGTCGTTTGCGACATGGCTGGCATCAAGGGGCCACTGCGCCTCCCCAAAGGGTGGAACCATGCGTGAGGAACTTAAATTCAGGGCGTTTTTCCCCACCGACAGTGACGCTAACGTGACATAAAAAGGCGTCGGGTTTTTCAGGGTTAGCGTGTTTTTTGTGCGCTGAAATTGCAGCTGTTCGGCGATGTTGTCGAGATGATGTTCCGGTAATCCCGCGGGGCGATAAAACAGCTTCAGATTATTTTGTACGGCAAGGATCATTTGCGCACCTTCGGCCGCCTCTTTTGACTGTGCGGGGATCGCCGTCAGTGATAACTGCGCAATCGACTCTTTATCTTGCGTGAGTAAATTATGCTTTTGAAGAATGCGCAATGTGAGTGTTTCGCCCGGCTCGAAGCGCTGTAACGGCGGTAAAGCAATAAATGCCGTCAAATTTTCATCTGCGGTTTCGGTATTATCGCTCGCCGTTTTGCTTGATGAGCTCCCTTCCCACGGCAATAGGCGCGCCTGTAATAAATACGGTATCGCCGTGTTATTGGTGATAGTGTACGTCACCCCGTTCTTGGCATCATGGGGGTAAATCACACGGGTTGAATGCAGTGTGAGCCCATTAATTTGGTCTTGGATGTTATTTGCCCATGTAGGCTGGGTAAAAAGTGTTGCCAAGAAGGCGATCCCGCTAATCAAGCAATACAACACAGGATTTTTCATCTTCAATAAATTAATGTTGTTCATCGCGGATAGCTCCTGATTGAATCTTCCCCTGATACGCGGTGCTCATATCCCCGTAATCGGTGATAACTTTCCACTCTGCCTGTGCGGTACCGCCTTTGACGGGGTAAGTTTGGGTGGAGAAGGGCGCAATCATAGGACCCAGTTCTCGTACATCGATGGGGTGCTGATCCACACTCAATTGCGCCAATGTGATGTAATACGGCGTTGGGTTATTGACTTCGAGCTGCTGACCTTGCTGGCGAAATGTCAGTTGGTTTGAGGCGCTTTCGACGCTCATGGGTAACCCTTTCGGGCGATAAAACAGTTTGATAACGTTGCGGACCCCCACTGAAACTTGCGCGCTGGTCATCTCGCCTTCGGGGGCACTAGCTTTTGTGGTGGAAGGGATCGCTAATAAGCTTAAATAAAATACGGATTCTCGGTCCGTCGGCAGCGCCGAAGCCCCATTACGCACAATCAGCAGCGTGCTTTGGCTCTCTTTTTCTAAGCGAGACATCGGCGGTGTGGCAATAAACGGGGGCGCGGGTTTGTGTGCATTTCCTTCGGGTGCATTGATGACATCGGCTTTGATTAAGTAAACCTGCGGGCTGCTGTTTTTAATGGCAATTTTGGCATTTGGGTTCGCTGCATCGAACACGACACGAGTCTGGGCCAAGCGTAAACCGCCTTCAGTAGCGGAAGCCAAGGCTGAAAAAACACCCCATATCAATACAATAATAAGCGTGTGAGAGTAAGAAAAACGATTCGAAAACATACTGATTACCCAATTAGTCATATAAGAAGCTAAATGTGACGGTTGCGGTGAGTTCACCGTTTTGCAAATTGTCACTGGCGGTGCAGGTACCGCAGGCAAGCACGGCATTAAAATTGAGTGAGCTATTTAATCTCGCCACATCGCTGGTTCCACCTGATGGCCATGTTTTGATGGTAATCACCTCATTACCGGGTTTCGCAGTATTGTCATTGGCATTGAAGACCGTATTCCCCGGGGTGGATAGCTTAACGCCATAGCCTTTTGTGGTGCTGGATGCATCGGCATACAGCCGCTCATTGTTATCCGCGGTGAATGTGTTCCCTTTGACTGCAATTCTGGGTGTTAAAAAATAGCCCTGACACCCTGAGAGGGTTAACGTGAATTGGCGACTTTGCTTATTGTTCGGAATTTCATCGTAGGGCAGTGGCGCACCATTGTTATATGTGATGGTACTTGGCACCGTCACATCGCAGCTACCGCCATAAAAAAAAGCGGAAAAGGAGAGGGTGGTTGAGGCACTGCCTGCCTGTAATTCACCGGCTGGTAATAGCAACCCTACAATCACGCTAAAGAAAGAAAGTTTTCGTATCATTGTTATTAGCAGCCTTCAAAATCAGTGATAGAAAAAATTAAACGTTAATGAGGCGGTTAACTCGCCACCTTGTAAGTCATTGGCGGTGCAGGTTCCGCAACTGACGGTTGCTTTCAGTGGGATGGTTCCATTCAATGTGCTGGCAAAGGTTTTATTCCACTCTTTGGTGGTGAGAGCCGTGATTTTTTTATCCGTTGCCAGGTTGTCACTACTTTCGAAGTTAGTATTGCCAGCCGTCGACAATAAAATGCCATAGCCTGTACTGGTACTGCCGGTACTCACAAACAGATCTTCACCGGAGGCACTATCGGTGTCCCCTTCGATGGTTATCGAAGGGGTTAACCCGTAACCTTTACAGCCAAGAATGGTGAGATCAAAGGTTTCGCTGATATCGTTTTTATTGTTGATATCTTCAGCGGGAATAAGGTCCCCGTTACGGATCGCAACGCTCGAGGGCGCGGTGATTTGGCAGCCACCGCCGACAATGCTGGCACTGATTTTGGTGGTGGCCGTAGTTGCCGCTATCGCGGATTGCCCTAGACTTGCCGCATACAATGCGGTGGGGATGAGCAGGGAGTAGAGTGACTGTTTAGTCAGTGTCATGATGATTTCCTATTTTTGGGTCTTACTGAAAAATAAGGTTAAACGTCAATGAGGCTGAGAATTCACCGGGAATGGCTTCCCCATCCACGGGCCCCACTAGACCCACGAGAAAGGTCTCTTCAGTTTGATGATAGTTCTCTTTGGTCAGTGGAGTTAAGGCAATCTGTTCACCGCGTTTAAAGGCTTTGCTTGTGTCATAAAAATCACTCAGGGAGAGTGGTGAGCCATCACTGAGGCGTAACATAAACCCTGTGCTGTTTGGGGTTCCATCCAAGAAAATGGTGCTTTCGTTATAGGGGGTATTTCCCTGTAACGTAATTTTGGGGGTGAGATTTCCCGTTTTATCCACACAGATAAATTGCGCTTTCAATGGCTTAATTTGATGCGTGGTTATCGCGCCTTGAAAATCGGATGTGCGCATCGGTGTAAATTGCAATGAGTTAGGAATGCGAATTTCACACCCGACATCATCAGTAATGAGCGCTCTAATCTCAGTATTTTCGGCCTGTGCTAGGTGCCATCCGTTAAGTGACATGGCGAAAAATATAATCAGTAATTTATTGAATTTGCGCATGAAATTCGTCCTTTCCGCCATAATCATTAATGGCTTTCCATTCAACCGTGCCTTGCCGTTGAACGTGGGAATAGGTGATGCTGCTAAACGGCGCAATCATGTTATTTCCCTTTTTTGTACTCAGAGAAACGGGTTTATTGGCAATTTTTAAGCTGTCTAAGGTGATGTAGTACGGGGAAGGATTGGACACTTGAACCCCATTATTTACACTCGAAAATTTCAGCGATTTCATGGCTTGTGGCTGGGTCATGCCCAAATGATTCGGGCGATAAAACAGCTTGATGATATTTCCCGTCGACACTTGTACGGCACCATCAATATGATTTTGTGGGGCATTCAGCCCTTTTTCGCTGGTCGGCATGGCAACGGTACGAAAATAAAAAACAGATTCTTTATCTTGCGGGAGTGCCACATTTTTTTTCATTATGCGCACTTGATTCGTGGAACCAGACTCTAATCGGAATAACGATGGCGTCACCACAAAGGGAGTTTCACCATTGTCGCCATAGGGGGTTCTCAAAATCTGTGCTTTGACCAAATAAGGCGTGAGTGATTGGCTAGAGCTAGTGATACCCACACTTTTTCCGGTGGTGTTATCACTCGCTGAAAAAATAATTCGAGTGGTGTCGATAGCGATCCCGGCTATCGATGAACCTGATAGCAATAGCAAGCCACCGCAGATCCCTTGCATAAATCGGTTATTTCGCATTTGTCTATCCTCATAGTGTTCGTGGTTGAATGGAGGTAAGACGGTGCCCGCCTTACCTCCATTGACTGAGTTAATTAAATCGAATTAGTTAACGATATAAGCAACCAAGATAGGCGCACTGTAGGAGTTTGCTTTCGGAGAATCTGTGGTTGTTGCCATACCAACTTTGAATGTGTATTGGGCTGCTGTTTCGCCTGCGCCGATTTCAACTTTTGTGCCACTACCATTAGTGATGCGTTTACCGGCTTCATCTTCAATCATAAAACCAACAGTTTGTGAATCTGTAGCAACAAAGATATCTTGTTGGTTGTTACCCACAGAGGTGATCCCCTGGATGATCAGATTGCCTTCTTCTTCTTTAGTACAACCAGTTAAAGTGACTGGCATATCTACGGTTGTAGAGGACATTGCATTGACAGCGGCAAAGTCTGAATCATTTTCACCCACAGAGGTTTTTAAAACACCTACGTTTAAGACTGATTTACCGCCATTGATGGTGACATCACAGGTTGTGTTGGTCAGGATCCCTTGCAGAGTCACTTCTGCAGAAGGTGCTGCCATTGCGTTCAGGCTTAAAGCTGACAGGCTCATAAATAAAGCAGTAGAAAGTGCCGTTGTTTTAAATGACATAATTAGTATTCCTATTTGTCCAAAATTAAATAATTAAATTGATAGTATAAAGGTCGCATTCCATGACTTATTTCGTTATAGATATATATACGTATGATGCCGATATTATCTATTTACCTAGGCTAAATTTAGGTTGAATCAGTTATAAACATTCAATTTAAAGTTTCGCTAATTTCCTTTATTCCATTCCTTAGATATAAAGGGGATACTCTCTTGTTCTAAAAAAGAGAATATTACCTTTATTCTTAGTACTCGATTTATTATTCGCTAACCTATAATAAATAAGCGTGAAAAGTAGGGCGCCATATGAATAGAATGGCGCTCATTGGATTTATTAGAGTGTTAATTTCTCTATATTTAACAGATTAATGCTCCATTGGAGTAGGGGTATTGCTATAATAAAAGTTATTCTTTATTGTTAAGATATAATGAATTAAACATGTAGAGAAAATATATGCCTACTTTATAAATGAGCTACTTAACAGTGAGATATCTTTACTGCCAACACTGCTTAGCTTAAATTTCATTATGGAAACTCGAATAACTGCTCTATCCAAAAAGTCCTGAATAGGCATTTTTAGTACATTTAAAACCTGTACTAGCATATCTATTGTAATGTTGCAGATACCTCGTTCATAACGAGAAACTTGCTGTTGAGAGATATTTAATAAATTTGCTAAATCTTTTCCACTGAGCGAGCGACGCTTTCGTAATAAATAGATTTCATAACCCACTGCTTTTGTATAAATAGTTATACCCTTCTTGGGTGAAGGGTTATTACCGTCTGTTTCTTTCATTGTATGCATTCCTTCCAAACAGCATCACTTAATAAAAGTCGTATTTAGGTGAATACGAAGGATTGATGAAAACGTTGTGTGAGGAAATTATTTCACTCCGTTTTCTTCTAACTAATTTACGTGACGTTTTTTATAAAATCAAATAATGCAAATATAGTGAAATAGTCGAAAATTTTAAATTAAACACATAGAGTGAGTAATATGAAATAATAAAGCTAGCGTTAGGTGGTGCTAAGAGGGGTGGTCTTTTTGAGAGCATCTTTATTAAATAGTGATATAATCTTTTTTTATTCATTATTGGTATACAATAAAGAATATAATTCTGATTTTTACATTTATTAACAACTGGTCACTAAATTGTGACGCATCAATCCTTTCTTGCGCTAGAAATCATCTTTTTTTGCCTATTAATTGTTATTTTTCATTGTGTTATGTGGTTTGTTTTTAGCATTTGATTAAATTTTAAATATGACAAATTATTTCAGTTTGTTTAAATGAAAAGAATTGTTCTATTTTGAATAGATTTATTTGATTAGTTATAAATACTTAAATTTAAGTGTGATTAGGCCGTTTTTTTCTTTAATAAGATAAAGTCAGCTTAATTGTTATCTCTTTTAGATGTTTTAAACGGGTGGGAGATTTAGCGCAGACATAAAAAAACCGTGACTCGAAAGCCACGGTTTCTCTGTTTCTAAGTCATTGTATTGATGACTACAGCATCATACCGCCGAACAGGAAGCCGAAGGTAACGGCCAGTGCCACAGCGATAGTACCCGGAATAAAGAATGGGTGGTTAAAGACGAATTTACCGATGCGAGTTGTACCGGTGTCATCCATTTGTACCGCCGCAACCAGAGTTGGGTAAGTAGGTAGAATGAACAGACCGGATACTGCTGAGAATGAAGCGATAGCGGTTAATGGGCTAACGTTCAGAGCCAGAGCCATAGGCATCAGTGCTTTCGCTGTTGCTGCTTGAGAGTACAGAAGCGCAGAACAGAAGAAGAAGATAACCGCTAACATCCATGAGTGTTCGTGGATTAAATCACCTGCAGTTTCTTTGATCCAATCAATGTTGTGTTGTACGAAAGTATCACCTAACCACGCAACACCTAAGATACAGATACATGCGCTCATACCTGCTTTGAAGGTACTTGAGTTCAGGATTGCATCAGTGTTTACACGGCACAGTACAGTGATTAACGTAGCCACAGTCAGCATGATGATCAGGATAGCGTTAGTGGTGTTCATCAGTGGGGTTGCCACAATGCCTAAACTTGGGCTGTTGATAATTGCGTAGCAAACTACACCAACAACGCCGAGTAAGAACAGCAGAACAGACGCTTTAGCACCTGGTTTGATCTCTTTAACTTGGCTACCGCGCAGTTCAACTAAGCCTTCAGCTAAACGTTTTTGGTAGATTGGGTCATCAGACAGTTTAGAGTTAAATGTCCAAGAGATAATGAAAGACATCAGGATGATAGCTAAGAACGTTGCTGGTAATAAAATACCTAACAGCGTGATGTAGCTAACGGTGTTACCAGCGCCAACCATTGCTGGGTTTTCCATGACCGATGCCATGTAAACAACTGCCGCAGAGATTGGTGATGCTGTGATACCAATTTGAGCTGCAACAACCGCCGTAGACAGTGGACGACATGGTTTCACGCCTTGCTCTTTCGCAACTTCTGCGATAACTGGCAGAGTGGCTAATGAGATATTACCTGTACCTGCGAACAGAGTCAGAAAATAGGTCACGATAGGGGCAAGGATAGTGATGTATTTTGGATTGCGACGCAGTAATTTTTCTGTTTGAGCAACCAAGTAATCCAAACCACCCGCAATTTGCATTGCAGAGATGGCGGCAATAACTGCCATGATGATAGAGATTACGTCAAAAGGAATGGTTCCCGGTTTCACGCCAATTGCAGCGAGTACCAGAACACCAAGGCCACCGGCAAAACCGATACCTATCCCTCCAAGACGGGCCCCTAAAAAAATGGCCAGCAGAACAATGACAAATTCTACGGCTAACATAGTGTTTACTCCTCGACAAAAATGAAAATTATGAAACTGTTATGTTAATTATTTGTGTGTGTATTCATGAAAAAAGGCACGCTATCCGGTGGAAAGTCGTGCCCTTATTCTTAAGAATTATTTATGCTAAACATAAATAATTAGTCGTCAAATCTTTTTGCTTTATATGCTGGATGTTTTAGGTTCTCTACAGAGAAGATATCATCCAGTTGCGCTTCGGTCAGCAGTCCGCGTTCTAGGACAACTTCACGTACGCTCTTACCTGTTTCAGCACAGATTTTACCCACGATATCACCGTTGTGGTGACCGATGAATGGGTTCAAGTAAGTTACGATACCGATAGAGTTGAATACAAACGCTTCGCAGATTTCTTTGTTAACAGTAATGCCGTTAACGCATTTTTCGACTAAGTTGCGGCATGCATTGCTCATCAGAGAAATGGATTCGAACATCGCTTGACCAATTGCTGGTTCCATTACGTTTAATTGTAATTGACCTGCTTCAGCAGCCATCGTTACGCAGATGTCGTTACCCATAACTTTGAAACATGCTTGGTTAACAACTTCAGGGATTACTGGGTTAACTTTTGCTGGCATGATAGAAGAACCTGCTTGTAATTCTGGCAGATTAATTTCTTTCAGTGCCGCACGAGGACCAGAGGAAAGTAAACGTAAGTCGTTACAGATTTTAGACAGTTTAACTGCTAAACGTTTCAGGCTAGCGTGAACAGTGATGTAAGCACCACAGTCAGACGTTGCTTCGATTAAGTCTTCTGATGGTACACAAGCTAAACCTGTTACTTCTGCTAATTTTTTAACAGCCAGTTCTTGGTAACCAGGGGCTGTGTTCAGGCCAGTACCGATAGCAGTTGCACCTAAGTTAACTTCGAGCAGTAAATCGATGCTACGTTTCAGATTTTTCTCTTCTTCTTTAAGAAGAGTTGCGAAAGCATGGAATTCCTGACCAACAGTCATTGGTACTGCGTCTTGTAATTGAGTACGACCCATTTTCAGGATGTCTTTGTACTCTTCTGCTTTACTTTCAAAACCTTTTTTCAGGTAAGTAACAGAATCGATTAATTTCAGAACAGAGTTATAAACCGCGATACGGAAACCGGTAGGGTATGCATCGTTGGTTGATTGGCTTTTGTTCAGATGGTCATTTGGGTTTAAGAATTCATATTCACCTTTTTTATGACCCATCAGTTCAAGACCGATGTTTGCCAGAACTTCGTTGGTATTCATGTTCAGTGATGTGCCCGCACCACCTTGGAATACGTCAACTGGGAACTGATCCATGCATTTGCCTTCATTCAAAACAACGTCACACGCTTTGATGATGGTATCTGCGATATTACGAGGAATAGTGTGCAGTTCTTTGTTAGCTAGTGCGGCTGCTTTTTTTACCATTACCATGCCGCGAATAAATTCTGGGACATCGTTAATGGTGCGGTCGCTGATATAAAAGTTTTCAATCGCACGCAGAGTATGAACACCATAATAGGCATCAGCTGGAACTTCTTTTTTACCTAACAGGTCTTCTTCGATACGAGTATTGTTTGACATGAGAACCTTCTTAATTAGATTACAGTTACTGTCCGTTTATGCGCTTTTAAAAATATATCCTAAAACTAAACTTCTAGGTGATTACCACCTATTACTCCTTTATCAGTATTATGTTCTACTGACTTATGGGGTGATCATATGCCCTTTATCACCCCATACCTTGAACCTAGATCATTTTATGGATTGATTAGTGCAATAGAATTTATATTGTGTGATTTAAATCACAGATAAGCCTTGTTAATGATCTTAGTCCATGAGTTGAAAATCACGATCAGAGACCCAATTATTATGGCTATACTGATGAAAAAAGCGAATATGAATAGTAGTCTCTTAGAGATAGTTCACAAAGGTTTTCATTTAGCCCCGAAAAATGCAGTAGCTTATTGATATTAAGGAGTACTTGTGCGCTGGTTACCACTAATTCTGATATGTATTTTGGTGTATATAGAGTCGGTCATTTTTGTCCGAGTTGCGGCTGAAATTGGTGTGTTGATGACATTGATTTTAGTGGTGCTCACATCCTGTTTAGGGGTCTCACTTGTGAAGAACCAAGGGATGAAAAATGTCATGCAAATACAACAAAAATTAATGAGTGGTGAAAGTCCTGCCGCTGAAATGATTAAAAGTGTGGCGTTAGTGTTAGCAGGATTTTTACTGATTGTTCCTGGATTCTTTACGGACTTTATTGGACTACTTTTATTACTACCACCAGTACAAAAATTATTTGTGATGCGTTTAATCCCGCACATCAAGTTTTACCAACCTGGAAATGGTTTTCAGGGTGGTGGCTATCAAAATGGCAATACCTTTGAAGGTGAGTACCAACGCAAGCAAGATGACCCTTCTTATACTATTGATCGTAAAAGTACTATTGATGGTGAAAGCCATCGTGTTCCTGACGATAAATCTTCAGATTCCAACCAAGATAACCCGCCTAAACCTTAATTCCCTTTGAATGGTAGGGAGATAAATAATAAAAAAATTTATCTCCCACCCCTTGAAGTCTTAGTTATTCATCCCAATCTCCTGAAACATGGTACTGGTGAAGATCACCTTGGTATCGACCTTTTACCCGTATGGACTTTATTTGTAGGAGAACTATTAATGAAAATTCGTCCATTGCATGACCGTGTTATCGTTAAACGTAAAGAAATCGAATCTAAATCTGCTGGTGGTATCGTGTTAACTGGCAGTGCTGCGGGCAAATCAACTCGTGGTGAAGTTATCGCTGTGGGCCAAGGCCGCATCCTCGAAAATGGCGACGTTAAAGCGCTGGATGTGAAAGTTGGCGATATCGTAATTTTTAACGACGGTTATGGCGTAAAAGCTGAAAAAATCGACAACGAAGAAGTGTTAATCATGTCCGAAAGCGACATCTTAGCAATCGTTGAATAAGAATTTTCACTTAAAACTTTCATCAAACGAAAAGAATTTAAAGGAAAGAGATAATGGCAGCTAAAGACGTTAGATTTGGTAATGACGCTCGTACAAAAATGCTTCGTGGTGTCAATGTTCTTGCTGATGCAGTTAAAGTAACTTTAGGTCCTAAAGGCCGTAACGTTGTTTTAGACAAATCTTTTGGATCACCAGTTATCACTAAAGATGGTGTTTCTGTTGCGCGTGAAATCGAATTAGAAGACAAATTCGAAAACATGGGTGCACAAATGGTGAAAGAAGTTGCGTCTAAAGCTAACGATGCAGCGGGTGACGGTACAACAACCGCTACCGTTTTAGCTCAAGCAATTATCACTGAAGGTCTGAAAGCAGTGGCTGCGGGTATGAACCCAATGGATCTGAAACGTGGTATCGACAAAGCGGTTGTTGCTGCTGTTGAAGAACTGAAAACTCTGTCAGTTCCATGTTCAGACACTAAATCAATCGCACAGGTTGGTACTATTTCTGCAAACTCCGACGAAACTGTTGGTAAATTAATTGCAGAAGCAATGGAGAAAGTCGGTAAAGAAGGCGTTATCACCGTTGAAGAAGGTACTGGTCTGGAAGACGAATTAGACGTGGTTGAAGGTATGCAGTTTGACCGCGGTTATTTATCTCCTTACTTCATCAACAAACCAGAAACTGGCGTTGTTGAACTGGAAAACCCATTCATCCTGTTAGTCGACAAAAAAGTGTCTAACATTCGTGAATTACTGCCAGTATTAGAAGGCGTTGCTAAAGCGAACAAACCACTGCTGATCATCGCTGAAGATGTTGAAGGTGAAGCACTGGCTACATTAGTCGTGAACACCATGCGTGGTATCGTGAAAGTTGCAGCGGTTAAAGCACCAGGTTTCGGTGACCGTCGTAAAGCAATGCTACAAGATATCGCTATCCTGACTAACGGTACTGTTATCTCTGAAGAGATCGGTATGGAGCTGGAAAAAGCAACGTTAGAAGATTTAGGTCAAGCTAAACGTATCGTTATCAACAAAGACACCACTATCATCATCGATGGTATCGGTGACGAAACTGCAATCGCAGGTCGTGTGACTCAAATCCGTCAACAAATCGAAGAGTCTTCTTCTGATTACGACCGTGAAAAACTGCAAGAGCGCGTAGCGAAATTAGCTGGCGGTGTTGCGGTAATTAAAGTGGGCGCAGCAACTGAAGTTGAAATGAAAGAAAAACGCGCTCGCGTTGACGATGCTCTGCACGCAACTCGTGCAGCGGTAGAAGAAGGTGTTGTTGCTGGTGGTGGTACTGCGTTAGTTCGCGTTGCAGCTAAACTGGAAGGACTGAAAGGCGATAACGAAGAACAAAACGTAGGTATCCGTGTTGCTCTGCGTGCGATGGAAGCGCCAATGCGTCAAATCGTCACTAACGCAGGTGAAGAAGCTTCTGTTGTTGTTAACAACGTTAAAGCAGCAACTGGCAACGACGGTTACAACGCAGCAACAGATACTTATGGCGACATGATCGAAATGGGTATTCTGGATCCAACTAAAGTTACTCGTTCTGCTCTGCAATTCGCAGCATCAATCGCGGGTCTGATGATCACGACTGAAGCGATGATCACTGATATGCCAGCATCTGACGCTCCTGATTTAGGCGCAGCGGGTATGGGTGGCATGGGCGGAATGGGCGGTATGATGTAAGCCAACAGGCAAACATCTTGCTCAAGTAGCTACTAGTTAGTGGCTACCAGCCAAAATAAGACCGGCACCATGAGTTATCGAGTGGTGCCGGTTTTTTTATAAGTAATCAAATTAATGCTTTTGTGCTTTGCATTTATGAGGTTTATTACTTATTTTTGCGTTAAGGTGACTCATCGGGTTATATTTAACCCAAGGTAAAAAATAGTTTAAATAAGTAAAGAACATCACGAGCGTATTGATTGTTTTGTGATAAACTCTGAGCGATTGGCAGTTTTTATCAAGCCTACTTGGATATCTAGTACGCTAATTTACTGCCATAAAACAGAATTTTGAGTGATTGGAGCTATACAGGTTCAACAACCAGCTGCAAAAACACAATAAAAAATGAGGGAAAACATGCGAATTAAAGTCTTGCTTGGTGCTGCTGCATTACTAACTTTAGCAGGTTGTACATCAACCAATGATCTGACTGCGGCAGGCTCACAAGTTCGTTTTGTTGAAAATCAACCAGGAAGCGAATGCCAACTTCTTGGTCAAGTCACTGGAACTCAAAGCAACTGGTTGAGCGGCGTTAATAACGAGTCTAGCTCCATGCGCGGCGCAGCAAATGATTTACGTAACAAAGCTGCAGCAATGGGTGGTAACGTGATTTTTGGTGCTTCAAGCCCAAGCGAAACTGTCCTATCTAGCTTTGTTCCTGTTGATAGCAAAATGGTTGGCCAAGTTTATAAGTGCCAATAATCATGTATCAATAAGACCCGCTTAATCAGTTAAGCGGGTTTTTTTATGCCTATTAGTTTTGATGTTTATTAACTCAGACTAGCTTTGGCGCAAGTTTAAATCGAGTAAGGTTTTGCTTGGCTCCCCGCCAATTTCTCTCGCTAACTTCGGTACTAAATACCCCGAGACCTGACTTAACAATTCACGAATTAATTGTCGAGCTTCAATATCACTCACTAAGAAGTGGGCAGCACCTTGGACTTTATCGAGCACATGCAAGTAATACGGTAAAATTCCTGCATCAAATAGGGCATTGCTCAGGTTTGCCAAAGCAGTGACATTGTCATTAACTTGGCGGAGCAATACGCTTTGGTTGAGCAATGTGACGCCTGCACGTTTTAATCTCTGCATCGCTTTTGTAAATTCATCATCAATCTCGTTAGCGTGGTTAACGTGGGTCACCATAATGACCTGCAAACGTGACTGAGATAAACGCTGGCAAAGGGTATCTGTAATTCTTTCTGGAATTACCACTGGCAAGCGAGAATGAATTCGCAAGCGAGTAATATGTGGAATTTCCTCAAGTTGGCTAATTAACCAGTCAAGTTCGTGGTCTTTTGCCATTAAAGGATCACCGCCAGAGAAGATGATTTCATTGAGTTCACTGTGGTTTTTTATATAATCCACAGCCATCAACCAGTTATTTTTATTTCCTTTGTTATCTTCATAAGGAAAATGCCGGCGAAAGCAGTATCGACAGTTCACTGCACAACCCCCTTTAACCAGCATTAATGCGCGGTTACGGTACTTGTGGAGTAAACTCGGGATCGCGTTATCCTGCTCTTCTAGTGGATCAGTAGAAAAACCTGGATGTATATCGAACTCTGCTTTTGCGGTTAATACCTGCAATAACAGAGGGTCTAGTGGATCACCTTTTTTCATTCGCGAAATAAAAGGACGCGGAACACGTAAAGGAAATAACTTACGTGCTTCATGACCTTCTCGCGATGGCTGATGGTCTTCTAAGTTTAGTAATTGCAGCAATTCATCCGGATTAGTGACTGCTTCGGCAAGTTGTTGTATCCAGACTTCTCTGGATGAGGTATTTTGAGTTATAATATCGACCATTTTTTGGCTATGCCATTTTTAGTTTATAAATAGAGGATCTCCATGGCTACTTATAGTACCAATGAATTCCGCTCAGGTCTTAAAATCATGTTAGATGGTGAGCCGTGTGCAATTCTTGAAAGTGAATTCGTTAAACCGGGTAAAGGTCAAGCGTTCGCACGCGTTCGTCTGCGTAAACTGATTTCTAACAAACTGTTGGAAAAAACTTTTAAATCTACTGATTCTGTTGAAGGCGCAGATGTCATGGATATGAACTTAACTTACCTGTACAACGACGGTGAGTTCTGGCACTTCATGAACAACGAAACTTTCGAACAACTGGCAGCAGATGCGAAAGCTATCGGTGACAACGAAAAATGGCTGATCGACCAAGCTGATTGTATCTTAACGCTGTGGAACGGTCGTCCAATCGCGGTAACTCCGCCGAACTTCGTTGAATTAGAAGTTGTCGAAACAGATCCAGGTCTGAAAGGTGACACAGCAGGTACTGGCGGTAAACCAGCAACTTTAAGCACTGGTGCAGTGGTTAAAGTTCCTCTGTTCGTTCAGATTGGCGAAGTGATCAAAGTTGACACTCGTTCAGGCGAATACGTTTCACGCGTGAAATAATCGCCGATAGATCAAGCCAGCCATTATAGTGAGTGGCGAAGTGAGATCAAGAAGAGCCGAATGCAGTTTCGTACTGTATTCGGCTTTTTTATTTGCGGTGCTCAGCCAGAGTGATGATTAACAACATTTAAACCCGCCTTTACCCTTACCACCGTAGCGAGCATCCTGCCGTTCTTTGAAAAACTCCTCATAAGTCATCGGCGTTTGGTCAGGATGGGTACGTTGCATGTGGGCGACGTAGTTGTCGTAGTCGGGGACGCCGACCATCATTTTGGCGGCTTGGCCTAAGTATTTCGCCGCTTTCCCTAGGTTTCCAAACATTTTTTTCTCCTTCATATTTCGCGCTACAGCGTTGTTGACTGCTCTCGGCTACCCTAGTCACATAGTTATCTATGCTCCTAGGGATATCCTCGTTTGTCGCCTAGCTGTAACACGAACTATTTTGGAGAAAGAGAGTGAGTTTTGAAAAATATTTAAAAAAAGTAAATAATTAAAACAGATACTTAAAGAAAATATTTAAAAAAACTGCTCAGCTCTCAATCTCCGGTGTATTAATGATGGCGGGTGTTTGCCACAATCTCTTCGTAGTTGGTTGGCATTGGCTCGTAAGGAACTTCGTTGGCGGTTGGTTCCTTAGATTTCAATGCTTTCAATGCGGTACGGATAGAGAACAGGGCGAGAACCACAACCACAATCATAAAGAAAATCGTTAAGCCAGCATCTAAACGGTTATTGAAAACCAACTGAGTTAACTGTGATTCCGTATATTGCGGTGGCAAGTTGCCGCTATCTAACATCGCTTGGAACTTATTCGCGACGGCTAAGAAACCAACGCGGGCATCTTCACTGAAGGTCTTTTCCCAGCCAGCGGTCATCGTACACACCAATAACCACGAAGTTGGTAATAGCGCGACCCATGCGTAGGCTTGGCGCTTCATCTTGAACAGAACGACCGCGCACAGCATCAACGCCATACCGGCCAGCATTTGGTTGGCGATACCAAACAGCGGCCATAAGGTGTTAATACCACCGAGTGGGTCAACAACGCCTTGATGCAAGAAATAACCCCAAGCCAGTACACACAATGCAGTGGCGATCAGGTTAGCGGGTAGAGAATCCGTTCTTTTCAATGATGGTGAAACCACACCCAGCAAATCTTGCAGCATAAAGCGCGCCGCGCGGGTTCCTGCATCCACAGCAGTCAGGATAAACAACGCTTCAAACAGAATGGCGAAGTGGTACCAGAATGCCACATTCATCAACCCGCCTAGTGCGCCATGAAGAATATACGCCATACCGACTGCCAGTGTTGGTGCGCCCCCTGCACGAGAAATAATGCTGGTTTCACCAACTTCGTTGGCAATTTGCGTTAGCTGTTCAGGCGTAATTTGGAAGCCCCAGCTGCTGACAACTTGTGCTGCGGAAGCCACAACATCTGTCGTTCCTGCTGGTGCTAACATCGCCATCGGGCTATTCATCGCAAAATAAACGCCTGGGTCAATCACACAAGCTGCGACTAATGCCATGATAGCGACGAATGACTCCATCAACATCCCGCCGTAGCCGATAAAACAAGCTTGGTTTTCATTGGCGAGCATTTTCGGCGTGGTACCGGAAGAGATTAAGGCGTGGAAGCCAGAAACGGCACCGCAAGCGATTGTAATAAATAAGAATGGGAATAAATCCCCCGCCCACACAGGGCCAGTTCCATCAATATACTTAGTTAATGACGGCATTTGCAGGTTTGGATTTAAAATCAAAATACCGATTGCCAGACCGATAATTGTCCCGATTTTCAAGAAAGTAGAAAGATAGTCACGAGGGGCTAATAGCAGCCAAACAGGTAGAACGGCAGCTACAAAGCCATAGCCGACCAGCATCCACGTTAACTGCACGCCAGTGTAGTCAAAGTAAGGCGCCCATGTTTCACTCTCTGCGACCCAACCACCTGAAATAATCGCAAAAACTAAGAAAATCAGCCCGATAACTGAAACTTCACCAATACGACCCGGACGAATATAGCGGGTATAAATCCCCATAAAAATAGCTAGTGGGATGGTGAAGGCAACGGTATAAGTTCCCCATGGGCTGTGTGTTAATGCTTTCACGACAATCATCGCGAGTACAGCAAGGATGATCACCATGATCATAAAGCAAGCAATCAGCGCAATGACCCCAGCAGTATTGCCCATTTCTTCTTTCACGAGTTCACCCAAAGAGCGACCATCGCGGCGGGTTGAAACAAACAGTACCATAAAATCTTGTACAGCCCCCGCCAGAACTACCCCTGCGAGCAGCCACAGCATACCCGGTAAATAACCCATTTGTGCTGCAAGTACAGGACCGACTAATGGACCAGCACCAGCAATGGCGGCAAAGTGGTGACCAAATAACACTTTTTTGTCGGTTGGTACATAATCCAGACCATCGTTGTGACGAATGGCTGGTGTCATACGTGTAGAGTCTACTTGCAGGACTTTTTTCGCAATAAACAGTCCATAGTAACGATATGCGATCAAATAAATACAGACCGCGGCGACCACGATCCACAGGGCGTTGATCTGTTCACCTCGGTTTAATGCAATATAACCGAGTGAAAACGCGCCGAGCAGAGCGAGAACAATCCAAATCAATTGTTTACCCATAGCCTTTCCCCATCCATTTCGTTAACGAGCTTTATTAGTTATTTATGTAAGTAAAAACTCAAACAGATATAGCGAGAGTTGTGGGAAAGGAAAAGTAGCTAAATCGAGACACTTAATTGAAATTGTAGATAAATTCCAATATTGGAATTAGTATCACTAAAATCGAAGTTAATATTGGATTTTATCTTGTTTTGGTCTAGCGTTAATTCATTGATTGGTTTTATATCCTAATTAATATTTTAATTTTAGATTATAAATCCGCGTGGGTGTGTGGGGTTTTTACTGAAAATAATAAAACAGACAAAAAAATACCGGAAGAAAATTTCCGGTATTTGAATGCGTTGGCGGTTACTTTCGAATCACCTGAATAATTTTTTTACCAAACAATGTCGTGATTAGCCCTAACATAATCAAAATTAATCCAGCAATTTGTATGCCGTTAATGTGCTCGCCAAGGAATAAAGCGCTGCTACTTAACCCAAAAACGGGCACCAATAAAGAGAATGGTGCGACGCGCCATGCCTCATAGCGTCCAAGCAGCACACCCCACAATCCATAACCGACAAAAGTGGAAAGGTAGGCAAGATACAAAATCACACCGAGTACAGACCAATCAAACCCCGCTAAGCCTTGTACAATGGCATCTTCGCCTTCGAAAATCCAAGAGCTTAATAAGAAAGGTATAATTGGAATTAGGGCGCTCCAACTGACCAAGGAAAGGGCGCTGCATTTTTCTTCGCCTTGATGCTGCATAATGATGCGGTTGGTGATATTACCGAACGCCCAAGAAAGCCCCGCGACCAAAATAAAGATCAAGCCCAACAGTGGGATATCATCGATTCCGCCAGAGGTTGCGCCATTGGCTAAAATCCCGAGACCCGCTATGGCGATAAACATACCGATAAAGTGGGTTGGCTGTAGGGATTCTTTAAGGATCACGGCACCGAGCAAGATAGTGAAGAAAGCTTGTGACTGTAAAATCACCGAGGCAATGCCTGCTGGCATGCCCACACGCAAGGCGCAAAATAGAAACGCAAACTGTCCAAAACTAATGGTTAGCCCATAAATCAGTAAGAGCTTCAGCGGAATTTTGGGACGCTTGAATAGGAAAATGGCAGGGAAGGCCACAAACACAAAACGTAAGGCACCGAGGAGTAGTGGGGGTAAGGCGGTTACGCCAAGTTTGATGATCACAAAATTGACGCCCCAAATAATCACGACACACAGGGCAAGTAATATATCTTTGATACGCATGGTGTTTTCTCGGTACAAAATTGGCGGAGGATCTCTACTTTACCTGTGCTTTGGGATTTGTGCGACGATATTGCATGTCAGGGCTCAAATTCAGCATGAATAGGATAAATATGGGTGTTAATTTAGTGTTAATTATTATTTTAAGTGACTTGAGTCTCTGAAATTGAACGTTTATAATACGGTTTCATTTCGCGTGCTCAGGACGACCTGAAATCATCACGTTTAAGTAATGGGGACGACCCCGAGAAGTTGACGGAGTACATCCACCATGGCTTGGATCATCTTATTATTCGCAGGTTTATTAGAAATTGTTTGGGCGGTGGGTTTAAAATACACCCATGGATTTACGCGCCTAACTCCTAGTGTTATCACTATCACCGCCATTATCGCCAGCATGGGCTTACTTGCTTATGCGATGCGTGACTTGCCTGCCGGAACCGCTTATGCGATTTGGACGGGTATCGGTGCAGTTGGTACCGCGATTTTCGGGATTATTTTCCTTGGCGAATCCGCCAATATGTTCCGCTTATTGAGCCTTGGCTTGATCGTGATGGGGCTAATTGGATTAAAACTTTCTAGTTAAGCCACTGAGAATAAGAACGGGTGAGCGATGGCTTACCCGTTTTAGCAATTTCAGCATAATAGAGTTCAAATAACATAATAGTTATATTTATCTTGTTTCCTCAATCAATAGAGCTGACTTCTCTCCTTTTAGACTGATGGTGTAAATAACGAGATGGCCATATTTCATCGGGTGCCATTTCTAAAAATTCAGCAATAATTCTCTCTCCTTTAGGCCAACGGCGTGACAATGCATTATTCAATGTTGAAGGGTTTAATCCGACAGATCTTGATATTGCGGATAATGTGGTTCCTTTCTTTCGAATGGCGGCAATAATGTCCGCAGGATGCCAATCTTGTTTCATATTATTCTCCAATAATTCTAAAATAATTAATTATTAAATTTAATTAAATGTATTCTAATTAAATTCACCATATAGTTTATTTGGAATGTTAAATTAGAAAGATAAATTATCTTTTTAAATGTCAATTAAATTAATCTTTGACATGAAAAATTTCTATGTTAAAGATATGTCGTTAATTTTCCATTGGTGTATTTTTAATTTAATTCTTGGTAGAGGTATAAAATGAATGTAGAAAGCATTGAAATGGAAGCTTTGAGTGAAAATATGAGGAAGGATTTATTTAATTATTTTGATTGGGATGGTTTTGATGTTCATTATACTGTAGTAGATGTTGATAATAAAAAAATATATGCACTGTCAAGTAATTATGAATGGCAATTGATTTATTGGCATGAAGATATGGACTTGAATTTAGATGAAAGACTGCATGTGGGAATTCAATATTGGAAAAACTATTCAAATGCTTATAGGGAGATATTATCAAAGTTGGATTTTAAAAATAAAAAAATAGATTTTTGCAATCGATATAATAATGTCTTCGAAATACTCTCAGTTAATTCTTTCGAGGCGGTACCATCATTGGATTTACTATCACTATGTAAGTGGCGAACAGTAATGGCGAGTTACGCTTATGAAAAATGGAATGAAGATGGGTATGTTCCAATTCCAATTAGGCAGGAAATAAATGTAATACAAAATGAAAATTCACTTAGAGGAATAAAGGAAGTTCATGATTATATTCGATTCGGCAATATCTCCTTTTCAAATAGAGAAATTTTGACGATTAAATTATTACTTTCTCATCGGAGTATAAAAGAGATTAGCCAAATTCAAGGATGTACAGAAGCTATTGAAACTTTAAGGGTTGAAAATATTAAGGATAAATTAAAGTATACAGGTGAAGTTAATAATAAATTATTCAATGTTATGGAGGAACACTGTATTACATTGAACAGTTTGGGTGGGATTGAGTTGTAATAAATAGATTTCATCGAATTTCTATAAGGAAAAGGAATTAACTTATGAAATGGAAGTTAAGATTTGGCGCAGTGACAGGCAATGCTTTAGAGTTTTATGATCTTGCTATTTTTGCAGCTATTTCATCGTATTTAAGTGCAGAATTGGCTCGGCTAGGTTATCAACAAGCAACGGAAATGGTTTGGGCAATCTTTGCGTTACGTTTTCTTATGCGTCCAATTGGCGGATATGTTATAGGACGATATGCAGACAAAGTAGGTAAAAAATCTGCGTTAATTTTAGTGAGTATTATTACAGGTAGTGCAACACTGATGATGGGGCTACTTCCAATTCATTTGCTTGGAGCATATGCGCCATTAGTAATTTTAATACTTCAAATGGCATTATCTTTTAGCTATGCAGGTGAGGCTCCATCATTATCGGCTTATTTATATAAAGATTCTCAACCTCATGAGCGAGGGCGCATATCCGGTTTACTGACGGGGAGTGCTGTGGTTGGCGTGATTGCTTCATTAGCGATTGTCCTATTACTAGAACGTATTTTAGATGCCGAATCTATGCAAAAATTTGGCTGGCGAATTCCATTGTTATTAGGATTGGCGAATATACTCATCTGTTTTTGGTTTAGATACCGACTACCGAATCAACCTATAGAAAAAGTGAAAGATAAAATTGACTGGTTTAAAGCATTTAATATTTTTCTTATCATTGTCCCTGGTTCAGTTATTTTCTATACATTAAATTTCTCATCATCTTTTCTAATTAAAGAATTGAGTTTAGATGAGTTTAAAAGCATATACTCAATTACATCTTCTATATTTTTATTGTTTTTTATAGTTTTTGTTGGAATTTTTACTGATAAGTATAGTACTCCTGAAAAAGTATTTGAATACGGCGTTAAACTTGCATTTTTATGTTCTTTTCCGATCTATTTTTTTATATCTAATTATGGTTTGGTTGTATCAATTTTATCTCAATTAGTTATGCTCATTATTTCCGCAATGGTTTTATGCAATTGGAACTATGCAATGACAAAACCTGCTGATGGGCATGTGACCACATTCAGTATGGGATATAACATTGCGTCAGTGATTATCGGAGGGGTAACGCCTATGATTATAAGTAATTTGGTGAGTGTTCATGTTTCTTTAGTGGGTGTTTTTGTAATGTTAAGCACATTGTCATTGTTTCTTTCATTATTTCTAAGTCGAAATAATTCTTTAACTAGAATTAAGGGGTGATATATGGATGTGAAAAGCCAATTTCTTGAAACTTCTTGTACTGAATTTAATAGTAAATTTCTTAATTATTTTGACTGGAATGATGTGGATGTTACTTATAGCCGAATAGATTTAAGTAACAATATGGTGAGAACTCTCTCAAACCAATATGAATGGATTTTAATTTGTTGGGATGATGATTTAGATAAAAAGGTGGAAGAAAGGCTGGTGAGCGGTGTTCAATATTGGAATAATTATTCTGATTTGTTCAAAAAAACATTATCTAAAAGCCATAAGAGTGAAATTAAAGTGGATTTTTGCACGAAATATGGCAGTGTTTATGAAATTATTTCTGTAAATTCAAATAAAAAATTGGAGAGTAAGAATTTACTAGAATTGTATAAATTAAGGGCCGTTGTTTCTGATTATGCCCATAATTTATGGAAGGATAATGAAGAAATAATTTTACCACTTCGAGCGGAGCTTAATGCATTGAGAGAGCCTAGAGATCCTAAAAGGGAAATATTAGATACTCACCAATATATGCGCTTTGGTAATATTCGTTTTACTCGCAAAGAAATGATCACTATTCGTTTATTACTTTCCCACTGCAAAGTAAAAGAAATTAGTTATATCCAAGGTTGTGCAGAAGCCAATGAGCATAAACGGATTCAACGTATTAAAGAAAAACTAGGATGTCCTTATGTTTCTTCAAGTGGGTTATTTGCAGTTTTGAAAGAACATGGTATTACATTAGCGTGTTTAGAAACATTGGTGAGCTATCCGTAATTTTCCGACAGTGTGTATTTAGGACGAAAATTTTACAACAAGGATGATGCGATGAAATGGAAATATCGCTTTGGTATCGCCATAGGAAATGCGTTGGAATATTATGGTATTGCAGTATTTGCTGCAATATCAGTTTATTTGAGTGCAGAGTTGGAAAAATTAGGTTATTCACAATCCACCATATTGGTATGGGGTATTTTTGCGCTACGTTTTTTAATTCGACCTATTGGCGGGGTTGTTATCGGGCGTTATGCAGATATTGCAGGGAAAAAAGCGGCGTTAGTCTTGACGAGTTTTATTACTGGCGTTGCAACATTATGCATGGCGTTATTGCCTATCCAATTACTAGGAATTTATACCCCAATCGCTATTTTAATACTTCAGCTGGCTCTTGCTTTTAGCTTTGGCGGTGAGTACCCATCGGTAGTGACTTACTTATTCTCTGATACGAAAAATAACGAGCGAGCCAGAATTGCGGCACTGATCTCTGGAAGTGTAGTGGCAGGGGTTATTCTTTCAGTGGGATTAGTCGTATTGTTGCAGCAATTCCTTGATAAAGAAACGATGTACAGTATTGGTTGGCGTATTCCATTATTGGTAGGCTTACTCAATATAGGGATCAGTTTTTGGTTTCGCGCGAGGTTACCAGAAAAGCCGGAAAATAAAGCAGAAAAGCGAGCGTTTAATTGGCAGGGGATCGTTTATTTATTTTTGTTAACCGCGCCTGCCTCAGTGGCTTTTTATTCACAAAATCTTTCTGGAACAATTATTGTTAAACATTTGAAGTATGAGGTACTCAAGGATATTTTTCCTCTGATATCTTCAGGGCTTTTGTTAGTACTAATTATTTTAACCTGTTGGTTCACAACGAAATGCAGTACGCCATCGAAAATATATCGGATGGGAGTCGCTGCGTTAGTGCTCTTATCCGTCCCTGTTTATTTTACACTTCAGCTCGATAGCCTCATGTTAGTTGGCGTTGCGCAGCTGGTGATTGCGGGGTGTTCTGCAATGATTATTGCAAACTTACCTGCTGTACTGGCAAGTGCTGTTCATGGTAATACCGCAATGTTAGGCGCTGGCTATAATGGGGCTTCTGTGTGCATTGGGGGAATAACACCGTTAGCCATTACCTATTTGAGTGATTTTCACTTAGGTTATGCAGGCTGTTTTATCGCATTTTGCGGAGCATTATTCTTCCTGATACGTTGGCTACCGAAATCGCAAGAATTGGGATGCAATTAATGATTAGCCCCGTAGATAAAATCTATGGGGCTATTTTTTATTAACAGAGTAATTTTAAAAAACGCCCATACAGCAATTCACCCAAATCGCTTTGGTTGTATTCACGGGTTGTGGCGAGGTTATCGACTGCCGCATGCATTGCATGATAGATCATCGTGGCGATAAGCTCTGGTGGTGCGGCATGCCAAGCTTGCTGCTGTTCACCAAGGGCTAAAATCTGTTTAATTTGCTCAACAGCACGTTGCTCGTGGCTGTTAGTGTGACCATGGTATTCGTCGTGAAAGAGCATGTCGTGCAGTGTCTGCTTTTCAACATAGTATTTAACGCTGTTTTCGCACCATGATTGTAACTGTGAAGATGCCGATTGGTGCGATGCAATCGCATCTGTAATATGCCCTAAATACCAATCCATATAGCGGGTGCGCAAGGCATCCATAATTTCGTTTTTTGATTGAAAATAATGATAAAACGTCCCTTTTGCCACATCTGCCACTCCCACAATTTCACTCACGGTTGTGGCGAGAAATCCTTTGGAAAGAAAGAGATTTTCCGCGGCATTCATCAGGTCGTTCAAACGTTCTTCTGCTGGCTTGGTTCTTGGCTTTTTCAACGGCGTTAGCATAAATAGGACTCTTATCGCGTTATTTTCATTGAAGACTTAATTACATTTTACGTCCGAAATACCGGAATGTCCTTTCAATATATGGTGAGGGCGATAAAACAGTAAATAATAGCGAATCAAGGTGAGATAGAGTAGCCAGTAAAGTCATCAATAGGCAAAAAAATACCCCATCATGCAGTGCATTGACGGGGTACTTGCTATCAACTTACTTTGTTAATCAACAATTACAGTGTGAATACACCGATGATTGCGATAACGCTAATGATTGCTGAGCTGCCGTAGAACACCCATTTTGTTGCTGGAACATGCACTTTAAAATCGTGCAGGGTGTGGTGAATACGGTGCATACCACACCATACAGGCAGAATAATCATCAGTAATAAGAAAATGCGTCCAATAAAGCTTTGGCTAAATGCCATGATGCGCTCATAGCTCAGCATTTCTGGTGCGACACCTAATGGGATTAAAATACCCAGTAAGAGAATGATTGCAGGGCCAATAACGGCACTCCACATACCACCTGCACCAAATAATCCCCAGAAAATCGGCTCATCGGAACGTTTAGGCGTTAGATTCATCAGATTCTCCTTCGATTAAAATAGTAATGCGATTGCTAAAATAGCCGCAGTCACGACTATAGTGAGTGCCCAGAAGCCTTTCACGATTGGCTCATCTGGCAGTTTCTTATCTTTAACAATGATAGCGACAGCTTTTGGCGCCAGTTTGAACCACGTTGTGGTATGCAGCAGCGTCGCAGCCAGTGTCACAATGTTAATGATCAGAATGATTGGGTTACTTAAGAATCCAACAAAGCCCGCCCATGATTCAGGTCCATTTTTCAGAGCGAATACTCCGTACAGGACTAGAATACTGAACCAAACCTGAAGCACGGAAGTACTTTCACGCATGATGTAAAAGCGGTAGAAACCCAGCTTTTGCCACCAGTCGCCTTTCATTTCCCTGACATAGGGTTTACGTTTAGTTGTCATGACTTCAATTCTCCTTATCGTGGCTTCAGCATGGCGATAACAAAGTCTTGCGCACTCGCAACTTTACCTTGTTGGATAGCCGCCGCCGGGTCGACATGCTTAGGACAGACTTCAGAGCAGTAACCTACAAACGTACAGCTCCATACACCGTTGTCACCATTTAATAATGGCATACGCTCTTTCGCGCCGTGGTCACGGTTATCGAGGTTGTAGCGCTCTGCTAAGGTGATTGCCGCAGGGCCTAAGAACTCAGGGTTCAGACCAAACTGTGGACACGCTGCATAGCACAGACCGCAGTTAATACAGCCAGAGAACTGATGATATTTCTCCATCTGAGCTGGAGTTTGCTTGTTCGGACCGTCAGAAGGTTTGCGATCATTACCAATAATGTAAGGTTTGATAGCTTCTAAACGCTCGATAAAGCTTGTCATATCAACAACAAGGTCACGCTCGATAGGGAAGTTACCCAGTGGCTCAATTTTAATTCCTTGCGGATAGTCACGCAGGAATGTTTTACAAGCCAGTTTAGGAACATTGTCCACCATCATGCCGCAAGAGCCACAGATAGCCATACGGCAAGACCAACGGTAAGACAGGTCTGGCGCGAGGTTATCTTTGATGTAGCCCAAAGCATCTAACAAAGAGGTTTGCTCGTCATAAGGGACATCATAAGTCACTAAATGGGGTTCATTGTCCGTTTCTGGGTTGAAACGCATGATCTCCATTTTTAAGTGTTTCATATCATCCATTAGCTTGCTCCTTATTCGCCTTATCTTGAGCTGCCCCTTCAGCACCATACACACGTTTCGCTGGTTGTGATTTAGTGATTTTCACATCAGAGTACTCAAGGCGTGGTGCACCTTCTGGGTTATAGAACGCCAGAGTATGTTTCAGGAAGTTGACGTCATCACGCTCAGTGCAACCTTCGTCAAGACGTTGGTGCGCACCGCGAGACTCTTTACGGTTAATCGCAGAGTGAGCCATACATTCCGCCACGTCTAAGCCAAAGCCTAATTCGATGGTGTACAGTAAGTCAGTGTTGAAGACGCTGCTATGGTCAGTGATTTCAACATGCTTGAAGCGCTCTTTCAGCTCTGCCAGTTTATCAACAGTTTTCTGCATTAATTCAGGTGTACGGTAGATACCGCAACCTTCTTCCATCGAAATACCCATTTCATCACGGATTTTCGACCAGCTTTCTTTACCTTTTTGGTTCAGAAGTTTTTGCAGGTCATTTTCGATGTCACGAGTACGTGCTTCGATAGCGCTTGCATTTGCAGGGGTAGCTTCAGCAGCATGACGTGCCGCTTCTTCACCCGCTAAGCGACCAAATACCACTAATTCTGCCAGTGAGTTAGAACCTAAACGGTTTGCGCCGTGTAAGCCAACAGATGAACATTCACCCACCGCGAACAGACCTTTAATACGAGTTTCGGTGCGTTGGTCAGTTTCAATACCACCCATGGTGTAGTGAGCTGTTGGACGAACAGGAATTGGTTCGTTTACAGGGTCAACACCCACGTAAGCTTTTGCTAGCTCACAGATAAATGGTAGACGTTCATGCAGTTTTTCAGCACCTAAGTGACGTAGATCCAGATACACAACATCACCACGGTGAGTACTGATAGTGCGACCTGCACGCCATTCGTGCCAGAATGCTTGTGAAACTTTGTCACGAGGACCCAGTTCCATATATTTGTTTTCTGGTTTGCCCAGTGGCGTTTCAGGACCCATACCGTAGTCTTGCAGATAACGATAGCCATCTTTGTTGACTAAGATACCGCCTTCACCACGACAACCTTCAGTCATCAGGATACCGGAACCTGGCAGACCAGTAGGGTGATACTGAACGAATTCCATATCACGTAATGGCACACCATGACGCAGCGCCATACCCATACCGTCACCGGTTACGATACCGCCGTTGGTGTTATAGCGGTAAACACGACCCGCACCACCTGTGGCCATAACGATAGCATTGGCACGAATTTGAACTTTCGTCCCTTCCATCATGTTCAGAGCAACCAGACCACGCACCTGACCTTCGTCCACAATGATGTCGAGAACAAAGTGCTCGTCGAAACGTTGGATTTGAGGATATTTTAATGAAGTTTGGAACAGGGTATGCAGCATGTGGAAGCCAGTCTTATCGGCTGCGAACCAAGTACGTTCAATTTTCATCCCACCGAAACGGCGAACGTTAACTGAACCATCTGGTTTACGGCTCCAAGGGCATCCCCATTGTTCCAGTTGGGTCATTTCTGTTGGGCAGTGTTCGACGAAATAATCGACGACATCTTGCTCACACAACCAGTCACCACCAGAAACGGTATCATTAAAATGATAGTCATAGGAATCATGGGCTTGAGTAACTGCAGCTGATCCCCCCTCTGCGGCCACGGTGTGGCTACGCATTGGGTAAACTTTTGAGACCAGAGCAATCTTGATATTGGGATTTGCTTCAGCAGCAGCAATTGCTGCACGTAAGCCTGCGCCCCCGGCCCCGATAATCGCTAAATCGGCATTGAAGGTTTGCACTGCGCTTCTCCATTGTTCAAGTGTAAAGTGTTAAATTAATAAATTCTTTTAAATACTTTTAGTGCTTAGCTATTTCAGTTTCGGTTTGCCTTTAGGCAAATCTGCAAAGAATCTTTTTTTAATCGTAAATATATAATAGCTAATAACGACTTATTATGTTGGGAATTATAACGAATAGTGGCGGGGATAAATTTGATATAGAAAGGTGTTTTGGGTGATATTACCCCTAAAGTGTGATCTGCGTCTTCTTTTTGTAAATTGTTTTTGGGTGTCAAGAAATTGTAGAGAAACCGAAAATAATAAAAAGGAATTTCAAATAATTATCATTAAATTTAACGGAATTCCTAGCATTTAAAACCAACTAAAATCGTCAGGTTTTTCTTTCTAACAGTGGATAATCTGGTGTTCCTCGAGGAAATTCTAGAATCATATCGAAGATAAAATTGCGAAAGAGTTCACTGTTTAGAAAGTCGCTTAATTTTTAATGCTAAAAAACAGATTTAAATTGTATCAATAAGGTGAGTAGTGAAGTTTGGTTTTAACATTTGCATCACAAGCGATAAGAAAAAATCATGTTTTTGTTTTTTTTTAACCAAATGTTAAAAGTTCATAATAAAGCTTTTTTGCCTAATCGTATAAAGCAGGGGATAATCACGTCATCTTTTCTCACCTTGAATCATATCCCCTATCGATACTCAGATAGCGCATAATATCCACAATATTCCATTGTGTGTTAAGGGGGAGGTGAGTACACTGCACGACTAAGTTTATTTTGGAGTTATTTTAATGAGTGAAGTAGCGAATTGGCTGCCTACAGCCCCCATCGCTAACCTGTTACAGCGCGCAAAAATTGTTGCGGAAATCAGACGTTTTTTCGCTGATCGCTGTGTACTTGAGGTAGATACACCCGCAATGAGTCAGGCGACAGTGACTGACATTCATCTTGTTCCATTTGAAACTCGCTTTGTGGGACCCGGCGCGGCTCAGGGCATCAATTTATATTTGATGACTAGCCCTGAATACCATATGAAGCGCTTACTGGCAGCGGGAAGCGGACCTATCTATCAAATGTGCCGAAGCTTTCGTAATGAAGAAGCAGGAAGGCACCATAACCCTGAATTTACGATGCTGGAATGGTACCGCCCACACTTTGATATGTATCGCTTAATCAATGAAGTGGATGACCTTCTACAGCAAGTGCTGGAATGCGAAAGTGCTGAGCTACTCTCTTATCAGCAAGCATTTTTACGCCATCTAGATATTGACCCGCTCTCTGCGGAAAAAAGCGAGTTACGTGAAGTGGCAGCCCGTTTAGATTTAAGCAATGTGGCGGACAATGAAGAAGACCGCGACACCTTGTTGCAACTACTGTTTACCATGGGCGTGGAGCCACACATTGGTAAAGAGAAGCCAGCGGTGGTTTACCACTTCCCTGCAACGCAAGCGTCATTAGCGGTGATTAGCACAGAAGATCACCGTGTAGCTGAGCGTTTTGAAGTCTATTTTAAGGGCATGGAGCTGGCGAATGGCTTCCATGAACTGACCGATGTGGGTGAACAGCGCCAACGTTTTGAGCAAGATAACCGCAAGCGTGCTGCAATGGGTTTACCCGTTCAGCCGATTGATGAAAACTTGCTTGCAGCGCTTGAGCACGGTTTACCGGCATGTTCCGGTGTGGCTGTTGGTGTTGATCGCTTAATCATGCTGGCACTGAATGCCGAACGAATCAGTGATGTGATTGCATTCCCTGTGACAATTGCTTAAAACTCAGTTTCTATCTATGACATTAAAAAGCACCTTGAACGTTGATCATTGATTGACGAAGGTGCTTTTTCTTTCCAGCCCGTTCTACCAAAAACGGATTAAATGCTTTCGGATAATTCTTCTATAAGTCCCATTCCTGAAAATTATGGTTGATTTCAAGTTCATTTGCTGGTCTTCTGCTTGACTTAAGCTAAATAAAATGAATTTGGGTTGGTGACCTTTCTACCTTTGCTTCTATTACTGGTTGCCACGGAACAAGCAGAAAAGGAGCATGAATAGAATGGGCTTACAGGATCTCGCTTTAAAAATCGCTCCACGCCATAATCGCTATCAATTGGGCGTTCAAGGTTGTAGTGTTCCATTGGATGTTGAATCTTTCATTGGGCGAGAAGCCATTAGTGAAACCTATCGCTATCAGATAACATTCACCTCCCCAGCTCAAAACCTACCAGCTCAACAGTTTCTTCGTCGTACCGCCCATTTTACCTTTTCATCTCCCACTATTCCGCTGGCGGCATTAGATTCACTGAGTGAACCGCAAAAGCGAATTCATGGGGTCGTCACACATTTTAAGCGGTTATCTGGTTCAGCAGATGAAGCCCAGTACCAAATTGTGATTGAGCCGTTTGTCTCATTGCTGCGCCATCAGATGCGTTCCTATCGCTTTTTCCTCAATAAATCTGTACCGGAAGTGATTGAGTTTATCTTGCGTGAACACAAAATTCAGGGCTGGGAGTTTGAGTTTCACCTGCAACGACAATATCCCAAGCGGGAGCAAATCAACCAAATCAATGAAAATGACTGGCAATTTATTGAGCGTTTGCTCAGTGAAGTGGGCATTTTCTATTCCTTTAGTCTCCAGACCGACACGAAGACGGAAATTATTCACTTTGGCGATAGCCAACGCGCTTATGTGTACGATTTACAGCTGCCACTCAATAGCCCTTCAGGCATGAATGACAATGGCGTTGAAAGCGTGTGGGGGTTATCGCTACGTCACCAAGTGGTGGAGCGCAGTGTCGTGACTAAAGATTATAATCACCGGCAAGCGATGCAAACGTTGCTATCCATTGAAACGGATATGACTCGCGGAGATGGGGACGATATAAACTATGGCGATGTTTACCACTACAAAGCCCGCCATCTTGAGCGTGGAGAGAAATACCAACCTGAAACGGAAACCGCCCATTTTTGGTCACGGCTAGACCATGAACGCTTTCTCGCCCGCCAAACGCTGCTACGAGGCAAAAGTAATTCACCGCGTCTGACGCCATTGATGATTTTTAAAGTCATCGATAGCCAATTACCATCCACCTTACCCACGGATTTTCAATCCGAAATTTTAATCACTCGATTACGATTTTCAGGCAGTCGTAGCCGTGCATTAGTGATTCAATTTGATGCGGCGCCGTACACCGAAGCACTGTGCTGGCGACCCGTTCTAAAGCCTCGTCCAGTGATTGCTGGCACATTAATGGCGCGTATTACCAGCGCCAAATCCCACGATATTTACGCCCATCAAAATGAACACGGCTTTTACTGGGTGAAATTCGATGCCGACCGAGATGAAAAACCGACGGGATATGAAAGTATGCCTGTGCGGCTGGCCAAACCCTATGCGGGGGATACCTACGGAATACACTTCCCGTTAATCCAAGGAACAGAAGTGGCGATTGCCTTCCATGAAGGCGACCCAGATAGACCGTATATCGCCCATGCCTTGCATGACTCCCATCGCACAGACCATGTGACGGATAAAAACAATACTCGCAACGTCATTCGTACTCCGGCGAATAATAAGCTTCGTATGGAAGACAAACGGGAGCAAGAGCACATAAAGCTCAGCACTGAATACGGGGGGAAATCCCAACTCAATTTAGGGCATCTGGTCAATCAAGGACGTGAAAAACGCGGCGACGGTTTTGAACTGCGTACCGACAGTTGGGGGGCAATACGAGCCGGTAAAGGGCTGTTTATCAGTACCGACTTACGCACCAAAGCCTCTTCTGCACAATTGGATATGCGCGAAGCCAAGCAGCAATTGGATGATGCGCTGAACTTAGTGAGTTCTTTACGAGAAGCGGCGGAGGTGGCAAAAGCCGAATTGGCCGATTTAAACGCCCAGCAAACCTTACTGACCCAATCGATTAATGAACTGCAACAAGCTGCGCTATTACTCAGTTCCCCTGCGGGTATCGCATTAACCTCACCTAAAACCGTACAGGTTAATAGCGGTGAAAATATCACTTTGACTGCCAATAAACAGGCTGATATCTCAGTCGGTAAAAAAATTACCTTAGCGGCAGGTAAGGCAATCAGCTTGTTTGCTCACACCCTAGGAATCAAAGCTTTTGCCGCAAAAGGCAAAGTCGAAATTCAAGCCCAAAGTGATGAAATGCATCTCACCTCACTCAAAGACATGACCGTCACTAGTACCGGCGGTAAAACCGTCGTTGCCGCTAAAGATGAACTGCTACTGACCTGTGGCGGTGCCTATATTCGTTTAAAAGGCGGGCAGATAGAGTACGGCAGCCCCAATAATCAAACAGTTAAAGCGACCAACTGGGTGGTTGAAGGCCCTGCCTCGATGGATGTCACTCATCCGCAATTTCCACAATCAATGCCAAAACAAACCTTGCGTTTTCAACTGAGTTCGTCACCGCAAAGCCCAATGAAGGCGCGTGCGTTTGAGCCGTATGAGCTGTATGCCAATGGGGCGCTTATCCTAAAAGGTATGAGTGATGCGCAAGGAAATATCCAAATTGACCATGATATTCCCACGGATAGTTATCAACTGCATTTACTGAATGGGGATCGTTACGATATCGATGTTCCTCCTACTGAAGAACAAGATGCAGAACGCGTCGAACCCGTTAATGTCGGTTTTCGAACCAGTGCACCGAGCCAAGAACGAGAAAGCTCGCGAATAGGTCAAGCATGGGGGGAAGGGCTTTCCCAATTTATCACTGAATGGAATAAGAGAAAATAATATGTCAGGAAATCAATCTGGGGGATTCCCCGCTTCTGTGCAGTTACCCATACCAGCAACCGAGCAGAAAATACGCTTACCCGTCTCGACCTGTATGGTGCTGCTAATGACGCCCAGTTGGATCCCTGAGAGTACCAAATATCCGATGAGCTTATTTGTGTATGCCCCACTCGTGAATGGAAAACAAACTTTTGCGGCGGTTGCGGAGGCAATTCGGCATGCTAAGCACAGCATTGAAATTATTACATGGGGTTTCCAGCCCTCCATGTATTTTGAGCGCTCAAGCGGCATTAATGAAGGAACATTTCCGACGATTGCAGAGCTTCTTGAACAGAAAGCCAAAGAAGGGGTGAAAGTTCGTATTCTAGTGTGGTTTGATGAACTAGCTAAATTCGGTGAAACCAGTTTGCCAGGTTGGCGATTATCAACCCATTACACGCCGAGGCAAAAAATTGAACTTCCGATGGAAAAGGCTATCGCGGCAGGGTCTAAATTAGACTACGAGTCGGATAAACAATATCAATTTGATAAAGAGTGGCTACATCGTGCGAAAACCAATCAAATTAAAAATTTATCGGTTCGTACACGCTCAATGGCAATAAATAGCCCCTCATCTCGCTTGACCAAAGTCGCTGAATTAACCAAACACCAATTTGGCAGTGATGACATCGAACTCAGTTTACGTATGGCTGCGCTTGCTGTGGTGCCCACCCATCACCAAAAAGCGGTGTTGATTGATTATGAAGAACCTACTCTCGCGGTTGGCTTTGTGATGGGGCATAACATGCATTCGCAGTATTGGGATGATGATAAACACTCAATTATTCAACATAAAGAGATGTCATGGCTAGGACGTGATGGCCCCACCGCATGGCAAGATACCTCTAACTGTGTGTATGGCGAAGTGTTGTGTGATTTAAGCGACAACTTTGTTTCGGCATGGAAAGAAACTGAAGGCTTGTTTACACACGGCAGTGAAGGTATCCAGCTGACAGAAAGACGTAAAGCAATTTCACGCAGCCAATACACGCCCACTTTAGAGCATGTTGAAGACTTAAATAAGCGTTACACATTTTTAGCTCGAAACCCATTAACACCAACGGCGGGAAAAATTTGTCGCACTCATCCCGAATATGATGAATATGATATTTTAAAGTCCTACGATCACGGTGTTAAACATGCACGTAACTACCTTTATTTTGAAAACCAATATTTCCGCTTATCGTCAATTGCTAAGGATGTGCGCAATATGGTGGAAGTGCGCAATCAATGTTTTGCAGAAGCGGCTGCCACTACCCCTAAACTGCAAGGGCAAAAAATTCCACCGTTCTATTTATTTGTGGTGACAAACTCAACCACAAAAGCAGAGGTGGGTGACTCGAATGAAGTTGGTGGGTATCAAACCTACAAGATGCTGGAAACGCTAGGTCGCCGTGATTTGATGCGGGAGCATGCTGCGTATCGAGATACGGTAAATAATGTTATGGCATCGACCCAAAATGGTCGGGTGTTAGCCCCAATTGATGTCGTTAACCCTGATGATATTCAAGAAGAAGAGATTGACGGGTTTAAGAGCGTGATTTGCACGTTAGTTTCCTCGGATTCTAATCTCTGGCAGTCGGTGTATGTCCACAGCAAGTTAACGTTAGTGGATGACACCTTTTTAATCCAAGGCTCTGCCAATATCAATTTACGCAGTATGGCATTTGATACTGAAATTGCGGTGATACTGCAAGATACGGATATTTTCCCTATCGTTAAACCGTTACGGGAAAAATTGTGGAAAATCCATAAAGGAACGGGGAGTGTCTTTGATGATTTGACAGAAGAATTTAAAAATTGGAAAAAAATTAGTAGTGATAATGCTAATTATAAAAGAATCAAAAGAATGCCCGAAGGAGCCCTAATTCCGTTCGAGGATAAAACCATTGGGTTAGAAAATACGGATTAAATTATGTCACTAATTAAACCTTATTTATTACTGTGTGCTCTCGTGCTACTTGTGAGCTGCAAGCCTGTAGAAGAAAAAGAGGAAGACATGACTCAAAAAACAGAACCCGACTTAACGTTCACCTGTGTGTATGAAAAAGATACATTACCTCCCGTTGATCCTGAAGCGGATATTTGGTTTAAACAAGCCCGTGAACTTGAAAAGGCCAATAAATCTCAACGGGATTATGCTCAAATTGGTGCTCTCTACCGTAAAGCGGCAGAGCGTAATCACCCCAAAGCCATGTTGAATTTAAGCAACTTAATCAGCTATGGCAAGGTCCCCCCCATTGAAGGTAAAGGTCCCGCCCAAGAGGTGTGGGACATTATCCAAAAAATGGCAAAGTTGAACATCAGCTACGGTTATTACCAAATGGGACACTACCTCGATACGGGCTATGGAGTCGTCGCTGATCGTACTAAAGCTTTAGCGTATTTTCGCCAAGCAGCGGATTTAGGCAGTCCTGAGGCACAAAGTGTGATTGGTGACATTCTGATATCAATGCGATTATCCGATAAGGACAATCCGGCTTATCGCCCTGAAATTGGTAAAAAAATGCTCGAATGTGCGGCTAATCAAGGAAACGGAGAAGCTGCATATAATCTTGCTTTTTACTTACGAGTTGTTGATCAAAATTTTAATAGTGCTTTAAAGTATTATCAACTATCAACGAAAAATGGGTATCGACATGCAGCAGCAACTTTAACTGGTGCTTTTGATCCAAAGACAGCATTAGAACGTGTTTATTATCTCAATGTAAAGCCTGATAAAGAACGTTCATTACGTTATTATGCAATAGTCAAAGAAATGGATGCCTCTGATGAAACAGCCAAATTCCCCGATATTGATAAAATCGTTCCTCTTCCCCCTGCCGAACTCCCTGAATGGGATGGCACGTTTGAATATAAAAAACAGGCAGAGGGGCAATAATCAAGATGAATCGTTCCTTTTTATTTCATCATCAATCCGTTGTTCGTCGCATATTTAAATGCGGTGCATTGATTTGTAGCATGTTGGTGCTGAGCGCTTGCAACCCGATGGATAAAAAGGAAGCGCCACCGATTCAAAAAAACGAACCCGACTTAACGTTCACCTGTGTGTATGAAAAAGACACCTTGCCCCCCGTTGATCCGGAAGCCGACATTTGGTTCAAACAGGCGCGAGAACTTGAAAAGGTCAATAAATCTCAACGGGATTATGCTCAAATTGGTGCACTCTACCGCAAAGCCGCAGAGCGTAATCACCCCAAAGCCATGCTTAACTTAAGCAATTTAATCAGTTATGGCAAAATACCTCCAATAGCAGGGAAGGGATCCGCCCAAGAGGTGTGGGATATTATTCAAAAAATGGCGAAATTGAATATCAGCTATGGCTATTACCAAATGGGGCATTATTTAGATACAGGCTATGGAGTCGTCGCCGACCGTACTAAAGCTTTAGCTTATTTTCGCCAAGCTGCTGATTTAGGCAGTCCTGAAGCTCAATTTGTCATTGGTGATATCTTCCTTTCAAAAAGGCTAGATAATATGCAAGACAACCCAGCTTTTTTCCCTGAAATCGGCAAAAAAATGCTAGATTGTGCCGTACAGCAACAACATGGAAAGGCTGCATATTATTTAGCGACATATTATTTAGATGTAGATAAGGAATTAGACAATGGGATGAAATATCATCAGTTAGCTGTAAAAAATGGTTATCGAGCATCAGCTTCAGCGTTAGCTGAAGGTTTTAAGCCTAATGTAAAGGAAAACTCGATGTATTATATTCCTATTAAACCAGATCCAGAACGCTCAGCTCGCTATGCGGCTATAGTCAAAGAAATGGATGCTTCTGATGAAACAGCTAAATTCCCCGATATCGATAAAATAGTTCCCCTCCCACCTGCTGAACTCCCGGAATGGGATGGTACGTTTGAATATAAAAAACAACAGGATAATCAATAAAAGGATTTTATCATGCGCGCACTTGTTCGTTTAGGTGACAAAACCACTCATGGCGGTGAAGTGATTACTGCATCTGGCTCTGTTATGTATGGTAAGCCCATCGCTTTAGTGGGCGACAAAGTGGATTGCCCAAAAAAAGGACATGGTGTTAATGCCATTTTACCCGGTTCAACGCGCATTTTAATATCCGGTCGTCAGGCGGCACTGAATGGTTTTCAAACTGAATGTGGCTGTACGCTTATTGCGAGCTTATCATCGTCGGGTGAGCAATCATGATGAGTTGGAAAACACCTTCATTAGAGCATCCTCCAGCCCCTAAAGTACCTCGTTGGATGCTTTGGTTTTTGATTATGCTGATTGTGGGGGGGCTTGGATTTGGGCTGAGCCTCTATTTATCCACAAATGAAATGCTATCGCCAACTACCAGCAACACCATGCTGATGATTGTATTCGTTATTTGCCCCGCACTGTTGGTGGGGTTTATTCGTTTTTTTATCTACTCAATCGCTGCTTATCGCCATCAACTTTTTACCAATATGTTAGATGATGCTCGCAGAGAGTGGCGTTATTGGGCAGGCAAGCACCTTGGGGTGCTAACGCATACTCGATTAACGCAAATTGATGAAGAGCAGCAAAATGGTATTTCTTTATCTTCATTGCCACCCAATAAAGATAATGTATTGACGCTAAGCTCATTGAAATCGCTTTCGTCATGGGAAAAACAAGAAATAGTGGTGCGAAAATTACTTGCGCCCATTGCCGAGTATTACCATCAACATTCTCTCTCCCAGCCTATTACCCTATATTGGCAAGCTGAAGATAATGAATCTAATTGGCAGGAACTGATTGAGCGGGAAGCTGCGCGTTTGTCATTGACGCTGGAATCCGTTGAGATATTACCCTCCGAGTCGTTCAGTCAATGGTTATTAGCATTGTATGAAAATGCCTTTGAACCCAAGTTATACGCCATTTTGGCGTTTCAGTTAGATTCGACGGCGAGTGAAGAAGCCGCGAGCCTATTACTTGCACCTCAAGGATTTTACGAACGTTTAAGAGCACCTATCAAAGCAAAGCTCCTGCGTCCGATATCTACAGATAAAGAATCTTTCGCAAATGCACTGAAAACACAGTGTGAATTTCAGTATTCAGGAGAGCAGCTGGATAGGGTTTGGCACAGTGGCGTGAAAGAAAATGATAAAGGAAAGTGCATCGAGAGCTATGCACGACAGAAAGTACCTAATCTATCAGAGCATCTTTATGATATTGATGCCCTTTTAGGGAAAGGCGCTATGGCTCGTCATGTTGTGGCGCTGTCATTGGCGTGTGAATATTCGCACCACAGTCTGATAGCTCAGCAACATGAAACGCAACTTTTATTGCAGCAAATTCAGGCTTAAAGTCTAAATAAGCGAGTCGTTATTCTGATTGAAAAGACTCTCTCGAGTCATTGACTTGCAATTGACTCGAGAGAGTGAGGGAGAGTTACTTCTGCTTTTGCTGTTCTAAGAACTTAACCCCTAAATCTGGGAAATCTGTAAAGGCACCATCAACATCAGCTTGGTTATAAATAATGTCATATAACTGCTGACCATCTTTCGCGTACTTAGGCAGTTTGTCCACACGGATAGTAAATGGATGCACCGCCATATGGTTCGCATGAGCTTCCTTCACCATACCGTTCACTTTGATATTGGTTGGCGTAGAATCTTCGCTAATGAGCATATGATAGTCAGGGCCAATACCATCTGCGTAGGTTGCAATCTCTTTCATCGCACCCGGCTTCATCATCCAATCATAGTTATAGTTCACCCATGTTCCATCTGGCTTCTGCTCTTGTGTTTCTTCCCAATCGGTATAAGCGATTAATTGGATCAGTTTTAAATCCATTCCCATTTCTGGCATCAGTTTCGTTTTGATGCGTTTTAGATCAATTGGGTCGAAAGATTGCAGATACACGTTAGAATCTTTGTTGGTATAGCCATACTCTTTCAGGACTTCTAAGGTTTTCTTGGTGATATCCTTGCCTTCTTGTTGATGGAACCAAGGGGCTTTAATTTCAGGGTAGATACCGATATTTTTACCCGTAGATTTGTTCAAACCTTGAATAAATTCAATCTCTTCTTGGAAGGTGTGAACACGGAAATCAGATTTACCCATTGGGAAACGGTTTGGATAGCTTTGGACTTTTTTGCCGTCAACGATGTCGAAACCTTCCGTGAATTTCAGGGATTTAATTTCTGGCAGGGTAAAGTCGATGGCATAGTAGCGACCATCTTTGCGTGCGCGATTTGGAAACTTATCCGCTACATCAGTGACACGATCCAGATAGTGGTCATGAAGAACAACCAGCTCATTATCTTTGGTCATCACTAAATCTTGTTCTAGGAAATCCGCGCCTTGCGCATACGCCATCGCTTTCGCTGGAAGGGTATGTTCAGGTAAATAACCACTTGCACCACGATGCGCAATTACCACTTTACCTGCCGTTTCGGCAGCAGCAGAGACTGACATCACTAAGACCATACTTGCGACTAATGTTTTTAATTGAAAATTCATCAGTAAATCTCCTTGGTACTCATTGTTTGTAAGAAAAAAATTTGTAAGTAAAAAGCTTGTGGGTAAACAGTTTTATAGGTAGATAAATTTATAGATAAATACTTTTGTAGATATAAAATAGTGCTGATAACAAATTTTGGGTAAAAAAATGGGCTATATCTATTTCTTGATATAACCCATCAATTCAGTGAATTATGACAACCTAAGCAGAGGCTTAGTGGTTGTGATTTAATTCACGTTTATGTTTACTTTCGCTCAGCATAACGATGAACAGTAAAACAACGGCCAGTGCAGAACCACCGATCATCACAGCAAAACCGCCGTTCCAACCGAAGTAGTCAACGGTATAACCGACGATAGCACTTGCGGCAACAGAACCACCAAGATAACCGAATAAACCGGTGAAGCCTGCGGCGGTACCCGCTGCTTTCTTAGGTGCAAGCTCAAGAGCGTGCAGACCAATCAGCATGACAGGGCCATAGATTAAGAAACCGATAATCAACATACATGCCATATCAACGCCTGGGTTACCCGCTGGGTTCATCCAGAAGACGATAGTTGCAATGGTCACTAAGGTCATGAAGAACACGCCTGTCGCGCCACGGTTACCACGGAAGACTTTATCCGACATCCAACCGCACAGCAGCGTTCCTGGAATACCCGCATATTCATACAGGAAGTAAGCCCATGAAGATTTATCCATTGTGAAGTGTTTAACTTCGCGCAGGTAAGTTGGTGACCAGTCCAGAACACCGTAACGTAGTAAGTATACGAACACGTTAGCGATAGCAATCATCCACAGAAGTTTGTTAGGGAATACATACTTCATGAAGATAGCTTTAGCGGTTAATTCTTCTTCATCAGAGGCTTTATAGTCTGTTGGATAGTCGTTTTTGTACTCTTCAATTGGTGGCAGGCCACAAGATTGCGGGGTATCACGCATTAATGCGAAGGCAATCATTGCTACTAAAATAGCCGCGAATGCTGGCATATACAGCGCAGCTTTCCAGTCGTTAAACCATGCCATACCTAACAGGAACAGTAATGGAGGCAGACCACCGCCGACGTTATGCGCACAGTTCCAAACGGAGACGATTCCGCCACGTTCTTTTTGTGACCACCAGTGAACCATGGTACGTCCGCAAGGAGGCCAACCCATACCTTGGAACCAACCACATAAGAATAACAACACGAACATAATCATGATGCTAGACGTTGCCCATGGTACGAAGCCCATGAATATCATGACAAGTGAAGCGAGGATCAAACCTGCCGGTAAGAAGTACCGAGGGTTAGCACGGTCGGAAAATGAGCCCATGATAAATTTGGAGAAACCATAGGCGATTGAAATCCCAGATAATGCGAAACCAAGGTCACCTTTAGAGAAACCTTGTTCAACAAGATAAGGCATTGCAAGGGCGAAGTTCTTTCTAACTAAGTAGTATGCTGCGTAACCGAAGAAAATCCCCAGGAAAATCTGCCAACGTAATTTACGATAGACGGGGTCTATTTTATCCGCTGGCAGCCTCTCGATATGAGCGGCGGGTTTAAACATGCGTAACATAAAGCCTCCGATGGCATGTCAGTAGTTATATGCTCTTCATTTCACATATGTTGTGAAGTTGTTGAGCGTTTATTATGGGAGAAATAACAAAAACGAAAACAATCGAGTTTCTTTAAGCGCTTTTATTTTCTAATTGCGCTAAATCTTAATCGTTAAAAAACATTTTATCTGTAATCTAACGCACAATTATTGATTTTGTTTATCTGGCTGCATAGTTAATGCGATTTGTGAATGGAATGGAACTAAAATTGTGAATTATTTTGTGAGGGTTATCACGCTTCCGCGCTTTGATGTACCTAATTTGTACTTTTGACTTTCGTTTTTGTTCCTTATCAAACATTGGGCGCTTTTTTGAGCTTATATTAACTATAGACTATAAAAATAGAAACTATACTTATCGAATAGTGAAGATTAATTAATGTGAGGAATGCGACATGAATGGCTCATCTGTGACTGAAACGGATGTCATCATTATCGGTGGTGGCGCAACAGGTGCAGGTGTCGCTCGTGACTGCGCTCGCCGTGGATTAAAAGCAGTTTTGCTAGAACGGCATGATATTGCGACAGGTGCAACAGGGCGTAACCATGGCTTGCTACACAGTGGTGCTCGTTATGCTGTGACAGATAGTGAATCGGCAAGAGAGTGTATAGAAGAAAACAAAATTCTTAAGCGTATTGCCCATCATTGTGTTGAAAAAACCGATGGACTCTTTATTACCCTACCTGAAGATAGTCTCGAATATCAGCAGCAATTTATCACCGCTTGCCAATCCGCTGGCATTGATGCTCAAGCGATTGATCCCGCGGAAGCTATTCGTTTAGAGCCTTCAGTTAACCCGCGTTTAATTGGTGCGGTTCGCGTGCCTGATGGTACTGTCGACCCATTCCGTCTAACCGCTGCCAATATGCTCGATGCGCGCGAACATGGCGCTAAAGTGCTGACTTACCATGAAGTAATTGGTTTGATCCGCCAAGGGGACAAAGTCCGCGGCGTGACGGTTTATGACCATCAAGCTAAACGCCAATATGATATTCATGCGCAAATCGTGGTGAATGCTGGCGGAATTTGGGGACAGAAAATTGCCGAATATGCCGATCTGAAAATCAAAATGTTCCCAGCGAAAGGGGCATTACTTATTTTAGGTCACCGTCTTAACAATATGGTGATCAACCGTTGTCGTAAACCGGCAGATGCGGACATTCTGGTTCCGGGGGATACCATTTCTCTGATTGGTACTACGTCAACGCACATCGAATATGACCAAATCGATAATATGTATGTGACACCAGAAGAAGTGGATATTTTGATCCGCGAAGGTTCTATGTTGTCACCAGCATTAGCGACAACGCGCATCTTACGCGCGTATGCAGGTGTTCGCCCATTAGTGGCGAGTGATGATGACCCTTCTGGTCGTAACGTAAGCCGCGGTATCGTGTTACTCGACCACGCAAAACGCGATGGTTTAGATGGTTTCATTACCATTACGGGCGGTAAGTTAATGACTTATCGCTTAATGGCAGAATGGGCGACCAATAAAGTTTGTGAAAAATTGGGTGTTACGACCCCATGTACAACTGCTGAAGCACCACTGCCAGGTTCTCAACACAGTGCAGAAGAAGCGCTGCGCAATGTGGTTTCTATCCCTGCACCTATTCGCGGTTCGGCGGTTTATCGTCATGGTGATAGGGCGTCTGCGATCCTCAGCGCGAATCGTTTAGATAAAAGCTTAGTGTGTGAGTGTGAAGCGGTGACGGCGGGTGAGGTTCGTTATGCAGTGGAATCTTTAACCGTCAATAACTTGCTTGATTTACGCCGTCGTACCCGTGTGGGTATGGGGACGTGCCAAGGTGAACTTTGCGCTTGCCGCGCGGCGGGATTACTCAATCGTTTTAACGTCACTACACCACATGAAACCGAGCAGCAACTGGGGCACTTCTTAAATGAGCGTTGGAAAGGGGTGAGACCGATTGCTTGGGGGGATGCTTTGCGTGAAAGCGAGTTCACCAGTTGGGTATATCACGGATTATGTGGCATGAATGAAAGTACATTGAGCCAGCCTGCTCAGAAGGAGGCAGAGAATGAAATATGATGCAGTAGTGATGGGCGGAGGCCTTGCCGGTCTTATCTGTGGAATTCGTCTGACTCAATCAGGACTTTCTTGTGCCATCGTGAGTGCAGGGCAGAACGCACTGCATTTCTCGTCGGGCTCATTGGATTTATTAACGCATCTTCCTGATGGCACTCAAGTTGAGCAACCGCTGTCCATGTTGGAAGCGCTAAAACAACAAGCACCGAGTCATCCGTACAGTTTGATTGGGGCAGAAAAAGTCGCTGAGCTGGCTAAATTGGCACAGACTACACTACAGCAAGCAGGGCTACATCTAAAAGGTTCTTGCGAAGAAAACCATTACCGTATTACGCCGTTAGGTCATAAGCGAATGACATGGCTTAGCCCTGAGTCGGTACCAACAACTGCGCTCCATCAACCGATGGAATTAGGCAAAATTGCCGTTGTGGGCATTGAAGGTTTCCTCGATTTTCAACCGCAAATGGTGGCGGATGAGCTAGACCGTCAAGGGCTCGAAGCCGAGGCGTGCTATGTCCACTTACCGTTACTTGACCGCTTAAGAGAAAACCCAAGCGAGTTCCGAGCGATTAACGTAGCACGCTGGTTAGATAGACCTGAAAATATGGCGCAAATTGTGGAAGAAATTGCACCGTTAGTTGCTAATGCGGATGCGGTGTTTATGCCTGCGTGTATTGGTCTTGACAGTGAAGAGCCAATGTTAGAGTTGCAGAAACGCTTAGGTAAGCCGCTATTTTTACTGCCAACATTACCGCCATCTTTATTAGGTATTCGCCTTCATGAAATGCTATTACGCCAGTTCCGCCGTCAAGGCGGGATCATGATGCCGGGTGATAAAGTCACTTCCGTCAATTTCGTGGGGTCACGTATTGAATCTGTGCAAACCCGTAATCACGGCAATATTTCATTGAAAGCTAAACATTTTGTGTTGGCGACGGGAAGTTTCTTTAATAACGGTTTGGTCGCGAAATTTGACCAAGTGTATGAACCCTTGATGAATTTGGATTTAGGCGAAATCGGCGACCGCGCCAAATGGACGAACAAAGAGTTCTTCGCATCTCAGCCATACATGGCGTTTGGTGTACAAACCGACGGAAATTTACGCGGTAAAAAACACGGTGAAACCATCGAAAACCTGTATATCGCAGGTGCGGTCTTAAGCGGGTTTGATCCACTAACTCAAGGCTGCGGTGCAGGGGTTTCGCTGGTCACGGGCTTATATGCTGCGAATGAAATCGTGAATGAATTTGCTAAAGATCAAGCCATGCAGGCGGAGGTGGCACAATGAGTATTCAAGATGCAAGCTTTGAAAGCTGTATAAAATGTACTGTTTGTACCACCTATTGCCCAGTGGCAAAGGCGAACCCACTGTATCCAGGGCCAAAACAAGCGGGTCCTGATGGTGAGCGTTTACGCTTAAAAGATCCGATGATGTACGATGATGCATTGAAATTCTGTACTAACTGTAAGCGTTGTGAAGTGGCGTGCCCGTCTGATGTGAAGATTGGAGATATTATCGCCCGCGCGCGTAACACCTATAGCCAGCAGAAACCGAAACTGCGCGATGCGATTTTAAGCCATACAGACATTATGGGCTCCTTATCGACCCCATTTGCCCCTGTAGTCAATACTATTACGGGTTTAAAACCCGTTCGCCAAATTCTGGATAAAGCCCTGAAAATTGACCATCGTCGTGAGCTGCCGAAATATTCATTCGGGACTTTCCGTCGTTGGTACGGTAAACAAGCCGCAGAGCAGGCGAAGTTTGAAGAGCAAGTGGCATTCTTCCATGGCTGCTATGTGAACTATAACCATCCGCAACTGGGTAAAGATTTAATCAAAGTTTTCAATGGTATGAATATTGGTGTTCAGCTGTTAAAACGTGAAAAATGTTGTGGTGTGGCACTGATCGCAAACGGATTTATGAAGCAAGCGAAACGCCAAGCGAATGTGAATTTGGAATCACTCCAAGAGACGATTCTGGAGAAACATATTCCCGTCGTGGCGACCTCATCGACTTGTACATTTACCATTCGTGATGAGTATACCCATGTGCTGGATGTTGATACCTCTGAGATGCGCGATAACATTGAATTAGCGACCCGCTATATTTATCGTCTGCTGGAAGAAGGGCGCGAACTGAAACTGAAGCACACTCCATTAAAAGTGGCTTATCACACGCCGTGCCATATGGAAAAAATGGGTTGGACATCCTACACCCTTGAACTGATCAAGCGCGTACCGGGTGTTGAACTGATTGTCTTAGATTCACAATGCTGCGGTATCGCAGGAACTTACGGGTTCAAAAAAGAGAACTACGAAGTTTCCCAAGGTATTGGAGCTGGGCTATTCCGTCAAATTGAAGAGAGTGGCGCGGATATGGTGATCACCGACTGTGAAACCTGTAAATGGCAAATTGAAATGTCCACCAGCAAGAAATGTGAACACCCAATTTCGCTGCTAGCTCGCGCACTCGAATAATCAATGGTTGTGTTGAGCAATGTGAAAAGTCGTTAGGTATTAATCAAGTTAACCCTTTGGGAGATAAGTGATGGCTTATCTCCCTTTTTTATCTCAGTGCTGCGGGGATAATTGTTTCTTGCTGGCGGTAGCGAAGAAAGTCTTCAAAATAAAGTTCAGTAATAAACCGTAGGCTGGCAAGAAGAACAGCATACAAATTAATAACTTGAAGACGTAATCAACAAGGGCGATTTCCATCCAATTCGCTGCCATAAACGGGTCGCTGCTTTGATAAAACGCGATAAAGAAGAACGCGATGGTATCAATCAAGTTACCAAAAAACATGGCGCATGCGGGAGCCACAAACCAACGTTTGTTTTGGCGCAGGTGGTTAAACACGCTGACATCCAAGATTTGACCGAGGACATATGCCATAAAACTTGCCGCCGCGATACGCGCAACAAACAGGTTAAATGTCATGATAGCCGCAAAACCTTGCCATTCTCCTTGGAAGAACAGAGCAGAAATCACATACGAAATTAATAATGCCGGTAGCATGACCGCAGTGATAATTCGACGAGCTAATGGCGCACCATAGATGCGAACTGTTAAGTCCGTAGCAAGGAAAATAAAGGGAAAGGTAAACGCACCCCAGGTAGTATGAAACCCAAAAATATTAATGGGTAACTGCACCAAGTAGTTGCTGGATGTAATAATTAAAATATGAAATAACGATAGCCAAATTAACGCAGTGGCTTTTTGCTGCGGAGTAAACGTAAACATATTGTACCTTTTTAGTCGCAATGGGGTGAGGGAACCCATGAATAACATCCCTAAATTGGGAAGAGCGCATCATACTCTCGTTGCGCAACAAAATCAAAACTGTTCATCCACTGCGCGTGGCTTTACAATAAGCGCATTGATGACCAAGAGAATGTGGTGTTATGTCTGACTTATTTTCTAATCCAACGAAAACCCTTGATACGCTAGGGCTGCGCTGCCCCGAACCTGTGATGCTGGTACGTAAAACCGTACGCAATATGGCGGACGGTGATACTTTGTTAATTATTGCAGATGACCCTGCCACCACCCGCGATATTCCCGGTTTTTGCCGTTTTATGGAGCACGAGCTGCTGGCGGTTGAAGTGGAGAATGCGCCGTATCGTTATTTATTGCGCAAAAAATCCAGCGGCTTGTAATACCTAGTCAGCGGTATTGATGAGAGATAGCCTTTTTGCTTCGCAGGAGGCTATCATTGCTGGACGATTTAACTAAGCGCTTGAATTTCACTGGCTGATAATCCAGTGAGTTTGCTGATAACGTCAATGTCTAAACCAAGTTGTAAGCTTTTAAAAGCAATTTGTTGTAGCGTTTCTTCTCTTCCTTCTTCTTTTCCTTCGACTCTACCCTCAACTTTTCCTTCGTTTTTTAACCGCTGTGCAATATTCATAATAGCTCCTCGATGGTTTTCGGCTTGATCGACTAACGTCTTAACGATATGGGTGTAATAAGGTGAATCCATGATGATAAATAAGTAATTCAAGATAGTGACCACATCATCTTTGTCATTATAGTGGTTGTTTAATATTTGAACGAAGTGCTCAGTGACTCTCTGGTGGTCATTTCGTAGTTTTTTGTGTTTCATTGCGAGTTCCATCACAGCGATTTTGCGGTGACTAACTATTTCGGTATCCTCAACTACGGTGATGTCCACCAACGGGAAAGGGCTGCTATACAGATCATGAGCTATTTCAGCGTGGGGCAAGCATTGTGTCCATGTACCTTCATAAGGATAGGGGGATGTTTCCCCGTGATAAAACAGAATGGGAACAACGAGCGGTAAGGTTTTATGCCCTTGCTGTAGATGTTGATTCATCGCCATAAATGCGTAGTGCATTAAACGCCAACCCATCAACTTGTCAGGTGTTGATTGATGCTCGACTAACAAATAGATATAGCTATCTCCCATTTTTGTTTGTACAGAATAGAGAACATCGGAAAACCGAGTTCTCAGTTTGCTATCAATAAAGGCTGAATTAATGAGGGTAAGCGTATCGAAATCGCACAAGCGTTTAATTTGCTCAGGTAAATGAAGCTCAAAGAAATCTCGGGCATTCCCCTGCTTTGTCATAAAGCCTTTAAAGGCGGCATCATGAGGTATTGAACTTGCATTATTAGCCATATCCACGCTCAGCAAATGTTGTCGATGACCGAGATATTACCCAATATTTCTGTGTGCGGGAGAAAAGTTAGTCCTAAATTCAGGCGGTGAATGGTTCATGTAACTCTTTGCTGTAATTGGTGATTTTAAATTTTCCACGCATAAAAAAAACGCCGTAATGATGGTCATTACGGCGTTGATATATCAAACTAACAGAAGGCTATTTTTTGACTTCGGGTAGCTTAACGCGCAGTAAGCGAACCGCGTTGGCGGTGACTAATGCGGTAGCACCAGAATCTGCTAATACCGCCACCCATAAACCTGTAATACCTAATAGACTGGTGACTAAGAAAACCGCTTTTAAGCCCAAGGCGATAGTGATGTTCTCGCGGATTATCTTCCGTGTGGCTCTGGATAATGCGACGATTTCAGGTAATCCAGTCAAACGGTTATGAGTTAAAGCGGCATCCGCAGTTTCTAAAGCAACGTCAGTACCGCCACCCATTGCGACACCAATACTTGACGCTTTCATAGCTGGGGCATCATTAATACCGTCACCCACCATCATAGTGTTGTGGTCGCGATTAAGCTCCATCACGGCGGTCACTTTATCTTCTGGCAATAATCCAGCACGGAACTCCATACCCAACTGATTTGCAATGGCGCTGGCAGCACGCGGGTTATCCCCTGTTAGCATCACGGCATTAACATTCAGTGATTTCAACATCGCCATCGCATCAGCGGCATCGCTACGTAAGGTATCTTGCAGAGCGGTTAAGCCGATAACTTGGCCATCTTCTAACGTGACGACAACCGTTTTACCTTGTGCTTCTAACGCTTCCACTTTTGCTTGCCACTGGCTGCTTAATGGTGGTTCAACCCTTGATGGCGCACTAACTAACACTTGCTTACCGTTAAAAGAACCTTCGACCCCTTTACCCGCTAGTGCTTTACGCTCTAACGCTTCCTCAACAGTGATAGATAATTCTTCAGCTTTGTTGACGATAGCTTTAGCCAGTGGATGGTGAGAGCCAACTTCAACCGAGGCGGTGATACGAATTAATTCGCTTTCACCCAGACCTTCAACAGGAACAACATCGGTGACGTGCGGTTTACCTTCTGTCAGGGTGCCCGTTTTATCCAGTGCAATCGTGGTGACTGTTCCCAACTGTTCTAATGCTGCACCGCCTTTAATTAAAGCGCCACGTCGAGTCGCCGTTGCCAGTGCCGAGGTAATTGCCGCTGGGGTTGAGATAACCAGCGCACAAGGGCAACCAATTAATAGCAAAGTCAGACCGCGGTAAATCCAAGTGTCCCATGCTGCGCCGAAGAACATTGGCGGGATCACTATCACCAAAGCTGAAATCAGCATGATAATTGGGGTATAGATGCGGCTGAAACGGTCGATGAATCGCTCAATCGGCGCACGACGCTCTTCGGCTTCTTCAATCAGTTGCAAGATACGGTCGATAGCATTTTGGCCTTGCTCTGATACCACTTCCATTTGTACCGCTTTGTCGACGGACAAACAGCCCGCAGCCACCTTTTCCCCAGCACTGCGTTCTACAGGAACGGATTCACCGGTTAATGCGCTTTCATCAAAACTCGCAAACCCTGCAACCAGAACCGCATCGGTCGGTAATCGACCACCAGGTGCAATTTCAATGATGTCACCAGGGCGTAACTGTGCGACAGGAACCGACGTTTTTTGTCCATCCTTGATAAGTACGGCATCTTCAGGCACTAAAGCCATGAGTGCGCTAACACCTCGGCGAGCGCGTCCCGCAGAGTAGGACTCAAGCATTTCACCCAGCATAAACAGTAAGATAACCATGGCGGCCTCTTCTGTTGCTTGGATGAAAATCGCCCCTACAGCAGCAACGGTCATCAAGGTTTCAATCGCAAATGGCGTACCAGTACGGATCAAACGTAATGATTTACGCGCGATAGGGTATAACCCAAATAACGTGGTTAGGATAAACGCCACGTTACCCAGTTGTGGGTTAACAAACTCCAATCCCCAGCTGATTGCCATGAGGATCGCTAAAATAATGACGGGTTTTGCTTCACTCAGTAAACTTGGTGGCGGTGCTGATGCTGCACTCGCGCTTCCTACATCATGGAGCTCGTAACCCGCAGCTTCGACCGTTGAACGAACGACTGCAGTGACGTCTTTGTCAGCGTCCACGACGAGTTTTTCAGTGGCAAAGAGAACTTTGGCTTGAGCGACTTCGCGAATTTGGGAAATCGCGTTTTCGATTTTAGCCGCGCAGCTTGGGCAGTCCATTCCACGTACAATCCAGCTAAAGCGCTGTTTAGCAGTTTGGGTAGGCTCTACATCATCATTTGCAGCGGATGCTGAGCTACAGCAGCTACCATGTTGATGGGATTTTTCATCGTCATCATCATGAGCATGATTTTTGTCATCGCCATGATGATGTTCATGGGATGATGCGTCATGGCTCACAGCTTTGCTAGTCTCTACAGCTGCGGATGAGCAAGTGTTTCCTGAGCAGCAAGACGTGCTGTGTGCATGGGTATCTTTATGAGAGTGTGAGTGCATAAGCGCCCCCTTTTTCTAGATGCGTTTTTAACCATGTTCTCTAATTAAGGTTAAGTTTACACTTTGGAGTAGACTCTAGAGTCAAACGAAAAAGAGGAAGCCAATTGATAAAATTTTCAAATAGCACGTTTTATCAATTGGCGGGGGATTATAAATAAATGGCCCGAACAATAAAGAACTGGCCGAGGAAGTAGAATGCGGCTACGACTGCTTTCGAGGCTTTGAATGGGAAACGGAAATGGGCAATTAGCCAGATGCAGTGAGATAAAAACAGCATAGAAGCGCCCACCATAATCGAGAAATTAAATTCTCGACCTAAGCCAAAGTATTGGTCTCCTGCCACCCACATCATAATCATGCTCATAATAATAGAGGCGAAAACAACAGGCTGTTGGCTTTCCAGTTTTCCCCAAATCAGCACCAAGGTGACGGCTGCGATAGCGATAGGGACGATGAGCCAAGGCAGATACAGACCAAAGTTGAATTGCATTCCAAAGCTAATGGTGTAGACCAGATAACTTAAGAACATCAGCCCTAAAGAAGTAAGCAAGTGCTCACTAGAAAACATTCTCGAGAGGTCAGCAACTAAGGAAAGCAGTAAACCGCCTAAAATTAGGTAGGTTTGCGCATTTAAGTCGTCAGAACTCCATCCCCAGAATAGTAGAAGAAGCAAAGTAATAGGGCGGAATAACCAACGTTGCCACTCAGGACCACGATAGGCTGCATCAACGTACAGCCAGCCAGAAAATAAAACAGCGAGGAATGGCCAACTAATCATACACATATCCTTAAGAGTTTCTGGAAAAGAGAAATCACCAAGAGCGATTAAATATAAATGAACTATACCGCGTCTCGCATAAATTGTATGGCGTTTATCTGCAATTTGAGCGATAGAGGGTATATACTTATGATAATTCTAAGCTAAATATATAAATTATGAATAAGCCAATTCTCTTAATTATTGTTCTCGCGATTATCGCCGTGTTAGCCACTAAGCGTTTTTTTGACCAAAAGAAACAGAATGAAATTAATGATAATTCATTGCCTGTCAGTCAGTTAGTGCTCGTTAAAGATAAAAAGGATTACCCTTATCCAAATATGCGTTCCCGGGAACGCGATGTGGTATCTCCTGAAACTTTTCGCTATGAACTTTATTTTCAGACTCAAGCTTCAGGAGAAACGATTAAAGTGATCGTCAGCGAAGAGCAGTACCAAGGTGTTGAGTTGGGCGCTAAAGGTAAGCTAACCCTACAAGGTACGCGATTTATTCGCTTCGAACACTCTGAATAAACGATTATTTCTTTTTAGCGGCTTCAATAGCCGCTTTTGTTTTCTTATGCATGGCAAGCATTTCAAACACGCCAAAAAAGAAAATTTTTGTCTGCTGGAGCCCTGTTAGCTTTTGATCTTTTGGTAAGCTGGCTTTCAGGAAGATAGTCTGCAATGCGTGCATGAAAATCATAAATACCATTGCAACATCCATGAAATATTTCAATGGCTTAGGAAATGGATGCACAATATTAAAGATCATAAAGCCCCAAACACAAATCATGAGCAGACGTCCGATATTAATCAGCATCTTTTTCTCCCTGCATACTTGATGAATTAACAGATTGACGAATAAACAGACGATACGCAACTTGGCCAGCGACCTTTTCACGGTGTAGCTGCCAGTTTGCGGGAATATCAGTAAGTGGTAACTCCGCTTCTGACTCTACATAAATCCAACTTTCATCAGCTAACCACTGATTTTTTTCCAGTAGCGTGATGGTTTCTCCAAGTAGCCCTTTACGAAAAGGTGGGTCGATAAACACCACATCACAAGGCGTTCCTACTTGGCTGAGAACGGTGAGGCTGCTGTTATTAATAATGGTCGCATTATCAGCGTCTAAGCGAACTTTGTTCTCACTAAGAAGCTTGGCATTTTGTTTATCAAGTTCAATAAACGTGACGTGCTCGGCAAAGCGAGATAAGGCTTCAAAACCTAAAGCGCCGCTACCTGCGAAGCAATCAAGACAGCGAGCATCACGGATCACTGGCATGAGCCAGTTAAAGAGCGTTTCTTTGATGCGATCAGTGGTGGGACGTAAGCCCTCACTATCGCGTACAGGCAGTTTTCGCCCACGCCACTTACCACCAATGACACGAATTTGCCCCAAGGAGGCTGTTTGTGGTTTTTTTGCCATAATATGTATAGTTGCTTAGTTCATTGAGGAATGTATAAATTATTGGGGACTATTGTAGCGCTTCGGTTTCACGGTTTTAACAGAAAAATAAGAATAAATTGTCAGGATTTTTCTTTCAGATATGTGTTGCTGCGCGATGAAATGATAGACTGCATGTAATTTTATTGCGATTTAATTTTTAAACGCCATGTTTTTACCGCGAGGAGTGTAGTGGCTGATGGCTAAAGATAAGAAAAAAGGCTTTTTCTCATGGTTGGGATTTGGTCGTAAGAATGAAGAAGAAACCCAGCAATCGGATGTCGAACTGAAAAATGATGTTGTTCATGATACAGAGCAACAGGATGCCGCTACAGCAGAAGCTGAGCGTCAACATCAGGCAGAGCTTGATGCAATTAAAGCGGCTGAAGATGAAGCGGAGCGCCAATATCAAGTAGAACAAGATGCGATCACGGCTGCTGCGGAAGAAGCAGAACGCCAGCATAAAGCACAATTAGAGGCGATGCGCATTGCGGCAGAAAATGCAGAGCAAGCGCGCCAAGCGGCAGAAGAAAAGCGTATAGCAGAAGAAAAAGCGGCGAGAGAAGCGTTAGAAGCGCAGGCTTTACGCCAAGCTGAAGAAGCCGCGGAGCGCCAACATCAAATCGAGCAGGCTGCGATTAAAGCTGCCGAAGAAGAAGCGGAACGCCAGCATCAAGCTGAGTTAGCTGTTATCAAAGCCGCAGAAGAAAAAGCGGAACGTGAATACCAAGCAGCGGAAACCGCTCGTCTAGCGCAAGAGCAAGCTGATCGCGAGCGTCAAGAGGCGGAAATCACTCGCTTGGCGGAAGAAGAAGCGGAGCGCCAACGCCAAGCTGAACTTGCTGCTATCAAAGAAGCCGAAGAAAAAGCCGAACGCGAACGCCAAGAGGCAGAAGCAGCTCGCTTAGCGGAAGAAGAAGCAGCTCGCATTGCAGAGGAAGAGGCCGAAGCGGCACGTTTAGCCGAGGAAGAAGCGCAAAAGCAAGCGGAAGAAGACGCTGCGAAAACTCAGCCAGTTGAGCAGGAAAAACCGAAAAAAGAAGGCTTTTTCAGCCGACTGAAGAAAGGCTTATTAAAAACTCGTCAAAATTTAGGTTCGGGTTTCCTTGGTCTATTCAAGGGCAAAAAAATCGATGACGACCTTTTTGAAGAGCTAGAAGAGCAGTTATTAATTGCGGATGTCGGTGTTGAAACTACCCGTAAAATCATTGATAACTTAACTCAGCACGCTTCCCGTAAAGAGCTAAAAGATGCCGAAGCGTTGTACGGCAAGCTGCGTGAAGAAATGTCTGATATTTTAGCCACCGTAGACAAACCATTAGAGATCGAAGGTAAAAAACCTTATGTTATTCTGATGGTTGGTGTTAACGGTGTGGGTAAAACTACCACGATTGGTAAATTAGCACGTCAGTATCAATCAGAAGGTAAGTCCGTCATGCTGGCGGCGGGTGATACATTCCGTGCCGCGGCAGTTGAACAACTGCAAGTGTGGGGCGATCGTAACAATATTTCAGTTGTCGCTCAGCATACTGGTGCGGATCCTGCTTCCGTGATTTTTGATGCGATTCAATCTGCTCAAGCAAAAGGTGTCGATGTGTTGATCGCCGATACCGCAGGGCGCTTACAAAATAAAGCGCACTTAATGGAAGAATTGAAGAAAATTGTCCGCGTGATGAAGAAGCTTGATGAGTCAGCCCCTCATGAAATTATGTTGACCCTTGATGCGAGCACCGGACAAAATGCGGTTAGTCAGGCTAAAATTTTCAATGACGCCGTAGGTTTAACCGGTATTACACTGACAAAACTCGATGGTACAGCAAAAGGTGGCGTAATCTTCTCAATCGCTGATCAATTCGGTATTCCAATTCGTTATATCGGGATTGGTGAAGGTATTGAAGATTTACGCCCATTTAAAGCCGATGACTTTATCGAGGCTCTATTTGCCCGAGAGGAATAATTTTCGATGATCCGCTTTGAACATGTGAGTAAAGCTTATCGCGGTGGCCGCCAAGCGCTCCAAGGGGTAGATTTCCATCTACGCCCTGGGGAAATGGCATTTTTAACGGGTCACTCAGGCGCAGGTAAAAGTACATTACTTAAACTGATTTGTGGTATTGAGCGCCCAAGTGCGGGTCATATTCTGTTTAATGGTCACGATATCAGCCGACTAAAAGACAGAGAGATCCCTTTTCTGCGCAGACAGATCGGCATGATTTTCCAAGATCACCATCTGTTATTTGACCGCACAGTTTATGACAACGTGGCGATGCCGCTGATTATTTCTGGTGCAAGTAGCGAAGATATTCGCCGACGCGTGAGCGCAGCATTGGATAAAGTCGGTTTGTTGGATAAAGCGAGAAACTTCCCAATCCAACTGTCTGGTGGTGAACAGCAGCGCGTGGGAATCGCACGCGCAGTGGTGAATAAGCCAACGATGCTTCTCGCGGATGAGCCGACAGGTAACCTTGATAATGAGTTATCTGAAGGCATTATGCGTTTATTTGAAGAGTTTAACCGCGTGGGTGTGACCGTATTAATGGCAACCCACGATATTGCGTTGATTGAACGCCGTAATTTGCGTGTATTGACCTTAAGCGAAGGTCGGATGCTTGGAGGTCAACATGGCTAAGAATGTCCGCAAAGCGAAGCCAGAACGTGCCATGCAATCAAAAAGCAAAGCACTCAAAGGTGGCTGGCGTGAGCAGTGGCGATACTCTTGGTTAAATGCGCTGGCTGATATGCTACGTCAACCGCTGGCAACCTTTTTAACCGTGATGGTCATTGCCATTTCATTAGCGCTGCCAAGTCTGTGTTATATCGTTTGGAAGAATGTTTCTCAAGCGGCTGAACAGTGGTATCCGACGCCTCAGTTGACGGTCTATCTGGATAAGTCTCTCGATGAGCAAGGGGGACAAAATGTGGTGACCCAGCTTGAAGCCCTTGATGGCGTTGCTCATGTGAATTACTTATCTCGCGATCAAGCGATATCGGAATTCCGTAGCTGGTCTGGCTTTAGTACCGCATTAGATATGCTAGAAGAGAATCCACTACCAGCAGTGGCAATTATCACCCCGAAACTGGATTTTGAAGGTTCGAATGCCTTAACCACACTGCGGGACCGTGTCAGTCAAGTTAACGGCATTGAAGAAGTTCGAATGGATGATAGCTGGTTCTCACGCCTAGCGGCATTAACGCGGTTGGTGGGACAAGTGGCATCGGTGATTGGCATCTTAATGATAGTTTCATTGTTCTTAGTGATTGGTAATAGTGTGCGGTTAAATATCTTTGCCCGTCGCGATACCATCAATGTGATGAAACTGATTGGGGCTACCGATGGCTTTATCATGCGACCGTTCTTAAATGGCGGGGTGGTATTAGGTGCCTTGGGTGCGGTGATCGCCCTCATTATGACATTCTTACTGGTGTGGCAGCTGTCCGATTTAGTCGCGCAAGTAGCCAGCGTATTTGGTACGCAATTCCACATTGAAGGGCTACTGTGGGAAGAGGCTCTGTTGATTATTTTAATGTCTGCAATTGTGGGCTGGGTAGCGGCATGGCTGGCAACATTACAACATTTACGCCATTTCAGACCAGAATAATTTAGTTGTTCCCATCGGTGCTAACTTATTGGCACTGATGGGAAAAATAAATTTCTGCGAACTTCTTTTCTAATTATGTGTCAGATATTGACCTGCGGTTAACTATTCTTGTATATAATTTATTTAACGCGGCTAAGCTGATAGACTACGGTTTGTCTGTATCGACTCTCTCCCATTTCAGTACAATTCATAGAGGATCTTAATGACCAAAGACATGCAATCATTAGCGCTTGTTCCACAAGGAAGTATTGAAGCTTATATGCGAGCTGCCAATGCTTACCCGATGCTGACCGCAGAGGAAGAAAAGGAACTGGCAGAAAGGCTGCATTACGATGGTGACCTCGAAGCTGCTAAGCAACTGATTTTATCCCATTTGCGCTTTGTTATTCACATCGCGCGTAGCTATGCAGGCTATGGTTTACCACAAGCTGACTTAATTCAGGAAGGCAATATCGGCCTGATGAAGGCTGTGCGTCGCTTTAATCCTGAAGTGGGTGTGCGTTTGGTGTCTTTCGCAGTGCATTGGATCAAAGCGGAAATTCATGAATACGTTTTACGCAACTGGCGTATCGTTAAAGTCGCAACAACAAAATCCCAGCGTAAGTTATTCTTCAACTTAAGAAAGAATAAAAAACGCCTTGGTTGGTTTAACCAAGAAGAGGTGGATATGGTTGCGCAAGAGCTAGGCGTGAGCACCAAAGATGTGCTGGAAATGGAATCACGTATGGCGGCACAAGACATGGCATTTGATATGTCTGACGACGATGATAGCGGTGATTTCGGTGGCCCTGTTGCGCCGGTGCTTTTTCTCCAAGATAAGTCTTCTGATTTTGCTAATACCATTGAAGATGATAACTGGGAAAGCCACGCGACTGACCGCTTAGCAGATGCATTAGCGTCATTAGATGAGCGCAGCCAAGATATCATTCGTGCTCGTTGGTTGGATGATGACAACAAAACGACGCTGCAAGAACTGGCCGACAAATATGGCGTTTCCGCTGAGCGTGTTCGCCAGCTTGAAAAGAACGCCATGAAAAAGCTACGTCTTGCGATGGAAGATGAAGACGACGAGATGTAATGTTTCTTGCCCGTCTACGTTATCTGCATTTATTTCCTTTGATTGGAAAATAGATGCAGATAACTTATTCCTTTCCCCTAGTTCCCCCTAGTAATTAACGGGAATAAAGTTCTAAAGGCAGTCCATCTGGATCCGTAAAGAAGGTAAAACGCTTCTGAGTATACGGGTCGATTCTTACCCCCTCACACACCACCTGATTTTGTGCCAAATAGGCAATCCATTCCTCGATATTATCCACCTCAAACGCTAAATGACGTAATCCAGTCGCTTCAGGGTAACTGAGTCTTTTGGGCGGATTGGCGAAACTAAACAGCTCAATCTGATAATGCTCTCCAAAAGCTAAATCTGCTTTCCATGAGTCATTCTCTGGACGGTAATATTCTGAGAGAAGCTGTAATCCAAGGATCTGGCAGTAAAAATGCTTACTCTTAGCAAAGTCGGAGCAAATAATAGCAACGTGATGAATTTTATTAAGTTTCATACTGATGGCTCGATGTTTAGCTGCCAATGATGGGTTTCTTCGGTGGGTTGAAAACCACAAGCGACAAGAAATTTCTCCAAAGCAATTTTGTTTTGCGGTTCCACGCCTTGCAAGTCAAAGATCCAATGGCGAATTTCAGGTTGTTGACGGCAAATTTCCTGTAAAAGATATAACCCAACGCCGCGGCGTCGAGTGATTTCACGGACATTAAAATCACAGATCGTACCTTGTTGTTGATAAATAAACACTTTAGCCGCCGCTAATAATCGCTCATTAAAATGCGCCCCATAAAAACGTACACCAGACTCAAGACTTTGTTCGAGTTGTGTTCGATTCTGGTCTAGCCAGATCTTCGATAAGTCGATGTAGTGTTGCTCAGTAGGATTGACCAGAGGGATGATGGTAAGTCTCATGTTGTTTTGATCCATTTCATGGTGCATGTTGCACGCTATTCTAACAGCAGAGTGATCTGTAACCGATTTTTTAATTTCAAAGAGAAAAATTTGGTATTGATGAATTTTCCGAGTTTCCCTCGGATTAAGCCAAATTTAACCGGAATATAACACTAGCATTTACAAAAAATACACGTTTTATCATTAGCTTTTTATTCTGCAATTGATGTAAATAGCTGCCTCATTCATTTGCTATTTAGCATAATTCTCTTGTTTAATAGTCTGAAATATATAGCCTTATTGGCCGTATTTTGAAATATCAGGCATTGAACCTGTCACCTATAATAATTGATTATAAATCAATCACAAACACTCACAATCATACACAATATTGATGGCGGGGACGCACGAATGAAGAATATTAATAAAGCATTATTAGCGGGTTGTATCGCAATGGCATTAAGTCCAGCTGGATGGGCGAAAGAGATTAAAATCGCAGTTGTCGGCGCTATGTCAGGCCCCGTTGCTCAGTATGGTGATATGGAATTTACGGGAGCTCGCCAAGCTATTGCGGATATTAATGCGAAGGGTGGAATTAACGGCGATACACTGGTTGCCGTTGAATACGACGATGCGTGTGACCCAAAACAAGCAGTTGCGGTCGCCAACAAAGTGATTAACGATGGCATCAAACATGTTATTGGCCACCTCTGCTCCTCCTCCACTCAACCGGCTTCAGATATTTATGAAGACGAAGGCGTTTTGATGATCACTCCTGCGGCGACCAATGCGGATTTAACCACCCGTGGCTACCAGTTGATCATGCGTACAACAGGTTTGGATTCTGACCAAGGCCCAACAGCGGCGAAATACATTATCGAAAAAATTAAACCGAAGCGCATTGCTGTCGTCCATGATAAGCAGCAATACGGCGAAGGTTTGGCTCGCTCAGTACGTGAAAGCTTAAACAAAGCGGGTGTGAAAGAAGTCATGTTTGAAGGTGTCACTGCGGGTGATAAAGATTTCTCTGCACTGGTCGCTAAACTGAAAAAAGAGAACGTCGATTTTGTCTATTTCGGTGGCTACTACCCAGAAATGGGGCAAATCTTACGCCAAGCGAAGCAATCTGGTCTGAACATTCGCTTTATGGGGCCTGAAGGTGTGGGTAACTCTTCACTGTCGAATATTGCGGGAGACGCCTCAGAAGGTATGTTGGTGACATTACCGAAACGTTATGACCAACTTCCAGCTAACCAATCCATCGTCGATGCGATTAAAAAGAAAAAAGAAGATCCAACAGGACCATTTGTATGGACAACTTATGCCGCAATTCAAGGCTTAACCACGGCGATGCAGCGTACAGGCAGCACGGAACCTGATGTGCTGGCGAAAGATCTGAAAGCTAACCCTGTGGATACCGTTATGGGGCAATTAAGCTGGAAGCCAAATGGTGACCTGAAAGGTTTCGAATTCGGTGTGTTTGAATGGCACAAAGACGGAACCTCTACTGCACAAGAGTAACTCTCATCTGTATTGAGAAATGATATTCAGTGATGAGCTGGAAGCTTGGTAACGGGCTTCCAGCTTCTGCTCTCCATAGAGGGACAGTAGTTTGAAAGGATAATCTTATGTCAGACCAAATTCTGTATTTTATTCAGCAATTCCTCAATGGCTTAACGTTAGGAAGCACTTACGCGCTGATCGCTATCGGCTATACCATGGTGTACGGCATCATCGGGATGATCAACTTCGCCCACGGCGAAGTGTACATGATTGGTAGCTACGTTTCGTTCATTGTCATTGCGGGCTTAATGATGCTCGGTATCGATGTGGGCTGGATCCTCATTGCGGCGGCGTTTGTGGCGGCCATTGTGGTATCAAGCTCCTATGGTTGGAGTATCGAGCGCGTTGCTTACCGTCCCGTTCGTCACTCTAAGCGCCTGATTGCGCTGATCTCGGCGATCGGGATGTCCATCTTCTTACAAAACTACGTCAGTCTGTCTCAAGGATCCCGCGATCTGGCGTTGCCAAGCCTGATTACTGGGCAGTGGGTCTTAGGTGAAAGTGATGGCTTCTCTGCCATTGTCACCAAAATGCAGCTGACTATCTGGATTGTGACCTTCCTTGCGATGCTGGCATTAACGCTGTTTATCCGCTATTCCCGTATGGGGCGTGCCTGCCGTGCGTGTGCGGAAGATTTAAAAATGGCAAGTCTGCTGGGTATCAACACTGACCGCGTGATCTCTTTGACTTTCGTGATCGGTGCGACGATGGCGGCGGTTGCAGGCGTGTTATTAGGGCAATTCTACGGCGTAATTAACCCGTATATTGGCTTTATGGCGGGAATGAAAGCTTTCACCGCAGCTGTATTAGGTGGAATTGGTAGCATCCCCGGTGCGATGCTGGGCGGCTTGATCCTCGGTGTTGCGGAAGCCATGACCTCGGCGTATTTAAGCACAGAATATAAAGATGTCGTCTCATTTGGTTTATTGATTGGTGTTCTGTTGATCATGCCAACTGGCATTCTGGGTCGCCCGGAGGTCGAAAAAGTATGAGAAAAGAAAACTGGATCAGTGCCATTATTGCCTCCGTCACCTTCTTTATTTTAGCCGTGTTTATGATGGGGCTAAAATTAGGCCTCGATGGGACTAAGCTGATAGTGGAGTCTGGGGGAGACGTTCGTTGGAATTGGATCTTCGTCGGCATAGTCATTATCTTTGTGTATCAATTAATTCGCCCTGCATTAAGCAAAGTGTGGCAAGGCGTGCCCAAAAAATCGTGGGCGTTACCGGATTTTGATGGCGGCTCGCTCAGACAAAAAATTATCGGGATCGCGATTATTATTGGGGCGATTATCTGGCCGTTTTTGGTGTCTCGCGGCAGTGTGGATATTGCCACATTAACCCTGATCTACGTGATGCTGGGGCTGGGCTTAAACGTCGTGGTTGGGTTATCCGGATTACTGGTGCTCGGCTATGCGGGCTTCTACGCTATCGGTGCTTACACCTTTGGCTTACTCAATCATTATTATGATTTTGGTTTCTGGGAAAGCTTACCGATTGCCGGCTTAACAGCGGCATTAGCAGGGTTCTTATTAGGTTTCCCTGTGCTGAGGTTGCGGGGTGACTATTTGGCGATCGTCACCCTTGGTTTTGGGGAGATCGTGCGTATTTTATTATTAAATAATACTGAGATCACCGGTGGCCCTAATGGGATCAGCCAGCTGCCAAAACCGACCTTCTTTGGCTTAGAATTTAGCCGTACTGCTAAAGAGGGTTGGGATACATTCCATAACTTCTTCGGCTTAGATTACAACCCCGGCGACCGGATCATTTTCCTCTATTTTGTGGCGCTGTTGCTGGTGGTGATCACCTTGATCGTGATCAGCCGCTTGTTACGGATGCCATTAGGGCGCGCGTGGGAAGCGCTACGTGAAGATGAAATTGCGTGTCGATCATTAGGCTTAAGCCCGACGCGTATTAAATTAACCGCTTTTACGATCAGTGCAACATTTGCAGGGTTTGCAGGAGCGTTATTTGCTGCACGACAAGGGTTTATCAGCCCTGAATCCTTCACTTTCGCTGAATCAGCCTTTGTATTGGCGATCGTGGTGCTTGGTGGAATGGGATCGCAAACGTCGGTGATTTTAGCCGCGATCATCTTGGTGGTATCAAGGGAGATGATGCGCGATCTGAATGAATACAGCATGTTGCTGCTAGGGGCGTTGATGGTGCTGATGATGATCTGGCGGCCACAAGGTTTATTGCCGATGCAGCGCCGTCAAATGAAGCTGAAAAATGTGCAGGGAGGCGGATCATGATCACAGCAACACCTTTACTGCAAGTCAGTGGCTTAACCATGCGATTTGGTGGCTTGCTAGCCGTCAACAATGTCGAACTGACCTTGAATCAGGGGGAAATTGTTTCATTGATTGGCCCTAATGGCGCAGGCAAGACCACCATATTTAACTGTCTAACGGGGTTTTATAAGCCAACCAGCGGGACAATTTTGTACCGGGATAAGCATCTTGAAGGGCTTCCGGGTCAGGCCATTGCTCGCCTTGGGGTGATCCGTACGTTCCAGCATGTTCGCTTATTCAAAGAAATGACGGTGATTGAAAACTTATTAGTGGCTCAGCACCAACATCTGAAAAGCGGTATTTTCTCAGGCTTACTGAAAACGCCTGCATTTCGCCGTGCAGAAGCCGAAGCGGTAGATAACGCGGTGCAATGGCTAGAGCGGGTCAATCTTTCTGAATTTGCTAACCGCCAAGCGGGGAATCTGGCGTATGGTCAACAGCGTCGCCTAGAAATTGCCCGCTGTATGGTGACGCGACCTGAAATTTTGATGCTGGATGAGCCAGCGGCAGGGTTAAACCCGAAGGAAACTAACGATCTGGATGAGTTAATTGCAGAGTTGAGAACCCATCATAATGTCTCTATCTTATTGATAGAACATGATATGAAACTGGTGATGGGCATTTCTGACCGAATTTATGTGGTGAACCAAGGAACACCTCTGGCGAACGGAACACCGAACGAAATTCGCCAGCATCCGGATGTGATCAAAGCCTACTTGGGAGAAGCTTACTGATGCTGGAATTTAAACAAGTTTCCACCCATTACGGAAAAATTCAGGCACTGCATGATGTCAGCTTAAATATCCAAAAAGGGGAAATTGTCACGCTGATTGGCGCCAATGGTGCAGGAAAAACCACGTTACTCAGTACGTTATGTGGCGACCCTCGCGCATCCTCTGGTCAGGTACTTTATCGGGGGGCGGATATTACTCAGCTACCGACACCGCAAATTATGCGTAAAGACATTGCACTCGTGCCGGAAGGTCGACGGGTATTCTCTCGTATGACCGTTGAGGAAAACTTGGCAATGGGTGGTTTTTTTGCGGATCGCCATCAATATCACGAGCGTATTGAACGGGTTTATTCGTTATTCCCAAGGTTGCATGAACGTCGTAGCCAGCGTTCAGGAACCATGTCCGGCGGTGAGCAGCAGATGCTTGCCATTGGGCGGGCGCTAATGAGCCAGCCGGAATTGTTGCTGTTGGATGAACCTTCATTGGGGCTGGCGCCAATTATCATTATGCAAATTTTTGACACCATTTTGCAGCTACGGGAAGAGGGAATGACCATCTTTTTGGTGGAGCAAAATGCTAACCAAGCACTGAAACTGGCTGATCGCGGGTATGTGTTAGAAAATGGGCACATTGTTTTGGAAGACACCGGAAAAGCCTTACTGGCGAATGAAGCGGTACGTAGCGCTTATTTAGGCGGATAGTTTAACTGTATAGTCAGTAATAAGCCTCGAGCAAAAACACCCCATAAAATATATCGGATATTTATGGGGTGTTTTCTTTGGTGGCGATTAATGCACAAGGTTAAGTATGAAACGCGTGTATCGCCTGTAACGGCGATCAGCTTAATGTGAGGCTTCTCCCATTTTTGCTATTTGCTTGTTTCTGCATAGAAAATCAAATGTATATACAAGTTTTTGTGTAGAAACAGCACCCTAGTTATTGTTGTCTAACTTTTCTCCATCTCCCTTCTCCACTGTAGCGACAAAAATTCAAATTTCAATGTATATACTTTGTGAATTAAATGTATATATATTTAATTATCAACTAAGCAAACAGGGCAAAAAGAGTTGTTCTCAATCGTTCTTTGATTTTATTTAACAAATTGATTTTAATGTTAAATATAAAGATTCCTACGGTGTGAGAATGATCTGGCAGCCACTAACTCAACAATGATAAATAACCGAAATTGTTAATTTTGCGTTAAACCAAGTGGATGGATAGGGGATAAAAGAATGTTAAACCGTACAGATTCAACACGCGTGATCCGTGCCCCGCACGGTAGCCAAAAGAGCTGTAAAAGCTGGCTGACTGAAGCCGTCTACCGCATGATCCAAAATAACTTAGACCCAGATGTCGCTGAGCATCCGCAAAGCTTGGTGGTGTATGGTGGCATTGGACGTGCAGCCCGTGATTGGGAATGTTATGACAAGATTTTAGACGTCTTAAAAACCCTCGAAGACGATCAAACATTACTGGTGCAATCCGGTAAACCAGTCGGGGTTTTTCCAACCCATGTAGACGCACCACGCGTTTTAATTGCTAACTCCAACATTGTTCCTCATTGGGCGAATTGGGATCATTTCAACGAATTAGATCGCAAAGGCTTGATGATGTACGGGCAGATGACTGCCGGCTCATGGATCTACATCGGTTCACAAGGGATCGTACAAGGCACTTACGAAACTTTCGTTTCACTGGCAAAACAGCATTTTAATGGTAACCCTGCGGGGCGTTGGATCCTAACTGGCGGCTTAGGCGGCATGGGGGGAGCACAACCTTTAGCGGCAACGATGGCTGGCTTTAGCATGATTGCGGTTGAGTGCGATGAAAGCCGCATCGACTTCCGTTTAAGAACCCGTTACGTAGACAAAAAAGCCACTTCACTGGATGAAGCGTTGGGTTATATCGAAGAAGCCAAAGCGAGCGGCAAGCCAGTTTCTGTCGGTTTACTTGGTAATGCGGCGGATGTGTATAGCGAGTTAGTTAAGCGCAATATCACACCGGATTCAGTCACCGACCAAACCAGCGCCCATGACCCAGTACACGGTTATCTGCCACAAGGTTGGACATTAGCCCAGTGGCGTGACAAGCAACAAACTGCGCCAGCCGAAGTGACTAAAGCGGCGAAGAAAAGCATGGCGGTGCAGGTGGATGCCATGCTGCAAATGCAAAAGCGTGGCTCAGCCGCGTTCGACTACGGCAACAACATCCGCCAAATGGCCAAAGATGAAGGTGTGAATAATGCCTTTGATTTCCCAGGATTTGTGCCTGCGTATATTCGTCCGCTGTTCTGCGAAGGAATTGGTCCATTCCGTTGGGTGGCACTGTCTGGCGACCCTGAAGATATCTACAAAACCGACCAAAAAGTCAAAGAGCTGATCCCAGATGATAAACATCTGCATAACTGGCTGGATATGGCGCGCGAGCGTATTGCATTCCAAGGTTTACCGGCGCGTATTTGCTGGGTGGGGCTGAAAGACAGGGAAAGATTGGGACGCGCGTTTAACGAGATGGTGAAAAATGGGGAGCTAAAAGGCCCTATCGTCATCGGTCGTGACCATCTTGATTCTGGCTCTGTTGCCAGCCCGCATCGCGAAACGGAATCCATGAAAGATGGTTCTGATGCCGTCTCTGACTGGCCATTACTCAATGCGCTGCTGAACACCGCAGGCGGGGCAACGTGGGTGAGCTTGCATCACGGCGGCGGCGTGGGAATGGGCTTCTCTCAACATGCTGGTGTGGTGATTGTGTGTGATGGCACCGATGCCGCAGATAAACGTCTTGCTCGTGTGCTGCACAACGACCCAGCAACTGGCGTCATGCGTCATGCGGATGCCGGTTATGACATCGCCATTAATTGTGCGAAGCAGCAAGGCCTTAACTTGCCAATGGTCAAGTAATGTCGAATGCCGGCTCCATGGAGTCGGCACCTTTTAGCCTCACATAAGGAATTCACGATGAATGCGGCAATGACTCAAAAACCACACGGGCCTCTGGCTGGGATCAAAGTGATTGATTTAAGCCGTGTGCTAGCAGGGCCTTACTGCACTGGCATGATGGCAGACTTGGGCGCAGAAGTGATCAAAATCGAAGTGCCTGATCATGGTGATGATAGCCGTCATCTTGGTCCTTTTATTGACGGTGAAAGTGTTTATTACGGGCTGATCAATCGCGGAAAACGCAGCATTGAGTTAGATCTTAAAGACGATGGCGATCGTCAGATTTTATTCCAATTGATCAAAGGGAGTGATGTGGTGGTGGAGAACTTCCGCCCCGGCGTCACCAAGCGTCTTGGGATCGATTTCGATAGCGTCAAACAGATTAATCCCAACATTATCTACGCCAGCATTTCAGGATTTGGGCAAAACAGCCCCCTTGCGAGCTATCCAGCGTATGACATTGTGGCACAGGCCATGTCTGGGTTGATGAGCGTGACAGGCTCCCCAGAGTCGGGTCCTACGCGCAGTGGTGAATCCATCGGGGATGTCTGTGCGGGCGTATTTGCCTCATGGGCGATTAGCAGCGCACTGTTTGCTCGCGAACGTCACGGTGAAGGTGCGCAATATCTGGATGTTGCCATGGTGGATGTGCTGCTCAGTATGCAGCTCACTGGGTTATCTAACTTATTTGCAAATGGTAAGGCGCCAAGTTTAGTGGGTAATCGTCACCCTGTTTCCACGCCATTTGATACTTACCAAGCAAAAGATGGTTTGGTGGTGATCGCGATTGCCAGTGAAAAACTGTTCCAGCGTTTCTGTGAATGTATGGGGAAACCGGAGCTATCCCAAGACCCGCGTTACTTGAATGACCCGACTCGTACGGTAAACCAAGCGGCGCTACGTGAAGAAATTGAGCGCTGGACAGGAACAAAAAGTGTCGAGGAAGTGTGTGACTTACTCCTGAATGCTGGCGTTCCTGCCTCACCGATTCACAATTTACAGCAAGCGACGCAAAGCGAGCATGCTGAAGTTCGCCAGGTGCTAACCCACTTAAATGATGGTGGTACTCCTCTGATTTCTCAGCCTGTTTTCTTTAATGGCGTGAAACCGAAGGTCACCCAAAGAGCCCCTGTTCTTGGGGAAGGCAATGAACGCTATAAATCGACAGCTACAGTCACAACGACAACGATAAAAAGCGCGGAGACGATGCAATGAGTTTTGATATTAATGAAACCGAGTACGCCATTGTAGAGGCCGTTGAAAAAGTGTGTCGCGATATCCTGCAAGCGAACGCTCAACGCTATGACGAAGAAGAAATTTTTTGTGCGGAAAGCTTAACCGCACTAGGTGAAATGGGCTGTTGGGGAATTAACTTACCGGAGCAATATGGTGGTTTTGGGATTGGCAGCATTGCCATGAGCATGATTGTTGAAGCGGTGGCAGCGGCTTGTGCCTCGACATCCTCCGCATTGACCGCCCATTTCTTAGCAACAGATTCTATTCTGATTGGCGGAACTGAAGAGCAAAAAAATTATTGGTTACCAAAAGCGGCGAGTGGTGAATTACTGGGTGCGTTTGGGTTAACTGAGCCCGCCGCAGGTTCAAATCCCGCGGATATGCGTACCACAGCAACCCGTGAAAATGGCGGTTGGCGCATTCGTGGCAACAAACACTATATTACCAATGCCAAAGAAGCGGATTTTATTGTGCTGTACGCCAAAACGGACGTCGAAGCAGGCGCACGTGGCATTAGTGCTTTTATGATCCCAAAAGGGACGGAAGGCGTCGCGTTTTCTCAGCCAGAAAAGACCATGGGGCTGCGTGGTAGCACCATCTATGAATTAGCACTCAACTGTTGGCTGCCAGAATCGGCATTACTAGGCGAAGAGGGCAAGGGTTTCCATACGGCGATGGAAGTGTTGGATAAAGGTCGTGTAGAAGTGGCGGCAACGTCATTGGGGATCGCCCGTGCAGCCATGGAAAGTACATTAGGCTGGGTGAAAGAGCGTCAGATTGGTAAGAAGCCGCTGGCAGCCTATCAAGGGACGCAATGGAAGCTTGCTGATATGCACACGCAGCTGGAAGCCGCGCGTATGCTGACATGGAACGCGGCTGAGCTGCGCGATTCTGGGCAGCGTTTTAGTTTGCAATCAGCCACCGCAAAACTGTTTGCGGCGGAATGCGCCGGTTTTGTGACGGATGCCGCGCTGCAATTGCATGGGGGGTATGGTTATATTCGCGATCTACCCCTAGAGCGCTATGTACGAGATGCCCGCATTTTGCGTATCTTTGAAGGGACGTCAGAAATTCAAAAAATCATTATTTCGCGCGCCGTTCTCGACGCTTAATTTTGATGTGATCGACCCGATAGGTAAGACAGGACTTATCGGGGTTTTTCCAGCTATGAATATCTAAGCAATAACAGGAGCACTACCCTGACAACAGGATCATGGACTTAAAAACACAACAACAATCAGGTTTAAGAATGTATTTCAATTATTAATGACGGGTAGATAAAACAATAACATACCTGCATCACGTCAAATGTCTGTGCTCACAACATAGAGAATTCATTACTGACGACTAATTGGTTCATTCTTTAAGCCAGCCTTGCTTAAAGAGGAATTACCATGACAGTTTCCAACGATATCATCGGGCAAAAGCAGTCTCGCCAAGATAATGTTCCGCTTATCGAAGCACGTTCCATTGACTATATTCCTGAATCTGAACGACACGGGACTTTGTCGAGCCAATTCACACTGTGGTTTGGGGCTAACTTACAAATCACCGCAATCGTCACCGGTGCGCTAGCGGTTGTACTGGGGGGCGATGTCTTTTGGTCGTTGATTGGCTTGTTTATCGGCCAATTACTGGGGGGCGCGGTTATGGCGCTCCATGCAGTACAAGGTCCGAAGCTGGGTCTACCTCAAATGATCTCCAGCCGCGTGCAGTTTGGGGTTTATGGTGCGGTCATCCCGATTTTATTAGTCTGCATGATGTACGTCGGATTCTCGGCCAGTGGGACAGTATTGGCGGGGCAGGCTGTGGGGCAATTACTGAATGTCAGTGATTGGATGGGGATCGTGATTTTCGGGATTGTGATCATCGGTATCACTATTTGCGGTTACCGCATCATCCACATTCTCGGTAAAGTGGCGAGTGTCGTCGGCGTTATCGCCTTCTTCTACCTGTTCTTCCGTCTGTTCTATATGAATGACGTCTCAGTATTATTATCAAATCGTCATTTCGATTGGACAAATTTCCTATTAGCGATGTCGCTATCGGCTTCTTGGCAGATTGCATTCGGCCCTTATGTGGCGGATTACTCCCGTTATTTGCCGACCAAAACCCCAACCATTAAAGCGTTTTTAGCGGTGGGTTCAGGGACAGTGATTGGAACTCAAGCCTCGATGATCCTAGGGGTGTTTGCGGCAGCACTTGCCGGCAATCAATTTGCGGGTCATGAAGTTTCCTACATTGTTGGCTTAGGCAGCACGGGCTTAATTGCAGCGCTGCTGTATATCAGTATTTTCTTTGGCAAAGTGACGATTACCGCGCTGAATGCTTACGGTAGCTTTATGTCGATGGCGGCGATTTGGTGTGGTTTCCGTGGTAAACACCAGATTTCCCGTGGGCAGCGTCTATTCTTTATTATCCTCATGGTGAGCTTTTCGACGGCTTTAGGTCTGGCTGGGCAACACTCATTCTTAAAACTGTTCTCGGCTTTCTTGCTGTTCTTATTAGCGTTCTTTACGCCATGGAGTGCGATTAACTTAGTGGATTACTACTGGGTGACGAAAGGTCGCTACGATGTTCCGCAATTATCCAACCCGAATGGCCGTTATGGTCGCTGGAACAAAGTGGGGATCATCACCTACGTGGTTGGCGTATTGATTCAAATGCCATTTATTGCCACCGGATTCTATACAGGCCCGTTGGTCGATAGCCTAGGCGGCGTGGATATTTCGTGGATTGTCGGTTTAGTGGCCACCAGTATCATCTACTATGTCGCGGTAAAAATTTGGCCAATGTCAGTGGCGCCAAGCCTGATATTGCCAGAAACCAAATAAGGTTTATTTCTTAGGTAACATCTTAATTTTCCAACGATAAAAATAGTCAGTGATGGCGTCCTAGCAGTGAAAATATTCACTGCTATGGGCTCCCTAAACTCAAAAATAGCAGTAACAAAGTGCGCGATAGGAGTGGTTATGAAAATTTTAGTCGCAGTAAAACGGGTCATTGACCATAACGTCAAAGTACGGGTTAAAGCCGATGGCTCTGGAGTTGAGCTGGCGAATGTCAAAATGGCGATGAACCCGTTTGATGAGATTGCGGTAGAAGAGGCGGTACGCTTGAAAGAAGCGGGCAAAGCTACCGAAGTAGTTGCAGTCTCCATTGGTGAAGCCACGGCGCAAGATACGCTGCGTAGTGCAATGGCGATTGGGGCTGACCGAGCCATTTTGATTCAAAAGCCAGCAGAGATGGTGTTAGAGCCGCTGGATATTGCCCGTCTTTTACAGCAAGTGGTAAATCAGGAGCAACCGGATTTAATTTTACTCGGCAAGCAAGCCATTGATGATGATTGCAACCAAACTGGGCAGATGCTTGCAGCGCTATTGGGTTGTGCGCAAGCCACCTTTGCCTCACACATTGTGGTCGAGGGCGAAACGCTGCAAGTCACGCGTGAAATCGATGGCGGCTTAGAAACCTTATCCATGGGATTGCCTGCGATTGTGACTATCGACTTGCGTTTAAATGAACCTCGCTATGCCACATTGCCTAACATCATGAAGGCAAAGAAAAAACCATTAGACATCATTGATATTTCCACACTGAATTTTAGCCCATTAGAGCAAGTAAAAATCGTCAACGTGATGGAACCGAAAAAGCGTTCTGGGCAGTGCACCATGTTGAATGATGCCGCCACGTTAGTGACTGAACTGCAAGCCAAAGAAGTGATTTAACAGGGAGCCTGAACATGAGCCAATTATCCGTTTTAGTCGTTGTTGAGCACGATAACCAAACCATTAAATCTTCAACCTATAACAGCATAACGGCGGCACGCGAAATCATTGCACAGGGCGGAAGCCTACATGTGTTGGTCGCGGGAAGCCAAGTGGCTGCAGTGGCACAATCTGCGGCTTCCATTCTCGGCGTCGAAAAGGTGATAACCATCGATGCCGACCCGCTCAAAAATGCGCTGGCGGAATCTATGACGAGCGCGGTGGTTGCCGTGGCACAAGGTTATAGCCACATTATCTTCCCTGCGACCACATTCGGTAAAAATATTGCCCCTCGCGTCGCTGCCACGCTGGGTGTTTCTCAGATTTCGGATATTACCCACGTGGTGGATGCACAAACATTTATCCGCCCAATTTATGCCGGAAATGCGTTGGCAACGGTACAAAACAATGGCAATCAGGTGGTGATCACCGTACGCAGCTCAGCATTTTCAGGAGCGACTGCAACCCAGTCCCCTGTAGGTATCGAACCTGTGTCTGTTGCGCAGTTCACCCAACTTGCGGAACTGACTAGCCAGTCATTAACCCAGATGAGCCGTGCGGAATTAAGCTCTGCCAAAGTGGTGATTTCAGGGGGGCGGGGTTTAAGTTCCGGTGAGAATTTTGCTTTGCTGGAAACCATTGCCGACAAATTAGGGGCTGCGGTGGGGGCTTCCCGTGCGGCAGTGGATGCGGGGTATGTGCCAAATGATTATCAAGTCGGACAAACGGGCAAGATCGTCGCGCCAGATCTGTATATTGCAGTTGGGATCTCCGGCGCCATTCAACATATCGCGGGCATGAAAGAGAGCAAAGTGATCGTGGCGATTAATAGCGATCCAGAAGCGCCGATTTTCCAAGTGGCAGACTACGGCATTGTGGGGGATCTGTTTGAGATCTTACCTGAATTTGATAAAGCGCTGGCGTAGGAGAGAGCAAAATGACTATCGACAATAGTGCGAATGTTTCGGCGTCTTGTGCGCGAGAATCCATGGAGTTTGATGTCCTGATTGTCGGTGGTGGGCCCGCAGGATTATCGGCGGCAATTCGCATTAAACAGCTCTCGTTACAAACCGGTCGGGAGCTTAGCGTCTGCTTAATTGATAAAGGCGCCGAAGTTGGGGCGCATATTTTATCGGGCGCAGTGATCGATCCCCGTGGACTGAATGAGTTATTACCCGACTGGCAGCAAACCATTTCTGCCTCACTCACCGCCGTCAGTGAAGATCGTTTTTTATGGCTCAAAGAGAACAAAGCCAGCAAATTGCCATTATCTTTGTTACCTACTTGCCTGAAAAACCACGGTAATGTGATTGGCAGCCTTGGGCAAGTCAGTGCAGCACTTGCAGTAGAAGCGGAGCAACTCGGTGTCGATATTTTCCCGGGGTTTGCGGCTACCGAAATCCTTTTTGATGATGCAGGACAGGTTATTGGCGTCACCACTGGCGACATGGGGCTAGACAAACAGGGCAACCCAACGGCTATGTATCAAGCCGGTATGAACCTGTTAGCCAAAATGACTTTTTTCGCTGAAGGGTGCCGAGGGCAACTGGGTAAACAGTTAATTTCTCATTTTGATTTAGCGGCAAACCGCGGTAAACAGACTTATGGACTGGGTCTCAAAGAAATTTGGCAAATTCCTAAAGAGCAGCATCAAGCGGGGCTCGTGGTGCATTCAATCGGCTGGCCGTTGGATAACCAAACCTATGGGGGCGGATTCGCGTACCACTATGGGGAAAACTTAGTCGCTGTGGGGCTGGTGGTAGGGCTGAATTATGAAAATCCTTATTTATCCCCATTCGATGAATTTCAGCGTTTAAAAACTCATCCTGCCTTCAGTGCTTTTTTGCAAGGAGGTGAGCGCGTGAGTTATGGGGCGCGTACCATGGTGGCGGGGGGGTTATCCGCATTACCAGAGTTAAGCTTCCCCGGCGGTGCATTAATTGGCGATGATGCAGGTTTTTTGAATGCAGCGCGCATTAAAGGTAGCCACTGCGCGGTGAAAAGCGGCATGTTAGCGGCAGAGGCTTTATTTGAATCGTTCGTCGAAGATAGCGTCGATTACGCAGAATTTACCCGCCAATTTCAGCAAAAGTTCGAACAAAGCTGGTTGTATGACGAACTTTATCGGAGCCGTAATTTCAAGCCGTATATGAAAAAAGGGTTAGTGATGGGGTCGTTGATGTTCGGTGCTGAGCAATGGTTATTAAAGGGGCGTAGCCCTTGGACGCTGAAGCTCAAACGGGATGATCACCAAAGGCTTAGGCCTGCCAGTGAATTTCAGCCTATCCATTATCCAAAACCGGATGGCAAACTGTCATTTGATAAACCCTCATCGGTGTTTTTATCCAATACAAACCATGCAGAAGAGCAGCCTTGCCACTTACGTTTAAAAGATAATGAAATTCCTATTCGCGTGAATTTATCCACTTATGCTTCACCGGAAACGCGATATTGCCCTGCGGGTGTGTATGAAATAGTGAATGATCAGGCGCAGGAAAAACTGCAAATAAATGCGCAGAACTGCCTGCATTGCAAAGCGTGTGATATCAAAGACCCTCTGCAAAATATTACGTGGACAGCACCGCAAGGGGGAGAAGGACCTATTTATCAAGGCATGTAGTTATCTTTGTTGTGAGAAAATGATTTGTTGTGATGTTGATGTGTTGATACCTGACGTAATGTCTGTGATGTGGAGATTATCGAACGGTATTTTCGTTGTTTATCAGTCGTTTTGGGGCCAGAGTGCCCCATTTTTTATGCTTGTTTTATTTGGTAACAGCTTTATTTGATGAATGTTTATTACCAAAGATTAACTTTCAATGCGGGAATGTAATTTCAATTTATAGCGGGAGCCTGCACTGATCATATTGACGTAGCTGATCAACGTGCTGCCTGTCCATGTACGGCGGCTTAGCTGCAAACAAGGGGCATGTTCTTTGATGGATAAGGCTTGAGCGATAGGCTTAGTAGCCAAAATTGCTTCAATAGTGTGCTCCATTTCACTGACAGGGAAATGGCGCTGTAAATAGCCGCTTGGAGTTTCACTATTGCCAAAATGCTGCTGAACAAATTCAGGGGCAATACTATGATTCACATAGCGTTCCTCTAGCATCAGTGGAATGTCATTTTCAAAATGCAGCATTTTGCAGTAGCCAATATCGCTGCCTTCCGTGACACCAAGTTGTAGGGCAATTTCTGCGGTGGCAGGGATGATTTTTAGCTGTAGCTGGTGGCCTGCATATTTATTCCCACTAACTGAAATTTCATCAAAAATATCAAAGGCTTTGGTGACGGGGAGTTCATGCTTTTGAGTAGCAACAAAAGTCCCTTTTCCTGCAATCCGATTTAAGATGCCTTTCTGGCTGAGTTCAGAAATCGCTTTATTTACCGTCATACGGCTAACATTAAATTGGGCACATAACTCAAGTTCAGTGGGGATCTGAGTTTCGGGTTTGAAAATCCCTAAATCAATACTCCGTAGGATGTAAGATTGAATTTGCTTGTAGGCCGGTTTTGATGTCATCGCGTTTATTCAAATTTGTCGTTAACGGTAGGGATAAAATAACGGTTTCTTGGGATGTAATGTATTCAAAATAACTCATCTGCGCCAGTCTAGCAGTAATTATTTCCTTTACTAGAGTCTGGTTGCATTTTAAGAGTAAAACAGGCATTTATCAGCTTTTAACTGATTGCCTTTGAGCCTGTAATTATCTGAATTGTTCTATTATAGGGTAAGTTTAACTAGGGCAATATACCTTTATTTATTATCATAATGTTAAATTAACTATAACAAATAGGCATCATTGATGGGTGTTCAATATTTTCACGTTAAGCTAATTCAGTGCGATTATAAACAGGTTTCACCAGAGGGCATGGTGAGACTAATAACTTCAGATAAAGTGTTTTTTTTCAATGCTGAAGATTTTGAAAACAGCCAAATATTTTTGGAACGATTGAATAAAGACGACAGGTTGATTATTTCTGCTGAACAACTGAATGATGGGAGCTATTGGCTCAATTGGGTGTATCACCCAGAACATGGCCGTTTGGAACCCGATAGAAACCTTAAATTTGACAAAGGGTTAGTAAAACAGTACCTGCTATCATTTGGGCTTGCTGCACTCTTTATTCCCGCATTTTTTTGCGTGTTTAATGATGAAGAGAGCACATGGTTAATTGTTTTAGGTTCATTATTAGGCATGGCGGCTTTTGTGGGGGCTGTTCTGCTGTCTATGTGCATTTCACAAACCTTCACTATTTTTAGCCGAAAACGAAAAACCATCTTACGCGCATTAGATTTAGTGATAGCGGGCAAGTTTCAGGTAATTCATGGCGAAAGTCTGATTCAGATTGAAGGAATTAAAAACCCGAAATCCAAACCACTCAAAATAAATTCTCGAAAGCAAAAGCTTATCCCTGAAACCGCGTTGCAGGTGACAAAAGGCAAAGTGAATATTAAGAGTATCAAGACAATTGAATATTATTATCGTGGGGGAACATACACCCGCAATGAAATAGAGCTTCAAGTGAATAAAAGCCATTTAAACCTCAAGTTAGATGGCTCAAAACCCTTCTTTAATAACCACAGCTTTTTTCTCGCTCAAGGGGATGAGGTAGAAGTCTATCACTCCAAAGTCGAAGATGGGTTTCCTGATAGCGTCGTATTTGGTCTGTATAACCACCAAGATAATTTAGCTTACACGTTGTCTGCTCGAGGTATGGCGCAAGAACGCGGGTTGTATCTGGCGTTATGGGGGATCACGGGCATTATTTTGGCATTATTCTTGGCGATTTTTGGCGCGACAGCAATTAGCGATATTGTTGACAGGGGAAATCACTGGGATTATTGGGATTGGCTGTATTTGCTCGATAATGACCTGATATTTATTGGTTTTGCCAGCTCGATAACATTGGGTATCTGTTTTTTAATTGCCCTTGGTATGGCGGCTTATTATCGATTTTCGAAACGGGGTAATGGCTATTACCAAACCCAAGCTGTCTTGAGCGCATTACGACGCCAACAAGGTAAAGATACTTATGTTATGGAGGTACGCTAATGAATCCATTTTTAAGTTGGCGTTTTCTGGTGACGGGTGCCGTTTTCTTGGTGTGTATTGGATCAACATTGATACTGGTATTTGGTGGGGATGATACGCCATGGCAGTGGAAAGAGAATAGCCAAGAGAGCAATGCTTATATTGCGGATTATGATTATGCCAAAACGTATCCTGCGAAAGACGGCACGCTGATCATTGCCCAGAAAAATGGCCGCTCATCCTACTATTACAATCGGTCAGATTTGTTTTCGCCTGCACAGGAAGATAGTTATCAGGTGTTAATTGCCAATAAAGATGGCGTGCGTTTTATCACGCAATTTAGCGACAGTTTTTATAACGCGGTGTGTGAAGAGTCTCAGTGCCTTTTAATGGTGCGCGATGGGTATCGAATTGTGAATTTAGCGGACAATTCGATTACGCCTCTAACGCCTTGGAAAGATGGGTATGGTGAATACATTTATGCGGCAATTACCGGGAAAATGTACCAAAGTGGTCAGGGGAAGCCTTATGTCTTGATCGACAACCAAAAGATCTTCACCAGCATGGATAAAGGGCTTACGTGGCAATATTTGATGGATCCTCGCGAGCTTGTGAAGCGTTTTTATCCTGAAGAAATCGCGGATAATTCGACATTTTCTTATGCGGTTCATGATGGCAATGTGATTGTGTGGTACAGCTATGGCAACGAAATGGGCTCTCTTGAAGTGGTGGTGAACATCGCACAGAAAAACGTGGTGAGCCATCGATGGTTGCCTATTCGTATTAATGAGGCGGTTCAGAATCAGAAAGGGGATATTTATTTGGCGGCTCAGGAGCCTTCTCGCCGATTATTTTCCCTTTATCAGTATCAAGACGGGAATTTTAAGCTGATCAAAGAAGCGGGTTATAATCATCTGCAAGATATGGTTATCTGGGATGATGGCTTGTTGGTGATGGAATCCGCGAGAAGCGGACAGAAATGTTTGATCCTCGATTTTGCTAGCAATCAATTGCATCGCCGCTCAGAGCTAGAATGGTATCAAAAATTATATATTCCTGAATTACGTGGGTTTATTGAATTATCAAGTAATTACAGTGATTCTCCAGCGTTAACCGCAGGCGAGAAGGTACATTATCGTTTCGCGTATTAATTTTAATGTATTGATTTCAAAATATTAGTTTCAAAATTGAATAGGGGCGATATGCCCCTATTTGCCAATTTACCTCTATTTACTGGCTAACCCGCTATCTATGGGCGTTTTCGTGGCAGTAAAATCACGGCTGTTGCCGCTATCACCGCCACCACCGAGAAGGCGATAAAGTTCCAGCTGGTCGCTATCCCCAAACTGGCGATATACGCACCAAACATAGGCCCCGTCATCGCACCAATTCGTGAGAAACTTAATGCCCAGCCAGTCGCTGAAGCACGGGCTTTTGATGGGTAATAATTGGCGATGTAGCCAGTTAAAATCAGCGCTGCGGAAATACTGCCGACCCCAGCAAACGCCACAAGTAAATAGTTAATATAGATATTTTGTTTGAAAACCATGCAGCCAATGCCTATCGCGCCGAGCAAGAAGAAAAAGGCAACCGAGCCGCGAACGCCGCGTTTATCTGCAATTTTTCCTAAGAATAAGCCCCCTAATGCGGATGCTAAGCTAAATACCACAAGGAAAGTTAGGCTGGAACCTAAGTTATAGCCTTCTTTGCGCATAATCGACGGTAGCCAGGTATTTAAGCCATACACCAGCAACATGCCGCAGAATAGGGCTATCCAGAAACACGCGGTTGCGCGCAAATGTGTCCACGCAAAAACCACGGAGACTATCTCTTTCAAACGTTGAGGTTGCTGTTTTTGCTGTGCGGGTGGTGCTTGATATTCAACGTCTAACTTCTGTGCCAGAGATTGTGCTTCGGTGTGGCGCCCTTTGTGAGTCAAAAACTCAAGGGATTCAGGCAAGATGCGTGCCATCGGCCAAATTAACAAAAGCGGTAATGCACCAAAGCCAATCACACTGCGCCATCCAAATTGTTCTAGCAGCCACATGGCGACCAGTGCGGCGCTGAGGATCCCCAATGAGTAGCCGGAATACATAATGCCGTAGTTAAAAGAACGTTTTTCAGCAGGGGAATATTCGATGGTCAACGCGGCTGCGACGGGAATAACACCCCCGAGTCCAATGCCACCAATAAAACGCATCAACCCAAACATCCAAGGTGTTGGGGCAAGGGCAGCGGCAAGCATCGTCAATGAAAAGAGCGTGACGCAGGCTAAAAGCATACGGCGGCGCCCGTAGAGTTCACTCAGCGTACCGATAATAAATGCCCCAAAAAACATGCCGACTAAAGCGTAGCTGCTAAGAGCGCCAAGTTCTAAAGGGGTGAGATTCCACTGTTTATATTCTGCGAGAGTGGGAAGAACAGCGCCCATCACGCCAACATCATAGCCTTCAAATAGAATGCTCATCCAGCAGATAAATAACACTTTCGAGGTGGTTTTTGTGGTGCCAAAAGATTTAATCGCGACTGTCTCTGTTGTCATACATCACTCTCTTATGGGGTGCTTAGTTGGGTTGAATGCAGAGTTGCAGGTATTTTTATTATTTAAATTGCCGCTTATACACTCATCTTTTCTGCAATAAATAACAATTGAAAGTGTTAATGAAAAGTTAAAATCATGCACTAAGTGGATAGAGTTAGCAGTAAACATTAAATAGTGGTGACGACTGGGAATTTATCCACAAAATAAAACTCTAATGTGATATTGCAGTTGTGTTATTACTCAAAAAAGGCGTTATATGAACTTAAAAGCAGTGTGTCTCGTAGGGCTTGTGATCGCGGCATTACCAATGTTGGCGTCAGCAAAATCGACTTCAGCCTTAAAATCCCCAGAAAAGAATGTGTTATGCGATAAATATGTGTGCGTTAGCGCCAAAGAGGGCGTTTCTGTTGCACTAACGAAAAAATACTTAGGTGATAAACGCGCGAAAGCAATTGAGCAAGGTGGCGATTTTGATAAAACGGCGATGACGTTTGCCAATGGAATTTTTTGCGATATTAACGAGCAAAAATGCCATGTGGATCGTTACTTTGAGGCTGATGGTAAGCGAAGCGCAGTATCTAAAGAGTACACTCAAAAACTGTTTGGAAAATAATAGTTATATTTAGATTGTTAAAATCCTTACTAAAAGTAAAGCCTTTGTATAAGGCTTTACTTAATTAAAATAAATTCGATTTTAAATGACTTTTTAACGTTAGAAAATTAAGTTTAAAATTACTATCTATTATTTAATTATAAAATAACCTCAATTTATTAACCTTTATTTAATGGTTGTTAAGATAAATAATATTGTGACCCTAATCATAGTGCGGAGTGGGATTTAACGCTTTTTGTGATGCAGGTAAAAATAATAGACAATTGCTATTATATTTATCTAAGAATTGTTATATACCATACTCAAGGTTGTACTAATTCCTTGCTAATGGGAGTCATAGTATGTTTCTTTTAAGTGAGTTGTTAATGTCGAGGCGCTTCTTCTATTTGAAGAAATGGTTCAATATTGATATTTCTTTAGCCTTTTTCTTTCCGCACAAATAACCTTTCTTTTTTCTCTCTCTCAAGATCTATTCGCTTATTTTTATAAGTTCGAATTTCTGTTTTTATTATTTAATGAAAAATTAAAGGTATTATCATGGCTAAAAGAATCGTTGAACCGTTCCGTATTAAAATGGTAGAAAATATCCGTATTCCATCAAGAGAAGAACGCGAAGCGGCATTAAAAGAGGCGGGTTATAACCCATTCTTATTACCGAGTAGTGCTGTTTATATTGACTTGTTAACGGACTCCGGTACTAACGCAATGAGCGACCACCAATGGGCAGCGATGATCACGGGTGATGAAGCGTACGCGGGTTCTCGTAACTATTATGATTTAAAAGATAAAGTTAAAGAGATGTTTGACTACGACTATGTGATCCCTGCTCACCAAGGTCGTGGTGCTGAGAACATGTTATTCCCTGTTTTACTAAAAGTGAAACAAGAACAAGGCGGCGCGAAAAAGCCGGTATTTATTTCTAACTTCCACTTTGATACTACCGCTGCCCACGTTGAATTAAATGGCTGTAAAGCGATTAACATTGTTACCGAAAAAGCTTATGACTCAGAAACTTATGATGATTGGAAAGGTAATTTTGATATTCAAAAATTAAAAGATAATATTGCAAAACATGGTGCTGAAAACGTGGTAGCGATTGTTTCTACCATCACCTGTAACAGTGCGGGTGGTCAGCCAGTTGCGATGGATAACTTGAAAGAAGTTTATGAAATCGCAAAACAGCATAATATCTTTGTGGTAATGGACTCTGCACGTTTCTGTGAAAACGCGTATTTCATCAAAGAGCGTGATCCAAAATATAAAAATTCCACAATTAAAGAAATCATTCTGGATATGTACAAATACGCTGATGCGCTCACTATGTCAGCGAAAAAAGACCCACTGTTAAACATTGGTGGTCTGGTCTGTATTAAGAATGACGAGAAAATCTTTACGTTGGCAAGACAGCGCTGTGTACCAATGGAAGGCTTCGTGACTTACGGTGGTTTAGCGGGTCGTGATATGGCGGCAATGGTACAAGGCTTAGAAGAAGGGGCTGGGGAAGATTACTTGCATTATCGTATCGGTCAGGTGAAATATCTGGGTGACCGTTTACGTGAAGGCGGTATCCCAATTCAGTATCCTACTGGTGGACACGCTGTGTTCGTGGACTGTAAAAAACTGGTTCCACAGATCCCAGGTGACCAATTCCCTGCGCAAGCTGTGATTAATGCGCTGTATTTAGAGTCAGGTGTTCGTGCTGTTGAAATTGGTTCATTCCTATTAGGTCGTGATCCTGAAACGGGCAAACAAAAACATGCTGATATGGAATTCATGCGCTTAACTATCGCACGACGTGTTTATACCAACGACCATATGGATTACATTGCAGATGCTCTGATTGGCTTGAAAGATAAATTCGCAACGCTGAAAGGTTTAGATTTCGAATATGAGCCACCGGTACTAAGACACTTCACTGCAAGATTAAAACCCATCAAATAATAGGTAGTTCTGCGGGTTCCCGTGCAATGCGGGAACCTTATCCCTTATTTTTAAGGTGACCAACATGAACAATTCGGCAGCCAAGAAAGAACCCTCCATAATGGTAGGGGGTTTTGTGCTAGGCGGAGCCATGATCGGGGCAGGTATGTTTAGCTTGCCAACCATTATGGCTGGAGCTTGGTTTATTAACTCGATAGTAATATTACTGATTGTTTGTTTCTTTATGTTTCACTCAGGGATCTATATTTTAGAATGTATATCCAAATATGGAGCCGGCACTAACTATTTTTATATTTCAAAAGAATTATTACCAAAATGGGCCTGTTATATTGCCAATGCAGCATTAATATTTGTTTTATATATATTGATATATGCTTATATTTCTGCGGCCGGATCTGTTATCAAAGAAGCGTCGGAAATATATGGATTTGATGTTAACTTAAGAGTGATATTTGTTATCTTCACTTTACTGTTAGGTGCAAGTATTTGGTGGAGTGGTATTGCGGCAAGTCGATTAACATCATTATTTTTATTTATTAAAATTGTTTTATTTATTCTCGCTTTCTCAGGGTTATTCTTAATTGTCAAAACTGACTTATTATTAACGTCTCCAGTGGGCGATAGTCAGTTATCTTTACTGCCATTTGTCTTTATTATTATTCCTTATGCCATCACTTCGTTTGGTTATCACGGTAACGTCTGTAGTTTGTATAAGCTGTATCATGAAAATGAACGTAAAGTGGTTAAAAGCTGTGTGATTGGTTGTGTACTGGCTTTAATACTCTATTTCCTTTGGATATTGGGCACCATGGGGAATTTACCTCGAACAGAATTCCTAACCATAATTAATAAAGGCGGAAACCTCGATGCGTTTATTGAGTCACTGTATGCGGTATTAAGCAGCCCACATATTGCGACATTCTTATTATGGTTCTCGATTAGTGCTGTATTTTGTTCATTCTTAGGGGTTGCGATTGGTTTATTCGACTACATTCTGGCGTCACTAAACTTTAATGATAATTCTTCAGGCAGAATGAAAGCGGCACTGTTATGTTTTATACCTCCTCTAGTTTTATGTATGTTATTCCCAAATGGTTTCTTAATTGCGATTGCTTATGCGGGGATGGCGGCGTGTATCTGGGCAATTATTTGCCCGGCAGTCATGGCATTAAAAGTGAGAGAGCGTTTCCCTAACTCGACGTTTAAAGTGTGGGGAGGCAAAGGGCTAATCTATGCAGTTATAGCCTTTGGTGTTGTTGGTATTATTTGTCAGTTGTTAGCGCAGTTTAATGTATTACCGATATACCGTTAATTTTTCAAATTAAGATGTAGTAATCACAGCCAAAGGTACAGCGAGGGTTTGCTGTACCTTTTTTATAGAAAACTAATAACGAGCAAATACGGATTGGCTACCATCCTTTTTAAAACTCATCACTGAATAGGCTTGTTTAAATCCGCTTGGTTGCTCCATACCTAAGCTGCCCGCTGGCATACCTCCGACAGCAATACCTGCAACGTCATCAGGTAGTGTATTGATTTTCGCTAAGCTATCGAGAGGAACGTGACCAACAACCAATTTGCCATTAATTTTGGCGGTATGGCAGCTGCGTAATGAGTTAGGTAAATTGGCTTCTTGATTGATTTTATCGATCTCTTGATAGGTGACATCGTGAATTTTCACGTCATAACCTGCGGCTTTTACTGCTTCGCCCCAAAGATGGCAGCAACCGCAACTTTCTTCTTTGTACAGGTCAACAACTTGGCTTGCTGCAACAGAGGAAAATGACGCCGCCAATAGTGCAGTGAATAACAATTTTTTCATGTCAGTATTACTCCAAAAATAAGATATTGTTATTTAAATAAAAAATAAGGGTGCGAAATTTAAGCAGGTTTGTATTTCTCTTATTCGAGTTCTTATGGAACTTCTGAACCATAAAGCTTCCCGTAGGGGGAAGCTCAAGAGATAAAACAGATTTTTGCTTATATTTACAGAACCTGATGATGGTGTTTTCTTACAGAAACAGAGCGATACTTTGGGAGGTCAATCACAAACTGGAAGATAGGGTAATTGTATGAAAATAGAACTCGCATGGATAAAAAACAGGCATTATGTCTCTAAAATCAATCATTAAGCCAATTTTTAATCGGATTATTTTGAGCTTTTTTTGATGTCTAAAAGTCAGAAAGCAATTGAAAATAATTAAATTTTTCTCTTTTACCGCCGATAAATTAAACAAAGATCATTTTATTTTATCAAAAGAGAAATTCCATGCAGAAACTTCGAAATTATTCAATACGTGCTGTGATGCTCGTACTACTTGGCATTTTATGCCTAAACCTTGGGGGCATAAGCCTGTATAGCGGTTGGTCCTTATCACGCATTTCTGACGGCATCCATGTTGATCGACAACTGGTGAAACAGATGACGGTACTGAGTCAGGGGAATGACCAATATTTTCGTTTTGTCACTCGCTTAACCCGCGTGATGGAAACCAAAAATGAGGGCAAAGAAGGGGATTACGCTTTAGTCAAAGACGCGCTCGTGAATATGGAGCGTTATCTTGAGGAGATGAAGTCAATTTCCCCAGGCCCGATGGATAAAGCCATTTCCGACCAAGTGATAAATAGCTGGCAAGCGCTGCTCGATGAGGGCGTGAAACCACAATTAGCTATTTCCATGGGGGATGATAAAGCGGCTTATTTGGCTCATGCCCATAATGTCACACCTGCGTTGAGCCGTACATTCGGCGCGGCTATCACCCAGTTTAACCAAACTGCGGATGTGATGATTGAACACACGCGGGAAGCGGTTGATGAGCACATGAATATGACGCGAGTAGTGATTATCATCGCGACCATTTTTGGTTTGCTAATTTTGATCTTCACTGACCGTTATCTGGCTAAGATGATGCAACGACCGCTGGAGCTGATCCGTCAATACTTCGATAAGATTGCGAAGGGGGATTTAAGCCAGCCAATTGAGCCATTTGGTCGTAACTGTGTCGGTAAACTTTTCCCATTATTAGAAGAGATGCAGAACAGTTTACGTGATGCGGTGTTGACGATCCGCAATGGTAGCGAAAGTATTTATCGCGGTGCGACAGAAATATCTAACGGCAATAGTGACCTTTCATCACGAACGGAAGAGCAAGCCGCAGCCTTGGAAGAAACCGCGGCCAGCATGGAGCAAATCACAGCAGCAGTGCAACTGAATGTGGAAAATACCCATCAAGCCAACCAATTAGCCGCTGAAGCCTTTGTAGTGGCTAATCAAGGGGATGCGATTGTTGAGTCCGTGGTGAGCACGATGGATGAGATCTCCCAGAGTGCCAAAAAAATCTCTGACATCATCAGCATGATGAATGACATCAGTTTCCAAACCAATATTTTGGCATTGAATGCCTCCATTGAAGCGGCGCGAGCAGGGGTTCATGGTCGTGGATTTATGGTGGTTGCTGCTGAAGTTCGTAAGCTTGCTAGCCACAGTGCCGATGCGGCAATGGAAATTGAAAAGCTGATTGCAGAATCGAGTTCCTGTGTGGAAAAAGGCACGCATTTGGTTCATGAAATGGGCTCGACAATGAGCAATATTCTGCAAGGGATCAACGAAGTGACGGCGATTATGAAACAAATCACGACAGCTTCGGAGGAGCAGAGTAAAGGTATCGCACAGGTGGGGGTTGCCATTACTCAAATGGACAGTGTGACACAGCAAAATGCGTCTTTGGTTGAGCAAGTGGCAACAGCTGCAAGTTCATTAGAGCATCAAACTGAAGAGTTACAGGAATCGGTCAGTAAATTTCAGTTAACCAGTGATGGACATACATTCACTGATTCCAAGGTTGCGATTGCATAATAGACGTTAATTACCAAGAAAACTTAGTAGGTTGAACCCAGTATGAACTTGCGTTTGTACTGGGTTTTTTTATTTATAGAGGAGTTTTACATGGCTAAGCCAATTCTCGGCTTTCATCCCCGCTAAATGCCACTCAGATGCGGTTGTTATCGCGTAACCCAGTCGACTGTAGCTATCTTTCAAGGTAGTAACATGTATCGGAGTGGGAACAAAATTAAACAGCAGAGGGGCACTTAACTAAGTATTAGAAAGGAGGGGGATAGTGTTCAGATCGAAAGGGACAAAAAAAGCCCTTTCTAAAATCAGAAAGGGCTTCTAAAAACACTGCATTAACCGACTAGGATTAGTTCATGCCGTATTTTTTCAGTTTCTTACGCAGAGTTCCGCGGTTGATACCCATCATCAGGGCTGCACGGGTCTGGTTTCCACGGGTATATTGCATAACCATGTCCAACAAAGGCTGTTCTACCTCAGCCAATACCAGCTCATATAAATCGTTAACATCTTGATTATTTAATTGAGCAAAATAGTTCTTCAGTGCTTGCTTAACTGAGTCACGTAACGGCTTTTGAGTTACTTGATCTTGTGAATTTACAGTTGCAACGGTTAGTACGTCAGAATTTACGCGTTGTTCGAACATAGTTCTGTCAGCTCTTATCTTTTATTTACGCAAAAATTTTCAAAAAATGCTTCCAACACCTCCAGCTGTTCGCTGGCATCCTCAATGGCGTTGAAGGAGCGCCGAAACTGGTCATCAGGTGCATGTTCTTGTAAATACCAAGAAACATGTTTGCGCGCTATACGGGCTCCCTTGCCTTGACCATAAAAGTCGTGCAGTTCCCGTACATGCCCTAACATAATGCTTTTCACGTCTGCCATAGGCATCGGTGGCAATATTTCACCTGTGTCCAGATAATGTTGGATTTCCCGAAAGATCCAAGGTCTTCCCTGAGCTGCTCGTCCTACCATCAAGGCATCCGCCCCTGTGTAGTCTAAAACAGCCCTGGCTTTTAGCGGGTCAGTAATGTCGCCATTGGCAATAACCGGAATGGAAACAGTCTGCTTAACTGCCCGAATGTTGTCATATTCAGCTTCACCGTTGAACAGACAGGCTCTGGTTCTGCCATGAATGGTCAGGGCTTGAATACCACAATCTTCGGCCAATTGGGCAATCTCTATGCAGTTACGCTCTTCAGGTGACCAGCCTGTGCGGATTTTCAGTGTGACTGGCACATCCACAGCGTTTACAACGGTTTCCAGGATTGATTTTACAATCTCCGGATAGCGCAGTAAGGCTGAGCCTGCAAGCTTACGATTCACTTTTTTAGCTGGGCAGCCCATATTGATATCAATGATTTGAGCGCCGCTCTCAACGTTAATTTGAGCTGCTGCGGCCATTTCATCGGGATCATTGCCAGCTATTTGAACGGAACGTACCCCGAGTTCATCGCGGTGAACCATCCTGAGTCTCGATTTATCTGTCTTCCAAACTTGTGGGTTAGAAGAAAGCATCTCCGATACCGTCATTCCAGCACCCATCGCATAACACAGAGACCTAAACGGTTTATCTGTGATACCTGCCATGGGGGCAGCAATAAGACAGTTTCTCAACTGATATTGTCCGATTCGCATAACTAAATGGGGGCCATACTGTGACTGCAAGGGCGCGTATATTACGCATTTTTTACGAGATATGAAAGGACAAACTTTGAGCAAACGGTTATTTATCACTAACTTTTTTATCTTGCTTTTTATAAAATAATAAAATTAGTGTTATTTAACAAGCTGTTAGGCGTTTTTTAACAACAGGAGCTAAAAATAACGATTACTTTGAATATCCAAGACTCACTTCTCGAGCAGAACAGATTATCATCAGCTATTGAGCAATATTTGAGCTGTAAGATAATCCATTCTGCAATTAATTTCAAAGAAATTATTCTTTGATTTTTACCGCAAACCCATTAAAAATGCTTGACACCAGTGATACGGCACCACTCATCTTTCTCTGCAATAGGGTCAATATTGAAGTCGGCACGATAAGCATCAGCAACCCCTTCAGCTTGGCTGGCTAATACGCCAGACAGACCTAAATGACCACCAGCACGCGGCAGTACACTGATCATCGGTGCAAGCTCACGCAATGGGCCTGCAAGGATGTTAGCGACAACGACATCAGCCTGAAGGTCTTGGGGTTGGTCTTTGGGTAAATAGAGCGACAGACGCTCTGAGACGCCATTACGTTCTGCATTATCGCGGCTCGCGAGGATAGCTTGTGGATCGATATCGATCCCGATCGCACGCGCTGCGCCGAGTTTTAATGCCGCGATAGCTAAGATCCCTGATCCGCAACCAAAATCGATAACGGTTTTGCCTTCAAGATCCAACCCATCGAGCCATTCAAGGCATAATGAAGTCGTCGGATGGGTTCCCGTACCGAATGCTAAGCCAGGATCTAGCATCACGTTAACCGCGGTAGGATCTGGCACATCGCGCCAGCTAGGGCAGATCCATAAACGTTGACCAAAGCGCATTGGGTGGAAGTTATCCATCCATTCACGTTCCCAATCTTTATCTTCGATTTGTTCGATTTTATGAACGAAGCCAGCGCCAAGTAATGGGCTATTTTCTAACTGAGCGACCACCCATTTCATATCGGTTTCAGCGTCATACAGACCAATAACGTCAGTATCGCCCCATAGGCGAGTTTCTCCCGGAAGCGGCTCGAAAACAGGGGTGTCATGGCTGTCTTGGAAGGTGACGGACACGGAGCCTGTTTCCATGAGTTCATCGCCAAGAGCTTCTGCGTCTTTTGCGTTTGAGTTTAGTCGTATTTGTATCCAAGGCATTTTCGTTTCTCTTGTCTTAAATTCTAATTCGTTGATAGTTCATTTGGTGCCGATTGTACTGGATTTTTGCCAAAAAGATTACCGATCAAAAAGGCAATTAGGCTCAGGATCAGTGATGGCACAATGGCGTGAAAACCCATAATTTCAATTTTGAATGAGGCGAAAATGGCGTAGCAAACACCGCCAACAATCATGCCGCTCAGAGCACCAGTACCATTGGCTTTTTCCCAATATAATCCAAGAACCAGTGGCCACAGGAATACCGCTTCTAATCCACCAAATGCGAGTAAATTCAACCAGATAATCATTTGAGGTGGGTTCCATGCTGCAACCAGCAATAACGCGCCTAAAATCAACGTTGAGAAGCTGGAGATTCGTGCCAGTTTTTTCTCATTTTTAATTTGTTCAGGTGCGGCATTTAGATAGATATCTTTCACGATCGTCGCCGAAGATTGCAGTAACTGGGCGTTAATGGTGGACATAATTGCGGCCATTGGTGCTGCTAGGAAAATCCCCGCGGCAAATGGCGGAAGAACCTGAACCATCAAAGTCGGGATCACTTGGTCTGGAATGGTTAAATCCGGCAGTATGGCACGCCCTAAGGCGCCCGCGAAGTGCATACCGAACATCAAGATTGCCATCACAATGGTACCAAGAATAATACCTTTATGAACGGCTTTGCTGTCTTTGTAGGAGATACAACGCACTGCGGTATGTGGTAATCCGATAACTCCAAAACAGACTAACACCCAGAATGAGGCCATGAATGGCCCACTAAGGATATCGTTGGCACCTTCAGGGGAGACCAGTTTCGGGTCGATAGCATGCATTTTTTCCACGGCAGCTGGTAAACCACCTGCATGGTAGATAATGGCAACCAGCAAAATAACGGTGCCAAGCAACATGACCAGCCCTTGTAAAGCATCGTTAAGGACACTGGCTCGGAAGCCTCCAATCGCGGTATACAGCGCGATAGAGACGCCAAAAATCATTAATCCGTAGGTATAAGGAATGCCAGCTGCGGTTTCGAGTAGTCGCGCACCACCGATAAACTGCACCGTCATCGCCCCAAAGAAAGCGACTAATAAACTTACGCTAGCAAACCAAACGAGAAAACGACTTTGGTAACGGGCGTAGAGCATGTCGTTAAGGGTAACTGCATTGTAGCGGCGAGCTAAGATGGCAAATTTTTTGCCCAGTACGCCCAGAGAGAGCCAGATAGCCGGCAGTTGGATCATGGCGAGGAGTACCCAGCCTAACCCGTATTTGTAGGCGGCACCGGGACCACCGATGAAGGAGCTGGCGCTGATGTAGGTTGCGGTGATGGTCATGGCTAAAACAAAGCCGCCCATCGAGCGATTACCTAGAAAATACTCATTAAGAAATTCGCCTTTCGTGCGTTTTTTATAAGCGTAGAGCGAAAGGAGAAAAACGAGGAGCAGATAGCCGATTAAGGGCAGAAGAACTTCAGTCTGCATCTTTCTCCTCCAACGAGATATCTTTGAATACGAGTTTAACCATCATGATGCATAGCAAAATAAAGATGATAGGGAGAATCAGACATGACCATTCAAACCATAACGGTAATCCGGTAACACCAAGTGTGTTACTGGGTAGATAAGCACAAAGTACCCAACCTATCATGTAGGCAATAGTCAGATATAGCGCCCAACGAGCTTCCCTGTTTGATTGAAGAAAACGTTTGTCCATCCGCTTTTCCTCCTCATGTTGACAAAAATAATCGGGGATTGTACGACAATCTGAAGGGGGAGTGTGAAAAATAGCGTAATAAAACCGATAATCCTGCCATTTATAGGCAAAAAAATACCGGAAATTGGCTTTCCGGTATTTGTTTTTAATGACGAAAATGTCGATTATTCAGGGGATTATTCTTGAATACCGAGTTTTTTCTCCAGATAGTGGATGTTGGTTCCACCTTTGGCAAAGTTTTCATCATTCATGATCATCTGTTGTAATTCGATGTTGGTTTTAATCCCATCGATGATCAGTTCGTTCAGCGCGTTCTTCATACGAGCAATCGCGATTTCACGAGTTTCACCGTAAGTGATTAATTTACCGATCATTGAGTCATAGAACGGAGGAACAGAGTAGCCTGCGTAAATATGAGATTCCCAACGAACACCGAAGCCACCCGGAGAGTGGAAACGAGTGATTTTACCTGGGCTAGGCAGGAATGTGTGCGGGTCTTCTGCGTTGATACGACACTCAATCGCATGACCGTGAACATTGATCTGATCCTGAGTCACAGATAATGGTAAACCAGAAGCTACACGCAGCTGTTCTTTGATTAAGTCAACGCCGGTGATCATTTCGGTCACTGGGTGCTCAACCTGAATACGGGTGTTCATTTCGATGAAATAGAATTCGCCGTTTTCAAATAAGAACTCAAAAGTACCTGCGCCACGATAGCCGATTTCTATACAGGCTTTCGCACAGCGTTCACCGATATTACGACGAATTTCTGGGGTGATCCCCGGAGCTGGTGCTTCTTCAACCACTTTTTGGTGGCGGCGCTGCATTGAACAGTCACGTTCAGCTAAATAAACAGCATGACCTTGACCATCTGCCATCACTTGGATTTCAACGTGACGTGGGTTTTCAAGGAATTTCTCCATGTAAACCATGTCGTTGTTGAATGCGGCTTTTGCTTCTGCACGGGTCAGGTTAATGGAAGATTCTAAATCTTTCTCATTACGAACCACACGCATACCACGACCACCACCACCACCAGATGCTTTGATGATAACTGGGAAGCCGATGCGTTTAGCAATCGCTTTGTTCTTTTCAGTGTCGTTACCCAGTGGACCATCAGAACCTGGTACACATGGAACGCCTGCTTTTTTCATCGCGCTAATCGCAGAAACCTTGTCGCCCATTAGGCGGATGGTTTCAGCTTTTGGGCCGATAAAAATGAAGCCTGATTGTTCTACTTGCTCTGCAAAGTCAGCGTTTTCAGACAGGAAACCGTATCCTGGGTGAATCGCCTGTGCGCCTGAGATTTCAGCCGCTGCAATGATTGCAGGGATATTCAAGTAGCTTTTTGCCGATGCTGCTGGACCAATACAAATAGTTTCGTCTGCCAGCAACACGTGTTTTAAATCTCTATCTGCCGTGGAGTGAACCGCAACAGTTTTGATGCCGAGTTCTTTACATGCACGCAGAATACGCAGTGCAATTTCCCCACGGTTAGCGATAACAATTTTTTCCAGCATGGAAACGCCCCGTTATTCGATGACAACTAATGGCTCGTCAAATTCTATTGCATCACCGTTTTGCAACAAAATAGCTTTAACAACACCAGCTTTATCTGCTTCGATTTGGTTCATCATTTTCATCGCTTCAACGATGCAAAGAGGATCGCCAACTTTGACAGTTTGACCAACTTCAACGAATGGTTTTGCTTCTGGGCTTGGTGAGCGGTAGAAAGTACCAACCATTGGTGAGCGAACTTGGTGACCAGAAACTGCCGCAGGTGCTGCTGGAGCTGCTGCTTCTTGTGCTGGAGCAACTGCGTTAGCTAATGCAGGTTGTTGAGCAACTGGTGCTGAGTAGAACTGTTGAGGTGCAGCCATCATTTGAGATGCTGGTGATACACGACTGATACGTACTGACTCTTCACCTTCAGAAATTTCCAGTTCAGAAATGCCAGACTCTTCAACAAGCTCGATCAGCTTTTTAATTTTACGAATATCCATGGATATGATTCCGTACTCTTATATTTGGATTGAATTAATTAGTCGCACACGGTTAACCGCGGCTTGTAATGCAAAACTGTAACCATCTGCGCCAAGACCACAAATAACTCCATTAGACATATCGGAGAAATAAGAGTGATGACGAAAGGGTTCTCTCGCATAAATATTAGACAGGTGGATCTCGATAAACGGGATACAAACTGCCAATAGCGCATCTCGCAAAGCAACACTAGTATGCGTGAATGCGGCTGGGTTGATTATTATATAATCAACGTTACCTTGTGCTGCATGAATTCTATCGATAAGTTCATGCTCTGCATTTGACTGAAAATGGCTCAACTTCACGCCTAAGTTTTCTGCTTCTTGCATCAGGTTCGATACAATTTCAGTTAGAGGGCGAGGCCCGTATTTATCCGGTTCTCTAGAACCTAGCATGTTTAGGTTCGGCCCGTTCAGGAGCAAAATATGAATATCTTCTGTCATTGTGTTGCTAACTCCGACGATATGCCAATAATCTGACAACATAACGCGATGTCGACGGTTTGTCATCTTTTATCATAAAAATAAATAGATTTTCCACTGACAAGGAAGAGCATTATAATTATTTCGTTGCATATAGCAGCAAAATACTGGTCTTATCAGAGAAATTACCCGAATTTATTTTATAAATTGTGCCGTAATCCACATTGTGGCGACACAATTACGAGTGTTGATGATTTAATTTTGAAGATTTACTAGGGTACGCCCAGTGACTTCGTTTTTTAAGAGTTTTTTTGCGTGCTCGACACACTCTTCTAATGAAATTTCGCAGCTAACTTGCTCATAAAACGCATTAGGTAAGAGTTGCGCTAAGCGTTCCCACACTTTTTGGCGTTTTGCCGCAGGGTAGTAAACAGAATCGACCCCTTGTAGACGGATATTACGCAAAATAAATGGCATGACGGTTGTTGGCAGTGAGAACCCGCCAGCCAGTCCGCAGGCCGCAACCGCACCATTATAGTTCACTTGCGCCAAGATATTGGCCAGCACGTCACCACCAACCGTGTCGATAGCGCCAGCCCAGCGTTGTTTATCAAGCGGTTTGGCTGGATGAGTAAACTCGCTGCGAGGTAGCACGCTTTTCGCGCCAATTTTCAGTAAATAATCGTGATTTTCTGCGCGACCTGAAATCGCCACAACGTGATAGCCTAATAAAGAAAGTAATTGGGTGGCGACACTACCGACACCGCCACTGGCACCACTTACTACAATTTCGCCACTTTCAGGAGTGATCCCCGCATCTTCAAGGGCATTTACGCATAACATGGCGGTAAATCCTGCGGTGCCGATGGTCATGGCATGCTTCAGTGATAATGCTTCAGGAAGAGGGGTTAAATAATCTGCGGGGACTTTTGCTTGTGTGGCGAGTCCACCCCAATGTGTTTCGCCAACTCCCCATCCTGTTAATAGTACGTGTTGGCCAATATGAAAGCGGGGATCTTCACTGTGATGAACGATGCCTGAGAAGTCAATTCCGGGCACCATTGGATATTGACGGACAACGCCTGCTTTTCCATTAATAGCTAGCGCATCTTTATAGTTAATTGTCGACCAATGAATATCGACGATGACATCGCCAGCGGGTAATGACTCAGTAGGTACATTGAGGATTTCTGGGACGATTTTATCGTCTTGTTGCTGTAGAACGAGCGCTTTCATGATCCACCCCTAATTTTATGATTAAATAAGTGTTTTTTTTAATTTACACACAGGTAAAATCGTTTTCATTGACGCCAGAATGGTATTCACGCTATTACTTATGTAATTAATTTGTAAAAATGCATTTTTTTCTGGCATAACTAGGCTTTTATCATGCAAAATGTCCTACTCTGACTAATACATCAGCGTGTCGACATGGTTATGGCTTAATTTTAAGTTGATAATAGAATTAGGTGAATTTAAGTTCACTTATTTTGTTGTTAAAAAGCTAGATGTATAGCAATAATTAAAATATAAAAATTTTATTTGAACTTGTAGACATAATCGCTTGTCACACTGGGAAGAACGCAAAGATGGAGTATATAACAACCAGAGGTTGTCTGTTTATTGTGCGCGAATGATGGGTTATTTTCGATGCATATGAATTAAGGGCAATTTTCGAGGTTTTTATCTGCTTCGTTTTGTTATAGAAGCATGTACGATTTTAGTATGTGAAAATAGATGAATTAACCATATTTATGAAGTGATTGATTTACGCCTTGAGGCAGCTTCAAGTGGTTGGTAGAGTAGACGGGTTTTTATTCGTCCCCAGCTTGCAGGATAATCCTTTCGTTATGTTTAAAAAATTTCGTGGCATGTTTTCTAATGACCTGTCAATTGACTTGGGTACGGCCAATACCCTCATTTATGTCAAAGGACAAGGCGTCAAATTAAATGAACCCTCTGTAGTTGCAATTCGTCAGGATCGCGCAGGCTCGCCAAAAAGCGTGGCAGCGGTTGGTGGCGAAGCGAAACAGATGCTGGGGCGTACACCGGGTAACATTTCTGCAATTCGACCAATGAAAGATGGCGTGATTGCTGACTTTTTCTTAACTGAAAAAATGTTACAACACTTTATCAAGCAAGTTCATAGCAACAGCTTCCTGCGTCCAAGCCCTCGTGTTTTAGTCTGTGTACCTGTTGGTGCAACTCAAGTTGAGCGTAAAGCTATCCGTGAATCTGCATTAAGTGCAGGTGCCCGCGAAGTATTCTTAATTGAAGAGCCAATGGCAGCGGCAATCGGTGCTGGTTTACCTGTTTCTGAAGCGACAGGTTCTATGGTTGTCGATATCGGTGGTGGTACCACTGAAGTGGCTGTTATCTCCCTGAACGGGGTGGTTTACTCTTCTTCTGTTCGCATTGGTGGTGACCGTTTTGACGAGTCAATCATCAACTATGTGCGTCGTAATTATGGTTCCTTAATTGGTGAAGCAACGGCTGAGCGTATCAAACACGGTATCGGTTCTGCTTTCCCAACTGATGAAGTTTATGAAATTGAAGTTCGCGGTCGTAACTTGGCGGAAGGTGTGCCACGCGGATTCAAAATGAACTCCAACGAAATTTTAGAAGCATTACAAGAGCCACTGACCGGTATCGTAAGTGCGGTAATGTTAGCGTTAGAACAGTGCCCACCAGAATTAGCGTCTGATATCTCAGAGCGCGGTATGGTATTAACGGGTGGTGGTGCTCTTCTGCGTAATTTAGATCGTTTATTAATGGAAGAGACTGGCATTCCGGTCATCGTTGCTGAAGATCCTTTAACCTGCGTGGCTCGTGGCGGCGGTAAAGCGTTAGAGATGATTGACATGCACGGCGGTGACCTGTTTAGCGAAGACTAAATCACGCCATAAGCAACTGGAGTTTTTAGCTTCAGTTGCTTTGACTATTTTTTTATTCTCCGACCATTAGCGAAACTTAGCCATACATGAAGCCAATTTTTAGGCGAGGTCCTTCCCTACAGTTACGCATTTTTATTGCAGTGATAATTGCATTGGTGCTGGTGGTGATTGACCATCGATTTGAGCCTTTCAATAAAATCCGTAATTATTTAGACACGGCGGTTAGCCCATTCTATTTTTTAGCTAACGGACCACGCCAATTCCTCGATAATATCTCTGACACCCTTTCAACGCGGGATCAACTCCAGTTTGAGAATAAAGCCCTGCGCCAAGAGCTATTATTAAAAAAAGCGGATAACTTGCTGCTTGAGCAACTCAAACAAGAAAATGCCCGTTTACGTGAATTGTTAGGTTCCCCATTACGCCAAGATGAACACATGATGGTGACGCAAGTCATTTCAGGTGCGAATACGCCTTATCGCGACCAAGTCGTGATCGATAAAGGCAGTAATGACGGTGTTTATGAAGGTCAGCCAGTTATCAGTGATAAAGGTGTGGTAGGCCAGGTCGTTGGTACCAGTAATTTTAATAGCCGCGTTTTATTAATTTGCGATACTGCCCATGCATTACCTGTGCAAGTCTTACGTAATGATATCCGTGTTATTGCTGCGGGTTCAGGTTGTGCGGATGATCTGCAATTAGAGCCACTTCCTGGAAATACGGATATTCGTGTTGGTGATGTGTTAGTGACTTCGGGGTTAGGTGGACGATTCCCTGAAGGGTATCCTGTCGCGGTTGTTTCAGCAGTGAAACATGATACTCAACGTGCCTATACCATTATTTCTGCAAGACCAAGCGCTGAGTTACAACGTCTACGTTATTTACTCCTGCTGTGGGGCAATGAAAGTGATCCGAAAACCCCATTACAGCCATCCGATGTTTATCGTGCTGCAAATGAGCGTTTAATGAAAGTGTTGCCGCAGGTGTTACCAACGCCGAGCGAAATTCAAGGGCCACCATTACCGCCGTCCATGCAACCTGCACAGCCTCAACCTCAACCATAAGATAGAGTGAGGGAAACGGTATGATGAAAGGATGGAGAGGAAATCATAATGGATGAGTATCGCGGCAATGGGCGCATCATTATCTGGCTATCTTTTTTTATTGCACTGATTTTGCAGGTAATGCCTTGGCCTGAACAATTGGCATTTTACCGACCATCGTGGTTACTGCTCATTTTAATATACTGGGTAATGGCATTACCGCATCGCGTCAGTGTGGGCACCAGCTTTATCTTAGGAATTATTGTCGATTCTATTCAAGGATCAGCGCTGGGCGTACATGCGCTCTCCTTCAGCATCATTTGTTATCTCGTGGCATACAAGCATCAGCTTTTACGTAACATGGCACTGTGGCAGCAAGCTTTGATTATTGTTGCATTAACGGTGGTGCAAGACCTTGCCGTTTTCTGGGGTGAATTTCTTTCATCACAAGTCTTATTCCACCCGCAAGTATTCTGGAATAGTTTGGTGAATGGTATTCTGTGGCCATGGTTATTTTTACTGTTACGAAAAATTCGCCGTCAATTTTCAGTATGTTAAGATTGTGGCCGTTGATGATAACTGGAATGACAATTTATGAGCTTAATTTATCTTGCATCAGGTTCACCGAGACGACGTGAATTAGTCCAACTGCTAGGTTATTCCTTTGAAATCTTGCGTCCCGAAGTGGAAGAAAAATGGCAAGAAGGGGAATCGCCTCAGGTGTATGTACAGCGCTTGGCTCGAGATAAATCCCGTGCAGGTGTAGCAATTGCCCCTGCGGATCATCCTGTTTTGGGGGCAGACACTATTGTGGTTCTTGACGGTAAAATATTAGAAAAACCGCGAGATGCTGCCCATGCTCAGCAAATCCTCAGTGACCTTTCCGGTAAAACACATCAGGTAATGACCGCCATTGCCGTATCAAACTCCCATGAGACGTTAACCTCATTGATTACGACAGATGTGACATTCCGCGAGTTATCTTTGCTGGAAATACAGGATTATATACAATCTGGCGAGCCAATGGATAAAGCCGGTGCTTACGGTATCCAAGGTCTCGGTGGACGTTTTATTCGATGCATTAATGGCAGCTATCATGCCGTGGTGGGCTTACCATTGGTCGAAACAGAAGAATTAATACAACGATTTTTAGCGTTAGGTGATGGGAAGGGGAATTCATGACTACGGAACTATTAGTAAACGTAACACCATCTGAAACGCGCGTAGCTTATATTGATGGTGGGATCTTACAAGAAATACATGTTGAAAGAGAGGCGAAAAGAGGGCTAGTAGGGAATATCTACAAAGGTCGTGTGAGCCGCGTTTTACCCGGTATGCAGGCGGCCTTTGTTGATATTGGTCTGGACAAAGCAGCCTTTTTACACGCCTCAGACATTATGCCTCACACTGAATGCATTGCAGGTGACGAGCAGAAAAACTTTCATGTCAGAGATATCGCTGAGTTGGTAAAGCAAGGGCAAGATTTAATTGTCCAAGTGGTTAAAGACCCACTAGGCACCAAAGGCGCAAGGCTCACCACAGACATTACACTGCCTTCTCGTTACTTGGTTTTCATGCCGGGGGCTTCCCATGTTGGCGTGTCTCAGCGTATTGATAGTGAAGAAGAAAGAGAACGTTTAAAAGAGTGCGTCGCACAATATTGCGATGAAAACGGCGGGTTTATCATTCGTACTGCCGCAGAAGGTGTGGCTGAAGATGACGTCAAACAAGATGCCGCATTTTTAAAACGCTTATGGGCGAAAGTGATTGAACGTAAAAAACGTAATGTCACGCGCACTAAAATTTACGGTGAGCTTTCACTGGCATACCGCATTATTCGCGATTTTGCAGGCGCATCCCTCGACCGTATTCGTGTGGATTCTCGTTTAACCTACACGCAGTTGGAAGAGTTTATTGCGGAATATGTGCCGGAAATGACGGCGAAGCTTGAGCTTTACCAAGGCAATCAACCTATTTTTGACTTGTTCGATGTGGAAAATGAAATTCAACGTGCGATGGACAGAAAGGTTGAATTGAAGTCGGGCGGGTATCTGATCATCGACCAAACTGAAGCGATGACCACCATCGATATCAACACGGGCGCATTTGTTGGTCACCGTAATTTAGAAGAAACTATCTTTAATACCAACGTTGAAGCGACTCAAGCCATTGCGCGCCAATTACGATTAAGAAATCTTGGTGGTATTATTATCATCGACTTTATCGATATGTCAGATGTTGAACATCGCCGCCGTGTGTTAGCCTCACTTGAACAAGCTTTAAGTAAAGATAAGGTAAAAACCACCATTAATGGGTTCTCTCAACTAGGATTAGTTGAGATGACACGTAAAAGAACCCGTGAAAGTTTGGAGCATGTGCTGTGTGATACCTGCCCAACTTGCCAAGGTCGTGGTACGGTGAAATCAGTTGAAACCGTGTGCTATGAAATTTTGCGTGAAATCGTGAGAGTTCACCGCACAATCGATGCTGATAGATTCTTAGTTTACGCATCAAAAGCGGTAGTGGATGTGTTGACTGGGGATGAATCTCACGCATTAGCGGAAGTTGAAATCTTTGTAGGGAAACAAGTTAAAGTGCAGATTGAGCCGTTATATAGCCAAGAACGCTTTGATGTTGTCATGATGTAGCATTCTGCTTGAAGGAGAAACTGGTGAAACGACTGCCACGTATCGTACTCGTGACAACCGCTGCTGTATTGTTGCTGTGTGCGTTGGTACTCACCAGTTTGCGTTTTCTATTACCCAATATCGATAATTATCGCCAAGAAATTATCACTTACGTTGAAAGTCACAGTGATATCTCACTGGATATTGGTCAGATTGAAGGAGCTTGGCGCTATTATGGCCCCGAGCTTATCATCTCCGATGTTGTTATCAAAAACCCAATCACCGATATACAAGTCAACAAAGTCACCATCGAATTAGATATTTGGAATTCGCTATTATCTTTGCGTTGGCGTTTTCGTGATTTGACGTTTTATCAACTGAATGTGGATTATAAAGCCCCACTTAGTTTTGATGGGACGGAAGATGAAACGACGAACTATGATGGCGTGGATGACCTGTTTTTAAGGCAGTTTGACCATTTTATTTTAAAAGATAGCCAAGTGACATTTTTGACGCCATCAGACCAAAAGATGACATTACTGCTGCCAGAACTTTCATGGCTTAACCAAGATGCCCGTCACCGCGCCCAAGGTTTCGTTAGCCTTGAAACGCTAAATAAGCAAGATAGTTATCTGCAAGTGAAGCTGGATGTGTCGGATAAAAATGGCGTACTCAGTGACGGCATGTTCTATTTGCAGGCCGATAACATTGATATGCAGCCTTGGCTCAGCAAGTGGCTACGCGATAATACGGGGTTACGGGACGCCAACTTCAGTTTATCATCGTGGATCACCCTCAAGAATAATCGTATAGATAATGGTCTGATCCAGCTACGCCAAGGTGAAGCGAACTGGGGGGAAGAGCCTCTCACGCAAAATCTTCAAGTGAATGATTTACTGGTGCGAATGAAGCGCCAAGGCAACGGTTGGCTGTTTAATATTCCTGAGCTAGATACTCTGAAAACCAATGAATACATCTGGCCGCAAGGGAGTGTCTCCGTTCTGTATTTGCCTTCATCGGCAAAATATCAAAATAAAGATCACTGGCGCATTCGTGCTAAAAATATTGAGCTAGAACGTTTAAGTGAAGTGTTGCCGACATTCTCGTTTATTACGCCAGAATTAGTGCAAGATTGGCAGCATCGTCAGCCGACGGGATTAGTCTCGGAATTTGCCCTCGACCTAACGCAAGACACTGAAGACCATACGCAAATCAGTATGGACTGGCAGGATGTTAGCTGGAAAAAATGGAAAGAGCTTCCTTCTGTAAACCATTTCTCCGGGGTACTTATTGGCGGTGCTCAACAAGGCGTTCTCTCATTTTCGCTTAAAGATAGTATCGTGGATTATCGCGATGAATTTAAAGCACCTTTTGAGATTAGTAACGCCAGCGGCAAATTAAATTGGATCAATAACAGCAGCGAATTCAAATTGTGGAGCTCTGGTGTGAATTTGCAAGCTAAGGCCGTCAAAGCCAATGGTGATTTTAGCTACGCAAAAGCGAAACAGCATGATATTGCCGATTTGGCCATTCTCGCGGGGATCAGTACCGATGATGCAGGAGAAGCTTGGCGCTATTTCCCGCAAAAACTCATGGGGCAGGAGCTCGCGGATTATCTGACCAAAGCGATTATTGCCGGACATGTAGAAAATGCGACGTTGGTATATAAAGGTGACCCCGCTCATTACCCTTACTATAAAAATGATGGGCAGTTCCAAGTGTATGTGCCGCTGCGTGATGGTACATTCGAATACGATGACCAATGGCCTGCATTATTGGATTTAAACCTCGATTTAGACTTTAGCCGTGCAAGTTTAGCGATGCATACGGACTCGGTAAAATTAGGGGATGCAACGGCAGAAAATCTCGATGCGGTGATCCATGATTACTTCGATGAAATGTTATATATCGATGCGGGAGTGAGTGGAACGGGCAAACAGATCCAACAATATTTCACCCATACACCACTCAAACATTCCCTTGGCGACACGCTGGATGAGCTACAAATCGATGGTACCGTAACCGGTAAGCTTAATCTCGCTATTCCATTATCGGCGGGAAAAGACGTTGTCGCGAAAGGGCAAGTTAATCTTAATAAAAATGATGTGTTTGTACGCCCAATCGATAGCACATTGCACGGATTGACAGGAAGCTTCAAGTTTACCAATGGGGATTTAGTCAGTGATAACATCACGGGGCAATGGTTAGAACAGCCAGTTTCTTTGGATTTCACGACGTCTACACGGCCGAAAGATTATTTGGTGGATATTAACCTTGGTGGAAATTGGGAGCTGAATAAAGTTCCTATGCTGCCAAGTGATATCAAAGGGAAAGTCTCTGGTGTGAGTGATTGGAAAAGCCAAATTCATATCACGTTACCAGAATCATCCAAAGAAGCGACAGGCTTACAGATTGAGATTACGGCGGGGTTAAATAAGCTAAAAAGTCAGTTACCTGCGCTGAACACCGAACTACTGCAACAGCTTGGCAAGATGAATGTTCAAGCCAAAGGCACGACGGAGCAATTAACGGTAGGTGGTGATATTGGTCAACGCCTTGGTTTTAACTCTCAGTGGTCGCTCACCAGCTCGCCATTGAAACTACAGAAAGCGCACATTGCGCCATGGAATAATCAGGTTCCTGCGTTACCAAACGGCTCGACCATCTTGGTGGATTTACCTGCCGTAGAAGATGTCAATTGGGAGAAATTAGCGAGTGGCTTTTTATCGTCTTCAGCCAGTGAGCATGTGGGGCAAATTGGCTACCCAGATACCCTTGAAGTTAAAGCGCCATCCGTTTATTTGGCGGGACAGCGTTGGAAAGACTTGAGCTTCTCTTACGATTTATACCGTGATGAACAACAAATCAACGTAGAAAGCGCAAACCTAAAAGGACAGCTACAGATTTGGAAGCAGCAGCCATGGGCGTTGAATATTGAGTATCTGTATTACAATCCTGAAGGCTCGCTAGCTTCAAGCGAAAAGACCACTTCATCGGAAGCATTCAACTTTAGCCAGTGGCCTAAAGTGAATATCCATTGCGTCGAATGTTGGGTGAGTGGGCAAAAACTTGGCGAAATCACGGCGAAAGTCACGCCGGTGGGACAGCACACCTTAAAATTAACCGCAGGTTCACTGAAAAATAATGCCAGCGAGTTAAAGCTGGATGCTCTATGGCGCAGTAATGATGGTAATAAGACGGAGATTGCAGGCTCGCTTACCGGCGAGGCGTTCGATGAAACCGCTGCATATTTTGGTGTCTTGGTACCGATTATCGACTCCCCATATTCGATTGAATTTGACCTGAATTGGGCGCAGGTTCCTTGGGAACCGGAGGTTGCGACACTAAATGGAAAAATGTCAGCGAAATTAGGGAAAGGCGCGATTGCCCATATGGGAGGGGGTCGTGCTGGACAGTTACTACGTTTAGTTAGTTTTGATGCATTATTGCGCAAACTTCAGTTAGATTTCCGGGATACGTTCAGTAATGACTTTGACTTTGATTCGATTAAAGGCAATGCGGTCATCAATCAAGGTATTCTAACCTCGAAGGATCTTTATATTGATGGATTAGTCGCGGATATTGCCTTGAATGGCGATATTGACCTTGTTAAGCGTCAAATTAATGCGGAAGCGGTCATTACCCCTGAAATTTCTGCTACAGTAGGTGTAGCCACCGCATTTGTGATTAACCCGTTTGCGGGCGCGGCAGTATTTGCGGCATCGAAAGTCCTTGGTCCGTTGTGGAGTAAAATTTCGGTTATTCGCTATCGCGTAAGCGGTAGTCTGGATGAACCTAAAATTGATGAAGTACTACGTCAGCTTAAGGAGACTCAAGAGTAATGAAAACGGGTAATGTTGCACTTTTGCAGTTATGTAGTGGTAAGAATACAAAACACAACTTGGCACAGATAGAGCAGCAAATTAAACAGTTGCCTGATACCGTGCAGTTAGTTCTTACTCCTGAAAATGCATTGCTATTTGCTGATGCTGCAACCTATCGTAAACAGGCTGAAACAGAAGGTCATGGCCCATTACAAGACGCTATCCGCGCGATGGCTATCCGTTACAATGTGTGGATCCTGATTGGGTCAATGCCATTGATTAGCCGTGAAGATCCTGAACGTATTACCAGCAGTAGCTTACTGTTTGATGCGAAAGGAAATATCACTGCGCGTTACGATAAAATTCATATGTTCGATGTGAATATCGAAGATGAACAAGGCGAGTATAACGAATCGGTTATTTATCAACGTGGTGAGCACCTCACTGTGGTGGATACACCAGTAGGTCGCTTAGGTTTGACCATTTGTTATGATTTACGTTTCCCTGGTTTATTCCAGGCTTTACGTGAACAAGGCGCAGAGATTATTTCCGTCCCTGCGGCGTTTACTCGTTATACAGGACAAGCTCACTGGGAGCCACTGTTAAGAGCCCGTGCGATAGAAAATCAGTGCTATGTTTTAGCACCAGCACAAGTTGGGGTGCATGGTACGCGTCGTACATGGGGACACACTCTCGCCGTAGATGGCTGGGGTAAAGTGATGAAAAAGAATGTGGATGCTGTTTCTGCGTTGGTTGTGAATGTCCAGCCAGACAGCTTAAAAGTGATGCGTGAACAGATCCGAGTGGTGAAACATAACCGCTTTAGACCACAATTAACATCATTGATTAAAAAACAAACTAAATAAGAGTAACGAATATGAGTTTAGCTTCTGTCAGCGAACATTTGCTGGCTGCCAACGGTCTTGGTCAAGATAATCTGTATGATATTTTAGGGCTGCTATCTGAGCGCCGTGTTGATTATGGGGATCTCTTTTTTCAGTCTAGCTACCATGAATCATGGGTTTTAGAAGACCGAATCATTAAAGACGGCTCCTACAATATTGACCAAGGTGTTGGGGTTCGAGCGATTACGGGTGAAAAAACAGGTTTTGCCTATGCAGACCAAATTTCACTACTGGCACTCACCCAAAGTGCCACAGCTGCCCGTAGTATCGTCACTGAACAAGGCGCTGGAAAGTCGCAGATTTTAACCAACGTAGACTACAAAAAACTCTATTCTGAAGCGGATCCTTTGCGTAGCTTACCGCGTGAGCAGAAAATTGAATTGCTGCATCGCGTTGACCAGGTGGCGCGCGCTGAAGATCCTCGCGTGATTGAAGTGAATGCCAGTTTAACGGGTGTGTATGAGCAAGTACTGGTCGCTGCAACCGATGGCACATTAGCGACGGATATCCGTCCTCTGGTGCGTTTATCGGTGAGTGTGCTGGTGGAACATGATGGCAAACGTGAACGCGGAGCAAGCGGTGGCGGCGGTCGTTATGGTTATGAATATTTCCTCGAAATCCATCAAGGGCAAGTCGTCGCGGAGCAGTATGCCCGTGAAGCGGTACGCATGGCGTTAGTGAATTTATCGGCAGTTGCCGCTCCCGCAGGCATGATGCCTGTAGTATTAGGTGCCGGTTGGCCGGGAGTTCTGCTCCACGAAGCGGTGGGCCATGGTTTAGAAGGTGACTTTAACCGTCGTGGTACCTCCGTTTTCTCAGGAAAAATGGGCGAACAAGTCGCATCTTCCCTGTGTACGGTGGTGGATGATGGAACCATTGCGGGGCGTCGCGGTTCATTAGCCATTGATGATGAAGGGGTTCCGGGCCAATACAATGTGTTGATTGAGAATGGAATTCTACGTAATTACATTCAAGATAAGCATAATGCGCGTTTAATGGGTGTGGCGCCAACTGGGAATGCGCGTCGTGAATCTTACGCTCATTTACCAATGCCTCGCATGACAAATACTTATATGTTAGCGGGTGAGTCAACACCGGAAGAGATTATTGACAGTGTTGAAAAAGGGTTGTATGCACCGAATTTCGGTGGTGGTCAGGTGGATATCACATCGGGTAAGTTTGTGTTTTCAACCTCTGAGGCTTACTTAATTGAAAATGGTAAAATTACCTCACCAGTGAAGGGCGCGACCTTAATTGGTTCTGGTGTTGAAGCTATGCAGCAGATTTCCATGGTAGGTAATGACCTTGCGCTGGATAAAGGCGTGGGCGTTTGTGGTAAAGAAGGGCAAAGCGTGCCAGTGGGTGTGGGGCAACCAACACTGAAACTCGATAAAATGACCGTGGGTGGCACCGCGTAATCACACGTTAAGATAGTCTTTTATTTATTCGCCCTAGTTACGAATGTGACTGGGGCGATTATTTATCTGCACAGCAAAAATAATTGAGGCGTTATGAATAAACGTATTATTTCCTTAGTGTTAATGGCAATTTTGATTGCGATTAGCCTGTATTTTAAAGGTGGTGAGCAGGGCGCACCGGAACCATCTTCTGGTACATCATCAACCACGCAAACTATATCAAGTACACCGCCTTCCCGCGAAGCGATAACTCCGCATGAAACGCCAAAAACTATTGACCAACTGACCGCTCAGAACAATGTGGTCAGTTTTATGGAAAAATATCAAAAGCTTCCGGCATTTTATATGACGAAAAAACAGGCAAGAGAAGCGGGTTGGGATGCTAAAAAAGGGAATTTATGTGAAGTTTTACCCGGTAGAGCCATCGGTGGCGACCGCTTTTCTAACCGTGAAAAAGGTTTACCTATTGCACAGGGGCGTCAGTGGTTTGAAGCTGATATAAATTATCGTTGTGGGCACCGTGGTGCAGACCGTCTACTCTATTCCTCTGACGGGATGATCTTCGTCAGTACAGACCATTATAAAACGTTCCAACAAGTTAAATAATTGGGGGCAGCGATGAGCAAGACCGTCGTTTTTGATTTTCGTGAAATAGATAGCCTTGAGGCATTTTATCAGCAATTTCAGCAAAAATTCTCGCTTCCTAAATGGTTTGGACATAATCTCGATGGGTTATGGGATGTGATTACTGGGGAAATAGAGTTACCCGTGACGCTGATTTTTAGCCATTTAAAGGCTGTCCAGCGTACGCAATTTTCATCGGTGATTGAATTGATGAATGAAGCAGAAGAAGAGCTGGATGAAGCGTTTATTTTTCTTATAGATATCACGAATAATGAGAATGAAGCTTCTCAAACCCCATGCTAAATTTGCGCAATGACTCTGCGTTTAGCCATATTTTTATGGCAATTAATATTGAGGGCGATTAAGTGGATGGTAAAAAAGTTGTCATTGTTCATGGTTATACAGCATCACCGAATGATAATTGGTTTAACTGGTTAAAAGATGAATTAGAAGCGGTAGGGGCGACGGTTGATGTGCCTGCATTACCGGAATCCAACTCTCCTGATCCGCAAAAATGGCAGCAATGTTTACTTGATGCCAATATTCAGTTTGATGAAAATACTATTTTAGTTGGGCACAGTTTAGGGTGTATTACGGCATTACGTTTTCTGGAAAATAATGCGCCGGAAGGGGCTAAAATTGGTGGCTATGTGCTAGTTTCTGGATTTGACCGCTCGCTGGATACATTGTCTGAGTTGACTGATCATACTCAGTTTTCATTGGATTATAATAAATTGATTGGCATAACGGATAAGCGAGCTTCGATTATCTCTTCCAATGATTGGGTCGTGGATCCTGATGCTTCAATGGAGTTAGCAAAAGCATTAAAAACCTCTGTCACGATGGTAGAAAGTGCGGGACATTTTCTTGATAGAGAAGGCTATACTCGACTTCCTGCGTTACTCAATCTTCTACGATTTTGGTATTAAAAAATCCCCCTATGTTTTTACCGCATAGGGGGATTTTTATTGAATAAAACCAGGAAATCAGTTGCTATCAGAAAGCTCTTTCAGATATTGGAAAATCTGGCGGAATGCTTTTGGTGGCTTATTTCCATCACGCTCTTTCTTCGCATTACGGACTAATGCACGCAGTTGCTGGCGATCAGTTTGTGGGAACAGCGCAACGACTTCTTCAATGACTTCATCGCCATCAGCCAATAAACGGTTACGCAGATCTTCCAGCTTGTGCATAATGACAACTTGCTGGTTATGGCGGTTTTTCAGCTTATCGAGGGCGTCAGTGATTGGTTCAACCTCACGGGAACGTAGCAGTTTACCAATAAGCTGTAATTGACGACGACGGCCTTCACGCTTAATTTTTTGCGCTAATTCGATAGCCTCAAGTAATTGAGTGTCTAATGGGATGCGCTCAAGCTCGCTTTTACTTAAATCAACAAGTTCAGCCCCCAGTTTTTTGAGGATCTCGGCATCGCGTTTAATTTCGCTTTTGCTGACCCAAATAATCTCATCGTCCTCATCATCTTGGGGCGCTGGGATATCATCCAGCCAATCTTCAGGCTGTTTGGCCATAGGGATTTTCCTTTTTACTAAACGCCGCCGTGTAATTACGAGTAATTAGCATGATTTACGGCGTTGTGAGTGTTAACATTTATAGATTAACTCTATTGTAACTGGGAAAACCCCCTTATGACTACCTGACAATGACGAGTCTAGGTAGAAAATCACTTTTCCCCTCTTTATTGGACAAAATGCATGAGTGTTACTGAACAAGTTGCCGAACAACGTAAACAATTAGAACAAGCCGTCGCCCACGCATTGGAATTCGCCAAAAGCCGTTGTGATGGCGCTGAAGTTGCAGTCAATAAAAGCACTGGCATTAGCGTGAGCACACGCCAAGGTGATGTGGAGAATGTGGAATTTAACAGTGATGGGGCGCTCGGGATCACGGTTTACCATAAACAACGTAAAGGTAGTGCATCTTCAACGGATTTAAGCGAAGAAGCCATTGAGCGTACAGTTCAAGCCGCGATTGATATTGCGAATTATACCTCTGAAGACCCATGCGCAGGTCCTGCTGAAAAATCATTACTGGCATTCGATGCACCGGATTTAAACTTGTTCCAAGCTACAGAGCTTTCCCCCGAGGAAGCCATTAAGCTGGCCTCGATTGCGGAAATGACCGCATTAAATGCAGATTCACGCATTGTGAATACGGAGGGCGGTAGCTTCAATGGGCACTATGGTATCCGTGTCTTTGGTAACTCTCTTGGCTTATTAAAGAGTTACAGTTCTAGCCGTTATTCGATGTCGAGCTGCGTAATAGCCGAGCAAAATGGCGAAATGGTGCGCGATTATGCGTATACCATCGCACGCAGCATGCAGGCATTAAAATCCCCTGAATGGGTTGGTCAAGAGTGTGCCCGTCGTACATTATCTCGCTTATCGCCGCGTAAATTACCAACCATGAAAGCCCCAGTGATTTTTGCCTCAGAAGTGGCGACGGGGTTATTTGGTCATTTAGTCGGTGCTATCAGCGGCAGCAGCATTTATCGTAAATCATCATTCTTAATGGATAGCCTTGGCAAACAAATTTTACCAAGTTGGTTAACTATCAATGAGCAGCCACATTTAATGGGCGGATTAGCCTCATCCCCATTTGACAGTGAAGGTGTGCGTACCACTGAGCGCAATATTGTGGAAAATGGCGTTCTGCAAACCTGGCTGATGACCAGTTATTCTGCGCGTAAACTGGGTCTGCAAAGCACGGGTCATGCGGGGGGGATCCATAACTGGCGCATTGAGGGACAAGGCTTATCATTTGACGCTTTGTTGAAGCAAATGGGTACTGGCTTAGTGGTCACTGAGTTGATGGGACAGGGTGTGAGTGGAATTACGGGGGATTATTCCCGTGGTGCATCTGGTTTTTGGGTTGAAAATGGCGAAATTCAGTATCCGGTGAGCGAAATTACTATTGCGGGTAATTTAAAGGATATGTGGATGAATATGGTGACTATCGCCGATGATATCGAAACGCGCAGTAATATTCAGTGTGGCTCTGTGCTGATCCCTGAAATGAGTATTGCAGGCCAGTAAGTTATAGTTGTTCAATAAGCAGTGCTAAATAGCAAAAAGGCACTCAATGAGTGCCTGAATACCGCCTGAAGACTAACGACAGTTTCTTGATGGAAACTTTTTTCGGCTAGTCTTCTTTCTCTTGTTGAGCATCGCCACTAGCGATGGAACTCGCCAGCCGCTTCAGGTTGATAAACAATCTCTAACACACGAACACGGGTTTCTACGCCGTTTGGCAGTGCCCAGCTAATTTCGTCGTTAACATGTAAACCTAATAACGCTGCACCGATTGGCGCCATCACGGACAGTTGTTCTGCACTATCTTTAAGAGAGGCAGGGTAAACCAATGTGCGTGTGCGCTCTTCGTTACTGATTAAATCTAAGAAACGAACAGTACTGTTCATCGTGACCACATCCGCAGGGATCTCTTGTGGAGAGACGATATCTGCGCGGTCTAATTCGTCGTTTAGTGCTTCAGCAACAGGCGTACCCGCGTAAGCGGCTTGCTCCATCAGTGCATCTAAGCGTTCTGCATCTAAATCATTGATAATAATTGTTGGCTTTGTCATACCACACTCCAATAGGGACGTACAAAGCAAACACCCCCCACCCAGAAGGCAGGGGGTGTTTGCTAGAAAATAGATTATGTAAAATATTAGGCGCTATAGGCGTTAAAGGGAAGAGATCGGGATCACGAACTCGGTGCCTATGCGTGTAAAACCGTGTATATCGCTCTGTTCGCTAAGATGTAATGACGCAATGAGTTGGGCTACTCTTCGTCAAATCCACTTTCAAACAGGTTAATGATTGCAGATAACGCCAAATCTTCATCGGGCCCGCTAACTTCGATATCAATTTTACTGCCTTGTTCTGAGTCTAACATCAACATCGCAATAACGCTATCCGCCTCGGCCTCAATTTGACTGTCATTTTTTAAAATGACTCTAGAGTTAAATTGTTTAACTAAATCATAGAGAAGCATCGCTGGTCTGGCATGCATACCAAGACGGTTTTTCAGCGTAATCGTCGCTTTGACGGTCATTGCTTGCGTTTTTCCAGCGTTCTGTGGCGTGACTGGACGTTTTTCCCACGGGAGCGGAAATAATCAGCCAGCTGTTCTGCCACATACACCGAACGGTGTTTTCCTCCCGTACAGCCGATGGCGACGGTGAGATAACTGCGGTTATTGGTTTCTAACATCGGCAGCCATAACTCTAAGTAACTACGAGTCTGGTAAATAAAGTTATGAACCTCGGTGTGTCTATCCAAGAAGGCCGCAACAGGACGATCTAAACCGGTCATTGGGCGCAGTTTTGGATCCCAGTGTGGGTTAGGTAAGAAGCGTACGTCGAAAACGTAGTCAGCATCAATTGGGATGCCGTGTTTGAAACCGAAGGACTCAAACACCATCGTCAGTTCACGCTCGCGTTTGCCCATTAAGCGAGTTCTGAGCATTTCCGCTAATTCGTGCACTGACATTTCTGAGGTATCAATGACCAAGTCAGCGCGGGAACGTAGCGGCTCTAATAGCTCGTTTTCTTCATCGATGGCACTTTCTAAGGATAAGTTTTTACTTGAAAGCGGGTGTAATCGACGGGTATCACTGTAACGACGAATTAATGTATTGCGATCCGCATCCAGAAACAGCAGTTGTGGTGAGAAGGTTGATGGCAGTTTATCAATCGCTTCTTCGAACACTTCTGGATTGTCGGGCATATTACGCACGTCAATGCTCACGGCCGCAGAAATATTGCGATCGGCAAGTGAATTAGCCAATTCCGGCAGTAAGACTACCGGCAGGTTATCCACACAATAGAAACCCATATCTTCCAGCGCGCGTAGGGCAACGGATTTTCCCGAACCGGAACGGCCGCTGACAATCATCAGCACCATGAGCTAACTCCCTTCTGTCTCTTAAGGATTTATATCTTAATGATCGATTTCTGACTGATCACACATTTCTAATTGATCAAACACGTCTGACTATTTTGCATTTTGCGGTGTTTTACGATGCCGAATGAAAGAAATCATAACAATATCATTAGGCTGGCATCAACACATATTAGTTATTACTTACTCAATGATGATCTGGTATAACTCTTCGTCACTTTGCGCACTGCGTAGACGCTTACAGAATGCTTTATCCGCTAATTTTTTAGCGATAAGAGATAAAGTATGTAAGTGAGTTTTACATTGATCCGATGGAACAAGTAATGCAAAAAGCAGATCAACAGGTTGGTTATCAATCGCATCAAACGCAATGGGCTCTTCTAAATGCAAAAACACGCCAGCGGCGCGTGCACTTTCGCCTTCACTAAGTTTGCCATGAGGGATTGCAATTCCACCACCAATACCCGTGGTACCCACTTTTTCTCTGGTTAGTAACGCTTCAAATACCGTATTTTCCGGTAATCCCAACTCGGCGGCCGCTAACTCACTAATAATTTCTAATGCTCTCTTCTTACTGGTGCAAACTAAATTATTACGTGTGCAACTGGCAGATAAAACATCGCTTAATTGGATTTCTATATCACTATTCATTTTATTATTCACTTAGGACTACAAAACCAGATGATGTATGCCACCATCTGGTTCAGAACATTCATCAGCCAAAGACTAATCAGTCAACGACTGGCTAAATGTATTAGTGTTGTCTCAGTTTTTCTTTATGTTTGGTTAATTGGCGTGACAGCTTATCAAGGAGTAAATCAAGTGCCGCGTACATATCGTCGTCTTCCGCTGATGCGTGAAGTTCTGCGCCGTTGAGTTGCAGGGTGGCTTCAGCAATTTGCTGAACTTTTTCCACTTTCAGAACAACTTGGATACTGTTAATACGATCAAACAATTGCTCTAATTTTTTGAGTTTTTTCTCAACCGTTTCGCGCAATGCCGGTGTAACTTCAATATTGTGTCCAGTAATCTGAAATTCCATACTATCTTCCTTATATTATTGGGTTAAACCAACTGTTTACGTTGATTTGATGGCGGAATAGATAATGACTCACGATACTTAGCAACAGTTCGACGAGCAACTTGTATACCTTGCTCTGCCAGCATACTCGTCAATTTACTGTCACTCAATGGTTTTGCTGGGTTTTCCGCAGCAACCAGCTTCTTCACCAGTGCACGAATCGCAGTGGAGGAGGCTTCTCCTCCGGTGTCCGTACTGACGTGACTGGAGAAAAAATACTTCAACTCAAAAATGCCTCGTGGACTATGCAGGAATTTTTGGGTTGTCACACGGGAGATAGTCGATTCATGCATGTCCACCTGATAGGCAATGTCTGCCAAAATCATCGGTTTCATATACTCTTCGCCTAACTCAAAAAATTCTTGTTGTTGCTCAACAATACAGGTCGCCACTTTCAGTAATGTTTCATGGCGACTTTCTAAGCTTTTAATCAGCCATTTCGCATCCTGCAAGTGACTGCGAATATATTGCGTGTCACTTTCGCTGGCTGAATTATTTGCCATTGAAGCATAATGATTATTGATGCTTAACTTAGGGATGCTATCTGTATTTAACTCAACTTGCCAGTGTCCACCGACTTTTTTCACCAGCACATCGGGAATAACATATTCCGATTCACCCGTATTGATTGACTGCCCTGGCTTGGGATTCAGCGTAAGGATCAGGTCAATTGCTGTTTTCAGCGCATCTTCTTTTAAACGGGTCAGTTTACTCAGTTGACGAAAGTCACGATTTGCCAGTAAATCAATATGATTGCTAATAATCAGTCTAGCTTCTTGCAGGCCAATTGTCTCTTTGGGGTATAAAGAGAGCTGGATCAGTAAACACTCTTTGAGATCCTGCGCCGCCACCCCTAATGGGTCGAAATGCTGAATGCGTTTTAAAACGGCAACCACTTCTTCTAAAGTGATATCGGGGTCATCAATCCCTTCGTGGATCTCACTGATTGAACTTGTGAGATAGCCTGAATCATCAATCGAATCGATAATCGAGGTTGCAATCGCGCGGTCGGTATCGGTAAACGGGGTGAGATCCGCTTGCCAGATTAGATAATCTTGCAGTGTTTGGGTGGTTTCCCCTTGGTAAACAGGAAGTTCATCGAAGCTATAGTCGTTGCTCGTTCCTGACGGGGTGCCTGCCGTATAGATTTCATCCCAATCAGCATCTAGAGGAAGCTCATCGGGCATATCTGCTTTTTCGAGGGCATCTTTAGTATCGATTTCGCTGCTGTCAGTGTCGTTGCTTAGATTATCTAAATTTTCTTGCTCAGAGGATGATTCTTCTTGTTCGAGCAGAGGGTTGGTTTCAAGGGCGAGTTGAATTTCTTGTTGAAGCTCAAGTGTGGATAACTGCAACAGGCGGATGGCCTGTTGCAATTGAGGCGTCATTGCAAGTTGTTGACTGATTCTGAGCTGCAAACTTTGCTTCATGAATGTGCTTTATTCTCCATTACCACTTACACAACCAATGCCATGACAACCAACAAGGCAAAACTACAGTCTACAATTTACAAACTACAGTCTAAAGCCTTCACCCAAATAAACGCGTTTCACTTGCTCGTTTTCAAGGATCATCTCTGGCGAGCCGTGAGCAATCAAGTGCCCTTGACTAACAATGTAAGCACGTTCGCAAACATCGAGAGTTTCACGGACGTTATGGTCAGTGATTAATACGCCAAGCCCATAGTCACGCAAGTGTTGGATGATTTTTTTGATATCCAAAACGGAAATCGGGTCAACCCCAGCAAACGGCTCATCTAACAGGATAAATTTTGGATTAGCAGCGAGGGCGCGTGCAATTTCCACACGACGACGCTCACCACCAGACAGTGACTGACCTACGCTATCGCGCAAGTGAGTAATGCTGAACTCTTCCATCAGCTCTTCAGCGCGCTCTTTGCGCTGTTCTGAGGTTAAGTCTGGACGAATTTCTAACACCGCCATCAGGTTGTCATACACACTGAGACGGCGGAAAATAGACGCTTCTTGAGGAAGGTAGCCAATGCCACGACGAGCGCGCTCATGCAGAGGCAGTAAGCTAATATCTTCCCCATCAATTAAAATTTTACCAGCATCCCGCTGAACAATGCCGACTACCATATAAAAAGTGGTCGTTTTACCCGCACCGTTAGGGCCTAAGAGACCAACGATTTCCCCTGATTTCACTTCGAGGCTGACGTCAGTGACTACGCTGCGTTTTTTATAGGATTTCGCCAGATTCTCTGCGGTTAGTGTTGCCATAACAATTATTTACTCTTACTTGTTGATGAACCCTGCGCTGCTGGGCCTTTCTCTTGTAACTGGGCTGGTAATAAGACAGTCGTTACGCGCTTGCCTTTATCACTGAACGCTTCCATTTTTTGCGTTGGAACGACGTAAGTAATCTTATCGCCTTTGATATTGCTATCGAGCTGTTCAAGGTAGGCATCACCAGTTAATGTAACCAGCTGCTGATCAACTTCATAACGTGCTTTGGATGCGTGACCTTTAATTGGTTTGCCATCGTCTTGTAACTGGAAGAAAGTCACTGGCGTACCAAATGCTTCAATGACGATTTTATCGGAATCGCTGCTTGGACGCGTCACAACAACTTTGTTGGCACGAATATCAATGGAACCTTGTTTGATAACAACGTCATCAGTAAATGTGGTGATATTTTTTTCTAAATCAAGAGATTGCTTAACCGAGTTAATGGTCATCGGCTGTTGAGTATCTGTTTTCAGTGCCATTGCCGGCAGGCTAAGAGCCAAAATTGCACTTGCAACAGCCCCTTGAATAAAACTTTTCTTAGTTACTTGATTCATTGTGTTGCTCTTTTGGTTGTAACTCATAGTGAGTTTTAACATCTTCAATTAATTCAGCGGTTCTTGTACGAAGGTTCCCCTTCATTTTTAAGCCCGTTGAATTTAGCCCGTGTCCGATAATGGTAACTTTATCGTCAGATGAAACATCTTGTGTGACTAGATTGACCACCGCATTATCTGTGGTAATACGCTGGATTTGAGGCTCTGGGGTCAAACTGTCAACTTGAACATCGCTATACAGATAGAGCACGCGTTCTTTGGTTAATCTTGCTTTAATGGATTTCACCGTCCAAGTTGGCGTACCCGCATCGTTATAAGTGGTTAATACCGGATTGGTAAACCATGTGATTTTTCCATCGGTATAATTATCAACTTTGCTCGCGGCGAGTTTATAGGCTAAATCGCCCGCAGGATTATAGACGAAAGTTACCGAATCATCAGTTTGATAATTAGGTTTCCCGTCATTGATTTCTGTTGTTAATGGTTTGGAGTCGTCGTAAACCGAAAAGTTCCAACCAATTAGCCCCAGTACAATGAGGGATAAAACAATGATTAACCACTTTTTTGCGTTGCTCATGAATGATATCTGTTCTTTAAATCGACAAGCCTTTAGCTTCTTCCAGTTTATTTTGGGATAACAGAATAAGGTCGCAGAGTTCACGTACTGCACCTTTTCCGCCACCAATATGCGTTACATAGTCTGCTTTAGGTAATAACAATGGGTGTGCATCAGCCACCGCAACAGATAACCCAACTTTTGCCATCACAGGCCAGTCAATGAGGTCATCACCAATGTAAGCCGTTTGCTCTTCTGTTAGTTGTAGTTTATCTAACAGTTCGCGATACGCCAAAAGCTTATCGCTTTGTCCTTGGTAAAGATATGTAATACCTAACGTTTGGGCTCTGTCTTCCAGCAATTTAGCTTTGCGCCCGGTGATAATAGCGACTTCAATTCCTGAGGTTAATAGGCAGCGAATGCCATACCCATCGCGGACATTAAAGGCTTTTAATTCTTCGCCGTTATTCCCCATGTAAATTAAACCGTCGGACATCACGCCATCGACATCACAGATAAGCAGTTTAATTTTGGTCGCTTTTTCTATCACAGAATTCGCTACAGACCCATAGCAAGTATTCTGATAATTAGGGTTCATTCTATTTCCTTTATGTATACTTTTCGACTTATACCACACCCGCTTGCAGTAGGTCGTGCATATGGAGAACACCCACTAATTGGTCGCCATCTGCCACTAATAACGACGTGACATGGCGAGATTGCATCAGGTTCAGCGCTTCAACCGCTAGCATGCCCGGTGCGACTCGAATACCGCCCGGCGTCATTAAATCGGCAATTTTGGCATTGTTGAGGTCGATACCCATATCAAAAATGCGGCGTAAATCTCCATCCGTGAAAATCCCTTGAATATTCATGTCGTCATCACAAATGACGGTCATACCCAGTTTTTTACGGGTTATTTCCACAAGGGCTTCCCGTAACGTGGCACTTTTCGGAATATGAGGGACATCGTCACCGGTACTCATTAAATCACGAACTAAGAGTAAAAGTTTGCGCCCAAGTGCGCCCCCGGGATGAGACAGCGCAAAATCATCTGCTGTGAAGCCGCGGGCGGTTAACAATGCAATGGCTAACGCATCACCCATCACTAATGTTGCTGTGGTACTTGTTGTTGGAGCCAAACCAAGCGGGCAGGCTTCTTGCGGTACTTTTATGCATAAGTGTATATCTGCATATTTGCCCATATTGCTGTCTGGATTATTGGTCATGCAGATCAGTGGGACTTTGATACGCTTTAATACGGGCAGTAGGGCTAAAATTTCCCCCGATTCACCCGAGTTCGAAATCGCTAATACAACGTCTTTATTGGAGATCATCCCTAAATCGCCATGGCTGGCTTCTCCGGGATGCACGAAAAATGAAGGCGTTCCTGTGCTGGCAAGCGTCGCCGCGATTTTCCGTCCAATATGCCCTGATTTCCCCATTCCCATAACGACCACTTTTCCCTGACAAGCAAAGATTTGCTGACAAGCAAGGTCAAAGTCATGATTAATATATTGTTCTAGGTTTTTCAGACCTTCGCGTTCGATATGGAGAACTTCTTTACCTACTTTCTGAAAATCGATATTTGACATGTCTAATTCCATGGATGTTTTCGGGTGAATCAAAAGTGTCGGTTGGTTCAAAGTTTCGGTTAGATCAAAAAAGAGAAATCGGATTGTATAACGAATACTTAGTATCAGTAAGTATTTTGTCTCTAAGCTTTTATGAATGTCATGGTTATTATGAATGTGATAGTTATGAGTCTCTATTAGCGATTTGAGCTCAAAAGCGCCTTTTAGGGTTTAACCGCACCGATGCCCAAAAAAAATTTTTTTAATTCTCTTAACCTTATGGTTGGATATATAAATTTCTAAGAGCTATCTTCTATTAATTAGGTAAAATATTAGTTAATACTATTTGGTTTATGTTTCTGTAAAACCCTGAATTTATTTAGGTAGAATCATAGTTTGACCTATAACGAGCTATTAAACGATGCAAGCACAGACAGAGAACTTAATCGAAGTCAAAAACATGTCATTTACACGGGGAAATAGGAAAATATTTGAAAATATTAACCTAACTGTGCCTCGTGGTAAAATTACTGCGATTATGGGGCCTTCAGGGATTGGTAAAACTACATTACTCAGACTGATTGGCGGACAACTGCGCCCAGAAGAAGGGGAAATCTGGTTTGATGGCGATAATATTCCTGCGCTGTCTCGTTCTAAGTTATACCAATCGCGTAAAAAAATGAGCATGTTATTCCAATCCGGTGCCTTGTTTACCGATATGGACGTTTTTAATAACGTGGCTTTCCCTTTGCGTGAACACACAAATTTACCAGAATCATTGATTCATACGACGGTGATGATGAAATTAGAGGCGGTGGGGTTACGCGGAGCCGCAAAATTAATGCCATCAGAACTTTCAGGGGGAATGGCACGCCGTGCGGCGTTAGCAAGAGCTATCGCTCTGGACCCTGACCTGATTATGTTTGATGAGCCTTTCGTGGGGCAAGACCCAATCACGATGGGAGTTTTGGTCAAACTGATTGATGAACTCAACCAAGCGTTAGGGGTGACCTGCGTAGTGGTTTCCCATGACGTTCCAGAAGTGCTAAGTATTGCCGATAAAGCGTATATTGTGGCGCAGCAACATGTTATCGCGAAAGGAACTGGGGAAGAGTTACGCGAAAACCAAGATCCGCGCGTCAGACAGTTTATGGATGGTATTGCCGATGGTCCTGTGCCATTCCGCTTTCCGGCTAATGACTATTCGGCTGATTTATTAGGGTAAATGAACATGATAATTAAGGCGATTGCTGCCTTCGGACGTCGATGGATTGAAACATTTGCGGCTTTTGGTCGAGCAGGCTACTTATTATTTGGTGCACTATTTGGCAAACCTGAGTTTGGCAAACAGTGGCCACTGTTAGTTAAACAGCTTTATTCGGTAGGGGTTCAGTCTCTACTTATCGTGGCGGTGTCTGGTCTATTTATCGGCATGGTGCTCGGTTTGCAAGGTTATTTGGTACTGACGACGTTCAGTGCAGAAGCTAGCCTTGGCATGATGGTCGCGCTTTCTCTATTGCGTGAACTGGGGCCAGTGGTCACTGCGTTGTTGTTTGCGGGACGAGCAGGCTCGGCATTAACTGCAGAAATTGGTTTGATGAAAGCCACTGAGCAGATTTCGAGTTTAGAGATGATGGCGGTGGATCCTCTGCGCCGTGTTGTCGCCCCAAGATTTTGGGCGGGATTCATTAGCATGCCGCTGTTATCACTGATTTTTGTCGCCGTCGGTATTATTGGTGGTGCCATTGTCGGTGTGGATTGGAAAGGGATTGACCCCGGTTTCTTCTGGTCATCCATGCAGTCCTCTGTCGAGTGGCGACTCGATTTAGTGAACTGTTTTATCAAGAGTTTAGTCTTTGCAATCACGGTAACGTGGATTGCACTATTTAATGGTTATGATGCGATTCCAACCTCGGAAGGAATTAGCCGTGCAACGACGAAAACTGTTGTGCATGCATCATTATCGGTTCTAGGGTTAGATTTCGTACTGACAGCACTGATGTTTGGGAACTAAGTCATGCAAAGTAAAAAAAGTGAAATATGGGTGGGTTGTTTTATGTTGCTGGCGATCGCCGCAATTGTGTTCCTCTGCTTAAAAGTAGCGGATTTACAATCGATTGGTAGTCAGTCAACTTACCGAGTTTCCGCCTCTTTTGAAAACGTGGGTGGCTTAAAAGTTGGCTCTCCAATCAAAGTCGGTGGCGTTGTCGTGGGACGGGTTGCGAATATTTCTTTAGATAAAAAGAACTATATTCCTGACGTTCAAATCGATTTACTCAGTGAATATGACAATATTCCTGATTCCAGCTCGCTATCAATTCGGACTTCAGGTCTGCTTGGTGAACAGTATATCGCCATGAATATCGGTCCTTATGACGAAGATATGGGGATTGCGATGTTAAAAGATGGCGGTCGTTTAGAAGACACCAAACCGGCTATGGTGCTGGAAGATTTAATCGGTCAATTCTTGTATAAGAGTGGTGATAGCCAAGGTACTGAAGCAGCCGCACCTGCAGCACCGGCATCTGCGCCAGAGACTCATGTGGCAGCACCGTCAGAGCCTGTTGCTCACTAAGTTGTAATTCCCTGTGAACTTAAAAGGAATGAATTATGTTTAAACGTTTAATAATGATAGCTATGTTAGTGGTTGCGCCATTTGCGATGGCGATTGACCAAACTAACCCGTATAAGCTTATGGAAGAAGCCGCAGCGAAAACCTTCGATCGCTTAAAAGCGGAACAACCTCAAATCAAACAAAACCCAGATTACTTACGTACTATCGTGCGTGAAGAGTTACTGCCATATGTGCAAATTAAGTATGCGGGTGCGTTGGTATTAGGCACTTACTATAAAGATGCCACTCCAGCGCAGCGCGATGCCTATTTTAAAGCATTTGAGTCTTATCTTGAGCAAGTTTATGGCCAAGCGCTGGCGATGTATCACGGTCAAACGTACACCATCGCTCCTGAACAGCCGATTGGTGACAAGAATATTGTCGCTATCCGAGTGACCATCAATGACACTAATGGCCGCCCTCCAGTACGTTTGGATTTCCAATGGCGTAAAAACAGTAAAACAGGTTACTGGCAGGCGTATGACATGATTGCTGAAGGCGTTAGCATGATCACCACCAAGCAAAATGAGTGGGGTGATATTCTGCGTAAGCAAGGTATTGATGGATTGACAGCTCAATTACAACGTAGTGCTCAGGTGCCGATTACGTTAGAAGAGAGCAAGTAAGATGAGTAGTTTGTTATCTTGGACGAAAAATAACAAAACATTGGCGTTTTCCGGTATTTTAAATCGCGATTCTCTGGTTGAATTTTGGGATAAGCGCCAAGCCTTGTTGACCCAAGTTGAGCAAATTGATGTTTCTGATTTAACCCATGTGGATTCTACCGGACTCGCCATGCTAGTGCGTCTGAAAGGGGAGTATCAATCCCAGCAACGTCATTTTGGCCTTGTTGGTGTGAGCGATAATCTCAATACCTTGATGGAATTGTACGGGGTAAAGCCCCTGCTGATGGATTAAGTCAAGTTATGTAAAAAATAGCGCTTCTGAGTGTTTTTATACGCCAGAAGCGTTTTCTTTAGTTTAAGTGTTAAGCTGAATCCTTTAGGATAGATGGCTATATTTATTATCATAATTAATTACAAAATTGAGTCATTATGGATACCAACGAAATTAAACAAGTCTTAATGGAAAAGCTGTCACTGGATGAAGTGATAGTGAATGGCGATGGCAGTCATTTTCAAGTTATCGCTGTTGGCAGCCTTTTTGACGGCATGAGCCGTGTTAAACAGCAGCAAGCAGTCTATGCGCCGCTAATGGAATATATTGCGGACAACCGAATTCATGCGCTTTCAATTAAAGCTTATACCCCAGCGCAGTGGGAGCGTGATCGTAAGCTGAGCGGCCTATAAGTTTGAATATGTAAGCGGACAGTTTGTAAAAATCTGACACACGAGAATACCAGAATGGATAAATTTTTAGTTAAAGGACCAACCCGCTTAGAGGGTGAAGTCTCTATTTCAGGCGCTAAAAACGCCGCACTGCCAATCCTGTTCGCTGCTTTACTGGCTGAAGAGCCAGTTGAATTACAGAATGTCCCTAAGCTGAAAGACATCGACACCACAATTAAGTTACTGAGCCAACTTGGCGTCAAAATCGAGCGTAATGGTTCGATTTTTGTTGATGCTAGCAATGTGACTGAATATTGTGCGCCGTATGATCTGGTGAAAACCATGCGTGCCTCTATTTGGGCATTAGCGCCACTGGTTGCGCGTTTTGGTCACGGTGAAGTTTCTCTACCGGGCGGTTGTGCCATTGGTGCTCGTCCAGTGGATTTACATATCAGCGGCTTAGAAAAACTAGGCGCGAAAATTGTCCTTGAAGATGGTTATGTTAAGGCAACGGTGAATGGGCGTCTGAAGGGCGCTGATATCGTGATGGACAAAGTGAGCGTGGGTGCCACTATCAGCATCATGACTGCCGCAGTGCTTGCTGAAGGAACAACTTCCATCGAGAACGCCGCTCGTGAACCCGAAATTGAAGATACCGCTAATTTCTTAAATGCGTTAGGTGCGAAAATCACTGGTGCAGGAACTGACCGTATTGTCATTGAAGGTGTGGCTCGCTTAGGTGGTGGTGTGTATCGCGTTCTGCCAGACCGTATTGAAACAGGCACATTCTTAATCGCGGCTGCGGTTTCTCGCGGTAAAGTGGTTTGCCGTAATGCACGTCCGGATACGCTGGATGCGGTGCTGGCAAAATTACGAGAAGCTGGGGCTGATGTTCAAACGGGTGAAGATTGGATTAGCCTAGATATGCACGGTAAACGTCCAAAGGCGGTTACATTGCGTACTGCTCCACATCCTGGTTTCCCTACTGATATGCAAGCACAATTTAGCTTATTAAACCTGGTGGCTGAAGGTACGGGTGTTATCACTGAAACTATTTTCGAAAACCGTTTTATGCATATTCCAGAGTTAATTCGTATGGGTGCGCATGCGGATATCGAGAGTAATACCGTTGTGTGTCATGGCGTTGAAAAACTGACTGGTGCGCAAGTGATGGCAACAGATTTACGTGCTTCCGCAAGCTTAGTGATTGCTGGTTGTATCGCGGGTGGAACAACGACAGTTGACCGTATCTATCATATCGATCGTGGATATGAAAATATCGAAGCGAAATTAAATGCGTTAGGCGCTAATATTCAACGCGTTAAATCTGAAGACTAATTCCAGATTGCGTTGATATCATCGCAAAAGCGAGATTTCAAAAAAACAAAAAGGTTGTTCTTCATCGGAACAACCTTTTTTTTCGGGCTTATTTTGAGTGGAAGATTTGACTGGGCGGAATTGAGGATTTAGTTCGCTTGCCCTTCAGGAAGTTCTTCAATCACGATATCGATGTTTTGCACATTACCATCACGTAAAATTTGAACGGGGATTTTTGTACCAGGGCGAATTTCGGCAACATAATCCATCGTTTCTGCGGCAGAAACGGCAGGTTTTCCATCTAAGGATAAAATAATATCTCCTTGCTCAATGCCTGATTTTGCAGCGGGTCCATTGGCTGAGACTTGGAAAATCCTTAATCCTTGAATTTGATTGATATTATTTGTATTTGTGCGAATTTGCGGTAACTCACGAGCCGTAATGCCGATGTAGCCTCGAACAACACGACCATCACGGATCAATTTTTCCATGATTTTGGTTGCTAGAGCCGTAGGGATAGCAAAACTCAGCCCTTCAGAACTCACGCCTTGCCCTGCACTGAATGAAAGGGTGTTTATACCAACCAATTCCCCTTCAGTGTTGATGAGGGCACCACCGGAGTTACCGGAGTTAATCGAGGCATCGGTTTGTAGGAAATTTTGGCGGCGTGTGGAGCTTAACCCGACACGACCTGTCGCGCTGATAATTCCTTGGGTGACTGTTTGTCCAAGGTTATAAGGGTTTCCAATGGCTAAAACGACATCTCCAACATGGGTGATGCGCTTGGTATTAATGGGGATAACGGGGAGATTTTCAGCGTCTATCTTTAAGACGGCTAGGTCGGTGAGAGGGTCTGAGCCGACTAAAAGCGCATCGAAAATGGCACCATCTTGTAAAGCAACAAGGATTTGATCTGGGTTATCCACCACATGTTTGTTGGTCACTATGTAGCCATTAGCGCTTAATATCACCCCTGATCCAAGAGATTGTAATTCCCGACCCGATTGGGAAAAACTCCCTTTAGAACTGCTATAGACATACACCACCGCAGGCGCGGCACGGCGTACGGCCTTGTTATAGCTTACAGGCTCGCTATTGGTTTTCCCATACAGTAAATCAGCCAGTCCCTGTGGGCGCAATGAGGGGACAGCCACAATAATGATTGAGGCAGTGACCAATCCAAGCAGGACAGACACAAGCAGCTTTTTGACCATGTTAAAGGTTACCAAGTTCGCTATGATGGAAATGACAGACAGAGAGATGCTTGAGCATAACATAAAAAAACGGGTACAGCAGAGTGATACTGTACCCGTTTTATTGATTTATGTGCGGTAACTTAATGAATTAGTTTTTCATTAATAAGTAGAGTGTTTCACCGCCACGCAGCACTTTCATCGCTAATACTGGCGGTTTGCTATCGATGATTTTGCGGAATTGGTCGATACTTTCTACGCGAGTGTCATTCACGCCAAAGATTAGGTCGCCTTTCGCTAAACCAACCGCAGCAGCCGGAGACTTAGGTGCTACGCTGTCAACTTGTACCCCTTTGGTATTACTAACAACCGCATTGGAAATGGTGGCGCCTAATAAGGATTCACTCAGTTTTTCCGCGTTGGTCGCTGAACCTTCATCGCTTTCTAGCACCACTTTCACTTCCATTGGTTTGCCTGAACGGATCAGGCCAAGGGTGATTTCTTTACCTAACTGGCTGGTACCAATTTTGGCTCTTAATTCCGCGAAGCTATTAATACGTTTACCATCTACAGACACTAAAACGTCACCCGATTTGATGCCCGCTTTTGCCGCTGATGATTTTGGAATGACTTCACTGACGAAGGCACCACGTTGTGCATCGATATTGAAGGCTTTAGCGATATCAGAGTTCATCTCTGTGCCTTTAATACCTAAAATTCCGCGTTTAACTTCACCGTGTTTAATCAGCTGCTCGCTCAGGCTTTTCGCCATATTGCTTGGGATAGCAAAGCCGATACCAATATTTCCGCCACCAGGCGCTAAAATTGCGGTGTTAATCCCAATCAGCTCACCGTTTAAGTTAACCAGCGCACCACCGGAGTTACCACGGTTGATTGAGGCATCGGTCTGGATAAAGTTTTCTAAGCCTTCCAGATTTAATCCGCTACGACCTAACGCAGAAATAATCCCGGATGTGGCAGTTTGTCCTAAACCGAATGGGTTACCTACGGCAACGGCAAAATCACCAACACGTAGTTTGTCGGAGTCTGCAATAGAAACCGCGGTGAGGTTTTTGATATCTTTCGCATTGCTGATTTTTAATAGAGCAATGTCAGTTTGTGGATCTTTACCAATCAGTTTGACGTCAATTTCGCGACCGTCATTCAGCTGAATTTGGATTTTATCAGCACCATCAATAACGTGATTGTTGGTTAAAACATAACCTTGTGTCGCATCAATGATGACACCAGAACCTAAACCTTCAAATGGGCGCACGCTTTGTTGTTGTGAAGGTGCATTTGGACCAAAGAAGAATTTCAGTTCTTCGGGAATTTGTTGATTTTGTACACGAGTGCCTGAAACATGGATATTCACGACGGCAGGCAGCACTTTTTCCAGCATTGGTGCTAAGCTCGGCATGTTTTGGCTTTGTGCGGTTGCTGGTAATGTGGCCGGTAATGCGGCGCTGCTGATTGCTGGGATCGTGGACAGGGTTAAACCTAAACTCATTGCAACTGCTGTCAGAAAGAAATTTTTTCTTTTCATCATTCCGTAGATTCTCTCAATAGAAAATATCAACTCATATGAATGGCACCCATTAACGGTACCCTAAGGTCATATAAGCGGAGGTATTTTGGGGTATCAAATAATATTTTACTGATGACTATGACCACGGATTATGCGGAAAAGTTCCCTATGCCGATAGTACTTATCCACAATTTTACATCCATTTACATGATGTTTAGGTGAAACGCTAACTTCTATACAGTAGCTAAACTAACTATAAGATTTCATTCGGAATTGGAATGATACGGCGGGGTAAATAACACCACCAGTAACAGGCGCTACTGGTGGCATAATCAAAAAATTACTTCTCTTTTTCATCGAGAGGGCGGAACAGCCCTGAAGCACCTTCAGAGTAATCTCTAGGTGGCATTTTAACCGGTGCTTGGTCATTATCGGCTTCAGATTCAGTCAAACGATAATGGAATGGGTTATCTTGCATATCCGGCATTAACTCGGAAGAGCTTTGCGCCATGTGTTGATACAGTTGGCGATAGTCGCGTGCCATTTTATCCAATAACTCTGCGCTGCGAGCAAAATGGCTAACGAGTTCTTTACGATACTCTTCCAGCTCAGTGCTTTTTTTGTCTAATTCAGCCTGTGCTGTTTTTTGTTGACGAAGTTTTGGATTGCCATAACGCACAACCAATGCGCCGATGATAAAGCCAACAACTAATCCTATTAGTGCATACTCCCAAGTCATGCTAACTCCTTCGTTTACTTCAATCAAAATTCACAGAAAATGGTCGCCAAAATTTAGCTCGATTACCCTAACTATACCTGCTAATAGCAAATCTGTTAATGCTAAAGAGTGGAATAATAAAGCGAAATTCCTTACTCTATGCCGAATAGTTAATCGAAAGTTAAATGCTAACAGAATCTGGTTATAATAAAGGCAGTGTATATCATATAACGGTAAAAAAAACCGAAAATTTTAAGGATCACTGAGTTGATGTCACCGATGACCCCTACTATGCGTTACCAACAAGCTCTTGAACAAGGCAATTACCAGCCTGACGACGTACAAAAACAAACCGTAGAGCGATTAGACAAGATTTATCAGCAACTTTGCAGTGCTACGCCTTGCATCCCAAATGAAAAAACAAACGGTCTAAAACAGCGCTTTGGACGCTTGTTAGGGAAATCATCCACAAAAACCTGCGAGCCAGTTCAGGGGTTATATATGTGGGGGGGCGTAGGTCGCGGTAAAACGTGGTTGATGGACATGTTCTACGACAGTTTACCGGGAGAGCGCAAATTGCGTTTACACTTTCATCGCTTTATGAAGAAAGTGCAGGAAGACTTAATGGCGCTGCAAGGACAGGAAAATCCGCTCGACATTATTGCTGATGAATTCAAAAAACAGACAGATATTTTGTGTTTCGATGAGTTTTTTGTCTCGGACATTACCGACGCGATGATTCTAGGAACCCTATTAGAAGGGCTCTTTGCGCGGGGTATCACGTTAGTCGCGACATCCAACATTATTCCTGACAACCTTTATCGCAACGGTTTGCAACGCGCTCGCTTTTTGCCTGCTATCGAACAGATAAAAAAATATTGCGATGTAATGAATGTGGATGCGGGGATTGACTATCGCTTGCGTACTCTGACTCAAGCCCATCTATTTTTATCGCCAGTTAATGAACAAAATCGCCATCATTTAGATGAGGTGTTTGTAAAACTGGCGGGTAAAGAAGGGCAGCAAAATCCTGTATTAGAAGTTAACCACCGGAAAATGCAGGCAATTCGTTCCGCTGAAGGGGTATTGGCAATCAACTTTAAGGTTTTGTGTGAAGAGCCTCGTAGCCAAAACGACTATATCTACCTCTCAAATTGTTATCATACGGTATTGCTGTATGACGTTCCTGTAATGGGAATGAAGGATGAAAATCCGGCCAGACGTTTTCTCGCACTTATTGATGAGTTCTATGAACGTAAGGTAAAATTGATGATCAATGCACAGGTGCCGATGGATTCACTTTATCAAGGGCAACTTTTGGCGTTTGAATATCAGCGCTGCCTTTCTCGCTTGCAAGAAATGCAAAGTGAAGAATATTTGAAAATCCCGCATTTATCATAGAAGCCAAAGAGGAAATGAGTCTCAAGGACGTCGTTTTCTCTCCAGATTTATGCGCGCTTTTTGAACATGCGGCACTAATTGTTTATTTGAACGTAAAAAAAATGCATTTGGGGTCGATTTTTGTTGCTGACTTCTCTATAATCTTGCGACCCCACGTTACGGCGTTGTTTTTTATTTCCCAAAAAATAACGCATTAATGCCAGCTAGGCTGCTCGAAGGGGTGGGTTTGCTGGACAATGAGTCGCGTGAACCTCGCTATATTTTACGAACATGAGTGTTCACACAACGTGTAACTTCAATATTGGGTAAGTTTTAATGAAAACTTTTACAGCTAAACCAGAGACCGTAAAACGCGACTGGTATGTTGTTGATGCAGATGGCAAAACTTTAGGCCGTCTTGCAACTGAAATTGCTAGCCGTCTGCGCGGTAAGCATAAAGCGGAATATACTCCGCACGTGGATACTGGTGATTACATCATCGTTCTGAATGCAGAAAAAATTGCTGTTACCGGCAAAAAACGCGAAGACAAAATCTACTATCGCCACACTGGCCATATTGGTGGAATCAAGCAAGCAACTTTCGAAGAGATGATTGCTCGTAGTCCTGAGCGTGTGCTTGAAATCGCGGTTAAAGGCATGTTGCCAAAAGGACCTCTGGGTCGTGCAATGTACCGTAAACTGAAAGTTTACGCAGGTAATGAGCACAACCACGCGGCACAACAACCGCAAGTTCTTGACATTTAATCGGGATTATAGCAATGGCTGAAAATCAATACTACGGCACTGGTCGCCGCAAAAGCTCATCTGCTCGTGTCTTTATTAAGCCGGGTAGCGGTAACATCACAATCAATCAACGTACACTGGAACAATACTTTGGTCGCGAAACTGCGCGCATGGTAGTTCGTCAGCCGTTAGAACTGGTTGAAATGTTAGAAAAACTGGACCTGTACATCACTGTTAAAGGTGGTGGTATCTCTGGTCAGGCAGGCGCAATCCGTCACGGTATTACACGTGCACTGATGGCTTATGACGAGACTCTTCGTTCTGATCTGCGTAAAGCTGGTTTCGTTACCCGTGATGCGCGTTCTGTTGAACGTAAGAAAGTGGGTCTGCGTAAAGCACGTCGTCGTCCACAGTTCTCCAAACGTTAATTTATTGCCTTCTGGGCATAAAATTGATGAAAAAGCCCGTCTTTATGGCGGGTTTTTTATTGCCTAAAATAAATCAAATATTGAGCCATCATGATTTAATTAAAATAAAGACAGGCAGAAAATATTATTCTATTATTCCACTCTCATTTTGCGTCATATCTCAAATACAGTAAAAATATAACTCATTAACCATGGAGTTGGCTTTAAGGTTTTAATTTTTAATTATCAAAAATCAAAAGCTGATAATGCTGATTTTAATGTGGATATTCTCCTCTAATAAAATTAACCGATGATTTTCTCTAGGTTAGCCCCCTAAGCTGTACAAAATCTGTTAGACTATGCCCCAGTTTTTTATTTGATTATTTCTCGCTTTCATGAAGCGAGAGGGTTGTGCTGACTTTCAAAATGGATCTTGAAGGTTAAGTACATGGGATTTTAAAAATGGAAATAATGAATTAATCCTTATTTAAGGATCATTATTTTTATCATTTGGAGGTTTTAATGGCTGTTGCTCCTAATAAACGTTCGGTAATGACATTGTTTTCAGGCCCTACTGATATTTTTAGCCATCAAGTACGCATCGTACTCGCTGAAAAAGGTGTTAGTGTTGAGATTGAACATGTCGAGCCTGGTCACCTGCCTCAAGACCTTATTGATCTTAACCCGTATCAAAGCGTACCAACGCTGGTGGATCGCGATCTGACTCTGTATGACCCACATATCATCATGGAATACCTTGATGAGCGCTTCCCTCATCCACCGTTAATGCCAGTTTATCCAGTTGCACGTGGTATTAGCCGTCAGCTGATGCACCGTATCCAAAAAGACTGGTATTCACTGATGACAAAAATCGAGAAAGGAACTGCACAAGAAGCTGAAAGTGCGCGTCGTCAATTAGCTGAAGAGCTGATCGCAGTCTCTCCGACATTTGAACACATGCAATACTTTATGAGTGATGAATTCAGCTTAGCCGATTGCTATTTAGCACCGTTGTTATGGCGCTTACCTGTGTTAGGGATCGAATTAAAGCCTGCAATCAGCAAACATTTACAGATGTACATGCAGCGTGTATTTGAACGCGATTCATTTTTAGCATCATTAACTGAATTAGAGCGTGAAATGCGCCAGTCAGCACGAGGCTAAGTCGGATGATGGAAATGACACCAATGACACCACGTCGCCCTTATCTGCTGCGCGCCCACTATGAGTGGTTGCTGGATAACGATATGACTCCGCATTTGGTGGTTGATGTCACTCTTCCCATGGTGAATGTTCCAATGGAATTTGCGCGTGATGGGCAAATTGTTTTAAATGTTGCCCCACGTGCAGTTGGTAACTTTGAAATTACCAACGAAGAAGTGCGGTTTAATGCGAGATTCGGTGGTGTACCTCGTCAGGTTTATGTACCAATGGCGGCTATCATGGCGGTATATGCGCGTGAAAATGGCGCTGGTATGATGTTTGAACCGGAAGCAGCTTATGATGAGCACTTTGATGGGGAAGAGAACACAACTGATGAAGCACTGTCTGACAACATCGTATTGGTTCATGATGAAGCCACTCAAACTGAAGAGCCTTCATTCCCAGATGATGAGCCACCAAGACCACCGAAAGGTCGTCCAGCGTTACGGGTTGTGAAATAAACACAAATCGTGGCAATGAAGATTGAATAGTCAATGCTGAAAAGAGGAAGAAATTCCTCTTTTTTTATACCTGAAGAAAACTCATTATTCCTTCTGCGGCTCCACGCCCTTCGGCAATTGCTGTTACCACTAAATCAGAACCGTGTACCACATCCCCCCCTGCAAAAATTTTAGGGTGTGAAGTCTGGTAAGCATAATGATGATGACGAGGGGCAATTATTCTACCGCTCGTATCGCGCTGTATGGAATGTGCGCTAATCCACGGCATATCGTCAGATTCAAAACCAAACGCAATAATGACCACATCAGCAGAGTGTGTAATTTCTTCCAATTTAGTGGAATTCGATAGTGTGTTGGTGAAATGAACACCGATAAGTTGCCCCTCGGAGTTAGTGTTAACCCCAATGGGTTGTAAGTGAAAATGAAACTGTACGCCTTCCTCTTGGGCGTGTAGGACTTCTCGCGGTGTTGCTGGCATTTCTGAAGAGTCACCTCGATAGACACAACTGACCTGGTTGGCTCCTTGGCGAATAGCGCTACGGACACAATCCATCGCGGTATCTCCTGCGCCCATCACAATCACATTCTTATTTTCCAGTGATACGTAAGGATATCGGGGATCGTCAGCGTAACCTAATAAATGACGTGCATTGCCCACTAAATAAGGAAGTGCTTGATAAACACCTATAGCGTTTTCGTTGAGGAGATTGCCTGAAACTGGGTGATGGGTGCCGGTTCCAATAAAAACAGCATCAAATTCATTGAGTAACGTTTCTAACGGGATATGTTGCCCAATCTCGGTGTTGAGTTTGAAGATAATCCCCATTTCTTCAAAAATGCGTCGACGATGCTGCATTATTGACTTTTCTAACTTAAAGGCAGGTATACCAAAAGTGAGTAACCCGCCGATTTCAGGATGTTTATCAAACACCGTTGCTTGAACGCCGTGGCGAGCCAACACATCGGCACAGGAAAGACCTGCGGGGCCTGCACCGATAATCGCGACTCGCTTATCGGTTTCCCTAACATGGGAAAGGTCAGGGCGCCAACCTTGTTCAAACGCAGTATCGGTAATATAGCGCTCCAAATGCCCAATCGTGACAGAACCAAAGGTTTCATTCAGGACACAAGCGGCTTCACACAATCGTTCTTGCGGGCAAATTCGACCGCAAATTTCTGGCAAGCTGTTGGTGTGATGACAAAGCTCCGCTGCCTCAAGAATTCGACCTTCTCCAGCTAGTTTTAACCAATTCGGGATAGGGTTATGGAGCGGGCATTTCCACTCACAATAGGGGCTCCCGCAAGATAAGCAACGCTGGGCTTGATGCTGAGCTTCAATGCCGCTCATTGGCTGGTAAATTTCCACAAACTCAATTTTGCGGATCGTCAGCGCTTTTTTTCGAGGTTCAAGACGAGGCGAACCCATATTTGAAGAGGACATAGGCACCTTTCCTGCCAAATTCTTTTACGGGAATGATATAAATTAAAGTTTACTTTGATAGCATTGATATAAATAGTGATTATCGTAATAAAGTTACTAATACGCGGGTGAATATCCCATTGTGACAGACGATTTAATGAGCAGGATCGATATTTCGTATGAAACCCCATCCGAAACAGCCCTGTTTGATATATGATTCAGTGAGAATTTAACTAAGGGGTGGTTATGAAAGTACTTCGCGGTCTTGCACAATACTATGTTGACCTGATGATGAAGCTAGGCTTAGTGCGTTTCTCTTTGCTTCTCGCGTCAGCGTTAGTTGTGCTTGCCATGATAATGCAAATGGCGGTAGCGATTTTTCTTCGAGGACAAGTCGATAGCCTCGATATGGTCGGCTCCATTTTCTTTGGCTTAATTATTACGCCATTAGCAGTTTATTTTCTTTCGGTGGTGGTAGAACAATTAGAAGAATCTCGCCAGCGTTTAACGCGCATGGTTGATAAGCTCGAAGTGATGCGAAAGCGTGATGCGGAACTGAATACTCAGCTTCAAGGCAATATTGAGCAACTTAACTTAGAAATTTTAGAGCGTGAAAAAGCCGAAAGTGCCCATCTTGAGTTGTTAGAGCAACTCAAACAAGAAATGAAATACCGAGAACAGACTCAAATTGAGTTCGAACAGCAATCTGTTTTGCTGCGTTCATTCCTCGATGCCTCCCCTGACCTTGTTTATTATCGTAATGAAAACAATGAATTTTCTGGTTGTAACCGTGCAATGGAGCTGCTCACTGGTAAGAGTGAAAAACAGCTAGTCGGTTTAACGCCACTGGACATTTATGATGAAGAAATTGCCGCAAAAGTAATGGAAACGGACGAGAAAGTTTTCAGACACAATGTGGCATTAACCTATGAGCAGTGGCTAGTTTACCCTGACGGGAGAAAAGCCTGTTTTGAGCTGCGAAAAGTGCCATTTTATGACCGCGTAGGGAAACGCCACGGGCTAATGGGGTTCGGGCGTGATATTACCGAGCGTAAGCGCTACCAGGAGGCGTTAGAGAACGCCAGTAGAGAGAAGACCACCTTTATCTCTACTATCAGCCACGAGCTTCGTACGCCGCTTAATGGCATTGTGGGGCTTAGCCGTATTTTACTGGATACCAAGCTTACCAAAGAACAATCGAGCTATTTAAAAACCATTCACGTCAGTGCCGTCACCTTAGGCAATATTTTTAATGATGTAATTGAAATGGACAAAATCGAGCGTCGCAAAGTCCAATTGGATAACCAACCTGTGACATTGCCCGAGTTTGTGAACGATTTAGAAAACTTAAGCGGGCTACTGGTTCAGCCGAAAGGCTTGAAGTTTGTTATGGATGTCGCACACGGTTTACCGAAAACTATTCTGACGGATGGCACGCGTTTACGCCAAATTCTGTGGAACTTAATCGGTAATGCGGTGAAATTCACTCAAAAAGGTGAAGTTAAATTGAGCATCTGGCGTGAAGCGGATGACAAGCTATTTTTCCAAGTCAAAGATAGCGGCATCGGTATTCCTAAAGATGAATTAGATAAAATCTTTGCTATGTATTATCAAGTTCGCGATTCCGCTGGTGGACGTCCTGCAACGGGAACGGGGATTGGGCTTTCTGTATCCCGTAGGTTAGCACAAAGTATGGGGGGCGATATTCGCGTGGAAAGCAATATTGGGCATGGTTCAACATTTACATTGTCGATTATAGCCCCTGAGGTTGAGGCTGAAATCGAAGAGCAGCAACAGCACGAAGATGATTATCCATTACCAGCGCTCCATATCTTACTAGTAGAAGATATTGAACTAAATGTGGTTGTGGCGTGTTCTGTGCTAGAAAACCTTGGTAACACTGTTGATGTCGCAATGACAGGTAAGGACGCGTTAGAGATGTTCGCACCTGGGGAATACGACTTAGTTCTACTGGATATCCAACTTCCTGATATGACGGGGTTAGATATCTCTAAACAGCTTAAACAACAGTATGATAAGGATGATTTACCACCATTAATCGCCTTGACCGCGAATGTCCTCAAAGATAAGAAAGAGTACTTTGATGCGGGAATGGACGGTGTTCTGAGCAAACCATTATCGGTTCCTGCGCTCACTCAAGTGATTGAGCAATTCTGGGGCGAGAATGCATCTTCAAATGACAAGCATGAGGAGCAAGTGGATATGGCAGAAGTTGATGAGTCAATTTTAGATCGTGAAATGTTAGAGCAATACATTGAATTAGTTGGACCAAAACTAATTTATGACGGTTTAGAAGTATTTGAAAAAATGCTACCGGGTTATTTAGCGATTCTCGATTCCAATATGGTGGCTAAAGATCAGAAGGGAATTGTTGAGGAAGCTCACAAAATTAAAGGTGCCGCGGGTTCAGTGGGACTGAAAAATTTACAGAAACTCGCTCAGCAGATCCAATCCCCTGAATTACCAGCATGGTGGGACAATGTGCAAGAGTGGGTTGATGAGTTAAAACAGGATTGGAAATCAGATATAGAAACATTAAGAAACTGGGTGGATG